>NZ_WOSX01000017.1 GCF_011516735.1 Acetobacter fallax | reverse complement strand
ACCTTAAACCCCAAAGGGCTGAAGACTTTACCCGAACCAGAAGAGCGTTTCAAGGCCCCGCCGCTGCGGTGAAGCGGGGTATAAGGCCCCTCATCACCTACCGTCAACACCACTATCGACAAAAACTTCATAAAAGTTCCACCCCACACATCCGAACCGCAGAAGACCGCCAGAATCACGATATAAAAAGACCACTGACCTGCCCGTTGCCCCACGCGCCGGAATCGAACATACCCCGCGCTATGCCCGAAAACCGCGACAACAGCCCCGAAAACCAGATCCCCGCCATCGAGGAATCGACCGGACGCCCCATCTCCCCACAGAGACGGATCGTAAGGAACGTCAGTACCCTTATGGCCGGGCGCGCCCTTAACGCCCCGATGGCGCTGCTTCACACATCGCTCGCCGTCCGCCTTCTCGGCGCATACGATTTCGGGCTCGTCGTTCTTCTCTATGCCTTCGCCCGCACACTCGCTGACGTGGTGACATTCCAGTCATGGCAGACCGTTCTGAATTTCGGCAGCGGCGCCCTCGCGGCGAAAGATACATCCGGCTTCCACAGAATCATCCGGTTCAGTTTCGTCCTGGACGCCATCAGCGGCATCACGGGTATGGTCCTTGGCATCGCCATCACGAGCCTCGGACGCGCATGGCTCGGGTGGCCCGCGTCTCTTTCCACACTCGGCCCTCTTTACTGTTTGTCGATCCCGTTCATGGCGTCAGCCACACCAACCGGGATCCTCCGCCTCCTCGACCAGTACAAACTCATCTCGGCGCAAAGCATCGTCGCCACGGTTGTGCGCCTCGCGGGGACACTCATCTTATGGGTCACACATGGCAGCCTGATCGCCATGACGCTCATATGGATCACCGCCGACGTGATGGCCGCCGCGATTCTCAACCTGTTTGCCCTGCAACAACTCGCGAAAGCGCAACTTCTGTCCGGAATCTTCACAAGCGACATCACTTTGCGTAACGACCTGTTTCATGGCCGCCTCGGAAAAAGCTTCCCCGGCATCTGGCAGTTCGCCATCACAACGAACATTAATACGACATTAACCCTCGCATTCAGCCACATCGGAACGCTCATTATCGGTGGAATGCTCGGCCCCGTCAGTGCCAGCTATTATCGTATCGGAAGCCAGCTCGCCGCAGGCATCGCCAAGCCCGCGATCCTTGTACAATCGACGCTTTATCCGGAAATGGCGCGGCTCCGGACCGAGCGGAACACAGGCAGCCTCTACGCTCTCGCCCTCCGCGCAGCCCTGGCTGCCGGGGCTCTGGGGAGCACATTACTGGCCCTGGCCTGGTTCCTCGGAGGACCGGCCCTCAGACTGGTCATCGGACCTCACGGAACCGAAGCCCTGCCCGTGACCCTGTGGTTGCTTGCAGCCGAAGTCATTGCCATATGGGGTTTGCCTCTTGAGCCGTTGCTGTTCACCATGCGCCGGATCAGGGCCGTGATCGTCGCCAGAAGCGTGGATGCATTGCTTTATCTGCCTCTTCTCGTCATCACGCTCGACTGGTACGGACTTGATGGAGCAGGGCCGGCTATACTTGCCGCAACTGTATTTCTTGTTCTGATGCAACTGGGTTTCGTCCTGCGGATGAAAGACACAGTGTCTTCCCCGCCGGACAGCCGAACTATGGAATAATGCGTAATTCTCTGATGCGTATCCTTTTTCCTTATATCGCCCAACCCCACCAGACGCTCCATTCCCTGCCAATCGCAATGGAAGCCGCCCGGCGTCACTCTGACGTGGAGGTGCATATCGCCTGTGCGACCGAGGAACACCTCAACTACGCGAGGTACCTTGCATCGTTCTATCCCGAGTCACGGGTAAGCTTTGACCTGCTCAACCTGCCAAAAATCATTCGCCGGCAAGTCGAACGCCACGGACACACAGTTATTTCCAAAGTCGCGAGCCTTTTTTATAACAAGAATTATTTCTCTACATTTCAGAGTATCGTCGTTCCCGAACGGACATCGCTGTATCTGCGTAAATTCGGCGTCACCACCCCGCGCCTGGTCTGGACCCGCCACGGCGCGGGAGACCGCGCCATCGGCTTCGCCCGCGACGTCCGCCTGTTTGATTACGTCCTGATGGCCGGTCGCAAGCTCGAACAGCGCCTTCTGGCCGACGGCTCGATCCGCCCGGGACACTATAAAACAGGCGTCTACGCCAAATTCGACATGGTGCAGAGACTCCAGCCCACGCGGCCAAAGCTGTTTCAGAACGACCGCCCCACTGTTCTTTACAACCCCCATTTCAGCCGCAGCCTGTCCTCATGGCCACGCTTCGGACTTGAGGTTCTTAACCACTTCTCGAAACAGGACCGCTATAATCTGGTCTTCGCACCGCATTACCGCCTGTTCGACACCCGTCGCAAAGAAATTGAACAGCTCCAGCGGGCCTACGGTCATCATGAACACATGCTCATCGATACCGGCAGCACGCGCAGTCTCGACATGACCTACACAATGGGTGCCGACCTCTATCTCGGAGATGTCAGTTCACAGGTCGCCGAGTTCCTCGTAAAGCCACGCCCCTGCGTGTTTCTCAACGCTCACGATGTCGCGTGGCAGAACGATCCAAGCTACCGCTTCTGGACTCTCGGACAGGTGGAAGAGAGTACAGACGGGATCGAAGACGTCATCGCCCGGGCATTTGAAACCCATGACGGTTTTCTAAATCCTCAAAAAGACTATATACGCGACACCTTCGACTTAAACGGCAACACACCGACCGCTCCTGTCGGAGCCGATGCAATTGTCGATTACCTGAGAATGGCCAGCTGAATGACTGTCATATCCCGTATTCAAAACGCGTCCGTGCCAACCGGTTTTCAGGACACAACACCGTCTCCTGTTCCCAGTCCGTCTGGTCAGAAGCGGCGTTACGGTGATTTTGCCACATTCACGGACGCACTGGATTACGCCGCTCAGGGAACCGCCGGCTTCAATATCTATTCCGGTCGCGGCATCCTGCTCGAAGCTCTGCCCTATGCCACCCTCCGTGAGCAGGCCCGGGAAATGGCGCTCCGTCTGCTGGCCCTCGGCCTGAAACCTGGCGACCGCGTCGGCCTGATCGCCGAGAGTGACGGTGATTTCGCCCGCATCTTCTTCGGCTGCCAGTACGCGGGGCTCGTGGCCACTCCCATGCCGCTCCCCGTCGCATTCGGTGGACGCGAGGCCTATCTCGCCACCATCCGTGGCATGATCGAAACCTCCGACGCTTCGGCCGTCATCATACCCGACCTGATCGCTGGCTGGACCGATGACATCACGGCCGGATTCAATCTGAAATTCGGTGGCTCTCCGGCGCAGCTTATGGAATATCCGGCGCCAGCCCGCCCGCTGCCGAAAATCAAACCGGACGCGCTGTCCTATCTCCAGTTCTCCTCGGGCAGCACGCGCTTCCCGAAAGGGATCTGTGTCACGCAGCGCTCCGGCATGGCCAACGCCCATTCCATCGCGCATGACGGCCTGCAGGTCCGCGAAACCGGCGATCGCTGCGTCTCCTGGCTGCCGCTCTACCATGACATGGGACTCGTCGGCTTCTTCCTGACGCCGATGACCTGCCAGCTCACGGTCGATCTGCTGCCAACGCGGGAGTTTGCCCGTCGCCCGCATGTCTGGCTGGACCTGATTTCCCGCAATCGCGGTACGATCTCCTACAGCCCGTCCTTCGGTTATGAACTCTGCGCCCGCCGTTCCGGATCGGCCGATATCGACCTGTCATGCTGGCGCGTGGCCGGCATCGGCGGCGACATGATCCGTCCCCATATCCTTGAGGAATTCGGCGAGCGCTTCGCTTCAGTGGGCTTCGATGCCCGTGCCTTCGTCGCCAGCTATGGCATGGCCGAAGCAACGCTTGCCATCAGCTTCTCTCCTCTCGGGCAGGGCATCCGCACCGACACGGTCGACCTTCGTCATCTCGAAACAGAAGGTGTCGCCCTCCCGAGCAACGACCCGTCCCATTCGTTGCGTACCTTCGTCCTGTGCGGTCGCGTGTTGCCTGGCCATGACATCCAGGTTCGCAGCGCGAAAGGTAAAGTCCTCGACGATCGCCGGGTCGGAACCATCTATGTACGCGGGCCAAGCCTGATGAGTGGTTATTTCCGCCTGCCGACCGAGAGCGCCGAAGCCCTCAGCAGCACCGGCTGGCTGGATACCGGAGATCTTGGCTACATGGTCGACGGCCAGATCGTCGTGACCGGTCGCGCCAAGGATCTCATCATCATCAATGGCCGCAACATCTGGCCGCAGGATCTCGAATGGTGCGCCGAAACGGAGATCGACACCCTTCGCAGCCGCGATGTCGCCGTGTTCTCCATCGAAGAGGATGACCACGAGAAAGTCGTGGCCCTCGTGCAGTGCCGCGCAACCACCCCGGAAGCCCGCGCCGCGCTGAGCGAGCAGGTGACCGGGCTGTTCCGTCGCCTTCATGGTGTGGACGTCAGGGTCGTGCTGGTCCCTCCGCATTCCCTGCCCCAAACCTCCTCGGGCAAACTGACCCGCGCCAAAGCGAAAACAATGCTGCTCTCCGGCGCCTTCAACGCACCCGCAGAAACGGCTTCCGCCGCCTGATCCTCCCCCCGCACAGGCTCATTCAGCCAGCGGAGGGAACAGGCGCGCAGCCCTCCATCATGACATTTCGCTGGCGACCGCCTGTCTTTTCCGTCATAACCGCGCCCGTTCAGCGGTCTCGCGCCGGTGACAGGACGTCCCGCCAATCCAATGTAAGGTGTCCCGATGAGTGAAACGGTTCCGGATGTCTCGGTCCTGATTATTAACAAGCTCCTTGCCAACCCTAAGGTGCCACGCAACATCACCGGCTCAAGCAAGATCGTGGAAGACCTCGCGTTCGACTCCCTCGCCGTGATGAATTTCGTCATGGAAATTGAAGACGAACTGGACGTTTCCGTCCCCCTCGACCGGCTGGCCGAGATCCGCACCATCGACGATCTCGCCACATGCATCGTCTCTCTGAAAAAGGGCGCCTGATCCGGCATGACCATCTTCGACAAGTTTCGCGGTATCGAACACCGCCTGGAAGAGCTTAAAGCTCTCGGCGGCCGAAACCCCTTCGACGTCGTCATCGAGCGCCCGCTGTCCTCGACAGTCGGACTCATCGAAGGCCGCGAAACACTGCTGTTCGGCACCAATAACTATCTCGGCCTGAGCCAGTCTCCTCACGCCATCGAAGCCGCCTGCGAGACCGTGCGCTCCCGTGGCGTCGGCACCACCGGCTCCCGCATCGCCAACGGCACCCAGAGTCTCCATCAGCAGCTCGAACGCCGCATCGCCGACTTCTTTGGCCAGACTCACTGCATGGTGTTCTCCACCGGGTATCAGGCCAATCTGGGAATGATCTCGACCCTGGCCGGAAAAGACGATTATCTCCTGCTCGACGCCGACAGCCACGCCAGCATCTACGACGCCAGCCGTCTCGGTCACGCCCAGGTCATTCGTTTTCGCCACAATGATCCGGAAGACCTGCATAAGCGTCTCCGACGGCTCGACGGCACACCGGGCGCAAAGCTTGTCGTCATCGAAGGCATCTATTCCATGACCGGCAACGTCGTGCCAATGGCGGAAATGGCAGCCGTCAAACGCGAGACCGGCGCCACCCTGCTCGTCGATGAGGCTCATTCCTTCGGCGTTCTGGGTCCGACCGGCCGAGGCGTCGCCGAAGCCGCCGGCGTCGAAAAGGATGTCGATTTCATCGTTGGCACCTTCTCCAAAAGCCTCGGCACCGTCGGTGGCTACTGCGTCTCCAACCATCCGGAACTGGATCTCGTCCGCCTGCATTGCCGGCCCTACATGTTCACAGCCTCCCTGCCGCCGGAAGTCATCGCGGCAACCATGGCGGCGCTGGAAGACATGCAGGCTCAGCCGGAACTGCGCACCCGCCTTATGGAAAACGCCGCACAATTCCACGGCGGCCTGAATAAACTTGGCCTCACAACCGGAAAAACCGTCAGCCCGGTCGTCGCCGTCGTTCTGGATACCATCCCCGAAGCCGTCGCGCTGTGGAATCAGCTCCTGACGCTCGGCCTCTATGTCAATCTGAGCCTGCCGCCGGCCACACCGGACCATCACCCGCTGCTGCGCTGCTCCGTCATGGCCACGCACACCCCGGAACAGATCGACTGCGCGATTGAGATCTTTCAGGAAGCCATGACCAGCCTGAAGGCCGAAGCATGAGCCTCAGGACCTGGTCCTGAAACCCGGCGAAGATCGCAGAGCCTAAGGAAAGGCTCTGTTCGCGCGACGTGTTGAAGCCTGAATTTTCAAAGAGCTGGAAGAAGCCCGGGCTCTGCCCGGACCCGGCAGGGACCGCAGGCCCCTGCACCCCGATTGATTAATAATAAAATGGTTTCCAAAGGTCTGCGACCTTTGGTGGGTTTCATGACAAAGCCTGAACGACTTTTAAGCCTGAGCCGCCCGCCCGAACCGCGACGGCCGATAAGGCGAAGGATCAATATACGGCGCCTCGCCATTCATCAGCTCAGCACATAGCCGCCCCGTCGCCGGTCCAAGCGTGAAACCCTGATGAGCATGCCCGAAATGGAACCACAATCCACGATGTGACGGTGCCTGCCCGACCACCGGCAGCATATCCACCGTGCATGGACGGCTCCCCAGCCACGGCGTCGCCTCCACAGGAGCCCCAAGATCCAGCATCTCACGCGCCAGAAGTTCACTGCCATCGATCTGCTTCATCGACGGCGGTGCATCCCGCAAAGCAAACTCAGCCCCGGTCGTCACCCGCAACCCGAGCGCCATCGGCAGCATCGCCACACCGGCCTCCGTGTCGATCATCGGCGTGTTCAGTGAACCCTTCCAGCCGAAATGCCGGTGATACCCACGCTTCACAAACAGCGGCAGCCGATAACCCAGCATCCGGGTCACCACATCCGACCACGGCCCCAGCGCAATCACCGCCTGCTCAGCCGAAACCGTGCCGTCCCGCGCATCCACGCACCAGCCCGATCCGTCCATCCGCAACGACCGCG
The DNA here is from genome assembly GCF_011516735.1 of Acetobacter fallax. GTDB lineage: Bacteria > Pseudomonadota > Alphaproteobacteria > Acetobacterales > Acetobacteraceae > Acetobacter > Acetobacter fallax. The sequence continues at coordinate 69,788 of NZ_WOSX01000017.1, read as the reverse complement.
CATCGCCCTTCACAATCCGGCCACCCGCAGCCGTAAACGCCGCCGCGTACCGATCAACCAGCCCGCCCGGATCGCTGACGCTATAAGGTGTGCTCCAGTGCACCGCCCCCGTCATCGTCCGCTTCAGCGCAGGCTCTTCCCGCGCAAGTCCCGCAGAATCCAGAACCCGGCTTTCCACCCCAAATTCGCGCGTCAGCAAACGCGCCTTCGCGGCACCGGCCTCAAACCCTTTCTCCGTGCGGAAAATCTGCTTCCACCCATGCCGGGAAATCAGATTGTCCGCCCCGGATGCGGAAATCATCCGGTCATGTTCCACCAGGCACTGACGAATCAGCGCCTCATAGCCCGTCACCACACCCCGATACCGCGACGGAAAGGAGTTCCACCAGTACCGCGCAAGCTGCGGCGCAACCGCCAGCAGATCGCGCATCCGGTAAGACACATCATTGCCGCGCTGCAACGCCACCTGCGCCAGCTTCAGCACATCATGCGGAAACGCATACGGCTCGACCGCCTCACGCTGAATCAGCCCCGCATTGCCATAAGACGTCTCACGCCCCGGCACACCACGCTCAACAAGGGTAACATCATACCCTCGCTCGCGAAGATGCCATGCCGTGCAGACACCCACCATGCCACCACCAAGAACGAGCGCTGATTGCGCCATGCGACAAATCTCCGGTCCAGAACAGCCAGCCCCGTCAGAACCGGCAATAATTACAATCTTACAATGAAATCACGCGCGGTCCAGATAAGTACCCGGGTGTATCATCCACCATTTTACAGACGATCAGCGCGAAAATACCCCGGCCCGCATAAGCCGCCACAACACAGCCGGAGCACACAGCAGCGGATGCCGCTCGGCAAAAGGCGTCAACGGCACAGGAATGCCACTATGCCGCTCGATCTTCCAGGCCAGATAGCGCGCTCCGCCCGCAAAGGTGAACGCCCCCTTGATCAGCCGCGCCACATTCAGCGGACGCCCGAACCGGGTCTGTGCTTTCCAGCGATGCACCGCCATCTGCCGCCCGGTCGCGGACAGACCCGACACCAGATCCCCGCCATCACGGGCCGCGTCACGAAGTCCGCCCGCCACCCATGATGCCGCCAGCAGCCGCTCGAAACGCGAGCCCTCCCCCTCGACCAGCCGCCGGGAACGATCCCCCGATTCAACCCGAAGTTCCGCACCATAAGTTCGCCGATACAGCGCCTCCCAGTACGCCTCGGGCACGCCGCGCTCAGGCCCCAGCTTCGCCGCCCACAACGCCGCCGTCCCCACCGCGCGAACCACACAGCGCAGAATCGCATCCGCCACTTCGGAATCACGAACCCAGACCAGCCGCACCGGCTGGGAGAACCGTGACCAGACCGAAATATCCCGACTGCCAGGCCTCGTCATGCGCCGAAACTGCCGCAGACTCAGGATCGCAACCTTGGCCCGCAACACCTGCCCGTCGACCACCCGCTCATGATATTCGACATTCGGCGGCAGAACCGCATTCGCCGCCCGCGCCAGCCAGCCGCGTGGCCAGTCCGCCTGCCGCTCCACAATCACATAGAAATCGAGAATACCCTCGGAGAGCAGCGACGGATCAGCCGCCACGGCCCCGTTCGCCACAGCCCGGACCACCGATCCATAAAACAGAACACCCAGCGGCCGCGCCTGCCCGACGATCCCCTCAACAAAAGACGTAACAGCGGCAGGAACAGGCGCCGTCAGTTCCCCGACGATCGTCCGCGCCACAATCCCCGCCGCCCGCAGCGCACCATCTTCCCGATCCGGTATGGTCATTGCGTCTGTCTTCCTTCTCCACGCCTCACGCCCGGATAAAGGCGATGCGCGGTCCCTGCGTCAGCCGGATATGCCCGTCCGGTCCCGTGTCGAGTTCCTCTCCGTCCAGAACCAGACGGTCCCGCGTCTTAATGGCAATCTCTCCGGTCATGCCGCTCCGGTAAGCCGAAGACCGCCGCAGACGCTCGGGAATCCGCCCACGCAGCACACAAAACAGATTCCGCGCCAGCGCAGGCGGCCGGCCCAGAATATCAAGATAGGACAGCCCGCCCCGGGGCTCATGATCCTGCCAGAACGGCCATACCCCGCGTGACAGACGATGCAGCCCCGTGCAGAGGAACAGAAAACGCGGACGCGCATCCGGCGTCCCGCCATCAATGGAAAGTGTCATAGGCGTGCCATCAAGCCATTCACGCCGTGTCTTCCGATGTAAAAGCCGCCAGATCACCGAAAGAACCGTCGCAAAAACCGCAGTATCGTGGGAATATCGCTCAAGAATCGCCGGATTATGCGCAAGCTCAATGCCACGCGTGAACACGGCCAGTCCGCAGAACATTCCCGCGACCGGCGTCCGTCCGGCATCCGTCCAGGACACGACAACCGGCTGCCGCCAGTTCGCCCCCTCCAGCAGGGTTCCGGCCACGGCCCGATCCTGCAATCGCTTCAGCGCCTGCACGCCACGGAAACGACATCCCACATCATTAGCAATGAGGTTGGTATTCCCCGAAGGCAGGATGGCAAGAGCGGGCATGCGGTCAGCAGGATAGCAGGCCAGAATGGCACTCAGCACATCACTCACCGTGCCGTCGCCACCGTTCACAACAATAAAACGTACATCCAGCGCCGCGAGCTGCCTGATCTCATGCGCCAGTTCGTCGCGATTGTCGGGAGAAATAAAAAGCGGCCCAAACTGCTTTCCCGCCTGCGCTGCAAAAGCATCCGCATCGCGCAGATTGCGGCGACTGCGCGGATTATGAATCAGAGCAAGGCGTGCAGGCACTCGACAATCCGCGGTTTCGGGGCGGCCGTTCCACACGGCCTGAACAGGATCGCCGCGCCTCAACGCCCGGACGACTCGCCTTAACTGGCGCGCGTCATATAGACACACCAGCACGCATTGTCACATTCCAGCGCGGAAACACCTCTGAACTCCCCCGAAAATCACACGTCAGCATTGCCCGCACAGCCTCGGGGCTTCGCTCCAAAGACCGCATACCTCCGAAAACCGACAGGTTATTCCGGAGCCAGACTGCGAAAGCAGCCCTGTCTGCCAAACTCTGAAAACAGAAGTGAAGTCGAAACACTTGATCAGCCCCGTCATTTGAGGGATCGATGCACAGCAAAATCACACCGGTCTTCCCGGCAGGGGGCCAGTCGGTACCATATTTCCCCACCGCAGGTCAGGAACACAGTCTTGTCCGCCGTTCTGGCCCATCTTTCCGACCTCCATATCCCCACTCCGGCCGCACCGGCGCTCCGAAGCCTCGCCAGCAAGCGAGCACTCAGTCTGCTGTCCTGGCATCTCCGCCGCCGGCACATTCACACGCTCAGCGCCCTCACCGCTGTCCTGCGCGACATTGAGGCCAGCAGGCCCGACGCCCTCGCCATCACCGGCGACCTGACCAATCTCGGCACACCACGCGAATTCCGTGCCGCCAGACTCTGGCTCAGTCAGCTCAGCCTTCCCGTCGCCGTCATCCCGGGCAACCACGACGCTCTCACGCCGATCCCCTGGGCTGATGGCCCCGGCCTCTGGGCTCCGTATGGCGGAATGACCGCTCCCGACGAGCCTCTCGTGACCCGTATCCATGACGTCGCGCTCATCGGCCTCAGTTCCGCCGTGCCAACCGCGCCCTTCTTCGCTTCCGGGATGATGGGGGAGACCCAGGCCGAAAAACTCGCCGATATCCTGACCCGCACCGGCGCCGAAGGCCTCTGCCGCGTGGTGATGATCCATCACCCGCCACGACACGACCTCGTGGTCTGGCGCAAAGCCCTCCGTGATATCGATCGCTTCACCCAGGTCGTCCGCAACGCCGGCGCGGAACTGATCCTGCACGGTCACTCTCACAGAGGCACCTTCTCAACTCTGCCGGAGTCCGACATCCCGGTTATCGGCGTCACCTCCGCTTCACACCGCCCCGGACGATCCGGGACCGCCGCCGGCTGGAACCACATCGCCATCGAACGCAGCACGCCGGAGAACTGGACCATCGCCATCCGTGCCCGTCGTCTCGACACTCAGGGCACCCTCCATGACTATATGACCCGCAACTACACGCGCCCCGCCCGCACCGCACCGGATGTGACCCCGGCCAGAACCGCGCACGGAGCGCCCCTCGCGTGAGCGTCGGCCAGGAAACGGGCGATAAACAGCGATACAGACCGCCCCTCGCACGTCTGCCCTCCTGGGCCCGCCCCGGAACACTCGACGTTTATCTGCTCAGCCAGACAATTCCGCCTTTCACCATCGCGGTATCAGTCGTCCTCCTCGCGCTGCTGCTCGAACGCCTGCTGGTACTGCTGAATGTTCTCGCTTCCGAAGCCAGCCCGTTCTTCACCCTGATCCGGCTTCTGGCCGATCTGATGCCGCACTACATGGGCCTGGCCCTGCCCGCCGCACTCTGCGTCGCCGTCTTCGCCGTCATCCGGCGCATGAGCGAAAACGACGAGATCGACGCCCTGATGAGCAGCGGCGTCTCGCTCGCCCGTCTCTGTCGCCCCTTCGCCATTGCCGGCGCCGTCATCGGTCTGCTCTCGCTGCTGCTTTACGGCTATATCCAGCCCCATGCCCGCTATCAGTTCCGGCAGGGGTTCTATCTCGCCAGCCACGCCGGCTGGTCGCCCGTACTGCAATCCGGAATGCTCGCCTCCCCCTCGCCAGCCCTCATGCTGACCGCCGACCACGTCGATCAGGCCGGCTCGCATCTGACCAGCGTGTTCATCCGCGATTTCAGCGAAGATCGGGAACGCGACATCACCGCCCGATCCGGCACCATTCGTTCCGATACGGCCAGAGGCGAGGTCCAGATCGAACTGACCGACGGCGCAATACTGACCGTCAGACCGGATATGGACCCGACAGTCACCACCTTCGATCATGCCACCCGACTGATCAGTCACTCCCGTGCCACGTCCTTTCGCGAACGCGGCGATGACGAACGCGAACTGACCTCTTCCGAACTGGCCAGACAGATCCACGCCAGAAAACACCGGCGGCACAGTAACGCCGACCAGGCCGCTCAGCTCCCCGCGCCACTCCCGGTCGCAACGTCCTCCGCGCCGGCCCCGTCATCGGGGCAGCCACACGCCGCAGACGACAAACCCATTCCGAAAACACAGGTCGCCGACATCCCCATCCCGGTCCCCTCCATGCGCGCGGAGCTGAACTTCCGTCTCGCACGAAGCCTGTCCATCCCCTTCATTCCCGTCCTGGCCGTCGCTCTCGCCGTGATCGGCAAACGCAAACGCGGCAGCGCCGGCCTCGCCGTCGCCGTCACCATCCTGCTGACCTACGATCACCTCCTCCAGCTCGGGGAAAGCCTGGTGGCCAATGGTCGCGCCTCCGCCCTGACCGTCATCTGGCCCCCGACCATCCTGTTCTGCGCCGGCTGCACTCTGCTCCTGCTTTACCGTGCCAGCATCCTGCCCATCCGCCGCGTCATCCCCGCAACCACGACACCATCTGTCAGCGCACCGGACGCCACGGCATGACCAGCCAGTCCATTGCCCGCGGCCCGAGACACGTCCTGCTGCGTTACCTCTCGGTCTCGCTGATATCCCGCGCCGCCATGTGCTGCGGAATTCTCATCGCGCTCATGGAAATCCTCGCTCTGCTCGAACAGATGACGCCCATCCTGCGGCGCCATCTCGGTCTGGCCGGCGTGCTGACCTACATGGCGCTCCATCTGCCCGCCATGATGCAGACAGCGCTTCCGCTGAGCGTGCTGATCGGGATGCTGCTCATGCTCACGCAGATGACCGTCAACAGCGAGGTCGCCATCCTCCGCGCCTCCGGCCTGTCGCCCGTCGGTTTCCTGCGTCTGCTCATCCCCGCCACACTGGCCATCGGCCTCTTCGGCATCGTTCTCGAAGATCAGATCACGCCCCGCACCGAACTGGCTCTCGCCTCCTGGTGGAATCGCAGCGACCCGCATCCGGAGGACGGACATGCCTTCTGGTTCCATGTCCCTCGCGGCCAGGCCAGCACCTGCGGTATGGCAGCCACCAGCCCGGCGCCCACCGCCAGCGAACTCGCCCATATCGGCTATGTCACCCATGCCGGACACGATGCTTACGAAATCGACCTCTACGACCGCGATGCGTCAGGCCGTCTCCTGCGAACCCTGCACGCCGACCACGCTCATCACAGCGAGCAGGGCTGGACCCTGCATGACATCCGCTGCATCAGCGTCTCTTTCGCCAGCCTCGACGCTACCGCTGACGACGACACCAGCCCGGAAGCCCGCTGGATCAACCCGTTCGGACCCACCGACATGCTCCGCCTGTCGCTCGACTCCTCTCCCCTTTCTTCAAACCTGATCCTCAAGGCGCTGCATGGCCGGGCCGCAACAAACCTCACGCCAGGTTACCTCCGCGCCACATTATTTGAACGCTTCCTGCGCCCCCTCTCCCTCATCGTCATGCTGTTGCTCGCCATGTCTGTAATCTATATCCCCCCCCGCACAGGGCTCAGAAGCTGGCTGCCCGTGTGGTGCCTCGGCGCCGGTTTGCTCTTTATCATCGTGCAGGGCATGTTCCGCGCGATGGGCAACGCAGGACTCCTGCCAGCACCAGTCGCGACCGTCCCGGGCCTGATCATATTCACCCTGGCCGCCGGAACCGCGCTTTTAAGGAACGAAGATAAATGAGTGGCACCTTACGGAACCCGTCCATCCGGTCCGGGCGCAGCTTCGATCTCGGCAAGATGAACCTGCGTCAGCTCTGGATCGCCTATCTCACTTATCCGACGATCCTGCTGTATTTCGCCCTGATCGCCATCAGCTTCGCCCTCGCCATCCATTTCTTCGCTGGCGAGGGACCGACGCTCACCGCAGTCCTCGCCGTGATGCTGATCTATCCCGTGGTCTGGTATCTCCTGCACCGTTATATCCTGCACGGACATCTGCTCTACAAATCCCGCTTCACAGCCGCTCTGTGGAAACGCATCCACTTCGATCACCATCAGGATCCGCATCTGCTGGATGTCCTGTTCGGTGGTCCGGCCACCACGCTGCCCACCATCGGCGCCATCACCATCCCCGTCGGCTGGCTCATCGGCGGTCCGGGAGCCGCCGCAACAGCATTCTGCACCGGCGTGACCATCACCTGCATCTACGAGTTCTTCCACTGCATCCAGCACCTGAACTACAAACCCCGCGCCCGCTGGATTCAGCGCATGAAAGCGTACCACGTCCTGCATCACTTCCATGATGAAGATGGTAATTTCGGCATCACCAGCTATGTCGTCGATCGCGCCCTCGGCACCTATTACGTCGATGCCCGCAGCCGCGGTCGCAGCCCGACCGTCTTCAATCTCGGCTACACGATCGAGCAGGCAAAACGTTACCCGTGGGTCATGCGCCTGACCGGCCACGCGCCCAAAGACCGCCCGGATGGCGCCTCCCGCCCGGAGAGCGAACGCAACCCGCAGCGGAACAGCAGGCAGGTCGCGTGAGCACGCCGACCCTCACCGCCCTCGTCCTCGCCGGCTCCCGCGCCGGCGCCGCGGACCCGATGGCCGTGGCCGCCGGCCTCTCGCACAAGGCCCTGATCCCGATCGCCGGCAAACCGATGATCCGTCACGTCATCGACAGCCTACGCGCCACCCCCGGCATTGCCCGCATCGTCGTCTGCATCGAAACCCCCGAAATCCTGACCGGCATTCTTCCGCCCGGCATCGACACCATCGCCGCAGCCGCCGGCCCCAGCGCCAGCGTCCTCGCCGCCATTCAGCGCTTCGGCACGCCCCTCCTGGTCACAACCGCCGATAACCCGCTCCTGCAACCCGCCTGGACCGAAGCCTTCCTGGCTGGCGCCGGCCAGGCTGATGTCGCCGTCAGTGTCGCAAAAGAAGACATCGTCACCCGCGACGTGCCCGGAACAGCCCGCACCTTCATCCGCCTGTCGGATGTCGCCTTCTCCGGCTGCAACCTCTTCCTGTTCCGCACCCCCGTCTCCGCCAGAGTCGCCGCACTCTGGCAACGGGTCGAGCGCGAACGCAAACATCCGCTCCGCATGGGCTGGCTCCTCGGTCCGACCATCCTCCTGCGCTTTCTGCTGAAGCGACTGGACACAAAAGCCCTGCTCGCGCGCATCACCCAGCTGACCGGCGCCAAAGCCCGCTTCGTCTTCATGCCAGACGGCCGCGCCGCCGTGGACGTCGACAAACCAGCCGACCTCGACCTTGTCCGCAGCCTGATGGAACCGGCGTTTCAGACAGACCGCTGACTTCCGGAAACCCGCTTATTGAACAAATCGAAGCAGGTTTCCTGGTCCACTTTCCAGGTTCGGACAGTGTCCGCAACAGTCGGAACCCGGAAAGACCGGTGCAGCGTCACCAGCGTATGTCTTCGGGCATGAAGAGATCAGAAAAGAGCGCCTGTTTACCAGCCGCGTAGTTCATAAAATATTCTCTTAAAATATATATTTAAAAGTCTTCTTGTGAAACAACAATCTTTTTGAATTCATTTTCAAAACCGGATAATATCCGGCACAACCCAGATCAAAACAAAGACAAAACGTTGCCTTTTGTTAAATTCTTGTCATTACATCTGCATGAGCCGTCCTTTCTGCGGCTAACGTCATTAGCGGATCCATACGGTGCGAGTAACACATTCCTCCGGCGGGAAACTTCCTTCTCCCGTCAGAGACGCCATCTACGTCTCTGTGATGATCGTCTTTTTTCTGATCTACAAATTTCTTGATCCACTGGGTCTCGAAACAGCAACGAAACACTCCTCTGCTGTCCTGTTCAACGCGGCTACGACACCGTTTTATGGAATGTCGGCCCGCGAAACACACCGGAATGCAGCGGTCGTCACAATCAATGGGAACACCCTGGATAAATTCGATACGTCGTTTCCATTTTCCTACGCACGCCATATCGCTGTCCTGAATCAGATCCTGGATGCCCGCCCGGCCGCTATTTTCGTTGATTTCCGGATGACACGCGAACGCCCCGGAGAGTCCTTTCAGCAATTCGCACCGCTGCTTGACCGGGCACGACGCATGGGGGTGCCGCTCCTCTTTGCACGTGGCGATGACAGCAATTCACAGCCAGCTCTCCCTGAACCCCTGACGCCATTCGGCGTGTACAGCGATGGAATCCGGCAAAACGGCACCTATCCGTTGCTGCAGGAACAGGAAGCAGGCGAGAAAGAAAACGAAAACTCCCACGGATCAGAACCGGAGGAGAAAGCTCCGGTAGCTGCCAGCCCTGCTTACGCACTTTATGCCGCGCTTTGCGAAGGAAGCTGGAAAAATCGTTGTGGCCCCTTTGAAGCGGAAAATTTCAGTTCTCCCATGGTCATTCACTGGGGTCTGAATGTCGATCCGCAGCAATCCATCGTCAGCAATCTCGGACAGTCGAAAGATCCGGAAGGTCATCCTCTTCCCGTAGCATGGCAAACATCCTGCCTGGAACAGCATGGTTTCGGATGCTCTCGTCTTGAGCAATCGCTTCTTCTCGCCAGCCGCTACGCTCTTGCTTACACCAAACCAACAAAGGAATATTTCTTCCCTTATCCGCTGACAATCGGTGCGGAACAGCTCAATGAACGCGGCCATGGCACAAAAGAAGGCGCTCCGGCTCTCGCCACCCTCCTGACGGACCGTGCCGTTTTTTACGGAACGGACCTGCGGGATCAGCATGATGATCAGCTTATTCCCCTGCTCGGTCGTATGCCAGGTGCTGTCGTCCATGCCATGGCGTTCGATAATCTCATGGTTTACGGAACCAGATATTTCCATGAACCTGCTGAAGTTCCACTTAAAATCCTGACACCGGACCGGGCAGAAATATCCGAAGCCATAGTGTGGGTGCTGTTCAGCCTCTGGTGCGTCAGCCGGTTTCCGGTTCACAGACGCTGGCTGAGAAGAAAACGGCGGGCGCTCATGGCATATCTGCCGCTCCGCCCATGGCAAACATCATTCAGAAACAACAAACAAATCCCGGTAACAGAAGACACCGCGGCACAGCTCCCGTCAGCCATGCAGTCTGAGCGGAATCGCTTTTTTGTCGTCCGGTTTTTAGGAAAAACAGCCATTCTCGCAGGTCTGACCGGGGCGATGGCAACCATTGATGTCTCGACCAGAGAAACATGGAACGGCTGGCAAAACATCGCATCAATGTATGCGCTGCTCTTTCTTCTTTTCATCCTGACCTGGGCCAGTCCGTTCCGGCTGCGCTCAGAAGCAAAAGACAATACCGGAAAAGAGGAGGAAGAACGTGGCCCGGGCGGTCAGCTTCTCTTCGTAAGCAGCGTGTCTGCAATCGGCTTTTTTATTAACGAGAATTTCCTTCGCTGGCCTGATGCAGACTGGATCGGTCTGCTTCTTCTCTGGTTTGCAATGCGCAACAATGAAGACGCCGTGGAAGAGCGAAACAAATTCGTCGCCCCCGTTTGCAACGTAATCGAATCCGGAATCGTTTTTCTTTGTTCTCTTTTTCAAAAAGCGATTCCTCATAAGAACTCTTAACAAAACAGGAGATCAATCAGTGCGTTTTCCGTTTGAGCCGGTTGCGGCTGCCATCATGCTGTCTTCCACGATATTCAGCGCCACAGCCGCCCCGGCTGCCGCCGCACAGGTTACGGGAACCTATGATAACCCGACCGTCCCCGTATATGGCACGGATTATTCAAAGCACGGTCAGCTCTCCGCAACGTCCCTCGTGGGGCATCCGATCATCGGACGAGACAACAAAAGTGGAATGCTGAAAGTACAGACCGATCAGGGAGTCGTTCTGGTCAGAGCCGCCGCCGTACAGACAAATCTGACAGCAGCGCCCCCGGCGGAAACATCATGTGTGCAGATCATTTCCGGGTCAGTGGATGAATCCGCCAACTCGACAAACAATCTCGGCAGCAGTTGCAGCGGACGATAATCAGATGAAAAAAAGCATTGTCTCCATCAGCGTTGTGTCGACACTCCTGACGCTTTCAGGCTGCAGCGGCGGCATCCCGGAAAAAGGTCGCTTCATTGATCACGTACAGTTTCCCGCCACTTATCCGGCGACCACAAACCTGCAAAATCTTTTCAGCCCGGCCAACACGCACCCGACCGGCGTCGTGATTGACCCGCAGCTCACGGCCTATCCTCAGCAGATCGTCGATGCTCTTCTGGCTCAGTGGCCGGGCCCTCGCCCGAATGCTCAGGTCTACCTCGTTCCGGTCGAAGACTTCACTTCGGATGTCTCCGCCCACGGCGCTATCTTCCTGAATGCCGGCCTCATAAGCTATTTTCACGATCACCCCGAAGTACAGTCTGAAGACACCATGGCCTTTATTCTCGGCCACGAACTGTCTCACATCCTTCTGGGACACACAGTCGCCAACAGGCAAAATAAGGAAATCAAGAACGTAGCGTCCAACGCCATGAAATGGGGCTCTCTGATTGGCGGAAAATTCGCGGGAGCAACCGTAAGTGGCGCCCAGGCAGCCCTGTCCAGCATGGGCACAAAAATCCTTGTCGATACCGCGTTATTTCCATCATGGACGCGCGGACAGGAAGAGGAAGCCGACACTCTTGCAGTCGATCTGATGAGCAAAGCCGGTTATTCTGTTGATACCGCCCTGTCCGTTTTCAAGGCAATGGAAGCTGAAGACGCCCGCGATACCGCGCGCAGAACCGCCTCCGTCGCAAACGGACAAACATCCTTCCACGTCGATAATTTTACCATGACATCAAAACGTGGTGACGCGCTTGATGCCTCCGTCATCAACGAACTCAACACCGTCACTCAGGAGCACCCTCACGCAGCAGACCGGGAAGCCGCCAGTTCCCGTTACATTAACCGGGAGTATAGTGACCGCGACGTGGTCATGCTGAAAAACAAACCCTTTCTCGCATGGGTGAACAGCAAACCTGTCATGACCTTCCTGAAACAAAGCCGGTTACTCCAGACCGCGACAGAAGAAATCGCCGTACAAAACTGGGGAGAGGCCCATAAGACGCTTGCCAGAGTAGGCGCGCCTCTGAATTCCAGTCAGGACTGGATCTATCTGACAGCGGTCACGGATACACATCTCGGGCAGCAGAAGCAGAGCGGGCAGCTTCTGGACGAAGCGGCTCATCGTGATGACGTCACGTTGCCCATTGCCCGTATGTGGGGAGAAAAGCTCTCCAAAGCAGGGAAAACGGACGAGGCGGAAACCTATATGGCAACAGAGCAGGAAGCATTCGACGATCGCTCTTTGCTGACAGACCGTATCACCAATGCAAAACGTGCAAAAAACGGACTTTTGCTCGACAAGCTGATCCTCCAGTGTGCCGCATCAGGAGATGATGGCCTGCAGGCCGCCTGTTCTTCCGCAAACAAATAAACAATAACCGCGCTACACACCCGGGTCCGGCAGAAGCAACAAGCTCCTGCCTCCCGGGAGCAAAGCCCCGGCCCCTGCAGGACCTCAGGCCAGCACCCGGTCTCCTGACAACACACGAAAAACACAGACTCTTTCAAAAACGGTCAGAACTCCTCGTAGACCGCCGGGTCCTGATTCTTCGTCCGCCCATCCGGCCGCGCCAGCGTCGCCATCGCCGCCATATCCTCATCCGTCAGAGAAAAGTCGAAAATCGACATATTCTCAATCTGCCTCTCACGATGAGACGATTTCGGAATTGGTACACAACCAAGCTGATGATGCCACCGCAGAATGACCTGACCGACTTCCTTCCCAAGCCGCTTCGCAATTTTCTCCGGAACAGGGTTCGTCAGCAGATCATTCGCCCGACCCAGCGGACTCCAGGATTGCGTGACGATACCATGCTCTTTATTCCACTTCCGCATTGCGTCCTGCGGAAAATACGGATGCAGTTCAATCTGATTGATCGTCGGCAGAACACCCGTTTCGCTCTTCAGGCGCTCCAGATGCTCCGGTAGAAAATTACACACCGCGATCGACCGGATATAACCGCGCTTCTGCGCCTCGATCAGCGCCGTCCACGCCTCGACATACCGGTTCTCTTTCGGATTGGGCCAGTGGATATAATACAGATCGTAATAATCGAGCTGCGCCCGATAAAGAGATTCCTCAATAGTCGCGAGCGCTTCGTCGTAAGCATGATGCCGCCCTGGCAGCTTGGAGGCGATCCGCAACGCCTCCCGGGAACGACCGCTCTCACGAACCGCACGCCCCACCGCGCCCTCATTCTCATAGTTGAAGGCACTGTCGAGAGCGTCATAACCCACTTCAATCGCGCTCTTTATGCTTTTAACGCCGGCAGCGCCATTCAGCTTATACGTACCAAACGTAATGGCCGGAAAGGTCGTACCGTCGCTAAGTGTGATCTCCGGAATCGTCACTGTTCCTGATCTCCTGATAAAGCGTCTCCACCCGTGGCCGGGCTTACTGAGACAAAGTCAGACATAAATACCACGTAAGACTTTAATACGCCCGCAGGCCGCAGACGTTGCACCCGACACATCGCCAGGACAGACGCAATCCCGCCTTGTCCGGCGAACAACAACCCGTGAGCATCGAACCATCGCCGCGCCCGTTGTGTACATTCGACGCCCACGTCATCCCCACGGACCGGAACACTGTCCCCCCGTGAAAGAGTCGCACAATGCCGCCAGACCATCCAGACGATGCGCCGTCAGCCGATCGCCGCACCTTTATGGCGTTGCTCGCCACACTGGGACTGTCATTCACCGGAGGCAAAGCCATGGCATCCGCACCCCGTGCTCACATCACCCCTAACGCTTTCAGGCTCCAGCCGCACGACTGGGTACCAAACAATCCACGCCTGCCGGTCCTGCACTACAAGGGCGTCATCGACCCGAACGTCACAGATCCGGCAGCAGCTTTCGAGGATCTGCTGACTCAGAACGGCTGGACCCCGCGCTGGCGCTGGGGCGTCTACACCTTCCACCATTTCCACAGCACCGCACACGAAGTCCTCGGAATCGCCAGAGGCTCGGCCACGCTCACCATCGGAGGCCCCGGTGGCAAAGAAGTGAACGTCGAAGCCGGCGATCTCCTCGTCCTTCCCGCCGGCACCGGTCATAAAAATGAAAAATCCGACGAAGATTTCCTTGTCGTCGGCGCCTACCCGCCCGATCAGGATTTCGACCTTCAGCGCGAAGCCCTCCCCGCCGATGCCGTCGCCCGGATGGACCGTCTTCCTTTCCCCGAAAGCGATCCCGTCTCCGGCCCGGACGGCCCCCTCACCGCCCTCTGGAGATACAGCTAAATGCCCATAGTCCCGACCCGCAGACAGATTCTCATCGCCTCCTCTCTGCTCGTCACAGCCCCGATCTTCTCCCGCCTGGCGCGCGCTGCCGAAAGCCAGACCTCACACCTGAAAATCGGCTTCATCGGCTCAGGCCAGGTCGGCACCACACTGGCCGGATTCTGGGTCAGAAGCGGGCACCCGGTCATGCTCTCAGCACGTAACCTCACGGAAGCGCAGAGCGCCGCTGCCATCCTTGGCGCCAATGCCAGCGCCGGCACACCGCAACAAGCCGCCACATTCGCCGATATCATCGTCCTCGCCGTCCCTTACGGCGCCCTGCCCTCCGTCGCAAAAGACCTTGGCGCCACCGTCGCCGAAAAAATCCTGCTCGACACCACCAACCCCTACCCCTGGCGTGACGGAAGCCTCGCCATCGAAGCCACCCGCGACGGTGCAGGCCCCGTCACCGCGCGTTATTTCCCCCAGGCCCGGCTGGTCCGGGGCTTCAACTCCATCGCCATGACCGCCCTGCGCGCCGAAGCACGAGAAACACCCCCCATCGCCATCCCTCTGGCCAGTGACGATCAGTCCGCTCTGGCCACAATCTCCACCCTCACGCGTGAAGCCGGGTTCGAACCTGTCATCACCGGCGATCTCGCCACGGCAAAGCTCTTTCAGCCAGGAAACCCCGGTTTCGAAGCAGTCACGACGGCTACGGCTCTGCGGGCACAACTTGGGCTCAATCGTACATAATCGCGGATTCCGGGCTCTGTTCGCGTTACGGACTGGCACCGTCTCAGCGCTTTGCCCTGCCCCCCACCAAAGGTCACAGACCTTTGGAAAGGCTCTGTTGTCGTGGCGTGTTGATCTTTGATTTTTCAAAGGGTTAGCAGAATCCGGGCTCTGCCCGAACCCGGCAGGGACCGCACGCCCCTGCACCCCGATTGCTTAATAATAAAATGGTTTCCAAAGGTCTGTGACCTTTGGTGGGTTCCAGGGCAAAGCCCTGGGAAGAAGCCAGCACTTAATGATAACAGAGCCTTTGCCGGGTTCCAGGGCAGAGCCCTGCCAATCCTGCATCTCCCAGTCCTGCACCGGCCAGGTCAGACTCTCTGGTATTAGAAGCTGTTTCAAAAGCCTCATCGCCGGGCAAGAGCGCCCCTGATGGGCGTGACCCGCGTGTATTTTTGAGCACAGAAGCGGAACAACCGTGCGGACCGTGAGCATCGGAGCGCAGAAAACGCACGTCGGATCGCCGGCAGAGGAGCTTTTGAAACAGCCTCTTAGCGCCGTCCACGAATCACCAGACGCGGCGGTGCAATCACCACAGTCTCCGGCACCGTCATCGCCGGCCGCAATGGGGGTGGCGCCGGCACGCGCTGCCGCCACTTTACGACATCCACCGGAATCATCACGATCTGAGGTGGCAGCTTCCGCGCCGGCCAGCGGCTGACCGCCCAGTACCCACCAACATAAACCACCACCAGCCCCGCCAGAACGACAAATTTTGTCGCCCGCGCTTTCGGCGGCTTCGGAAAATTCGGAGGCGGATCAAAACGGTAAGATGGTCTCATGAACGCTCGCGTCAGAACATAGCCCGTTCAGATGACATCATCCAAAGGGCTGAAAATACTCGAAAAACAAAACTTAAAGCGCAGACCCAAAGCCTGACGCCCGGAACCGGAACCCGGCTCATATCCCGCAACATAGCCTGCCATCCCCGGACCGACACCCCCGGTTCCTTTCGTTTCCGACACGGATTTCCATTCCGCGACCAGTCTGGCAGGTTAACCTGCTTCTTTCAGGATACGAGAAAGCCTGCTCCGGCATATTCCCCCCGGATTCACCCATCATCTTTCGCTGCCTCGTCCGGATCAATGCAGCGATCAGCTTCCCCGCCGGTGTTCCGCTCAGCCCGATCCGGATGCGTGTCTGATCTTTTCTCCCGGTCCCGCGTTATATCAGCCCGGCATCCCGCCGACTTCACGACAAACAGAAGATCGTGCCCCATGCAGATCACAGACAACAAGGCGGCAAAGCGTTTCGAGATCCATATTGATCGCCGCATCGCCTGGCTCGACTATGACCGCGGCAACAGAACGCTCGACATCCTCCATACAGACGTCCCCTCAGCCCTCAGCGGCCAGGGCATCGGAACTGCCCTCGTCCGGCATGCCATCGAGGTGGCCCGCGACGAGCAACTGACTCTCATGTCGCACTGCTCTTTCTCAACTGCCTATCTGCAAAAACACGGGCTGATGCCGCCGGCCGACAGAGAGTGAAGATTCTGCGCGCTGCCCGGGCCTGGCAAAGGCTCTGTTATCGTTAAGTACTGGCGCTTTCTCAGGGCTTTGCCCTGAAACCCGCCAAAGGTCGCCACCTTTGGAAACCATTTTATGAAACAGATCGGGGTGCAGGGGCCGTCGTGCGCAGCACGCCTTCGCGTGACGGTCCCGGCCGGGTGCGGGCAGAGCCCGCCCCCTTAACGCCCGAAGAAATTATCCAGGGCATGCCCCTCAGGCCGCTTCAGCACCACATGCGCCCTGCAGGACGGCGTCCCGAATTCGCCCGTGATCGTCTGCCCGTCCGGATGCCCCTCAAACACCATCGGCAACGGATGATGGTTCATGTCCGTCATCATCAGCTGCGCATGAAACCGCTTGTGATCCTTGTCCGGACGCCCGCGCAATGTCAGCACCCCCGTCCCGGGCGTAAACGCCAGCCGGTCCGGATCAATCTGAAGGACAGAATCCTGCTGGTCCGGGCAACTGCCCTGGTCCGTCACCAGCCTGCCGGCCCATAACCCGTAAGGATCGCTCTGAGCATCACCGGCCGCCCACGCCTCAGGCGTGCCGGCGACCATCCCCGCGGCAAGCACCACCGCAGCCACCAGAGCAGGCCCATACGAACGAATGGCGCAGAACCGGGAAAAGATCGGGAAGAAGCGACGAAGCATCGACATGACCTCCGGAAGAAACAAACATCGGGACCGCCCGTCCCGACCACACGCAGGGAAACGGGTGACGATGGGCTCCAGCCGTCCTATACCCCGTCAGGTCAATGCCGCAATGTTGCCCGCCGACCCGATGCCCCGCCGCCACGGTCAGGCGCGCCCCGCCCGAAGGAGCCCGTCTCATGTCCGGTCAGGACCAGGACACCGCCACCACAACCGAAGCGCTCGATTCCAGCCTGCACGCCGACCGGATTCTCATTCTCGATTTCGGCTCCCAGGTCACGCAGCTCATTGCCCGCCGCGTGCGCGAAAGCGGCGTCTACTGCGAAATCTGGCCCTTTACGGCAGACCCGGAACGCATCCGCACCTTCGCGCCACGCGGCATCATCC
The DNA here is from genome assembly GCF_011516735.1 of Acetobacter fallax. GTDB lineage: Bacteria > Pseudomonadota > Alphaproteobacteria > Acetobacterales > Acetobacteraceae > Acetobacter > Acetobacter fallax. The sequence goes on along the minus strand of NZ_WOSX01000017.1, from coordinate 52,257 downwards.
TCTCCGGGGGCCCCGCCAGCGTCCACGATGAAGGCGCACCCCGCATCCCCGATGTGATCTTCGCACTGAATATCCCCGTGCTCGGCATCTGTTACGGCGAACAGGCCATGTGCAACCAGCTCGGCGGCAAGGTCGAAGGCTCCGATCACCGGGAATTCGGTCGCGCGTTCGTCGATGTCACCGAAGACTGCGCCCTGTTCCGTGGCGCCTGGGCCCGTGGCGCCCGCGAACAGGTCTGGATGAGCCACGGCGACCGCGTCACACAACTCCCACCCGGTTTCCGCGCCGTCGCCACCTCCGAAGGCGCTCCCTTCGCCGTCATCGCCGACGAAGGCCGCCGCCTTTATGGCGTGCAATTTCACCCCGAGGTCGTCCACACACCACACGGCGCCGCCCTTCTGCGCAACTTCACCCATAACGTCGCCGGCTGCACCGGAACCTGGACCATGGCCCGGTTCCGTGACGTCGAAATCGACAAGATCCGTCAGCAGGTCGGTCAGAAAAAGGTCATCTGCGGCCTCTCCGGCGGTGTGGATTCCTCCGTCGCCGCCGTGCTGATCCACGAAGCCATCGGCAACCAGCTCACCTGCATCTTCGTCGATCACGGCATGCTCCGCGCCGGCGAGGCCGAAGAGGTCGTCAGCACCTTCCGTGGCCGCTTCAACATCAAACTCATTCACCGCGACGCGTCCGAACTCTTCCTCTCCGAACTGGACGGCATCGTCGATCCCGAACAGAAGCGCAAAATCATCGGTCGCCTGTTCATCGAGGTCTTCGAGGAAGAAGCCGCCAAAATCGGTGGCGCGGACTTCCTCGCCCAGGGCACGCTCTATCCGGACGTCATCGAAAGCGTCAGCTTCACCGGCGGCCCGTCCGTCACCATCAAATCCCACCACAATGTCGGCGGCCTGCCCGACCGCATGAACATGAAGCTGGTGGAGCCCCTCCGCGAGCTGTTCAAAGACGAAGTCCGTGACCTCGGTCGCGAACTCGACCTCCCTGAAAGCATCGTCGGTCGCCACCCGTTCCCCGGCCCCGGTCTTGCCATCCGTATCCCGAGCGCCGCCGTCACCCGTGAGAAGCTCGACCTGCTGCGCAAGGCCGACGCCATCTATCTCGAAGAAATCCGCAACGCAGGACTCTACGACGCAATCTGGCAGGCCTTCGCCGTCCTGCTGCCGGTCCGCACCGTCGGCGTCATGGGCGACGGCCGGACCTACGATCAGGCCTGCGCCCTCCGCGCCGTCACCAGCACGGATGGCATGACCGCCGATGTCTACCCGTTCGACACAGGCTTCCTCACCCGCGTCGCCGGCCGTATCGTCAACGAAGTCCGCGGCATCAACCGGGTGACGTATGACATCACGTCAAAACCACCCGGAACGATCGAGTGGGAATAAGACATCCGAAATTGGTGTGAAGGGGGTCCGTGCCCCCTTCCGGACGCCGGCAGAGCCCGTTTGCAGCCCGATCTCCCGGCCGGATACCTGTGGCGCGGAAGCCCGACCTTTACGGCTTGCAGAACAACACTTTGCTGGTTTACTTAATTAAGAAACATTACCCGGCAAGGACCATACGCGTCCGCAAAGGATGATCATGACCGGCCCGTCGCCCGCCCCCCTCCCGGTCCCGCAGGAATCCGCCACACCGCGCATCGGTGATGCAGCCCCGGACTTCTCCGCCCGCACCACCAGAGGGCCGCTCACACTGAGCGATCTGCGCGGCCAGTGGGTTCTGCTGTTCTCCCACCCCGCTGATTTCACCCCCGTCTGCACCAGCGAATTCATCGCGCTCGCAAAAGCCAATGACCAGTTCGTCTCACTGAACTGCCGTCTGGTCGGCCTTTCGATCGACAGCCTCCCCTCCCACCTGGCCTGGCTGGAAGCCATCCACACCAGCTTCGGCGTGAGAGTACCTTTTCCGGTGGTGGAAGATCCGTCAATGGCCATCGCCCGCGCCTATGGCATGCTGGATGCCTCCGCCGAAAGCAGCGCCACCATCCGCGGCGTCTACGCGATCGATCCCGAAGGCATCATCCGGGCCATGACATGGTATCCGGCTTCCGTCGGAAGGTCTGTCAGCGAATTGCTGCGACTCATCCAGGCCCTGCAACAGGTCGATCGCGATGGTGTTCTGACGCCGGAAGGATGGCTGCCAGGAGATGATATCGTCGTCCCGGCTGAACTCACGGAAGACGCCGTCACAGCAACCGGCCTGGCATGGTTTCTGCAATATGCCCGCTGCACCCCGGCATGAACCCGCTCACGCCTGACGACGCCCGGCAGCTTACCGAACGCCTCCGCCTGCTCGCCCAGCCTCAGCGCCTGGTGATCCTCGACCTGCTGCTCGAAGGCACACTCGCCGTCAGTGACATTGAGACCCGCTCCGGCATCGGTCAGCCCACACTCAGTCAGCAGCTCGGCGCCCTTCGCCGCGCCGGAATCATCACCGCAAAGCGGGACTCCCGCTCAATGCATTACAGTTTTTCCAGCGAGACAGAGCGCCACAGAACGCGCCTCCTGCTGGGTCTGCTGCACCACGAACAACCAGCAGGACTCGCCGGAAGCACGAAGCAGACCGCACCTGCGCGAGCGCCCGCCACCGATGGCAGCGGAGCGCGTTTTGCTCAGATCATCAGATCAGACCGAAGAACAGCCTGAACTGTTCAGCAACCCGGCCACCGGAACCGGAGCAGCTCTCAGTATCCGGATGAATTCGATCCCGTCGAAGGCGTCGCTGTGGTTTTCGTCTGGCCGGACGGCAGCTTCAGATAACCCGCAGTCGGCGACCGCTTCTGAGTCGTGCCGGTCCCTGACGAAGACGTATCATCCGATGCCGCTGAAGGGCCACCGTCCGGAAATACCGCATCAGGCTCAGCCGGATTGACCGCCTGAGCCGAAACCGATGCCGGAGCAGAAGCAGGTGTCGTCGTGGCGGCCGTCTCTCCTCCCGTCCCGGCAGCAGTGACTCCATGCGCCGTATCACCTGCAACACCCTGGACGCCCGAAGACCCTGAACCATCCAGAGACTGTGTCTGAATAGCCCCCACTGCCGGCATCCCGCCCGCATCCACCAGCCAGTCCTTCAGATTGTGCCTGATCTGGAACTCAAGTTCCACATTCATATCCTGCATCATCTGACTGGTCATCGCATAAAGATTGGCCCGGCTGTCCGCATCGCCCTTACTCACATCCGGCTTAAACTCACGCGTCACATGCGCTTCCGCCACACCAAGCTGCTGTCCGGTCGGGGAATTAATGTCGAGATGCGCGTCCATCTGACCTGACAGCGTGCCCCCCGGCTGATGCAGGATCGAGGCCCGGTCAATGGTGAAGATCGCCGCACCACTCTGCCCGGCCGCCACGAGGCGATCCTGAGCCATCTGCACCAGCGCCTGATCAGGCGGAATCGGCGCCTGACCGGACTCATCACCCGGAACACTGCCGGGAATCGCATGATCCAGCACCTGCACCGATGCCACATTAAGCTGAAGCTTCGACAGGTAACTATACTGATAAGGCGGAAACGAGGTCATCGTATCGTCCGAGGAACATGCTGACAGCACACTCGCAGTCGCAATCACCGTCGCCAGCATCCCTGCCCGCGAGACCCGCCTGAAAGTCAGAAACCGGTTGCAAACACGCCTCATCTCACGTCCTCCATCGCGGCTAACAGCAAATCCTGCCAGCAAGCTGCGTGACGTCTGATGCCACAGCATGAACGACTCTGTCATGAGCCGTTTCAGCCCCGGCAGCCATTACAACCGCGAAACAGAGAACAGCCCGTCCGCTCATGTCCCGTCAGGCCCGGATGCCGGTTTCCGCACGTCATCCCCGTCATGCCCGGCGCCACTGGCCGAAACAGACCGGAAAGCATCGGCAATCTGCGCCTCTGAGAGGCTTGTGGTGCTGAGTTCACCCACTCCGGCACCATGCGGAACGGCTGTATTACCAGGCCAGTTTCCTGGCAGAGCCGGCGGCGTAACCGGCAGAGAAGAGGCCCTGCCAGGCATAAAGCGCCCCGAACCACCCGGATCCATCACCACTTCATCCGGTGCCGCGGACACATGCGCCGGATCAGCCATAAACCAGGACAAAAGCCGCGCCGGAATCTGTGACGCCCAGGCGGCTGGCAGATCGGTCATAATCAGATCCGACCGGGGGCTGTAAAGCACCGGCTCCCAGGGCGTGTTTTCCCCGGGAACTTTCCCCATCCCCAGATAAAACACGGTCTTCATCGCCGGTTCCACGAACCGCGTCAGAACGAGATCGTCGTCCCGGAGAACATGATGCCCGCGCAGAACGGACTGACCGTAAGGCGAGAGCACGAGCGGGAAAGGCTCTTCCGAAAGGCCGTCAGCGGCGGACAGAAGCGGAGCCAGCGACGTGGATGCCAGAGGCAGGGCATCCGGCGCAAAAGACAGGCTGCCCTGCGGCAAAGCTTTCCGCGCGACACAGCGAGGCTGCGGAAACTGCTCAAGCCAGGCTGCCAGAAGCTCATCCCGCAACACCGGGCTGAGATTTCTGACCGCTTCAGCGCGCTCAGTCGGAACCTGCTTCATCGCCCCCAGCGAGTTCCCTGCCAGAGACCGGAAGAAAGGCGCAATGGCGCCGACCACCGCGCTTCGCTCTTCCTCATCCAGATCACCAAACGTGCTCGCGCGGTAATTCAGTTCGCCGTCAAAAAGCCAGTATGCTTCCGCTCCGCCCTCATCGCGCAGCAGCGCAACAGCCATAGGCAGAAGCGTCACATTCAGCGCATAGATATGCCAGCCCGGATAAAGCCTTTGAATCGGCTGACCACGAATGCGAAGCGGGAATGCATTGTTTCCGACCCGGATGACAAACGCCTCCGCATCGGATGGCGCCGGCCTGGGTGCAGGCACCGGCGCCTGTGAGACAACCGTGTTTATCGCCCCGACTCCCGTCTTACACCGCCATGCGCGCCGGCAGACATTGCAACGTCTCCGGTCATATCACACTCAGGCCAGATGCCTGCCGACCTCACCGCGCGCAAAACGGAAGTCGATATTGCAGAACTCGCATTTCATCGTGATCTGACCGTCCTCGGCCATATGGTCGAGATCATCTTCCGGAAAACGCTCCAGAACATCCGTCAGTTTTGCCCTGGAGCACCGGCAGCCATAAGCAAGCGCCCGTGACTGACCGATTTTCAGGTCCTCTTCATGAAATAACCGGTGCAGCACCATCTCAGGCGGCAAAGCATCGTCGAGCAGCTCGTCGTCCGTCAGCGTCCGCGCAAGAACAACCGCCGTATCCCAGGCATCCTCGCCCAGCTCATCCAGCGCCTCGCCAACGTCACCGTTCACAACCCCGTCAACCGTTCCGCCAGTTGCCGCAATGCGCTCCAGAATCAGCGCTCCGGCACGCCATCCCTCCGGCGTCTGCCGCGCCGCCAGCATGATCCGGCAGGCATGCTGCTCGCTCGTCTCGAAATAATGCGTCGCCATCGCAGCCAGAGTATCCCCGGAAATCTCAACAATTCCCTGATGCCTGTCCATGTCAGGCCCCTGATCCACCGTCAGCGCAAGGTAACCCGCCCCCGTCAGCTCCCGGTCCGTCGGCTCAGGATGATCCGCCAGAAGCGTATCAAGCGCTTCCGCGTCCCCGCGCGCATAAAATCGCAGGCTCCCGGTATCCGTGCAGTCAGCCAGCAGCAGACCCAGCGGTCCGTCACCCTTGATCTGAAGCGAAAACGAGCCCTGAAACTTCAGCGCCGTTGAGAGCGCCGCCACAAGAGCCAGCGCCTTGCCACCAAGCGCCGACACAGCCGGCGGATTGTCATGACGGGACAGCAGCGCCTCAGCCAGGCGCCCCAGCCGCACGAGCCGGCCCCGAACGGGCCGCCCCGCCAGATGAAAAGGCGTGACACCAGCCGGCACCACCAGATCGGGAACATCAGGACGACCGCGATCAAGAAAAGCCGGGGTCACCACCATAGTCATTCTCCTGTCCGGCATGCCGCCACGCACATGGCAACCGCACCCGGACCTCCTGAATCTGTCTGAGCCGGACACAGAACGACGCGCCGCACGAAAACGGCACGCCAGTCCCCGGACCGGCATTCCGACTGATATGGAGACAGTGTGTCCGGTTTACAAATCCGAAGTCAGATCGCTCTCGATCGCCTCAAGCTTCTGCTCGAAAGCCCGCCAGACATCGTCACCGAGTGTGAACTCCGCCTTCAGCGCCCGCAGCAACCCAAGCCTGCACGCATCATGCCCGACATCGAGATCCATCGTCCGCGGAACACAGGCCAGACAATCGATGTAGGAATCACGGGCACGTTCCACCCCCGCTCCGGTCAGGCCCAGCAACGCAAACGCAACATCCACTTCCGGCTCAAGCCAGCCCGGCGCAGCGGGCGTGTCCTCGGTCGTGCCCGGCAGCGCAGGACCATCTTCCGGCCCGGTTCCGACGATCCGCACCGGCGCCTCATTATTTTTTGTCGCCTCGGTCATTCTGGCTCCTTCCCGAACCGGGTCCAGTCTTCCCCGCCCAGAGCCCAGACCAGCAGGCCTTTCTGCGCGTGAAGGCGGTTCTCCGCCTCGTCAAACACCACGGACTGAGGCCCTTCAAACACCTCTTCCGTCACTTCCTCACCAATATGCGCAGGCAGACAATGCATAAACAGGGCGTCTCTCGCCGCACATGCCATCAGCGCCCGGTCAACACGATACGGCTCCAGAAGAATAATCCGCTCAGCCGCCGCCTCATCCGACATGCTGACCCACGTGTCAGTCAGAATACAGTCCGCGCCCGCGACCGCCTCACGCGGATCATGCGTCAGAAGCAGTTTCGCGCCATTGGCCCGCGCCCACGCAACAACCTCCTTATTCGGAGGCAGTTGCGGCGGCGTGGCCAGACGCAGCGTAAAATCAAACCGCGCCGCCGCCTCGATCAGCGACGACGCAACGTTGTTGCCATCCCCGACCCAGGCCAGCGTCCGGCCCCTGATCGGCCCACGATGCTCCTCAAACGTCATGATATCAGCCAGAATCTGCACCGGATGAGACTGAGGCGTCAGACCGTTGATAACCGGAACACTGCTCCACCGCGCCAGATCCCGCAGCGAGGCGGTGCGCCCCGTGCGCAGCACGATGGCATCGACAAAACGGGACAGCACCCGCGCCGTGTCCTGAATGGATTCACCGCGCCCGATCTGAGTATCACTGGACGAAAGAACGACCGCATCCCCGCCAAGCTGGCGAACACCAACCTCAAAAGACACCCGCGTCCGTGTCGAGGGTCTGGAGAGCAGAATACCAAGGGCGCGCCCTTCCAGCGGTTTCGCCGGATGCAGAGGGCGGGCCCGACCGCGCTGCATGCCTTTGATCCCGGCCCCGACATCCAGAATCTGCCGCAGCGTCACCGCATCCAGATCACGAATATCAAGAAAATGCCGCACCGCACCACTCTCAGACTGCTTTCCCTGAACCGGGCTCTTTATCGCCGCACTCACGAGACAGCTTCCGGAGACACGGCCCGAACAGCCTCAGCCGCCTGTGTCAGCCGCTTCACCGCCTCATGGCAATCAGACTCCGTAATCACCAGCGGCGGCACCAGCCGCAGCACATTGTCTCCCGCCGTGACAGCCAGCAGATCCGCCTGGTTCGCTGCCGCCAGCACGTCCGCCGCTTTCGGAACGCAACGCAGACCAATCAGCAGTCCCAGCCCGCGCCGCTCGGAAAACACATCCGGAAAATCACGCACAAGCCCGTCAAGCAGCGTATCAAGCAACGCCGCCCGCTCCCGCACCTGCTCCAGAAAACCCGGCGCCAGCAGCACGTCGAGCACCGCATTCGCAGCCGCACAGGCCAGAGGATTGCCGCCAAACGTCGTGGCATGAGAACCAGGCGTCAGATGCCGCGCGACCGCCTCCGTCGACAGAATGGCACCGATCGGAAAACCGCCACCCAGCCCCTTGGCCGTCGACATGATATCCGGCGTCACCCCGGCCCATTCATGCGCGAACAGTCTGCCCGTCCGGCCAACCCCGGTCTGCACCTCATCAAACGCCAGAAACAGCCCGAACTCGTCGCACATGGTGCGCAGTTCCTGCAGAAACCGCACATCCGCCGCTTTAATCCCGCTTTCACCCTGGATCGGTTCCAGCATCACACCAGCGGTTTCAGGCGTCACCGCCGCCCGCACCGCATTCATATTATTCAGCGGCACATGATCGAAACCCGGCGCCGGCTCACCAAATCCGTCGAGATAGGCCGGGTTCCCCGTCGCCGACAGCATCCCGAGCGTCCGCCCGTGAAACGCGCCATTGAAACAGATGATCCGTGTCCGTTCAGGATGGCCCGTCTTCGCCTGGGCGCGACGAACGGCTTTCACCATTCCCTCATTCGCCTCAGCGCCGGAATTGCAGAAGAACACACTGTCCGCGAACGTGGCTTCGACCAGCCGCGCAGCCAGCCGTTCCGCCTGAGGCACCCGATACAGGTTGGAGACATGCATTACCCGCGCGGCCTGCTCCGAAATGGCCTTCACCAGATGCGCGTTGGCATGCCCCAGCGAGCAGGTCGCAATGCCCGCTGCAAAGTCGAGAAATCGTCGCCCGTCCGTCGTATACAGCCAGGCGCCTTCGCCCCGCTCGAAAGCGAGATCAGCACGGTTGTAGGTCGGCATAAGGGCGGAAATCATCGAAAGAGTTACTTCTTGTCTGAAATTAACAGGGCCGAAACGGAAACCGCCCGCTGCCTGTGGGGAGCGGGCGACCGGTTCGCAGCCATGATGACCGTGCTGTTGCACTCAAGTCAAACACAGACAGCCCGGAAACGGTAAATAAGCACGTTTTATACCAGTGAAGAGCGGCCCGGACGGATATTGCGCGGGTCCTGCCGGCATGAAGACACGGGTTCGGGCAGAGCCGGACTTTTGCTGACCCTTTGAAAAATCAAAGATCAACACGTAACGCTGACAGAACCTTTCCAAAGGTCTGCAACCTTTGGCGGAATGCGGGGCGGAGCCAGGGACTCTGCTTTCTATGTGTCAGCCTCAACCCTGGCTGTTATAAATTAAAGGGCTTCGACGTGAGATAAAGCGGGGCTCTGCCCCAAACCCCGGCAAAGGCTCGCCTTTGCAAACCATTTATTATTAATCAATCGGGGTGCAGGGGCCTGCGGTCCCTGCCGGGTCCGGGCAGAGCCCGGGCTTCTTCCAGCCCTTTGAAAATGCAGGCTTCAACATGTAACGACAACAGAGCCTTTGCAAACCATTTTACGATCAACAGATCGGGGCGACGGGGGCATCGTGTGCTGCCTCTCCTGCCCGGCTTTAACGCATTACCTGTAATGACGTTCACCCGGCCAGACTGCTGTAAAGCAGCTCAAAATTCAGCACCAGAATCACCCCCGCCACGACCCATGCCGCGCCCGCCATCGTCCGCGAAATCACAAACTCCCCCATCAGATCCCGCCGTGACACAAACCAGACCAGTGGAATCACCGCAAACGGCAACTGCATCGACAGAATGACCTGACTGAACAGCAAAAGTTCATCGACACTCCGGTCCCCGTAAAACATCGTCGCAATCACAACCGGAACAATCGCCAGACTCCGCGTCAGCAGCCGCCTGGCCCAGTTCGGAATCCGCAGACGAAGAAACCCCTCCATCACAATCTGCCCGGCCAGCGTTCCGGTAATCGTCGAATTGGTCCCTGCCGCCAGAAGCGCCACCGCAAACAGAGTAGAGGCAATCCCCGCCCCGAGGATCGGCGTCAGCAGATGATACGCATCAGCAATGTCCGCCACATCACTGTGCCCGCTGTTATGAAACGCCGCCGCCGCGACAATCAGAATGGCCGCATTGATGAACAGCGCCAGCGTCAGGGCAATCGTGCTGTCGAGCGTGGCAAACCGGATCGCCTCACGCCGCCCCGCGGACGTGCGCTCATAAGCCCGTGTCTGCACAATCGATGAGTGCAGATAAAGATTATGCGGCATCACCGTCGCTCCGATAATCCCGATCGCGATGTAGAGCATCGCACTGTCCGTCACGATCCGCGTACGCGGAATAAACCCGTGCAGGATCTCCGCAACCGGCGGCGACGCCATCGCCAGCTGCACCATAAAACAAACAGCGATCACGCAAAGAAGCCCGATAATAAAGGCCTCAAGATACCGGAAACCACGCCCCATCAGCAGAAGCACAATGAAAGCATCAAGCGCCGAAATCAGCGCCCCGGCCAGTAATGGCAGCCCGAACAGAAGCTGCAACGCAACAGCCGTGCCAATCACCTCCGCCAGATCACAGGCAATAATCGCCAGCTCACAGGCCACCCACAGCATGAGATTGATCCCGCGCGGAAAATGCTCCCGACAGGCCTGCGCAAGATCCCGCCCGGTCGCAATCCCCAGCCGCGCCGACAACGCCTGAAGCAGAATCGCCATCAGATTCGACAGCAGAACAACACTCAGCAGCGTATAACCGAACCGCGCCCCGCCCTGCAGATCCGTCGCCCAGTTGCCCGGATCCATATAACCGACCGACACAAGATACCCCGGCCCGACAAATGCCAAAAACCGGCGCAGCCACGATGCATCCGCCCCCGGCACTTTGATGGTGGCAAAAACCTCGGACAGGCTGCGGTCGTCGATATGGGGGGTCGGCACGCGTGAATTCTCCGGCTTCCCGCGCCTCATCGCTCAGGCAGAGCGCGGTATATGCATCATGCTATATAAAATTGCCTTATGAAAACAACGTTACATGTCCCCGCACCGGCCATAAAGCCTCCGGTCTCAGCTCAGGCCCCTCTCACGGCGCCGCCGGAACCGTCTCCTCATACCGGTCCCACCGCGTCGCCAGTTCCCGAACCACCACGCTCCCAACCCGATACGCCGCGTCCAGCGACGGCATGAACCCCGAAAAACCGGATTCCTGAGACTCCTCCTTCAGAAGATCAGCCGCGCTCTGACCCGGCGGAGGCATATCAAAATTGCTCGCCGTGCGCAGAATCAGAACCCGGTTCATATCCACCCGCCCCGCGCGCGCCTGCGCCGACAGAGCCTGCATGAAGCCAACATCCTCCTCCGCCGTGGTGGCGAAAACACCCTTCCCTTCCGTCCAGTATTTCACCCAGCGCTCGGCCCAGCGGTTCATCCGCTCACCAACCCAGAATGTCTCAGCGGAAAGCGTGTCGCCCAGCATCACCTTCGGCGGAAGCTGAGCCTGCGGATAACCGCGATAGCGCGCCCGGCTGGCCCGCAGCCCCTTCGTGTCCGGCAGCGGAACATCCTGTGTGAGCCGGTAAGCCCAGGCAACCAGACCCGGATTGAGCGTATAGCCCATATCGCCCCACTGCGAATGCAAAGCCGGAACCGGACTCAGCCCCGGTGACGCCCCCTGAACCGGCAGAAAACCATCCGGCCAGTCCTTCGGAATTTCCCGCGCATCCACCATATGAGCCAGACCGCCATTGATGACACGCGGCGCCCAGACCGCCGATCCGACAGAACCAAAGTTCGGATCAATCCCGCCAATCCCGGCAAGAACAAAATACGCCCTGCGAAGATCAAAACGCGGATCGAGCACCAGTCCCGTCATGGCGGACGCCATATGCTCCGGCCCCTCGCCCGTCGCGAGCCCCAGCACCTGAAGATCAGGATTGTAGCGCATCACCCCATGGTCAGACCCCGGCGCCGGAATCTCCCGGCCAAGCGGCAACTTCTCAACCCAGCTCTGAAACTCACCCGGCACATCGCCGCTGTCTTTCCCAAGCTCGAACGTCGTCACCACAACGACCCGCACCGGGATTTTCGCCTCCTCCGCCCAGGCGGGCGGCAGAACGAACAGACTCAGCGCAAATGTCGCGAGAAGCGAAAAAGCCAGACGCATCGTAAAATATCTCCTGAGGCAAACAGACAGAAACTCAGTCCCGTGGCGCCGCACCCGTGGCAACAGCATGCTCAAAACGGGCAAAATCCCCCTCCAGCCCCCATTGCAGCCGCGCCTTCTCACTGTGCGCCATCAGATCCCGGCAGGCGCCATCCTGCGGCGCAATGCCCGCACTCACGCCCGAACAGGCCGCCACAACGCGATAAGGCCGCACGGATGACCACACGCTGTCCCCCGGCACAAAGGCATATTCCAGCCCGTTCCGCGAGAGATCCCGGAAATCCTCATAAGAGAGGGAATAAGTCTGCGCCGCCCGTATATATTCGCTGGTGAGATTGCTGCGCGACACGCCTTCATCATCTGTGGACAGAGCAACCGGCACATCATGAGCCCGGTAAGACATCAGCGGATGCGCCGCTCCCTTTACACCCAGAATCTCGTCATTGCTGGTCAGGTTGATTTCAACCATGACGCGGCGCTTCGCCATCTCCGCCATCAGCCCGTAAGGATCGCGCTCCTGCATGATGTCCACGCCGTGGCCAATGCGCCGCGCCCCCGCGATCTCAACCGCCTGACGGATGTGATCCCGCATCCCCTCCGGCGCAACCAGCCCCTCCGCCAGTTCACCGGCATGAAGCGAAAGCCTGACCTCCGGCGCCCGTGCCGAAAGCATCCTGAACATCTGCATGTGCAGCGTGTAGTCGCGCATCGCCACCGGATTATCCTCAGGCGCCACGATGTTGATGCCCACAAAGCGCGGATCAGCCTGCACCAGTCCGTAAGCGAAAGTCAGTTGCGCCAGCACCATGCCCGGCGGCATCGTGCGGACCGTCTGATAGAGATACCGCACCGAAACGCCGCATCCCGGCGTCGCGTCCGGCGTGCCGCATCTCATCAATGCCCGCGCCCCATGTTCCATGGTGTCCGTCTCGTCACGCGCACCCCTGATCATCGGCGCGACCCGGGACGAAAACCCGTCAATCGCCGCACCCAGATCAGCCACACCGGCAATCTGCGTCGCAGTGCCCAGACCCGCCACCGGCATGAGCTGCGGCGAGATCATCAGTTCCACATATTTCACATGGTCATACCCCGCCTGATTGAGCGCATCGGCGAGCATGTCGGCATTATGCATGAAGGTCGCGGGCATAAAACGATCGAACGTCCCGAAAAAATGGTCATGCCCGGAGCGATCCGTCGCCGTCGGAACAAAGTCCCGCATCGAAAGCGCGTCGATCTCACGGTCATACAGAGCCGCATCACCCATGATCGCCTGAGCCGGAACACCTTCCCGCGTGCCACGAATCCCCGGCGTGCACCGCGCCGGCCCGATCGCCCCGGTCTCAGGATTCACGCAAAGCTGGTCGCGTGCGGCCCAGTCAAGCATATGCTCGGCATAAACCGCCCCGACCAGGTGATTATGCAGATCGCTCCCTTTCGGAAACGCCCGCAGAAACGGCAGAAGCTGTTCCGGATCAGCCCGGATGGCCTCAAAATGACGGCTCGTGACCTCTGAATCGGACACGACCGGAGCCGTTGCGGCAAAAGCACCGTGCGCGACGGTGAAACTGAAAAGCGCGAGCAGAGAATGACGGATCATGACCCATGGTGTTCGTTCCACTGCCGGAAGACAATATCTGAATTTCGCCCATATTCAGTATTGTCCGTCGCCACAGCCCCGCCCGCCATTCCGTCGCGATTCTGAAAGGTTCTGTTATCGTTAAGTATTCAAAATGTGTTTTTTCAAAGGGTTAGCGGAGACCGGTCTCTGCCCGAACCCGGCAGGGGTCGTCACGCGAAGGCGTGCTGCCCACGATGCCCCCTGTACCCCGGTTTGCTAATCATAAAACGGTTTGCAAAGGCGAGCCTTTGCCGGGTTCCAGGGCAGAGCCCTGCCAGCCCTGCGCCTGCCAGTCTCACACAGGTCAAAGGCCAGCCCCTCTGGTACAAGCGCTCCATTAAACCGCTTTGATATGAAACAGAGCAGGCTCTGCCCCAGGACCCGGCAAAGGCTTTGTTGTCATTCAGAGCCAGCATCTTCTCAGGGCTTTGCCCTGGAACCCACCAAAGGTCACAGACCTTTGGAAACCATTTTATTATGAATCAATCGGGGTGCAGGGGCCTGCGGTCCCTGCCGAGTCCGGGCAGAGCCCGGGCTTCTTCCAGCCCTTTGAAAATGCAGGCTTCAGGCAAAGCCCGCTCTCACCGTCCGGCCTGACTGAGTGCCTCCAGCACCACAAGCGCATCCGGCAACGCATGCCCCTGCGCCGTATTATCGAATATGCACCAGCGTTCTTCCGCAGGATCATCACGCAGATCCGCAGCAATCAGGGCCAGCTTTTCCGGCGAATAATCCGAAACATACATTTCCGGTGAACCATGCAGCCGGCGATACGTCAGGCCACGCCACCCACCGGGCTCCGCCGCCGCAGGCATCGGCGCCGGATCAGCCGCGACACGCGCCACATGCCGGCCCGCGAACAGCGCCTCAGCCTCCTGACAGAACCATTCGCCATGCCGCGGCTCACAGGCAATCCGCCCGTCGAACCGTAGCCGGAGATCATCGAAGAACGCGCCCGCCACAACCGCACTGAAACGAAGGGATGGCGGCAACTGAACCAGCACCATCCCGAGCCTGTCGCCCAGCCCGCTGATCTCATCGAGAAAGCGGCTGACATCATCCCGCGTGTCCACCATCCGTTTCGTATGAGTGATGACGCGCGGCATCTTGACGGAAAAGCGGAATGCCGGCGGCACGCTGGCCGCCCACCGCTCATAAGTCGCCTGCCTGTGCGGACGATAGAAGGAACTGTTAATCTCGGCGCAGGACAGACGCCTGGCATAGCGGGCAAGATGCGTGCCCTCACCCGGAAACGATGCCGCGAGCGATGAGGCAATCCCCCATCCCGCAGTGCCCGTATAACACGCCATAACAGACCCTCATCAGCTTCAGTATCCATGCCCGACATAACAAAACAGGCATGACGATGGAGGCAGAAGATACTCTTTCAAAGAACTGGCGGAATCCGGGCTCTGCCCGAACCCGGCAGGGACCGTCACGCGAAGGCGTGCTGCGCACGACGGCCCCCACGCCCCGATTGATATAATAACAAAATGGTTTCCAAAGGTCTGCGACCTTTGGTGGGTTCCAGGGCAAAGCCCTGGGAAGATGCCGGACTGAATGATAACAGAGCCTTTACAAACCGACTTATCGATCAACAGATCGGGGTGAAGGGGGCATCGTGTGCAGCACGCCTTCGCGTGACGACCTCTTCCGGGTCCGGGCAGAGCCACGCCTTCTGCTAACCCTTTGAAAAATCACAGATCAACACGCAACGCTGACAGCGCCTTTCAGAAGTCTCCCTGCCAACGATCCGCAAGGCGCGATCCGGGGATCAGGCCCGCACGACTACCCCGCCCCGGCGCTCAGACACACACCGGTCGCACCCCTCAGGGGTAATCTCCCGCTCAGCGAACGAGACCTTTGAAACAGCCTCTGACAGAATATGAGGGCACAACTTGACGGAACCCGTCAGTCCGGTAGCACCTTAAAGCCATAAACATGGCCGCGTTGCCCTGGTCCGGAGTGAGTCTCGTGAAGCCCCAGCCTGTCCCCTCTTGTGCCCGTTCGCTCCCTGCGGTGTCGCGCCGCCCGCGCCGCACAGGGCTCACCGCGCTTGTGGCCGCAACCGCGCTGTGTGGCTCCATCATCCTGCTCAGCATCCCGGTCGCGGCCCGCGCCGATGAGCCCGGCATCACAATGCCACAGCCCGATGCCGCCCGGATTTTCGCGCCCCTCGCCTACCCCGACCCCGTGAACAGCTACCGCTCCGGCAGCGGCCTGCGCGGCCCTTCCGCCTGGCAGAACCGGGCGGATTATGAGATCAAAGTCACGATCGACCAGACGAACAAAACCGTCTCCGGCAACGAAATCATCACCTACACAAACAACAGCCCGGACGACCTCGCCGTCCTCTGGCTGCAACTCGATCAGAACATCTACCGCGAAGGCTCGCGCGCTGACTTCTCCTCTCCCGAACGTCACACTCACCACACGGACGGCATGGTGATCGAAAGCGTCTCCGTCGATGACGACGGACATCCCGCGCCTGTTCTCCCCGTGATTTCCGACACCCGCATGCAGACCGTCCTGCCTCATCCCCTCGCAAAAGGCGGCAAGCTGAAACTGCGCATCGTCTGGCACTATGTCGTCCCCGGCCCATGGGGTGGCCGCACAGCCGTTACACCCAGTAAAAATGGTGATATTTACGAAATCGCCCAGTTTTACCCGCGCATGAATGTCTATGACGACATTCGCGGATGGGACACCGCGCCCTATCTCGGCCAGGAATTCTATCTCGATTACGGCGATATCGATTACAGCGTGACAGTACCGTCGAATTTCATCGTGGCCGGCTCCGGCGCACTCCTGAACCCGACCGAAGTCCTGACCCGTGACCAGCAGGACCGCCTCGCCCAGGCTGCGAAAAGCGACCAGCGTGTCATGATCCGCACCCAGGCCGACGTCGAAGCCGCCACAGCCCCTCCCCCTGCCCGGCCTGCGCCATCTCCCGCTCCCGAACCAGCGGCAAAGGACACAAAAACAACCGCCGTCGTCAGCAAGGATGAGAAAGTCACCAGCCCGGAACTCCCCGCCACAAAGACCTGGCATTTCCGCATGGACAACACGCGTGATGTCGCCTTCATGGCATCGGCAGCCTTTCTGTGGGATGCCGCAAAACTCAATCTGCCTCCCCTCTCCCCGGCGCCTGACAAACCCGCCGCCCCGCGCCTCGCCATGTCCGTCTATCCGGTCGAGGCCGTCGGTTCTCACGGCTGGGACCGCTCAACGTCCTACGTAAAACACGCCATCGAGTATTTCTCCGGGAAATGGTACCCCTACCCATGGCCCAATGCGATCAACGCGGCAGGCCATGGCGCCGGAATGGAATATCCTGGCATCGTTTTTGACGGCATGGACGACCGCGATCCCATGCTGTTCTGGATCACAACCCACGAACTCGGCCATGGCTGGTTCCCAATGATCGTCGGCTCGAACGAGCGCCGCCACGCCTTCATGGACGAAGGCTTCAACACCTTCATCGACGCCTATGCCTCAGACCACTTCAACCACGGCGAATTCGCCCCGAAGCGTGATGCCGAATACGCTCCGGACACCGGAAAACCCGCTGACGATATCATCAAACTCCTGAAAGATCCCGAGGCCCCTGTGCTTATGGCTCCCGTGGAAACCGTCTCTGAAAAATACCGTCACCCAATCACCTACTTCAAAGGCGCCTACGGCCTGACCCTGCTGCGCGAGCAGATCCTCGGCCCGGACCGCTTCGACCGCGCCTTCCGCCGTTACATCGCCACCTGGGCCTTCCACCACCCCACCCCATCCGACTTCTTCCGTCTGATGAACAGCGAAGCCGGCGAAGACCTCTCATGGTTCTGGCGCGGCTGGTATTTCAACAACTGGGCTCCCGACTACGCCGTCAGCAACGTTACTTACGTCGACAACGACCCTCACAAAGGCGCCCTCGTCCGCGTCGCCAGCAAAGGCTGGCTGCCACTCCCGGTCGTTCTCCAGATCACATGGATGGACGGCAGTTCCGCCCGTATCACCATCCCGACAGAAACATGGCTTCTCCGCAACGACGTCACCCTGCAGATCGCAGGCGACCAGCCCATCCGCACCGCCATCCTCGACCCCGACCGCGTCATCCCCGATGTAGACCGCAGCAACAACAGCTTCAGTCAGGTTCCGACCGCCACCGTCTCCACACCCGCCCCACAGTGACGGGTGACCAACTGAAAGGCTTTTAAAATAGTCCTTTATAATAAGCCTGTTTGCAAAAGAGAGTCTTTTCCGGACTCCAGGGCGGAGTCCGGCCAGCCTCACACGCCAGATCCTTCGGTTCATGCCAGCCCGCATAAAAACTGACCGCCCCGGGCTCTGCCCGAACCCGGCAGGGACCGCAGGCCCCTGCACCCCAACCTGTTTAATAAAATACTTTCCAAAAGCTCTGTTGTCGTTACGTGCCGGCTCCTTCCAGGAAGCTTTGCCCCGGAACCCGCCAAAGGTCAGCGACCTTTGAAAACCTGCTTATTTTATCAACAGATCGGGGTGAAGGGGTTCGCGACCCCTTCCGGGTCCGGGCAGAGCCCGGATTCTGCCAACCCTTTAAAAAATCACAGACCACCACGTAACGACAACAGAGCTTTTCCAAAGGTCGCTGACCTTTGGTGGGTGCCAGGGCAAAGCCCGGCTCCCCCGAACAGCCTGTCATTTTCCCGAAGGATCAATGTGTCGGGCTTTTCAGACATCCCGGAGTCAGGCCGTCCTCCGTTTCATTTTATCCCCACGCCAGCAAAAACTCCTTGCCATTCCCGTCCCCACCCGAAAAATCCGTTCCATCTTCGCACCGGAAATGTCCATAACTTTCTGGAATCCGCCCCACACTCGCTCCGTCCCCGAAATACGCCAATACCCCACCCAAAACAAAAACCCGTCGCATCTCCGCAAAGGGACAGGCTTCATCCTCCGGAAAGTCCGGCACAACAAAGGCTCTCCGAATCACCATGCCAGCAAACGACGAAACAGCGCCCAAAGAAAAACCCCGGCTCAGATGTTTCCATCCGGACCGGGGTTTTTTCAGAATCTGATCTGCCCCTGTGTCGGACAGGTCAGACAGAAAACTCAGTGCGCCGCGTTCTGATCCGGCAGCGCATAGGCGACAACATAATCACCCAGCTTCGTGCCGAACGACCCGTGACCACCATCAACCGTCAGAACATACTGACGACCGCCTTCCTCATACGTCATCGGCGTGGACTGACCACCGGCCGGCAGGCGATCCTCCCAGAGCTGCCGGCCAGATGTCACGTCATAGGCACGGATATAGTAATCAGCAGTCGATGTCAGAAAAGCCACACCACCGGCAGTGGTGATCGGGCCACCCAGCGACGGAATGCCAACCTTAAAGCCAAATGGCAGCGGCGAACTGTCGCGCGTCGTGCCATTGCGATGCATCCAGGTAATCTTATTCGTTTTCAGATCAATTCCGGCCACATAGCCCCAGCCTGGCTGCTTACACGGCACCCCGAAAGGCGACAGGAACGGATGCAGATCAACGCCGTATGGCGTACCATACTGAGGCTGAACGCCACTTTCCGAACCGGACGGACCACCGGACGGTCCCGGCTGCGGCGGATTAGCCGGCCCACGCGGAATCAGCTTCGAGACAAATGGAATAGCGATCGGGTTGGCAAAAGCCACCTGACGAACCGGATCGACAGCCAGACCACCCCATTCAAACATGCCCAGATTACCCGGAAAAACCAGCGTCCCCTGCAACGAGGGCGGCGTGAACGGGCCGTCGTAACGCATGGATTTGAACATGATGCGACAGATCATCTGGTCGACCATAGTTGCGCCCCACATATCCGCGTCCGTCAGATTCTTTTTCGGACGGAAAGTCAGCTCCGAAAAAGGCTGTGTCGCGGCAACATGGTCCCCTGGCGCCGCGCCCTGTGGCACAGCAGTTTCGGGTGCCGGCACGATCAGCTGACCGGTGCGACGATCAAGCACAAAAATATTGCCTGTCTTGGCTGGCGCATAAAGAGCAGGCACCACGGAACCGTCAGCATGATGGATATCCACGAGGCTCGGCTGAGCGGGAATATCCATGTCCCAGAGGTCATGATGGACAGTCTGATAGAACCAGACTTTCTCACCCGTATCCGCGTTCAGAGCGAGAATACCCGACGCATAGCGCTCCTGATCCGGCGTGCGGTGGCCGCCCCAGATATCCGGCGTGGCAACCCCGGTCGGGATATAAATCAGGTTCAGCTTGCTGTCATAAGACGATGTGATCCACGAATTGGGCGAGTTCGCAGCAAACTGATGCGTTGCGGACGGCATTTCGTTCGGGTTCGGGTTGCCCGGATCAAAAGCCCAGACAAGATGGCCGTTACGCAGATCATAAGCACGGGTCACGCCGGACGGCTCATGCGTCGAGTAGTTATCCGTCACGGCACCGGAGATGATCACAACCTTGCCGGTGACAACCGGCGGCGAGGTTGGCTCATAAAAACCCGGCTCGCGCATCGGCATGCCTTCGGTGAGATCGACAACACCATCCTGCCCGAAAGCACGGCAGCGTTCGCCGTTTCCGGCGTCAATGGCAAACAGACGACCATCATTGGTCGGCAGAAATATCCGCTCAGAACAATTATCCGTTACCGGCGGCGCGCCATCCGGTGCAGCTTCCACAGAACTGCCGACGGCCACACTATCAACCGGCGTCGCCGCATAGGAAACGCCACGACAGGTCATGTGCTGAAAAGTCGGGTTAAAGGATATTTTCGGATCAAATTTCCAGCGCTGTTTACCGGTTGCCGCATCCAGCGCGAACAGAATCTGATGTGGTGAACACAGATAAACCGTGTCCCGGATCTTGATCGGCGTGACTTCATCCGTGAGTTCACCGGGATCCTCCGGCCCTTTGAGATCGTGGGTACGAAATACCCAGGCAACTTTAAGGTTCTTTACGTTCGCAGGCGTGATCTGGCTGAGCGGCGAATAACGATCACCAAACTGAGTGCGGCCATAAGCCCCCCAGTCAGCATTCGCGACCTCCGTTGCATCTCCAGGCGTGACCGGTCCGCTGACCTGAGGCAGATTGCCCGCCAGATCCTGCGGATCCTGCGTCAGCGCGAAACCAAAGACGGCAAGCCCGACAACAATACCGGCTGCCAGAGGCAGACGAGCGGCGGCGGCCCTGCTCCCGATATCTTTCGTGACAAAAGGCAGGAGCAGCCAGAGACCAAGCGGCAGAATAACATCGCCACGCGGTGCAAGCGTCCAGAAATCGAAACCAGCCTCTGCGACCGCCCAGATCAGCGTCACGAAAACCAGTCCGGCATAAAGCCACCAGGCTTCGACACGCCGCTTCCAGAGAAGGCCCGCCGTCACGAGCAATGCGAGACCACACAGCACGTAGTAGAAAGATCCGCCCAGCGACGCGAGCCAGGCACCGCCGCCTGCCAGGATCAGTCCGAGCACCCCTGTTACGATGGCTGTTGCGGCCAGGATGATTCCCGGCCTGTCAGCTCTTGTTGCCATTGGAAAAGAACCCATTCAGAACATTATCAGTCCGCAGGAAAAGAGAGGACGGGCACTTCGTTTGTCAACGACAACTTTTCCGCTTCCTACAAAACCGAAGCAGGCAAGAGGTTCCTGTTCTGCCGCAAATTATTCCGATACAGGCATCGGTCTGCAAGAAACTGCTATTCTCCGCATCTGCGCGGAACGGATGCATAGCAGGCCAGGGCAGAACGAAGCAGTATTCGAACGCACATAACCGGATTTTTGAAACAGGACTGGCATTTTAACAGTCCCGAGACCTTAATACTGCAATAAATACACAGGCCGAATTTCGAATAAACTTCTCCGCGTAAGGATCGCGTGACAATCATCCCCGAGGAGCCTCTCTCCTGTATGACCAGGCAAAGTTCCGATTTCATCGGACACAAGCTCGTCATTTGAACGGAACAGTTCTTTTCATCATGCGTTCTGTTCCGTGTCAGGGGATCGTCGACTCATGCATTTTTCCCGTTCATCTCTACGTCATGCACTGCGAATTCTTGGCGCCCTGTTTTTTAGTTCTGTCATTCCGGTCGCTCATTCGAAAGCAGCATCACGTTTTGAAAACACGACTTTCGGTATGTTGCCGGACAGTGGCAAGGCTCAGATCTTCACCCTCCGTAATACGCATGGCGTTACCGTGCGTTTCACCTCTTATGGCGGCATCATTACCGCCATCGAAACACCGGATAAGAAGGGAACGAGGGCCGATATTGTCCTCGGCTTTTCAGACTTGAAAGGATATGTGGTCGACAGCGCAAAAGGGGGACTGTTTTTCGGGGCACTGATTGGCCGCTATGCGAACCGGATCGCCGGAGGAACCTATATTCTGAATGGTGTGGAGCATCATGTCGCGATTACAGCACCCCCTAATTCGCTTCACGGCGGCTTGCTCGGGTTCGACAAAAAACTCTGGAAAGTGCGACGGCTTGACGGGCTTTCACATGCCTCAGGTGCGGAACTGACGCTGGTCAGCCCTGACGGCGAGGAAGGCTTCCCCGGCAAGCTGACGGTGCATGTCGACTACATTCTCGACGATTCCGACCGCCTGACACTCCATTACCACGCGACAACGGATAAGCCGACAATTCTGAACCTGACAAATCACAGCTATTTCAATCTCGGAGGAGAGGGTTCAGGCAGCATCGAGCGCCAGGTTCTGACAATTAACGCGGACCATTATACCCCAACGGACAGCACCTCCATCCCGACGGGCGAGATCACACCTGTGGCAAACACGCCGTTCGACTTTCTGACCCCGCATGTGATCGGAGAACGCCTGCGCAGTAATGATCAGCAGATGATGTATGCGCGCGGCTACGACCATAACTGGGTGATAAACGGCGAATATGGCAAATCACCACGACTGGCAGCTCATCTGACAGACCCTGCGACAGGGCGAACGCTGACGGTATTTACGTCACAGCCAGGACTACAGGTTTATACGTCCAATTCGCTGGACGGAACCTACGCGGGGCCGTCTGGCCGGAGCTATCGGCAGACGGATGCCATTGCATTTGAAGCCGAACACTTCCCTGACTCGCCAAACCATCCGAATTTCCCGACGACAACGCTGCAACCGGGAGAGATATTTGACTACACAACCGTATTTCAGTTCGGAGTTACGCAGTAACAACGGCTTTCAAAGCCTGCCTGTCCCCGCGGCTACATGACGCCAGATCCTGATAAAATAATCCGGCGTCAGTGTCAGCCGGGAGCCGCACATCCCGGCGTACCAGAATGTGCGGTGCGGAGGAATAAGACCTGCAGGTCTTATTCCTCGTCTTCATCCTCATCTTCCTCGTCATCCTCGATCACCACGGCGACCGAGATCTCCATGGACGCATCTTCGGACTGCAGTGCTTTCGCGTCCCGCTCAGCTTCTTCTTCAGTCTCGTACAGCTTTGCTTCGTTGGGATCATCCTGCCACTCATTCTCCGGGTCCCAGAAGTCAAATTCCTCTTCTTCGTATTCCCGCTGGATCAGGTAACCTACGATCACTTCGTCTTCGTCGTTGCTCATGACATCTTCCTCTTCACATCAGATTTGTGAGGTATGCGACATGGTGGAGAAAAAGAAAGGGGAGCAGAGAAAATAGTGGCGATTTTAAAGTTTTCCACCGGACTTTCCAATCAGTTCATTGGTGCTTTAGGTTCCGCCGGTCGAAAATGAGGTCATGATGAATAATGAACTGAAGTGTCCCGAATGCGGCTGTGAGCATGTGTATCAGGACGGCAGTCTGTGGATTTGCCCCGAGTGCGCCCACGAATTTAATCCACAAGCAGCAGCAGATAATAGCGAAGCAGCCGGGACAGGCGGAGATGGTGTAATCCGGGATGCTAACGGTAATACGCTCGGCGATGGTGACACCGTAACAGTCATCAAAGACCTGAAAGTTAAAGGCTCATCTCTGGTCGTCAAAAGCGGAACCAAAGTGAAAAATATCCGTCTGGTGGATGGCAGTGACGGACACAATATCGCCTGCAAAATCAACGGCATCGGTGCAATGAATCTGAAATCAGAGTTTGTGAAAAAATCTTAGTTTTTCACCGTACGAATTATACCGGCGGCTGTGAAGACGGACCTGTGGATGAGAGAATCCGGGCTCAGCCCGGCAGGGACCACAGGCCCCAGCACCCCGGTTTGCTGATCATAAAACGGTTTACCAGGTTCCAGGGGGAGAACCCTGGCGGATGCAGGGACGTGCCCCGCACCCAACTCCTTCAAACAGATCAGTTCCGCTTAAGATCCGGTGCTTTCGCCTCTTCAGCCAGGAGAGACACAGCTTCAGCAACTGGAAGAATCTGCTGATCGACGCCTCCCAGGCGACGCATCGCAACAGTACCGGCTTCAGCCTCTTTACGGCCAACGACGAGGATGACCGGAACGCGGGCAAGGCTGTGCTCGCGAATCTTGGCATTGATCTTCTCGTTGCGCGTGTCAGCTTCAACGGTGAGACCAGCCTTACGGAGCCGGGCAACAACGTCCTTTGCGTAAGGCTCTGCATCCGTGACGATGGAAGCGACGACGACCTGGGTCGGAGCGAGCCAGAGCGGAAATTTTCCGGCATGCTGCTCAATCAGGATGCCGATGAAGCGCTCGAAAGATCCCAGAATGGCGCGATGGAGCATAACCGGGCGATGGCGGGCACTGTCCTCGCCGATGTAGCTGGCATCCAGTCGCTCGGGGAGGACAAGGTCCACCTGCAACGTGCCGCACTGCCAGTCACGACCGATGGCATCACGGAGCACGAACTCCAGTTTCGGGCCGTAAAACGCGCCCTCTCCGGGGTTGTATTCATACTCCACGCCTGCGGTCCTGCAGGCTTCTTTGAGGGCGGCCTCGGCCTTGTCCCATGTTTCGTCCGAGCCGGCGCGGGCTTCGGGGCGATCCGCGAACTTGATGCGGAAGTGTTCGAAGCCAAGATCTTTGTAGACTTCCGAGAGCATGGCGACAAAGCGGACGGTCTCAGCTGCGATCTGGTCTTCCGTGCAGAAGATGTGCGCGTCGTCCTGAGTGAAGCCGCGCACGCGCATGATGCCGTGCAGCGCGCCAGACGGTTCATAGCGGTGACAGGCGCCGAACTCGGCCATGCGAAGCGGCAGTTCGCGGTAGGAGCGAAGGCCATGGCGGAAAATCTGTACGTGACAGGGGCAGTTCATCGGCTTGAGAGCGAGGGTTTTGTCCTCATCCTCGACAGTAGCGACGAACATATGGTGGCGATATTTGTCCCAGTGGCCCGAGGCTTCCCACAGGCTGCGATCAACGAGCTGCGGGGTGCGGACTTCCTGATAGTCGGCGCGGGTCTGGGCGCGCCGCATGTAGTCCTGCAGCACAGTGTAAAGACGCCAGCCTTTGGCATGCCAGAAGACCTGGCCGACAGCCTCTTCCTGAATGTGGAAGAGATCCATCTCCTTGCCGATGCGACGGTGGTCACGGCGTTCAGCTTCTTCGAGCTGGTGGAGATGGGCCTCCAGTTCCTTCTGGTCGCGCCACGCCGTGCCGTAGATGCGGGTGAGCATCGGGTTGCGGTGATCACCACGCCAGTAAGCGCCGGCGACCTTCATCAGTCTGAAAGCATTGCCTACATCAGCGGTGCCGCGCAGATGGGGACCACGGCAAAGATCAAGCCATTCGCCCTGACGGTAAATAGAAATCTCTTCATCTGCGGGCAGATCGCGGATCAGTTCGGCCTTGAAGCGTTCGCCACGATCTTCGAAGAATCTGATGGCTTTGTCGCGCGGCCATGCTTCCCGAACGAAAGGCTCATTGGCGGCCACGATCTCGCGCATCCGCTTTTCGATGGCGGGGAAATCTTCCGGAGTGAAGGGCTCATTGCGATAGAAATCGTAATAGAAACCGTTTTCAATCGACGGACCAATGGTGACCTGGGTGCCGGGATACAGCGACTGCACCGCCTCAGCGAGAACATGCGCGGCGTCGTGACGGATCATCTCCAGCGAGGTCTCATCCTTGCGAGTGATGAAGCGGATGGCCGCATCCTGCTCAACGGGACGCGAAATATCGCGGAGCTGGCCGTCCACTTCGATAGCAAGTGCCGCTTTGGCGAGACCGGGGCCGATTGCGGCTGCGATCTCCGTGCCCGTGACCGGGCCGTCAAACTGGCGAACGGTTCCGTCGGGCAGGGTTATGGCAGGCATGGTGAGTGCTCCGGTCATGAAAGCGAATGATAAAACTGAAACGACCGGATTGATGGTCGTTTCACGAAAGGCCGACTTTAATGGCGTCAGCCGAGGGCTGAGACAACCCTGTCTACGGAAAGAGTTGCCATATCGTTGACCCTGATCACACTGACCTGTCCTGGCGTGCGACCAAGTGGAGCCGTCAGGGACGGGTCACTCTCACCCGAGAAAAGGACAATGGCCCGGCATCCCATAGCGGCTGCCAGGTGCATGGGACCGGTATCATTACCGATGGCGAGACTGGCCCGGGCACAGAGACCGCCGAGTTCAGGAAGAGTCGTTTTACCGGTGAGATCAAGTGTTTGCGGACATTCGGCATGGATGATGGTGGCAAGATCGCTGTCGACTTTGCTGCCGACAATGACGGGGCAGAGGCCTCGCTGGTTCAGAATGGCGGCAAGGGCAGCATAGCGGTCGGTGGGCCACCGCTTGCCGGGCCTGTGCGGAGCGGCACCAGGAACGAGGAGAGCATAGGGGAAATCAGGCACGGGTCCCTGCCGGGCAAGCCATGAAAGGTCCGGCTCAGCAACCTCTGAGAGCCCGGCCATGCGAAGCTGGTCGCGCTGCCTGGTGCGGGTGTGCATCTCGTCACGCCAGGGATTGGCGTGAAACAGCGAGCCTTTGCGTGCGATACCGGACCAGCGGGGCTGGCTGGCGAAGCGGTAATACCAGGTCGAGCGGCTGGAGGTTTGCAGGTCGTAGATCAGGTCGTAGCCGGACAGTCGGGCTTTCAGACGTTTCATGCCAGCCCGGTCGGTGAATTTCGGGCGATCATCGCATTCGATGGCATCGAACCACGGGCTGGCTTCTGCGAAAACGCGGA
The DNA here is from genome assembly GCF_011516735.1 of Acetobacter fallax. Lineage (GTDB taxonomy): Bacteria > Pseudomonadota > Alphaproteobacteria > Acetobacterales > Acetobacteraceae > Acetobacter > Acetobacter fallax. The sequence continues at coordinate 25,715 of NZ_WOSX01000017.1, read as the reverse complement.
AGGGACCAGTGGTGAGCAAAGTGATCCGGGCATCGGGGTGGTAGTCGCGGATGGCCTGAAAAGCCGGAAACGCCTGCACAAAATCGCCAAGAGCGCCAAGCTTGATAACCAGGATACGCTGGCTCATGGGTGAGCAGACACAGCCTGTCCGGGGCCGGATGAGGGCTGGTTGGCGGCTGTATCGGTATGAATGGATGCAGAATCAGGATCTGATGCCAGAATGTCCAGATCCTGTCGGGCAAGGTCGGCCTCGTGAGAGTCCGGGGAAAGAGAAATAACCTGATCCCAGTCGGCTCTGGCGCCTGTGAGGTCTCCAAGACGCTGACGGATGATTCCACGCTCCAGCAAAGCGGCAGGATCGTCCGGGGTAGCCGCGAGTGTGACATCGATATCGGTGCGGGCAGCCTCGATATGACCCGTTTCACGTTCAGCCGTCGCTTTCAGCAGATGCGTCTCAGACGCCAGCAACGGATTGGAGGCCAGAGTAGTGAGATCGGTGAGCGCGGCATCTGACTGACCAAGGCGCAGCAGCGCGCGGTCACGAATCAGGCGCAGGGCGACGGAATCAGGTGCAAGCGTGAGACCGTAGGAGGCGGAGGCGTCGGCTTTTCGAGCCATATCAGCTGCCAGCCAGGCCCTTGCCGCATCGGCCGCCACGTCTGCCCGTTCGTCGGGTGTGTCATCTTCTGCGCCTCTGGCAGCATCATGTGCCAGAGCATCGAGTTGATCCGCGCCTCCGCTAAAATCCCCCGAGAGCACATCCGACAGGGCTTCGCAGTGCAGAACGGCGCGCTCATTGCCAGCACGGCTGTGACTGGCAACATAGTCACTGACGTCGGACGGGTCGTCATCCAGCAGAGCCAGACAATCAGAGAGGGAAAAAGGTGGAAGATGAGCTTCGGCCTGCTTTGCTCTCGTGCTGACAGAGGCAGCAAAAGCGGAAGAGGCGCAGCAGATCAGGAAGGCGCACGTAGCGAACACGATGACAAAAGAGGTGCGCGATGCGGCGCTTCCACGAAGAAATGACTTCCGGACGCAGTCAGGCACAGAAGCCGTCGCCGGAGCAGTGGATACTCCGTGGGCTGGCTGGAGACAGACATGCATGCTTTTCATTGACTGCTTACAAGGCGTTCCGGTCAAGTCTCACCCGGCATGCTGACCAGGGGCTGTAATGCCTTTCGCCAGATCGTTTGCGTCATTGGATGTAACGGTGCGTCGTTGCGGATGCAGGATTACGCAGAGCATGCTAGGTCCGACTGACTATGAGTGTGCCGTCCCGTCGTCCCGTCATTCTCCAGGTTTTACCCGCGCTCGATGCGGGAGGCGTGGAACGTGGAACAATTGAAATGGTCGAGGCCATAACCCGTGCTGGCGGCGTGGCGCTCGTGGCGAGCGAGCAGGGACGGCTTGTTCCGAAAGTCGAGTATTACGGCGGACGGCACATACCGCTGAATCTGGGTGACAAATCACCCTATGCGATCCTGCGGAATGCAAGCCGGCTGAAATCACTGATCGCCACAGAGGGGGTTGATCTGGTGCATGCCCGTTCCCGTGCGCCAGCCTGGGCCGCCCGTCTCGCGACGCGCTCGCGCCAGGCCCGGTTTGTCACGACCTGGCATGGCGTTCACAGCGAGAGTTTCCCAGGCAAAAAAACTTACAATTCCGTCCTGGCCTCCGGCGACCGGGTGATTGCGATCAGCCATTTCATCGGAGACCGGCTGATGCGGGATTACGATGTCAGTCCGGATCGGCTCCGGATTATCCCACGAGGTGCGGACACGCGTCAGTTTGATCCCGACTGTATCCGGGGGAACCGTATTCAGGCGCTGGTTGATGCCTGGGATATTGCGGAAGATCTCCCGGTTATTCTGATGCCGGGCCGCCTGACGGAATGGAAGGGACAGACTCTGCTGCTTGATGCGCTGGCTATAATGACGCGCGAGGGATGGAGTAACGGAAACTGGGTTTGCGTGTTTGTGGGTGAGGCACCCGAGCGTTCAGATTTTCCGGAGGAACTGAAAGCGCTGGTCGAGACACTTGGGTTGCAGGAACGGGTGCGCTTTGGCGGGCATTGCGCTGACATGCCGGCGGCAATGGCGCTGTCTGAACTGGTTGTCGTGCCGTCCCTGAAACCCGAACCGTTCGGACGCGTCGTCGTTGAGGCGCAGGCGATGGCGCGGCCTGTGATCGTTGCGGCGCACGGTGCGGCTATGGAAACTGTCGTGCATGGTGAGACGGGGATTCTTGTGCCACCGGGTGATGCGCGGGTACTGGCGGAGATGATTGTGGCGACGCTCAATGCGTCGGACGAGCAACGCGCCGCAATGGGGCAGCGTGCGCGGATGAGCGTGCTGGCGCATTATACGACCGGAGCGATGCAGGAGTCGACGCTGGCGGTCTATGACGAGTTGCTGGGGACGTCTCTTAGCGGAGTGACTGATCACATGGGCGCTGAACCACAACCGGATTACTCACTTACGGCGTAACCCGGTCAGTTCTGATAGTTGAGAAACGGGTCGGGAATACAAAACCTGCGGACAGCCGAAGCCAGGACAGCCCCGGCTCGCACGGCAGACGAACCAGGGCTGTTTCTGTTATCCGAACCGGGGTCAGAACTGAGCGCTGATGGTTCCGAAGAACTGACGCGGAGCAGCGGCGAACAGGTTGGCGTTGTCATCGCCGGAGACAGAGGCCGCGCCATAGACACCGCCGATATAGCCCTGATTAAACAGATTATTGATTCCAAAGGACGTTTTGAACCCGCGCATGAAGCCGATCTGCCCGAAATTGTAGGTCGCGGACAGAGAGGATGCCCAGTATGCGGGGATACTCACATCGTTCGTATAGGTCATTGGTCGTGAAGACAGGTAAGAGGTATTGAAGTTAAAGGTCGCCCTGCGCCACGTGTAGGTTACGTCCGCTTTATACATAAACTTCGGGTAATAGACCTGATGTTTGCCCTTCAGACTGACTGTTGTGCCATTGTATGGCAGGTCCCGTGTTTCATAGGTCGCGTTATTCCAGCTGAAGCTGTTGGTGATGGCCAGACCTTCGAACGGACGGACTGTGCCTATGACATCGGCGCCGTTCATCGTTTCACGACCAACGTTGATGTACGAGCTATACATATTGTTTGTCGTGCCGGCAGTGATAGCGGCCAGGCGATTGTAATAATCCGTGTGGTAAAAATCTGCACTTCCCGAGAAATATTCAGAGTTGAAGCGATATCCGACAACATAGTTCCAGGTGCGCTCAGGCTTGAGCTTGCTCTTGTTCTCGTTAAACACCTGCTGAGCCGGATCGACGGTGGCGCTCGTTCCGAGACCTGACCAGGCGGAACCACTACCGGACTGAGCCGCGTAATCATAAGCCCGCTCGTTCTCAGCAATGTCCCAGTAGAACTCGTGGTGGTCCAGAAAGTGATAGTCAAAATTGAAATGCGGAAGAAATGCAGCTGAAGCCGTCAGGCTGCCGCTGGCCGGATGCTGGTAGTAGGTGTCCCATGTGGAAGCCAGATCGGCGGTGTTGTCATATTTCGTGCCACCATGCGTCGTCTGCGTCATGGACCGGAAACCACCAAGCAACGTCATGCCAGGAATGATCGTCCAGGTGTCCTGCAGATAGAACTGGAACGTGTTCGTATTAAACGAATCTTTCCACAGATTGGTCGCCTGCGATTCCCTGTAATCACTTTTGGAGTTGTGCGCTTCGGTGAGACCATCCTCATAAAGTCGCATCGGATAGTTGAAGCTGTTATTTTCGTACCAGATACCGGTCTGGATATCGTTTTTATGCAGCCTGATCTCGAAGCTCTGCGTAAAGCCCAGACGCCGGACGTCAGGATGACCTGCTTCGTCCACCATCGGAACCCCTGATGAGGGCGATGTCATGAAGTTGTTTGTGCCCTGATAAAGGCCATTCGAGACATGGCCGTAAGCCACAGTCCGGGACGTGACGTTCGGGAGGATCTCGTATTCGCCCGTGAGGGCCGCCAGATAGTTCCGCTGGATCTGGGTGCCGTCATAGGCGACGTCACCGACCTCGTCATTGGACAGGCGGCCAGCGTATTCGGCCGGGATGCCGCCGTTCTGGGCATAATTCGCCCACTGGATCGCCTTCTGGTAATCGGGTTTCAGATAGGTCGCCTGACGCCCCATCTGCTCCCACATGTTTTTGGTCATGCCGAGGAAGTTGTACTGGGTGAAATTCGAATAATCGAAAATCGCCTGAATTTTCCCCTTGTCGTGCAGCGGCTGGACAAGTTTGAAATTCGCCTGCTGCTCCTGCTGATCGCCGTAGCCTTTCCACAGATCCATATCCGTCCTGGCGTAGGCTGCGTAGAATTTCGTGCCGCTGGGATTAAGGACGCCGCTATCCACGCGCCCGTAGGTGCGGAACATGTGGTAACTGCCGAAGGTCTGACTGATCCGGCCGCCAGCGCGATCTTCCGGGTCAGCAGAGGTGAAGGTGATCGCGCCCCCGAGCGTCTGGGTGGAAGGGGTGCTGAGCGCACCGGCTCCCTGTGACACCGTGATTGAATTGATGTTGTCCTGAATCGCCATCTGATCGACATTCAGGCCGTACCAGTTATGGAAACCCTGTGCGCCCATCGGGATGCCATCGAGACTGACACCGAGCTGGGTCTGGTTAAAGCCACGAACATAGAGCGTGGCCGCGACCGTATCGAGACCGAGCGCGTCAGACGACTGGAAGCTCACACCAGGAGTCGTCTGTGCCAGGATCTGCATCGGGCTGGTGCCGGCGACGAAGTTGTCCATGGTCGCGCGCGAGACGACCTGATTCACGCCGTGAGAGACGTGACGATGCCCCGTGGCGACAACAGATTCGGCATCGCCGGAGGCATTCATCGAACCGGGCTGGTGGTGGACAGGCGCAGAGGACTTGCGAGCCGGGCCAGTCGTCGTGGTTTTTGAGCCTGCGGTCTGGTGGCTGGCGACGGGACGTGAGGCAGATTTTTTATCCGCGGCATAAGCGGAAGAGACGATCGCTGTTGAACACAGCAAAGCAGGGGTGATACGCCGGAAAACTTTTAGCCGGGCTTCGATTTTCGTCAGAAACACCAGATGCACACCGGAATGCATAATAAAGCCCCTCAGGCACGTGAAAGGGATGACGTGCCGCATGTGTCGAAAATATGACAAGCAAGTTGCAGAGTATCTATCTGGCGAGATTTACGGACTGCAAGATGGAGCCTCATAGTGTAGTGGTTTCGACATCTCATCGTGTCGTATCCGCAACACTCCATGCTGTTACCGGAAAATAGCTGTGAGGCTGGCAGGGCTCTGCCCTGGAACCCGGCAAAGGCTCGACTTTGCAAACCATTTATTATCAACAGATCCGGTGTGCAGGGGCCTGTGGTCACTGCCAGGCCCGCATGTTCTCATCCGGAGGTCAATATTCACAGCCTCTGGTATTATTCCATTTTTTTATCACCACAGATCAGATCCCTGCGCTCATGAAGACAGGCTGACGTCGGTAAATGGAGCGGGCTCTGCGCAAATCAGGCAAGAGACGCAGCCCCCCCGCACCCGGACCTGTTTAACAAATCGGATTGCAAAAAACCGCCTGCCTTTTGGGCAGATATCACGAGCATAACAGAGCAGAAGCGGACGTTGCTCTTACCGCCGGGTGCGCGCCCGGCTCTGCTGACGCAGGACGCTTTCGATCCAGTCGTTCAGTTTGCGGGTTGAGTCCTCAGCATCGTCACGATCCGGGTAAAAATCAGGAAACCGCAGGGCAAGCCAGCGCCAGGCGACGAGACGCTTGTGACGTTTCTCGGCACGTTCGAGTTCTTCCCGTCCCGCCCTGTCGGGGGGCGGCAGGCGACCTGTTCCCGGAGGAGGAACTCTGATGCCGGCGGCGTGGTCTGCAGCCCAGCCGACAAGACGGCGAATGCCGTTATCCCGATCATCGACCGGGCACATAGCGTAGGTCCATCGCTGGGTCAGATCAAGGCCTTCGACACCCTCCAGGGCGGAGGCGATAGCAAAGGGCTGCTCCATATCGGCAAGACGGTAATTCGGGTCATCGTGGCGGAGGACGGCGCGACGGATACGGGCGAGAACGCCGTAGAGGCTGTCTGAATCGATTTCCGTGGCGATGGCCCGGACGATATCGACATCTGGCTGGACATAGGGACGCAGTTCTTCAGGCGGTTCGGGGGCGGCGCTCAGCCGGTCGCGGATGAAGCGCGGGCTGCCCGCATCGGTCAGTGCTGCGACGACGCCATCTTCGTGCTTGCCATAGCGGCCTGCCCGTCCGCCGATCTGTTTGACTTCCTGAACGGAGAGATCACGGGTCTGACGGCCGTCGAATTTCCGCAGGGAGGCAAAGACGACACGGCGGATCGACAGGTTCAGGCCCATGCCGATTGCATCTGTGGCGATCAGGATGTCCGCAGCTCCGGAGTTGAAGCGCTGCGCTTCGGCTCGCCGAACTTCGGGGCTGAGCGCACCGTAAACGACGGCCACACGGCGGCCGCGCTCCATCAAGGCGGCGCGGAGATCAAGCACCTCGCGACGGGAGAAGGCGATCAGGGCGTCACCAGACCGAAGATCAAGAAGGCGCACAGTCGAAGACGCTGCCCGAAGCGGACTTTTCCGTTCCAGAGAGATTTCATCGACCGGATCCCCGCAGAGTTCGGCGATTCGCCGGACCATGGGGATACAATCGGGGGCGCCGAGGACGTAGAGATGGCGGGCCGGAGCGCCCATGATGGCAGCGGTCCAGGCCGCGCCACGGTCGGCATCGAAGAGCATTTGCGCTTCGTCGATGACGGCGACATCGACAGGATTATTGAACGGGCACATCTCGACGGTCGCGGCAAGGTGGCGGCTACCGGGGATGATCATGCGCTCTTCGCCGGTGGCCAGCGAGGCTTCGACACCACGCGCGGCGAGAGCTTCACGAAACTCGTGGGCAAGGAGGCGCAGGGGAGCGAGAGCGAGACCGCTCTCCGCCTGAGCCAGCGCGTCAAGCGCCGTGTGCGATTTACCGCTGTTCGTGGGGCCGGTGACCAGGGTAATCCGGCGCTCCAGCGCCCGTGCCGTGCGGAAATGGGCGGCGTAGCGGTCCAGCGCGGCGACGCGGGCGATGACGGCGTTGGCGACGTGCTTGCCGACCGCCGGAGGTTCGGGGAGCGGATTGTCGCGCCTGTCGCGTCCCTTGCCCTGTCGTTCCTTTCGGTCTCCGACTTCAGGCCCGCCACGGCGCCATTCAGGCAGGAGCGGACGGAGAGCGATGATTTCGGCGGGATCGAATTCCCAGAGTTCCTGCCCCTCCGGCTGCCGGACGCGCCGTGCAACAGGGAGACGGTTTTCGGCGATCCAGCGCAGAGCTTCACGATGCGAGCAATGGAGCAGAGGTGGAACATCCTGAAAGCGGACGAGGGTGCTTTCCCACTCTTTGAGACGCTGTTCCTCGCTCTCGCGCCGGGCCCGGGCCGTGCGTTCGATACTCGCTTCCGTGCGGGCACGGTGCTCGGCTTCCTGCTGCACACCACCAACGAAGTGCGCCCGGTCAGCGAGATGAAAGGCGTCGGCAACAGCGTCGGCAAGCCTGGCCGTCTGGGCTGCGGAGAGCACGCGACCGGTATCGAGGATGTCGGCCTTCATCGCTTCCAGAGCCGCGCGGGGCGTATCACCCAGATCGCGGAAACGGGTTGCCATGACAGGATCGAGCGCGTTCAGCAGCACCGGATCTGAGGCTTCAGGGTCTGTAATGCTGCCGGCCGCGCGTTCCATGTCCTCGCGGGAGATCCAGATCCGGCCTTCGCGGCGGGTCAGATCCATCAGACGGGAGGCCCAGCGCTTGCGACGAACGGCGCAGAGGGCAGCATGGAAAGTCTCGTCGGGCACATCCCGCGCGCCCGGCGTCAGGGCGCGACTGATCCGGCGAAGAAGCGCTGTTTCCTCGCGCGGGGCGATGGCCAGGCCGGTCCTCGCGATAGCTGCCTCAAGGGCTGCTCTGGCGGGAGAGGACGTATCGCGGATCGGGTCCGCGTCAGGGGGCTCGGTCGAAGGGGGTGCGGAGCCGTTCGGCGTATTCATGCGCTCAAGTGTGCGCGATCATGCCGATCCGGGCAATGGCCGGTTTTGATGTCCGTATGCAGGGTGGTCTGGTGTCATCGGCTGACAGCAAGGACTGAAGTGCTTCCCGTGACACCAGACCAGGAGAAGTGACCTCTGAGAACGGGCTTATACCAGCGGCTGTGAAGATTGACCTGTGGATGAGAGCATCCGGGCTCTGCCCGGACCCGGAAGGGGTCATGGACCCCTTCACCCCGATCTGTTGAACAAACCGGTTCCAAAGGTCTGTGACCTTTGGTGGGGCCCAGGAGAGAGGCCACCAGTCTCACACAGATCGAAGGCCAGCCTCTCTGATATTATCCGTCGATATAAAATGACGCAGGAGCCCAGGGCTTCTGCCGGGTTCGGACTCAGTCCGAACCCGGCAGGACTGTTTTAGTTAAGGGTCTGACCTTTCTTCGTCAGATCGCTGCACAGTTTGACGCGCTGAGATTTGTTGAGTGTCGAGATGTCAAACGGAGTGGAACTGCCATTCTGCAGCAGGCCCTGGCCGCCAAGTGAGTAAGCCTGATCGTTCTTCACGTCCTGGCGCTTTGCGAGACCACGGGCCACGCTGCGTGGCGTTGTCCCGTAGACGTATTTTTTGTGAATACAGTAGGACAGCAGGCCGGCGACGTTTCCGGGACTGGCGCTGTCGATGGAGGGCATACCGCCTTCGTTCAGCGCACCCGGCGTGGCTGACGTGGCTGCGCCGGTCACGCCGTGAACCATCTGAGCACCCTGGCTTGGAGCGGATGCAGCGTCTGCCGGATTGGTCACGGGGATGGAGCCCGGGGGCGGAGCAGAAAGCGTCGTGCCGGCCGGAAGTTGCTGTGATGTCTGTGCGTAAGCCACACCAGCAGATGAAAGCACCAGTCCGCAGGTGGCAAGGAGAGCGAGCTGTCTGGAACCAAACATTGAGAAGCAACCTTTCTGAAAAGGGCCACAGGACGATCGCATCTGACGCAGACAACATTGCTGGCTCTGATACGGTGTCGTGGCCGTCTTGCGGCATTAAAGCGCGAGGACAACAAAAGTTCTTCTGGCCAGTGATTGTTTTTCCGTGATCCTGATCTGACTGAAACGTCTGCAACCGGAAGCAATTTATTGCGTTGATGCGAGTTTTTATTGAATCTCACAAGGCTATTGCTTCACTTCGACACTTCGATACCGTGTGCTCTGCCTGACTGTGCTTAACGTGGCCACGTTTTTGAAAAAGCTCTGCTTCAGGATGCGTCAGAGCATCCGGCTGAGCTTGAGCACGAACCAGGTTCCCAGCATGATGAGAAAGCAGATGAAACCTGCGTAAACCGTGCCCCATGATCCACCGGTAAGAAACATGCCGCCCGTGTTCATGCCGAAGAAACCCGTGACGAATGTCGCGGGCAGCATCAGGGTCGTGCCGACGGAGACGATGTAGAGGCGGCGGTTGGTTTCTTCCGCCTGGTTCGATGTCAGCTCGTCCTGGAGAGAGCGGGCACGGTCCTGAAGGGCGAGAAGATCGTCCAGAGCGCCATGGATCTGGCGCTGGGAGCGGTCGCGCAGGTCATCCTCTGCCCATTCGGGGAGTTCCAGTTCCTCATCATGGAAGATGCGGTTCACCGGAGCGATGACGCGGCGGAGTTCGGTGGAGCGACGGCGGACCTGACCGAGCATACCGCCCATGCGTCCGAGATCGGTGTCGCGGTCGAGCAGAAGCAGCACGTCTTCGGCACGATCGAGATGGTCGTCGAGGCGCGACAGATCCCGGCGGGCGGTATCGGCGAATTCGAGCAGAGCACGATCGACGAGGCAGGCGGGATTTTCAGGCACTTTCTGGCGCTGGAGTTCACGGTAGACGACACCCAGGGCCGGGATCGGGTGTCGGCGGGTCGTGATCAGCAGATCGGGCAGAAGCGCGAAGCGCCAGATGCAGACGTCGCGGTCATCGTCCGAGGCGGCATCGTCAAAGGCAGGCAGAGCCCCGAACACGAGATCGTCCTCGGATTCCAGCCGCGCGCCCCGATCGGTGCTGGTCAGGGCCTGTTTTACATCTTCCGGCAGGCAGGGAATGGCATCCACCTGAGCGCGGGAAACGGTATGCACAATGTCGAAATGGAACCAGGCCCAGCCGGGACGGCCGAGCGGAGCACCGGCGAGACGGTCCGTGACCTCTTCCGAAGTGAGTTTTTCCGGTTTCTCACCGGAATTGCACAGGATAGCCCAGACCAGACCATCTGCGAGTGCAGCACCGGCATCCGTCGCGGCGAGCGGGAGAGACTGAACATCGTGCACCGGATCCCTCCCTGTATCTCCGCGGAATGGGGAAACCGACGTTTCATGCGGACATGAACGTATCGGCGGGTCTGACACCAGACAGAGCGAACCTCCGGCGGCAGGCCGGGAGGTGAACTGTATGCTGTCGGGGGGAGATGTCGCACAGGCTTTGAGGACTGACAATGCAGGCCGGGACGATTGCCGGATTTATGACGGACGAAACGATCAGAAGTTCCTGTGTGAATGTGGGTACCAGAACGGGGAGTAAACATGTCTCTGCCGGGCCGGACCACCGGATTTTTTACGCTGTGCAGCAGATTACGTATTGGGTTGTTTCCGGGACAGAACAGGTGATGACTGAGATTCCGGAAGGTTATGGACATTTTTATTTCGAAATCGTTCAGGTCTGACTGAGGCATTCCGGAGGAAGATCGCGAGGCGGGATTATCGCTGAAATCTGATGGCGGGTGGTTTATGGAGCGCGGGGTGAGATCTGTCCGGTGCTGATCGGGCAGGGATGTATGAGGGACCGCCGGGTTGAATTGCGGGCGAAGCACGCAGTCAGCATTTTCCGGATGATCCGGCTTACGATAGCGGAGGAGATGATCGCCAGCGTGCCAGTCCGACGCTATGGATCGATTGCCGGAGTGGCTGCGTCTCTTCATGAGTGATGTTCAGGGTTACATGACAGGGATAGCCTTCCTGTCTCTGCCGGACTTACCAGAGGATTTATTCAGTTCTCTGTTATGACGTTGCTTTGCTTCAGACAGGGGGAAATTCCGGGCTCTGCCCCGAACCCGAAAAGGGTCTCTGATCCCTTCACCCCATTTTGTGAAAATAACAAAGGTTTGCAAAGGCGAGCCTTTGCCGGGGTTCGGGGCAGAGCCCCGCCCTGTCTCACGTCAAAGCCGCTTTTTACTGACCTGACAAAGCCCGGATTCGTTACGCCTGCACGTCATCAAGGAAACCCACGGTTGGCACAAAGAACAGAGTGCCGCTGACGGCGCGGCTGAAATCGAGCAGCCGGTCGTAATTGCCTGCGGGTTTGCCGACAAACATGTTGTTCAGCATTTCTTCCGTCGTTGAGACCGAGCGGGCATATCCGATGAAATACGTGCCGAATTCGCCTTTACCAGTTTCACCGAAGGGCATGTTATCGCGAACGATATCGATCTGTTTGCCGTCACGGGTAACGACGTTCAGAGCGTTATGCGCGTAGTCGGGTTTGGCTGCGTCATCAAGTTCAACATTGGAAAGTTTCTTACGACCGATAATCTTTTCCTGAGTCTCGACAGGAATTTTATTCCATGAGCCGACGTCGTGAAGATATTTCTGCGTGATGACATAGCTGCCGCCGGTGAAGGCAGGATCTTCATCACCAATGAAAGCTGCCTCTGCGGCAGCGGCATTTTCCGGATTTTCCGTACCATCGACGAAACCAATCAGATCCCGGTCATCAAAATATTTGAAGCCGTGAACTTCGTCGATGACCGATGTAAACGGACGGAGGCGTTCCATAATGAGGGATGCCATTTCGAAGCACATATCCGGCCGGGTGGCCCTGATATGAAAGAGAAGGTCGCCGGGAGTTGAAACAGCGTGATGAACACCACTGATTTCCCTGAATGTATGCAGTTCTCCAGGGCGGGGTCCTGGGAACAGGCGGTCCCAGGCGTCTGAACCTATGCCCGTCACACAGGAAAGCTGGCCGTTGAGGTCACGAAAGCCGACGGTGCGACGTAGTGCCGAGAGATCAGCGCAAAGGCTTTTGACGGCTGTTTCGGCTTTGCTGCCCGGGTTGATGGTCAGCACCAGGAAGATAGCGGCACGGGTCAGGGGAGCAACAACGGGTTGTGAAACTGGAGCAGGCATGATGAATCCGGATTGTGGAACGGTGCTGGTCGCTGACCCTAATCCAGGAGCGGTCAAAAAACAAAAATGGAGACCGGGGCCGATGTCACGGGCCTGGACGAGGGGGACGGGTGATCTGTTACGGGTCCGGCTGATCCGCGAAGGTTATTTGCGGTTCCCTGTACGACACCATTACACTGCGCTTACGCAACATAGTTAAGAGACCATGGGCATCTCATCAGGATCTGGCCGACGACGCTTTCGTGCAGGACGCATTGGTGTTGCCGCGGTAACGGTGCTGGCGGGACTGACTGCCGCTGGCGTCGGCTACAGTGCCTGGGTGCTTTATGCCAGCCGGCCGGTGCTTTCGGGGCGGGTGCCACTTGCCGGACTTTCGGCATCGGTGAGCGTTGTGCGCGACAAAGAGGGCATACCGACGATTACGGCGCGAAATCGTACGGATCTGGCACGGGGCCTTGGTTTTCTTCATGGTCAGGAACGGTTTTTCGAGATGGACCTGATGCGCAGGGCCGGGGCCGGGGAATTATCGGAAATAGTGGGGAAGGTGGCTGTGCCGCTGGATCGGCGCCGTCGTCTGCATCGGTTTCGCCATCATGCTGAACGGGTTCTGGCGCGGCAGGATGCTGACAGCCGGGCTTTGCTCGCTGCTTATACAGCGGGTGTAAACGCGGGTCTGGCGGCGCTGGGACATGTGCCGTTTGAGTATGCGATTCTGCGCGAGGCACCGCGTCCATGGACGGATATTGATTCTCTTCTTGTTGTTTACGCGATGTATTTCGACCTTCAGAGCGATGATGGCGCGGCTCAGCGCCTGAGGGCAGGTCTGCGGGATCGGCTGGGGCCGGAGATGACGGCCTTTCTGGACCCGGAACACACGCCGCTTGATGCACCGGCTGACGGGTCGGTGGCTGAAGCGCCTGCTATGCCGGCCTCGCTGTCCGGCGGAACTGACGCCCCCGGTTCTCCGTCTGTCGTGCATTCGCCTGAGCCTGAACGGGGCTCTAATAATTTTGCTGTTTCGGGACATCTGACTGCTACGGGAGCGGCGATGGTGGCGGGTGACATGCATCTCAGCCTCAGTGTTCCGAACATCTGGTATCGGGCGCGTCAGATCGTGAGGGCGTCGGAGACTACAGTTCCGACACTGGATCTGACGGGTGTGACACTGCCTGGGGAACCTGTTCAGATTGTGGGCAGCAACACGCATATCGCCTGGGCTTTTACAGATGGATATATTGAGAGCGGCGATCTGATCCGCCTCGATCTGATGCAGGGAACCGCGGCAGGTGAGCCCTGGCGGTATCTGACGCCTGATGGTCCCCGTCCTGTCGGAGTGGTGACTGAAAACCTTTGCTCCGGTCGATCAGGTTGCACAGCGCAGCGGATTGAAGAGACAATCTGGGGGCCGGTGACGGGTCATGATTCGTCCGGGGCGCCACTGGTGTGGCGGTGGAGCGCGGAGGATGACAATGCGATCGATATACGCGGCATTCTTGCGCTTGAGGCCGCGCATGACGTGCGGGGCGCACTGGACGCGGCGCATGTCGCGGCTTTGCCACATGAGAATATGCTGGTGGCTGACAGCGCGGGGCATATTGGCTGGACCATTATCGGGCCTGTTCCGCGGCGCGTCGGTCTGGACGACCGGCTGCCGCATTCCTGGGCGGACGGTCAGCACGGCTGGAATGGTTATCTTGCACCAGCGGAAGTTCCGGAAATTATCGATCCGCCCTCCGGTCGTTTGTGGACCGCCAACGGGCGTGTTGTGGGCGGGGCGGCTTTAACGACGCTCGGAGACGGAGGGTATGCGGACGGGCTGCGGGCCGGGCGCATACGCGATGATCTTTTTGAAAAATCTCTGTTCAGTGAAGGTGATTTCCTGGCGATTCAGCTCGATGACCATGCGACGGTGCTGCGTGGGTGGCAGGCGCTTCTGCTTCGCGCGCTGGATGCCCGATCCGGACAACATGATTTTGCGGTGATGAAGCCGTTTGTGGCGCAGTGGGGCGAAAGGGCGGTGCCGGACTCGATTGGGTATCGTCTGGTTCGTGATTACCGGATACGGGCCATCGAGACCGTTTTCGGGGCGTGGGCCCACGGTCTGACACTGCCGGAGTCACATGGACTTCGGGCGCCACCACGCAGTGCGTGGGCCGTTGAAACGGTGCTGACACAGCGACCGCCGGGGCTGGTTCCGCCGCCGTTCCGGGACTGGGACGCCGTTGAGGCGGCAATCCTGGAAAAGGTGGCACATGATGTCGGGGAGGCGGGTGGGCCGGATCATTTCACCTGGGGAGCGATCAATCGGGTTGGTATCGATCATCCGCTGGCACGGGCGGTGCCGTTGCTGGGGCATCTGACGGACCCGGAGAATGAGCCGGAAGCGGGCGACACTGTTGTGCCGCGGGTTCAGGTGCCGGGGTTTGGCGCATCGGAGCGGCTGGTGGTGAGCCCCGGGCATGAAGAAACCGGTTTGCTTGAGATGCCGATGGGGCAGGCGGCGAATCCGGTTCTTCCCTATTATGGCAGCGGACATGAGGCATGGGTTCATGGAGAAGCGAGGCCGCTGCTGCCGGGCGCGCCTGTGTTCCGGCTGGAGCTTACGCCGCAGTGACGGAGGACAGATGAGCCCGACAGCATGGATCGGGAGGGCGCCGCTTATGCGGCGGCGTCAGCCGGGACGATGTCGATCAGCTTTCTGTTGACGAATTCCTGTATCCCCAGTGAGGACAACTCCCGTCCGTAACCGGATCGTTTGATGCCACCGAACGGGAGATCGGCACGGGTCCAGGTCGGATGGTTGATGAAGACCATGCCGGTTTCGATCCGTGCGGCCACTTCGGCGCCGTGGCTGGTATCGCGGGTAAAGACTGATCCACCCAGGCCGTAGGGGCTGTCATTTGCGATCCGCACCGCTTCATCTTCATCCCTGGCACGGAAGAACATGGCAACGGGACCGAAAAGCTCCTGATGATAGACAGGGTTATCCGGTTTGACGTCGGTGAGGACTGTCGTCTGCACGAAGGCGCCCTGTGTCGGTGGAACGGGACCGGCTCTCAGGGCTTTTGCGCCGTGCTGAACGGCTTCTTCCACCTGTTTTCTGAGCTGGTCGGCAGCACCCTGCGACGACATCGGAGGCACGCCCGTTGCGTCATCCATCGGGTCTCCGGGCTGCATCTTTTCAAGGGCCTGCTGAAAGCGTGAGAGAAACTCATCGGCGATGTCATCCATGACGATGATACGCTTCGATGCGACGCAACACTGACCACCATTGTTCATGCGCCCCCAGACTGCCCATTTGACGGCCTGATCCATATCGGCGTCGGACAGAACGATGAACGCGTCGCTGCCGCCGAGTTCCATCGTAGTCTTTTTCAGATTCTGTCCGGCACGGGCAGCAATCTTTGCGCCTGCTCCTTCGCTGCCGGTCAGGGCCACGCCGATGATGCGCGGGTCATCGATCAGACGTTCGAGCTGTTCGTGGGTGGCATAGAGATTGGTGTAAAGGCCTGCGGGAGCGCCGGCTGAGAGGAACAGCCGCTCGAACGCGGCAGCGGATTGCGGAACATTCGAGGCGTGTTTAACCATGACTGCATTGCCGGCCATGAATTGTGGCCCCACCACGCGGGCGAGTTGATAATAAGGGAAATTCCATGGTTCGATCGCCAGGATAATGCCCATGGGCTGGCTGATGATCACCGCATGATCGCCTCGCCCGGCGACGTCATCCACTTTCTGAGGGGCGAGGAATTCTTCTGCGTGATCCGCGTAATAATCGAGGATCGATGCGGACAGTTCCACTTCGGCCTGACTTTCCCGAAATAGCTTGCCCATCTCCAGCGTGAGCAGGCGTGCGTAATCGTCTGTCTGTTCGCGAAGAAGCTGCGCGGCCTTTTTTACGATCCTGCGCCGGTCTGCAAAGGATGTTGTGGACCAGTCCTCGTATGTGGCCTGTGCCTGATCGAGGCACGCCGACAGTTCGGTATCTTTGAGATCAGGGAATGTTGCCGTCGTCTCGTTCGTATAGGGATTGACTGTTTTATAAGCCATGATGACCTCCATGATCGGCGGAGCGAGGCAGCCCTGTCACGCGGCGCCGGTGTTACGACGCGGTGCGTCACCTGGAGCTCGTTCCGAAAATGGCGTTATCCCGGTTAAACGGCACCGGAGGCAGAAAGTTTATCAGAGAATGATCTGAGGTGGTGATTTTTCTATGAGTTTTGCGGATATGGACGATAAGAAATGAAGACAACGCTTGCGCCAGGCAAAAGTGCTCTCAACGATCAGGCGTATTTGCGAATGATGTAATGCTTACGCGCGCTGCAATTTTCCGTAGTCCCGATCAGGCGAAAACGGCCGCCACAGGCAACCAGGTGTGACAACACGGGGGCTCTTTCCGCGTCGCGCAACGCGCTTATACCGGAGGTTGTGAAGATTGACCTGTGGGTGAGAGTCTCCGGGCTCTGCCCGGACCCGGCAGGGACCGCAGGCCCCTGCACCCCGGTTTGCTGATCATAAAACGGTTTGAAAAGACAAGCCTTTGCCGGGTTCCAGGGCAAACCCAGCGGGTCAAAGGCCAGATCCTCTGGTATTACTTACGTAATCCAGGCCATCGTGATTTCGGGACATAGCGCAAAGCCATGAATCACGATCATCTGTTCATTTCGAGGCTGGTTTGCGGAGAAACAATTCTGCACCCTCGTCTCCGCGATCATCTGATCGGCGCGGGGAGAGGTATCCCTCCGTCAGGCAAACTAGATCACGACACTCTCAGCCACCTCAATACCGTGCGTTCGGCAGCAATCATAGAACACAGGCAGTTTATCCACAGGAACGAGCGCATGATTCAGAGATTTGACGTCAAAACGAGTGATGGAATCACGGATTGCAATATCTTCGCGCAATCTGAAATCGACATATCCCATCTGAGGAAGGAAATTCTGATAGAATTTCGTATCGACTCCCCAGAGCATTTCGCAAAAAATGACCGGTCTGTGATGTTCGATCGTCTTTCTCGCGCCGTCCAGGAAAGAACATTCATGTCCTTCGATATCTACCTTTATGACGGAGATCGGATTTACAATATTCATCAGATCAAGCTTGGTGACTTTCACATTCACTGAGCCTTTGTGCTGCTTTTTGAATGTGCTTTCAAGAGAGCAGCTTGTCTCGATCAGACCGTGAGAATCGTCTGGTATGTATAACGGAAATTCTCCGACCATATTACTCAGAGCAGTCCCGAATATCTCAACTCTTCCCTCAAGCCCGTTTCTTAATACATTTTTATTTAAAATATCCCGAACAACAGGATATGGCTCAAAAGACAAAACAGATATATCAGGGTCTGTTATTGCTGCCAGTATTGTGTAAAGCCCGCTATTTGCACCGACATCCACGAATACCCCCTTCATCCTGGTCATGTGAGCCATAACCATCAGAGGGAGGGGGATCTCGAATGTGCCGGCCCTGATCTGACTGGCGACCTGGTCCGCGCCATCGATATCATCAAAATAAAACTGCCTTCCTGCGAAAGACAGGATTGCAGAGTTTATATGTTTTCCATCTGCCATTTCTTACTCTTCATGCATGGTTCCGCGTGAACAATATTAATTGAAACGAGTGTTCAGCTCATTAAAAATATAAGTGTGCAATTTTTAATGATAAGTCCGGACACCGTTAAAAAAGAAGCGATCATGCCTTATACCGGAGGATCTGGCAGGGCTCTGCCCTGGAACCCGGCAAAGGCTCGCCTTTGCAAACCGTTTTATGATCAGCAGACCGGGGTGCAGGGGCCTGCGGGGTCCGGGCTGAGCCCGGATGCTCTCATCAACAGGTCAGTCTTCACAACCTCCGGTATTATACCAACCCGCATAAAAATTGACCTTCATGAAGAAAGCCCGGGCTCTGAGCCCGGATCTGGAGGGAGCGTCACGCGAAGGCGTACTGCGCACGACGACTTCCCCCCCTGTCCTGTGGAATAAAATGTTTCCGGTGGGTTCCTGAGCAAAGCTCTGCGAGTCTCTCGCAGAGTCGAACGGAACCTCAAAAACTGTGAGTTACGACGAGGCTGGCACGATGATGCGGGCACGGAGGCCGCCGGAGGGGCGGTTTTCAAGGGTGAAGGTGCCATCGACGCGTTCGACTTCGCGCTTGACGATGGCGAGGCCCAGGCCGAGGCCACCGGTTTTGCGGGAGCGTGAGGTTTCGACGCGATAGAAAGCTGTGGTGACGCGATCGAGTTCGATCTCGGGGATGCCCGGGCCGTCGTCTTCGACGTCGACGATGATCTGACCGTTTTGTTCTGTCAGGTGGATGGCGGCTGATCCGGCGTAATGCAGCGCATTTTCCACGAGATTTGTGAAGACCCTTTTCATGGCGAGGGGCGGGAGGTGCGCGGGCAGCCGACCGGGACCGTCGTATGTGACAGCGCCGCCGCGATCGAGGACATCATCGGCGATCGTGGTCAGGATCGCGGCGAGATCGATGGAGCGTGAGCGTTCGCGTTTCTTTTCGCCGGACAGGTAAGCGAGCACGCCGCCGACCATGGCTTCCATTTCATCGATATCGGCTTCGATGGCGTCCTGGGCCTCGGCATCGGTGAGGAAGCCGGCGCGGAGGCGGAGACGGGCAAGCGGGGTGCGGAGGTCGTGGGAGACGGCGGCCAGGGCTTCGGTGCGGTCTTCGATGAGGTGCGTGATCCGTTTCTGCATCTCGTTGATCGCATGGGCGAGGCGACGGACTTCGCGGGGACCTTTTTCTTTGAGAGGCTCCCAGTCGCCTGAACCTACGGTGTCGGCGACGGTGGCCAGGGCCCTCAGGGGCATGCTGAGCGCGTGGACGAGCATGCCGGCGGCGAGCAGCACGGAGAGAGTGACGATGGTGGCGGTGGCGAGACCACGGGTGACGACATGACTGCGGAGGATGTCCGGGGCGGTGAAGCGGATCTGGCTGTGATCGGCCAGCAGGATGGTTCCGGTAACGTCGGTCCATTTGCCGGGGCGGCCGGAGTGCAGCCGGAGCTGCGCGCGGGCGAGGATCGGGTTGGCGGTGACGAGCTGGGTATGGAGCTGCGCCATGCGTGGTGGTTCCGGTTCGCTGTCGGGCGGGGCGCCGGCGGGGAGCCAGATCATGTGCAGATCGTTGGTGGAGAGCATGGTCGTGAGCATGGGGCGGGTGGCGGGCGCGGCCCCGTCGAGCACGCGGACGTCTGTTGCGAGACGTTCGCCGATCAGATTGAGGCGATCACCGTCCTCGATATAGGCTTCAGCGTGTTCATAGAGTGTCCAGCTGACGACGAAGACGAGGCCGATGGAAGCGAGGAGGACGAGCATGACGCGACCGACGAGGCCACGCGGCCAGAGACGGATGCTGCGTTCGTGCGTCCTGAATTCAGCTCTGGATATCAAACGGTATGACCTCGGGTTTGTGAGGACCGGGGACAGGCCTGGTTCTGCCTGGTCCCGGCAGGGACCACAGGCCTCTCCATACCCCTGGTTTATTCAGGACATGTGTATGTCCGTTGCCGGGCTTCGGAGAGCAGGGCTCTCCGGGGCAGGAGAGGCTCAGAGGCTGTTTCAAAAGCCTCACTGGCGAACGGGAACGCCCCCTGAGGGGCGTGACCAGCATGTGTTTTTGAGCATGGACGCGGAGCGGCCGTGAGCATCGGAGCGAAGAAAACGCGCGTCGGATCGCCGGCAGAGGGGCTTTTGAAACAGCCTCTCAGACCCGTTCGATGGGGGCCGTGAAGATATAGCCCTGGCCGCGGACGGTTCTGATCAGGTTATCGGCGTCGGACCCCAGTTTCCGGCGCAGGCGACTGACCAGAACATCAATGGAGCGATCTGAGACATCGCCCAGGCGGGTTCGCGACAGTTCGAGGAGCCGATCGCGGCCGATGACGCGCTGGGGGTTATCGAGAAAACTGACGAGGAGATCGTGTTCGGCGCCGGAAATTTCGACGGCGGCACCGGTGGGATCAAAGAGTTCCCGGCGTCGGAGATCGAGCGACCAGCCGGCGAAATTGATGACTTCACGGCGCTGGCGGTCGGGTGCGGGCATGCCGTTTTGCTGACCGCGACGCAGAACGGCGCGAACGCGGGCGAGGAGTTCCTTCTGGCCGAAAGGTTTGGCGACATAGTCGTCGGCGCCGAGTTCCAGGCCCAGGACGCGATCGAGTTCTTCACCACGGGCTGAGACCATGATGATGGGGATGCGCGTGAAGGCTTCGTCTTCGACATTGCCTTTGATGCCACCCTGGCGCAGGGCGCGACACAGATCGAGGCCGTTCATGCCGGGCATCATCACATCGAGGATAATGAGGTCGGCGGCTTCGGTTTCGAGGGCGTCCCACATTGAGCGGGCATCCGGCACGGCGCGGATGCGATATCCGTCCGCCTGCAACGTGCGGCTCAGGAGCGTGCGCATGCCCGGGTCATCTTCGACGATGAGGAGTCTGACGGGCAGATCGTGGGGTGCGGGGGCGTGTGATGCTGTGTCGTTCATATTTTTCTTATTGTCCGGTCCCGTGAACGAAGTAACAACGTTTGTCCGCACAGTCTGTTGCAGGCTTCAGAAACAAATCCTGAGAGACCTGCCGGGCCCGTGCGGAGCCCGGATTTCTCCCGATTCGTGAAACTCTAACCTGCTTTGTTGCTGGCCGTCGAGCGTTCGCTGTCAGGGTCGGGCGTCGCGACCGGGGCGCGGCAGATCAGGCCGCCACCAAGGACGCGGCTGCCGTCATAGAGCACGCAGGCCTGACCGGGCGCGGGCATGGCGGGCTCGTCAAAAACCACTTCCGCGCCGGTGCCACTGCGGCGGATGGTGGCGGCACGGGGCCTCTCACGGGCGCGGAGCTGGACCATGCAGCGAACGGTTTCTCCGGCCGCTTCATCCGGGGGCGGAATGAGCCAGTTCACGTCGCGCAGACGGCAGCACAGCACGGCAGCGGTTTCACGGGGACCGATGATGATGCGCTTCCGGGCGGGTTCGATGCCGACGACCATCTGGCGTTCGCCATCCTGGCGGGCGGCGTCACCGAGGCGTTTGCTCTGCCCGACGGTGAAGCGGGTGACGCCGTCATGATGGCCGACGACCTTGCCGGAGCGGTCCACGATCTCGCCTTCGCCACGTATATCGGGACGGAGGGTTTCCACGAGTTCGGCGTAGGAGCCTTTGGGGATGAAACACAGATCCTGGCTGTCGGGCTTGTCGGCGACGGCGAGGCCGAAGCGTTCGGCTTCGGTGCGGACAGCCTGTTTGTCGGGCATATCGCCGAGCGGGAAGCGCAGGAAGTCGAGCTGCTCTTTCGTGGTCGCGAAGAGAAACCAGCTCTGGTCGCGGTCGGTATCGAGGGGACGGTGCAGTTCGGCGCCGTCCGGGCCTGCCACGCGGCGGACATAGTGGCCGGTGGCCATGGCGTCGGCGCCGATATCGCGGGCGAGGCCGAGCAGGTCGGTGAACTTGACGCCCTGATTGCAGGCGACGCAGGGGACGGGGGTTTCGCCGCCGGCGTAGGAGTCCGCGAATTTTTCGATGACGCTGTCACGGAAGCGCTGTTCGGCATCGATGACATAATGCGGAATGCCGAGGCGTTCGGCGACTTCGCGCGCGTCCTGGATGTCCCGGCCGGCGCAGCACGCGCCTTTTTTCGCTTCGCCTCTGGTATCGTAGAGCTGGAGGGTGGCGCCGACGACATCGTGGCCTTCCGCGACGAGGCGGGCGGCGACGACGGAACTGTCGACGCCTCCGGACATGGCGACGAGGATGCGGGTCATCGTGCTGCTCCCGGCGCGCTGTCTGTTATAAAATGGTTGGCAAAGGTCACGGACCTTTGCCGGGTTTCAGGGCGGAGCCCTGAGGTCTTTGCCTGCGTGACAACAGAACGCTGCCCGGAGGTCTGCGGCCTCTGGCGGGTCAGGGGCAGAGCCCTTCCGATAGCGGTCTGTGTCAGCATGGGTTTGAGATCAGCTCTTGCGCGGGAGGCGAACGGTCAGGCCGTCCAGGGCATCTGTCATAACAATCTGGCAGCCCAGGCGGGAGGTTTTTTCGAGGCCGAACGCGAGGTCGAGCATGTCTTCCTCGTCTTCAGTCGGTTCGGCGAGTTTCGGAGCCCAGGACGGATCGACGATTACGTGGCAGGTGGCGCAGGCGAGCGAGCCTTCACAGGCGCCTTCGAGATCGACGCCATGCTTATGGGCGATTTCGAGCACGGAGAGGCCGACAGGGGCATCGACCTTGTGTTCTGTGCCATCGGGCTCGACGAAAATCATGTGCGGCATTCAGGTCTCTCGTTACGGCTGTCGCGGAGGCATGGCGCGATGGCGGCCCTTCCGGGTTCATGCTCCGGGTATTGTTGTCTTGTGAGCATCGTCGCCCGGCCAGATAGTCTGTCAGATGCGCGCATCTGACCGGGATCTGTTCCAGGCGGGTCCTGCTCCCCTCACCTGCTGCGCGGCACAGGCGATAAGGTCGGCCGCGCGCGTGATACTGGCGGGCGTCGTAAAACGTCCGGGCGAGAGACGCAAGCTTTCTGCGGCTTCTTCGGGCGAAAGGCCCATGGCGGTGAGCACGTAGGATGGTGCCAGATCGGCTGATGAGCAGGCCGAACCGACCGAGAGGGCCAGTTCCGGAACCTGCTCCATAAGAGCCAGGGGGGGCACGCCGGGCAGGCGCAGGCTGAGGATTCCGGGCAGGCGGGGAGCGTCTTTCGCGTTGATGGAAAAAGCGACCTGGCGGGCATGCAGACTGTTGCAGAGTGCTTCTGCGAGATGGGCCAGATGGCGGGCATCGGCTTCACCCTGGCGGGTGGCAATCCGCGCTGCGCAGCCGAAGCCGGCGATGAGGGCGGCGGGCAGCGTGCCGGAGCGAAGGCCGCGTTCCTGGCCGCCGCCGGAGAACAGAGGTTCGAGACGGATGCGGGGACGGCGGCGGACGAAGAGGGCGCCGACGCCTTTCGGACCGTACATCTTGTGAGCGGAAACGGACGCGAGATCGAGATCCAGGGCGCGGACGTCGAGGGCTGTTTTTCCGGCAGCCTGAGCGAGGTCGGAATGGAGGAGCGCGCCGCCGTCTCTGGCGATGCGACTGAGGACCGGGAGGTCATGGAGCACGCCGGTTTCGTTATTGGCGGCCATGATGCTGACGAGGGCGGTCGGGACGGAGACGGCTTCACGGAGGTGATCGGGATTGAGGCGGCCATTCCTGTCAACCGGCAGGATGACGGGGTCGAACCCTTCGGAGGCGAGATCGCGGACGCTTTCGAGCACGCATTTATGCTCGGTTGCGACGGTGACGATGCGTTTCCGGCCGTCGCCGTGGCGGGCGCGGTATCGGGCGGCGCCCTTGATGGCGAGGTTGTTGGCCTCGGTGGCGCCGGACGTGAAGATGATTTCGCGGGGATCGGCCCCAATGAGGGCGGCGATCCCGGCGCGGGCGGTTTCGACGGCCTTTGCGGCCCGCTCGCCCGGGGCATGAGTAGTGCTGTGCGGATTGGCGAAGTCTTCCGCGAAAAGGGGCATCATGACTTCGATAACGCGCGGGTCACATGGCGTGGTCGCTGCGTTATCGAGATAGAGTTCCTCCACCTTCACCTCTTCCCCCTGACGATACTGGCTTTGTCTCGCAAAGTGGTCTGTCAGGAGGGAAGTCGCAAGGGATGGCAGAGGCCGGACAGGATAACCACAAAATCGTTTTCAGCGGCCAGGTTTGCGGAACTTGAATACGACCTGATCGGTGCGGCCACGGACAGACGGATCGAACACTGTTGCCGTATGCGGATCGGACGGGTTTTTCAGGGCTGCACTTTCACTCTCGAAAACAAAACCGGCTTTTGTGACCTGATCACGGATCAGAGCGGGGTCGATCCGATGGAGTGTTTTCGGCGCCTCACTTCCGCTTCCGGCTGTGGCGACATGGTCGATGACGATGTACACACCTCCCGGACGGAGTATTCTGAACACGGCCTTATCGAATGCCAGTGCAGATTCGGGGCTCTGGCCGTAGACATCGTGATAATTCTGGGATGTCCAGGCCATATCGACGAGACCGGGCAGGGTCAGGGCGGTGATCGGGGTGGTCACTTCACTGACATTGGCGAATGAGGGATCGGCAGCGATTGCTTTCACCGCGTTTGCCGCGTCAGGTTTCTGCGCGACGCGTTCGGCGGAGACCACAGTGTAAACATGGCCGGTTTTTCCGACAATATTGCTGAAGATCCGGGTGAAATAACCCTGTCCCGGCATCAGGTCGGCGACTCTCATGCCGCGCGCCATCCCGGCGAAGGCGAGCAGTTCTGCGGGCTTACGGGTTGCGTCGGCTGCCCGGTCCGCTTCAGGACGATCTTTGTTCGCGAGCGCTGCGGCGATGGGCAGAGTCCTGACCTGGCTTCCTCTGAATGCTGGCTGCGCGACGGCAACGCCGCCCGTGAACATGCCACCGGCGAGCAGGGCTGAAAGAGAGAGGAGCAGGGCGACGTTTTTATGTGACACGGAGGCATCCTTTACGGCGACGCAAGATAACGCGTCCCTTGTGATAGAGGTTTCCGTGTGAGTGAAAAAGCCCGGGCACGTCAGGTCGGCGGACACGGCGGGATGATTGTACAGGAACGGGGCCGGAACCGGTATCACTCCGTGTTGCGGGTTGTCTCCTGGTCTCCGGCAGACTTCTGGGCAGCATGCCGGTGGATAGTTGTGGAAGCATCCATTTTTCTCGTGATTATTTATCTTACAGAGGAATACTTCCCTTCTGTGGCTGCCTGTAACTTCGGAAACTGTCGAATGAATGTTTTCAATGTTTCCCGTTCTTTTATATTCGATCTGATCCCTGCGGAAGTTCCTATCGCTTCTGAAGACGCGCGACAGGCCGTTGATTGCTGATGTCAATATCTTTCGATGGCCACGAATGACAGCTCGGTTTATCCGGGAGTTTTCCGAAAAAACCGCATCATAATATACTTTTTAAAATACGTTCTTTCGTGAACTGATATGACTGAGAGAACCGGAATATCAGTAACGATATGTCATTATCCGGACTGATGCTGCGTGGTGATATTGTCCGAAAGGATAACGCCTGATGATCAGAAGATTTCCGTGTCTATGATCTGGATCAATGGCGTTTATCGATATGTCGGAAAACGCGACGCACGTACTCGTCTGGATGATTGACACCATAACAGCACTGAAGATACTTAAAATATATACAATATCTACATTTTTAAGGATCCCCGATGGCTGCCCCGCTGGACGACAAAACCCGTGCGATCATCAAAGCCTGCGTTCCGGCTCTGGAAGCCCATGGCCTGACAATAACGACGGAGATGTATCGTCGCCTCCTGAGCAATCCCGATATTCGTGATCTGTTCAATATTTCTCATCAGAAAGACGGAGAACAGCCTAAGAGCCTGAATCAGAAAGCGGTTTGATTGATTTTTCGCAGAACTCTGCGGATATGGGCAATCATCAACCATGCGCAGGATGACGAGATTGTTGTCTCGACATCCTTCGT
>NZ_WOSX01000016.1 GCF_011516735.1 Acetobacter fallax | reverse complement strand
ATAAGGACGCGCCATCCATGCTGGCCTCCAATCCAGCCAGATGGTTGAATCAGATTTCAGCCAATCTGGGTACCCATATTCCGATTCAGCCCAAAATCATCAGGCTCTAACCTTTTGAAAACAGCAGGTAATGCGAGCAGTGTCTCTTAAAAACCGTAAGCAACGCCGGCATGCATTGTGACACCGTTTGTCCAGCTGCTGGGCTCATACAGCGAGTAGCCACCGTATTGCGCGACCGCCTGACTGCGCCCGAATGAGAAATAGGTGTATTGCACGCCGCCGGTCAGATGCAGACCACCGCTGACCCGATAATCGAAGTCGAGCGCTGCATCCCATTCCGGCCGGTTGCGGAGGTGGAACGTGCCGTTCACATCCCGTGCGTCCATACGCGTTCCGACCAGTTCGGCCCAGCCCAGTCTGCCGCGCAGAACGAAATCGCGGGTTAAAGCATAATCGAGACGCACAACGATGCCTGCGAGAAAGGTGCCGTAATCCTCGGACAGCGAAGAAACCTCGTCACTCCCGTCAATATGCCTGTTCCATGTGCGATATCCGCCCTGAAGAGCCGGCGTAATCAGGAAACGGTCTGAGACCATAATGCCCTTGCCAAGTTCCAGGCGACTATCCGTCGTCATGCGCTGCGAGGACGTATTATAGGGCGAGATGAGCCCCGGTTCGGTCGGAGAGGACGCCGATCCGTGATAGCCCGTGGAGCCGTCGCCATAGGCAAAATGCAGGGCAATGAAAATATTCCCGACTTCGTAGAGATCAAACATCGTCGAGGCATCGACCTGAAAGCCTGTTGTCCAGCCGGTCTCGCGATCATAGCCGGTGCCCGCAGGGTCATGCAGGGGCTTTTCCTTATAGTTGCTCCAGATCCCCGCAGCCGCAATCCCGATCTCACGGTTGACCTGGACCACAGCCGGCAGGCGTCGCGGAGAGGGCGTATAACGATGCGCATCATAGTTATCAGGCGCGAATTTGCGGGGCTTGCGTGGCTGCGGTTCAAACGGCCGGACAGGCATGTTGAACGTCGTGGATGTGCCCGTGACGACAGGGGCGTTATCGGTCGGGTCCATGCCGAGAGTCATCAGCATCCGGGCCAGGGTCCGGTGGCGCAGTTCGTCTTCGCGCCGTGTGTCGAGGTATTCCGTCGTATGCGATGGCGCGAACTGCGCATGCGCCTTGCCGCCAGCGACAAGCGCCGGCATGGAGAGACCCAGACACAGGATTGTTTTGCGCACGTACGCCTCATTCGGGTCGGAACAGACTGGTCTGTCCTTCCCTAAGGCGCAGTAGTTAAAGCGATCCTGGCAAAACCCGTCAGACAGCCTGCCATCCGTCTTTTTTCAACACAACACCTGCCAGATAGAGGCTGCCGCAGATCAGAACGCGCGCCGGAGGACGGCCCTCCCCGCAGGAGAGCGCGTCAAGTGCTGCGTCAATCGTCGGACCCGGCCGCACTTTTCCGCCCCCGGCCGCGACAATGGAGCCGACTGGCAGAGCCAGGTGCTGATCAGGCTCCGCGACGGCGTAGACGGTCGTTGCCCGGTCCAGAAGCGGAGCCAGAAAACCAGTGGCATCCTTGGTCTGCTTCATCCCGACAAGCACATGCAGCGGACGATCAGCCCAGCCATCCAGCACCGGGGCGAGCGCCTCTCCGGCACCGGGATTATGCCCGCCATCGAGCCAGAGTTCCCAGCCCTCCGGGAAGCGGTCGGCAAGAGCGCCGTGCAGGCGCTGAAGACGCGCCGGCCACTGCGTTTCCGCGATGCCGGCCCATGCCATCTCCGGCAATGTCAGGCCGCTGGCGCGCAGCGTCGCGATCGCGAGACCTGCATTGTCGTCCTGATGCGGCCCGGTCAGAGCGGGCGCAGGCAACAGGAGCGTGCCCCGCGCATCGTCGAACCGAAGCCCTGGCGGCTCTCCGCCGCTGCGTTCCACCGTCCAGTCCCGGTCACGACGCAGAAGCGGAGCCTTTCTGCGGGCCGCTTCATCTTCCAGAACCTGCATCACGACCGGCGGCTGATGCCCCGTCACCACAGGCACGGCAGGTTTGATGATTCCCGCCTTCTCTCCGGCAATCGCGGCAAGTGTCGAGCCCAGGAAGGCCTCATGATCCATTGAAATCGCGGTAATCGCGCAGGCGGCGGGATGTGGGATCACGTTGGTCGCATCAAAACGCCCGCCCAGACCGACCTCAATGATCGCCAGTTCAGCCGGATACCTGGAAAACAGCAGCAGACCAGCCGCGGTCAGCACCTCGAACACGGTGATCGGCGCGCCATCGTTAACGCGCTCGATCTCTTCCAGCGTCGCGATCAGCTCGTCCTCGCTGACCAGACGACCCGC
The DNA here is from genome assembly GCF_011516735.1 of Acetobacter fallax. Lineage (GTDB taxonomy): Bacteria > Pseudomonadota > Alphaproteobacteria > Acetobacterales > Acetobacteraceae > Acetobacter > Acetobacter fallax. The sequence continues at coordinate 75,788 of NZ_WOSX01000016.1, read as the reverse complement.
GACGCGAAAACGCTCCGTGACATCGACAAGATGCGGCGATGTCATCACATGCACCCGCCACCCCGCCGCCTCCCCGATCGCACGCAGATTGGCGCAGGTGCTGCCTTTGCCATTGGTGCCGGCGACGTGAATGACGGGCGGCAGGTTGCGTTCGGGATGACCCAGACGCGCCAGCAGCGCTTCAAGCCGGCCAAGGGACAGGTCGATAAGCGCCGGATAGAGCTGGTTGAGCCGCTCAAGTACCTTACCGGTCCGACCGGTGAATTCCGCGCTGAATTTCGGCGCCGGAGTCACCCCGGTTTGGTTATCCGCCACGTCGCCATGATTGAGCGTGGTCCTGGTCATGCGCGGCTCTCCTGAGAGACATCAGGTGGTGGGCAGCGGGGTTCCTGAGCCCGGCTCTTCGGGATCAGGCAGCGTGCTGGTGAAAACGTCTCCCGGAGGAGCTGCTGTCAGCAGGCCGATCAGACGACCGAGCGTGGCGCGAAGATCCTTTCGCTCCACAACCATATCCAGCATCCCGTGTTCCAGCAGATATTCGGACCGCTGGAAGCCCTCAGGCAGTTTCTCCCTTACCGTATCCTCGATCACCCGGGGTCCGGCAAACCCGATCAGGGCTTTAGGCTCGCCAATCTGCACATCGCCCAGCATCGCGAAGGATGCGCTGACCCCACCTGTCGTCGGATCGGTCAGAACAACGATGTAAGGCAGGCCGGCTTCTTTCAGCATCTCCACGGCAACTGTGGTGCGCGGCATCTGCATCAGGCTCATCACGCCTTCCTGCATACGGGCGCCGCCGGAGGCAGTGAACACGATCAGCGGTGAGCGCTGCAGGATGGCGAGGCGGGTGGCGGCGATAAACCCCTCACCGAAGCCGGTGCCCATCGTGCCGCTCAGGAATTCGTAGGCCATCACCGCGACGACCGCCGGATAGCCCGTGATCCTGCCATGCGCGACGGCCAGCGAGTCTTCCAGCTGTGTCTTCGCGCGCGCGTCCTTCAGGCGATCCACGTAGCGTTTGTGGTCGCGGAACCCGAGTGGATCGTTCGCGACCTTAGGCAGTTCGATGCGCGTGTAGCTTTCCGGATCAAACGTCCATTCCAGACGCTCAGCGACCGGCACCTTCATGTGGAAGCCGCAATGCGGACACACATTCAGCGTCCGTTGCAGTTCCTTGACCAGTACCATCTGGTGACAGGACGGGCAGTTGGTCCAGAGGTTATCCGGAACCTCGCGCCTGAGCAGGCCCCGGATCTTGGGCCGGACATAGTCGGTAAGCCAGCTCATGCCTGAACTCCATGACTGAAAATGGGACGTGCGGCCGTCGCGCGCGGGATTGTCCCGGGAAACCGGCGGGGCCATGTAAGGGGCCACTGCATAGCTCCACTGTGCTTCTCTGCCAAGTAAAGCACATCCCTCACCGCTTCGGGTTTTGTCCCCCGGCCGCGCCGGATATAGAACCGGAGTGCAGCAAATCAGTCCGGCGTCCAGGCGCCGCTCTTCCGTCCACTCCGGCTCACGCGAGGTGCCCATGCGGGATTTCCGTTCCCTCTACCGTCACGGTTTCGCCCGCGTCGCGGCCTGTACGCTCCCCGTCTCGCTGGCCGATCCACGCCGGAACGCAGCGCACACCATTGACTGTCTCGCCGCCTGCTCCGGCGCTGGCGCCATTCTCGCAGTTTTCCCGGAACTCGGCCTGTCGGGGTACGCGATCGACGACCTGCGCCAGCAGGACGTGCTTCTCGACGCGGTCGAACACGCCATCGCCACCATCGCGGAAGCGACAGGCACGCTTCTGCCGCTGGCTCTGGTCGGTGCGCCCCTGCGCCACCGCGACGCGCTCTATAACTGTGCCATCGCCATCCATCGCGGCGAAATTCTCGGCGTGGTGCCAAAATCCTTCCTGCCGAATTATCGGGAGTTCTACGAGGGGAGGCAGTTCACCGCCGGAGCAGGACTGCGGGGCGAGACAATCCGCGTCGCGGGCTCGGAGGTGCCATTCGGGACCGATCTGCTGATTGAAGCGCTCGATATTCCCGGTTTCCGTCTGGGCGTGGAGATCTGCGAGGATCTCTGGGTGCCGCTGCCGCCGAGCACAGCCGCCAGCCTCGCCGGCGCTACCGTCATCGCCAACCTCTCCGCCAGCGATATCACGGTCGGCAAGGCAGAGGAGCGGGACATGCTCTGCCTGTCGCAATCCTCCCGCTGTCACGCGGCCTATCTCTATGCGGCGGCTGGAGAGGGCGAATCGACGACTGATGTCGCATGGGACGGACAGGTCTCCATCTTCGAGAATGGCCGAAAACTGGCCGAAAGCGACCGCTTCCCCACCGGGGCGCGCCACGTCCTGGCGGATATCGATCTGGACCTGCTGCGGCAGGAACGGATGCGTATGACCTCGTTCGGGCAGAACGCGGCGGCCACGGGCATGCCGGCCAGTGCCGCCTCATGGCGCAGGATCGCGCGCCGCTTCTCGCCCCCCGGCCGGGATCTCGGGCTGCATCGCGGGGTCGAGCGCTTCCCTTTTGTCCCGGCTGACGCCACGCGACTGGAGCAGGATTGCTACGAGGCCTGCACGATTCAGGTCTCGGCGCTCCGCCAGCGTCTGGTGGCAAGCGGCACAAAAAAGATGGTCATCGGCGTGTCCGGTGGTCTCGATTCGACCCAGGCGCTGCTGATCGCTGTCCGTGCCGCCGACGAACTCGGCCTCGGGCGCGATGCCGTCCTGGCCTTCACAATGCCCGGTTTCGGCACCAGCGACGAGACGCGCGGCAACGCTCACGCCCTGATGAAGGCGCTTGGCGTTACGGCAGACGAAATCGACATTCGCCCGGCGGCAAGGCTGATGCTGGAGCAGATCGGCCATCCCTTTGCGAAGGGCGAGCCGGTTTATGACGTTACCTTTGAGAACGTGCAGGCGGGGCTGCGCACCGATTTCCTCTTCCGCCTCGCCAATCAGCGCGGCGGCATCGTGCTGGGCACGGGCGATCTCTCGGAACTGGCCCTGGGCTGGTGCACCTACGGCGTGGGCGACCAGATGGCGCATTACAACATCAACGCCGGCCTCCCGAAGACACTGATTCAGCATCTCATCCGCTGGTTCATTTCCTCCGGTCGCTTTGACGACAGAACAGGCGCGATTTTGCGGGCCATTCTCGCAACGGAGATTTCACCGGAACTGGTTCCGGTGGGCGCGGACGGAGCCGTGCAGAGCACGGAGGCTGCCATCGGACCGTATGCGCTGCACGATTTCGCACTCTTCTACGTGCTGCGTTACGGGTTCCGGCCGTCAAAAATCGCCTTCCTGGCAGAAGCGGCATGGCGGGATGCGGCGGCGGGCGCGTGGCCTCCCGGTTTCCCGGAGGAGGACCGCCAGGCTTACGATCTGCCAGCAATCCGGCACTGGCTGGGCGTGTTCCTGCGGCGGTTTTTCACGACGAGCCAGTTCAAGCGCTCAGCCATGCCGAACGGCGCAAAGGTTGTGGCCGGGGGCGCTTTATCGCCGCGCGGTGACTGGCGCGCGCCGTCCGACGGAAATGCATGTGTGTGGCTGGAGGAGCTGGACCGGAACGTGCCGGAGGATGGCAGAGATCATTGATGGAGTGTGCGGTGGCCTGTCCGATCTCCTGACATGTGCTCCATGGCTGTCGCCACAGGCGTTCAGCCTTCAGGGTTTTGAAAAAGCTCTCCGTGACAGCATTGTCCCGGCAGTTTCCGTTTCCGCTCATGAATGCACGAACGTGCGCCATCAGCGCCTCATCCTGGCGTCTGCGCCAGGCGCCCGGTCGCTGACGCCGGACAGACGGCAGCCCGGAGCCAGACGCCCTGCGTGTGAACGGGATGACTGCACCATTCGTTACGATGATGCCATGAATGGCACCGTGTTTCAGGCATATACTGACTGCGTTCTTATGCCGGCGCTGCTGCGGGCGAAGGCCGAACGGACTGTCACCGCATGATGGAATGCCATCGGATCAGTGCCCGACGCTTTCACACACCATGAAGGCTCCGGGGTCTTCCTAGCAGCAGGATATGAAGCAGATTAAGGTGGCAACGATTTAGCTGCGGGAACGCCAGGCGAACGGGGCTTGCAGGGATCGACTTTCCCTCTGCTATAGGGTGATCTGCAGTCACCTCGGGAGAATTGATGACTATGGCGTTGCGATCCGTACGATGAACAGCGACGTTAGTGATTCGCCATGGGCTGGCTCCGCGCCACCGAAAAATATTGCGTTCGTTGCGACAGGCACGTCCAAAGCAGAGGACGGCTTTTCGCGGCTGGTTGATCGTTATGGTAACTGTCCGGTTGAAATGGCCGAAGTGGTGGTCTGTCTCGGCGGGGATGGTTTCATGCTCGAAACGCTTCGTCAGGTGATGGACAGGCCGGTTCCTGTTTATGGCATGAACTGCGGTTCGGTCGGTTTTCTGATGAATCCCTTTGACCAGGACGATCTTCCCGCGAGGCTCACGGCCACGCAAAGTGCCGTTTTACATCCGCTTCATATGCGCGCGACCTGTGTTGACGGGAGCGTTCATGAAGCCGATGCGCTCAACGATGTCTTCCTGTTCCGGCAGACGCGGCAGGCTGCGAAAATCCGGATTGATGTCGATGGTCGTGAGCGGATGCCGGAACTGATCTGTGACGGTATTCTTGTTGCAACGCCGGCCGGTTCCACTGCCTATAATCTTTCGGCACATGGGCCGATTGTGCCTCTTGCGGGCAATCTTCTGCCTCTGACGCCGATCAGTGCATTCAGGCCCCGCCGCTGGCGCGGCGCGCTCCTGCCTTCGAGTGCGGTTGTGACCTTTTCCATACTGGAAACGGAAAAGCGACCTGTTGCGGCTGTCGCCGACTTCACCGAAATTCGTGATGTCGTGTCGGTCGTTGTCAGAGAAAATCCGGCCCGATCGGTGACCGTTTTGTTCGATCCGGGACAAACACTCTCGGAGCGGATTATTACCGAACAGTTCTCAGCGTAGGATCTGCCGCCATGAATTTCGTTTTCCGTGCCATCGTCGGAGTGGAGTCACTATGAACAGGCTGCCAGAGATAAAAACTGTGTCCAGGCGGACTCTTCTGAGACAAAGCTCGTGTGCGGGCATCGTTCTGAGCACTGCCGGACTGACGGCATGCTCGGAAGCGCGGAAACGTTCGGAAAGCGACATGGTATTTGACCCTGTCGATCAGATCCTGCGTGACGCAGTGGCGAAAGGCGATGTTCCCGGGGTTGTTGCGGCGATCGGCCATAATGGCACCATTGTTCACCGTGCAGTCATGGGGCATCGCGCCCTTGTTCCGGCTCCGGAGGCGGAGACATGGGAGACCCGGTTTGACATGGCGTCGCTGACCAAAGCCACAGTCACGGCACCGTCGGTGATGCAGTTATGGGAACAGGGACTGTTTCAGCTTGATGATCCGGTGGCGCGCTATTTGCCTGAATTTGCACAGAACAAAAAACAGGATGTCACAATAAGGCAGCTTCTCACCCATTTTTCCGGGCTTCCGCCTGATATCGATCTGGCTGAAACCTGGAAAGGCAGGAGTGAAGCGATCCGGCGGGCGATGGGCGCCAGGCTGGCCGCGCCCGTCGGAACAAAATTCATTTACAGTGACATCAACTTCATCACTCTGGGACTTCTGGTGGAGAAGTTCAGCGGGCTGACGCTGGACGTTTATGTTGCCCGTCATATTCTTGCGCCAGTCGGCATGACGCAATCGGGCTTTCTTCCGGATGCTTCACTGCGACCGCTTATCGCACCGACAGCGTATGATGAGGCGCATGTCCCGTTACGCGGTGTGGTGCATGATCCGACGGCGCGTCGTATGGGTGGCGTGGCCGGTCATGCCGGACTGTTTTCCTGTGCGCAGGATATGACGACCTATGCACAGAGTTTACTGGATCGTCGGGCCGGACGATCCAGTGTCTATCCGCTGAAAACCGAAACCGTCCGGCTCATGACAACGCCGCAGCAACCGGGAACGCAGGATTTTCGCGGGCTGGGATGGGACATTGGATCGCATTACGCGACACCGCGCGGAGATATTTTTCCACTCGGGTCGTTTGGACATACGGGCTACACAGGCACATCCTTATGGATGGACCCGGCAAGCGATTCTTTCGTGCTGATCCTGACCAATCGTGTGCATCCGGCAGACACACACGGCAAAGAGATTGTCCGGTTGCGCCATGATGTGGCCACTGCTGCTGCGCGGGCACTGGGACTGACGGCCTGAAAGCAGCGTCGTCTCCTCTTCCCGCTTTACAGCAAGAGGCCTGGGCTTTGACCTGTGTGAACAGGCAGGACTCTGCCCGGGAGCTCAGGAAAAGGTTTGCTAAGAGGCTGTTTCAAAAGCTCATCAGGAGCCTCTCGCTGAGCACTGAGGCTTTTGAAAGGCTCTGTTTGCGTTAGGTGCTGGCCTTTGATTTTTCAAAGGGTTAGTGGAGACCGGGCTCTGCCCGGACCCGGAAGGGGTCGCGGACCCCTTCACCCCGATCTGTTTAATTAAAATGGTTTCCAAAGGTCTGTGACCTTTGGTGGGTTCCAGGGCAAAGCCCTGGGAAGATGCCAGCACCTGGTGCCGGGCCAGACCCGGAGAGTTCTGCATTCACAAAGTAGTCTTCACAGTCTCTGGCATCATTCACCACCAATGCCAGACTGCGATTGGCAGCAAATAACATTTTTCCGGTATGTGAGTAATTTTCACCGATCGGTGAGCGTCTTCAGGAATACAATAATGTCATCAATTTCCTGATCCGATAATGCTGGGTTATCACCTGGCTTGCGATCGAATGGCGCATCTGTCTTGTCAATATTATGTTTGTATTTAGTGGGAAGATCATCGTACATAAGCGGATGACCGTTTTGTTTTGCAGCATAGAATCGTTCCGGCTTCAGTTCACGCAGGACATAGAAATCCAGAACCTGTTTCAGTGAGTGAAACACACCATTGTGGAAAAACACGTGACGGGAACCTGTATTACGCAGTGTCGGGGTTGCGAACATTCCACAATATGAACTCAGTGTTTTTCGTCCGTCTGGCTGTCGGTCACAAACGCCCAGATCGTAATAGGACGGATTTCGGTTTTGCGTGAGTTCCCTGTTCCGTGGCGCACCCAGTGCTTCATACTGGTGGTCTGTGAACAGGGGCGGCAGGCGACCGGGCTGAACTGTATCCAGGTGACAGGCGGCGCAGTTACCTTTTCCAGGATCATTGAACAGGAGATATCCCTGCCTCTCCCGGGACGATAATTTTTCTTTTCCTTCAAGCCAGGAATCGAATTTACTGGAATAGGGATGAAAAGCGGGGTCTTCGATCTGGTAGCGCGCCAGAGCGAACATTGCCTCATCAAGCAGAAAGCCGGGAGAAGCTTCTCCTTCGATCCCGGCCAGTTGTTTCAGCGATGCCGTGTATGGAGCATTGTCGATTCGCCCGAGGACCTTTGAGGGTGTTGAGGCCATTTCCGCCGGGTCATACATCGGCCCCGCGGCCTGCTGCTGAAGGGTATCGGCGCGACCGTCCCAGAAGAGACCACCTTGCGGAACAATGTTTACGGCCGATGCTGCGGTGTTGGCCGCATTTTTGGAGCCGTGGGATGCGCCGGTGGCGTTGGCTGGAATGGGTGGGGCATCTTCGCTGACCGGATTATCGGGACCGATGCTGAAATTGGGTCGTCGTTCAAGGTAAGTCAGTGTCGGAACAGCCCGACGCCCCTGAAGATTCAGGTCATGTCCACCGAGGAAAACCGACGATTCTCCTGATGCGGCATAATGATTTTTCGGATCGTGGCAGGAGGCGCAGGACAGCTTTCCTGAGCCGGAAAGATTTTCATCATAAAAAAGCGCTTTTCCGATAAGGGCCATTTCGGAAAGAGGCCGGCTTTCAGGTTTACGCAGAACCACCGGACAGGGATTGCTTCCGTCTTCCTGAGGGAGACAGCTATCCGGTGACCGGGCTTCTGCGGTTCCCGCAAAAACGAAAGCAATCAGAGTAATGCAGCCCAGAACGGGCTGCATTGAACGAAAAATATCAGACATAATTCTGAAGATAGGACCACAGAGCCGCGAGAAGGGTCTGGAGCGACGTCTGCGATGAGGAGCCTGAATTCGAAGACGCATGATTACTGCCGGAACCGAACGGCGAGTCATCGTGTTTGCTGCTTCCCTTGTCATCATTATGACCGGAGATCTGGCCGGCACGAATGTCACCTGTGTCAGGATCCAGAAGCAGTGACTCCGTATTCGGCTGACCACGGAAATCGAACATATCGTCGATCTTTCCGGTGGTGCTGTCGAAGGAACCCTCTCCGAGACGCTTTCCACTCAGCCAGTTGTCTTCGATGAAGCGGACAACAGAAGCCTGCGTGATCAGCTCGTGGCTGACATAGTTCGTCTTTGACCATGGCGAGATAACAATGAGCGGTATGCGGGTTCCAGGGCCGCAGCGACCGTTGACTGCTTTTCCATAGACACCTTTCGGTGCTGTTCCGGCACCGCACTTACCTGCACCATCGAGCTGGTCGGCGGAGGAATCGAATGATCCATGCAGAGGGTTTACGAACGCATGGTCATACCAGCCATCCGAGTCATCATAGGCGATGATTACGGCGGTATCACGCCATTCGGAACTTTTCTGAAGCGCGTTGACCACTTTCACGACGCCGACCTGCTCATCGAGCGGGTTGGAATAACCGGCGTGACCATCCTGATAGGCCGGGAGCTTGATGAAGGAGACAGCAGGAATGTTACCGGCCTTCACGGTCTTGTAGAAATCGTTCAGGTCATACTCGTGATTGGCCGGCTCTTTTTTCGACGTGCCCGGAATATAGCTGTAACCGATTGAACGGACGGAATCAGGTCGTGCGTGCGTCGGGTTGGAGGTGCTTTCGTAATACTGGAACCAGTTGTGATGCGGAATGTAGTCCGCCACGTTTTCGGAAACGACCGTTGAGTAGGTCTGGCGTTTGCAGGCGGTCGATCCGTCTTCATTGGTGGCGGTGAGATCGAAACCACCCATGAAGCCGCCCCAGGTGACTCCGCGCTCGTTGAGCAGATCACCGATGTTGCGGCTTGTCATCATCGCCTGGTTGGTCGAGGACGAGCAGGTATCGTAGCCCGGATCGATGTCGTTGATCATTGTCCAGCCACCCTGCCCGTCGGAGATGTAGGCGGAGGAAGTCGTTTTTGTGGACGGGCTCTGGGTTGTGAAGCGGATCTGCATACCGTTCGTCTGACCCGAGACGACTTCGAGAGCGCCCGGGGTTGACGGACCGTAGGTGTCGGTGAACGCGTTGTCGCTCATCGCGTAACGCTGTGCATAGTGCCAGTATGCGGTGACGGTATTGCCGTCATAGTAGCCCAGCACCTGACCTTTCGTGCCGAATGCGCCGACGCCACCTGAGGAACCGTTGCCTGTGTAGAGCGGGAAGAGATCGGCCTTGCCGCCGTCATAGGCCATCTGCTCGGCCGTATAAGCGTGGTTCTGGTCGGCCGTGCTGGCCTGCGTGCGGTCCAGGCGGAAAGGCAGCGCCGCACCGGTTCCGTTGGCTGAACCGGAGTTCGGGTTCTGAGTCAGCAGATCGGCTGAGGCGAGGTTGTTCACGGATGGCGTGCCGGACTTCGCGCGGAAGCCAGGTTCGCCGGTCGGGTTGGTCGCCTTCGGATACGTTGCGAAGTAGTGATCGAAGGAGACGTTCTCCTGATAGATCACAACGAGATGGCGGATCGGTGTTTTCGTTTCGTAACGATCACCCTGTCCCGACTGATTATGGGAGCTGTATCCGAAGTCACTGCTGCTCGCAAAGCTGATGGCTGGCGAGAAGACTGACAGAGACAACAGGGTAGACAGTGCAAGCCTGGCCCGTTTCACAGACACGTTACAGAACCTTTCTTTTTCGCCATCACCACGGAGGCTCTGCAGGGACATGAGCACTTTTTCACGCGGGCGGCTCTGGGAGAGCAATGGAAACGAAAAGTTAATTAGATGAACAATTTGTCATGGTGTGTGATCATTTTATGAAATGGATAATAGGCTCTTCTTTCATTCACCTGACTTAAAACATCATTATCAGAGAAATATCTTTTCAGAATGGATTCAAAGCTACGGCCTGTGGAAACGAGGTCAGCGCGCCGGGGCGGTTTCCAGCGCTTTTCCGACCATACCGATCACATGTTCCGCCGTGATCAGACGCGAGCACTCGAACTGACGGGGGGTATTGGCGTGGCGGGGGCACCAGAGGAAATCGTGGTGATCAAATCTTTCACGCACGTCATTCCAGCAGGAGTTGCAGGTGTGCCAGTTGATCACCCGGTAGGGTGTATGAAATTCGTTCGTGGGATGCGTAAATCCTGAGATCATGACAACGGGTGTTCCCGCTGCCCATGCCAGCCATGACAGCCCGGAACTGAGGCCGATGAAGAGGTCAGCGTGCCGCAGCCAGCGGGCACGTTCCGCGAGGGGGCGATTGCCTGTTTCGTCTTCGGCGCCGTGGGGGAGACTGTTCCAGATGATGCCGGTTCCGTGGACAGGTTTCTGGTCGATACAGATAACGCGATAGCCCTGTTCTTTCAGGAAGCGGGTGAGTTGCCGCCATCCATCCGGATTATTCCAGTATTTGCACTGTGTGCTGGCCTGCACGGCGATACAGACGTAGCGTTCCCCGATCGGGCGCGTCTCATCGGGCAGGGCGAGACGAGGCGCGATCTCGACGGGTTCGACACCCAGAATGTAGGCTGCGGTTTTATGCAGACCCACAAGCCGGAAATCCGTGGGCTGGTGAACGGCTGCCGTGTCGTCAAAGAACAGTCCGAGACTGTACATGGCGTATGCGTCATCCGTCACCGCCTGTTCGCGCGCGTCTTCGGCGCTGATGAGTGTCAGGTCCGGATAAGCGTGCTGCAGAACAGGAATGATCAGATTCGAGAGGATGCAGGTAACTTTTGCGCCGTGCTGTTTGGCCAGACGTTCGGCATATGGAAACCAGGCGAGCGTGTCGCCCAGGGTTCCGACCGGGAACTGGATGATGACTTTTCTGTCACGCAGATCCATCCTGTGCGTGAAGATGGAGTGGGCCGATCCGTCGTCCCTGATTTCCTCCACTCTGATTTCGAAACGAACGAAAAACTGTTTGGACGAACGGGCAAGAGCGCCTGTGTTCTCATTGAGAAAGAGAATATTTCCCGTATCAAGATCTTTCAGTGTCAGTCGCCATTTTCCGCTTTCGCGTTTGGGCAGCAGGACACGGGCGCCGGCGTTGAAATCGAAGCGTATGCCGTGCGGTCCGGCGATTGCCGGTGTCCGGGTGGGGGCGACACAGGCAGCATTGACCGGGCGCGAGGCTGTCTCCGGCTGTGGTTTCGGCCCGGGGTCAGGGGAGGCGGAAGCGGGGACCGTGTCACCCTCTTTCAGAATGGTATCGGTGTCGTCAACACGATCGGAAAGCGAGACATCCATTGCAAGCATAGCCTGTTCAGCGGGGAAAACATCAGGTCGGGGGAGGAGACGGTGTTGTCCCCTCCCCCCGCGAGGCAGGTCAGGATAATGCGCGCATGACCTGTCCGGGTTCGAGAATGGCACGCAGACGTTCGGCCACTGTGGAAGCGTCGTTGTTTCGCCGCACGTAATTCCGGACTTCGCGGGCATGGGCGCATCTGCTGCTCCCCTCTCTGTGAAGCACAAGGATCTGTGCGGCCAGGGTTTCGGGATCGCAGGCGACAAGTCCGGCCAGCGTTTCAGGGAGGTTTAGTCCTTCGGCTGCGACCGGTGTCATCACGCAGGGAACGCCTCGCGCGAAGCTTTCCAGCACCTTTCCCTTGATGCCGGCGCCGAAGCGTAATGGGGAAACACTCAGGCGCACTTCTGAGAACATTGTATCGAGGTCGGGTGCGTGGCCGACGATCCCGACACCGTGTCTTTCAAGAGCCCTGATGGACTCTGACATATCTGCTCCGGCCAGCAGGCAGCGAATGGAAGGCTCCTGTTTCCAGACGAGCGGCATGATATCGCGGACCAGCCAGAAAGCAGCGTCCACGTTTGGTTCGTGGCTGTAATTTCCGAGGAAGACGAGGCCGTTCCGTTCCATGGGCGTTTTCGGCTCTGGCCGCACGGACACGCTCCAGGGCACGACGTGAATGGTGGCCTGAGGCAGCGCGACCTGCATTTGCTTTGCTTCCTCGGGGGAGTGGACCAGAACCGCGTCGGCCTGAAGCGCGGCTGTGTATTCAGCGTGTTTCACGGAGCGGGCGCGGGCAATGAGTTCCGGGCGCTTCTGGACACCGGCCTGGCGCAGGGTTCTGACGTGGTGCAGGTCGGCCACGTTGTAGAGGACGCGGGCTGAGCGCTGGTAGCGCCGGACGAGCGCCATGTAGCGGGTCGCGATGTCCTGCCGGTGCAGATAGACCACGTCGAAGATGTCGGCGTGTTTGGCGAGCACATCTTCCACGCTGCTGTAAAGCGGTGCTGTCAGCATGGTGATGCCGGCGATCTGCGTGGAGGGACTGCCGCCGCTCATCTGGTCGGCGGCCACGAAGGACACCTCATAACCCAGCGTGATGAGGGCACGTGCGTGTGCGAGCACTGCGCAGGAGCCTGCGTCGCGGTTTATGTCCGGGTGCATGCCGTCGATGATCAGAGCATGACGGCGAGGAGCCGGTGTTCCGGCAGGAAGGCCACGGCGGCGGCGGGCGCTGGTCAGGGCGCGGGCGGTTTCACCGCTGGCTGTCCGGACGCGGATGCGGGTGAGCTGATCGACCTGGCCGAGCAGGAAGGAGAGCACACGATCCTGCCCTTCCAGACTGGCGGCGGAGGTCACGACGCGACGGATGGCGTCTTCTGCGTCCTGATCGAAGGCGTTGACCGGCTCAAGCGTGACCGGGGCGCCCAGCAATGCACCATCGTTTTCGCGGCGCACTTCGATGACATGGCGGGTGAAGGGCGGAAGACCTTCGGGGAGCAGGACATCGAACCCGCAGCGCAGACCCCGGCCCGTTCCGGACACGTCCTGACGGATGCCATTCGCGACGACGGCGGCGATGAGGTTTCCGTTGTCGAGGATCTGGAGAGCGACGGGCTCGTCAGGGGTTTCCGGGGTCCATGCCCAGCCGCCGATCCGGTCGCGCGTTACGAAATCGACATATCCTTCCAGCGCGGTTTCGGACGGAGTGACCGGCACGGCGATCCGCGTCGGGCCGGAGGCTGTCTGGTCGAGCATCCACGGGGTGTTTTTCAGGGCTGCCCTGTCGCTGACGCGGCGGACCTCGATGACATGCCGCCGGAAGGGGGACAGGCCGCCGGGAATCAGGAAGGTGAATCCGTATGCGCCACCGGCATCGGGGCGTGGCTGGTCCGCAATGACCTCACCCAGCACGACACCTCTGTCCGTGATGTGCAGGCGCACCGGCTGACTGGCGCCCTCCGTGCGGGCCCAGCCTTCGATGCGTGTCCGGCTGACGAGATCGAGATAGCCGAGCAGCGGTGCGTCTTCGGGACGATTTTCGCTGCCATCCGCAGCAGGCGCGTTCAGGCGGCTGCGTATCCGTTCGATCCCGGCTCCGTGTTCCACACGCGGGGCGCAGTATGTCGCGGGCTGCGTGGAGGCGTCCGGGTAAAGCGTCGCGTATTCAGCGGCGTTATGGAACATGCCGCGTGAGCCATCGTCGATGAAGGTTTCGGAGGGTGCCCCGTTGGCGAGGACGAGGTCGTGGCTGTCGAGTTCGATATGGAAGTAAGCCACTTCGTCCATGCATTCGGCCTGGACGATGCTCGTGCCGTTGACCAGCGTGACGGCCGGGACCAGCACACCATCCAGGAACATGGCGTGGAGCGGGGAGACGGACAGGTCGGTTGTGGGCAGGTTGTTTCCGAGCGATCCTTTGCGGAAGACGACGGGCAGGATGTCCCGGTTGCCCCGTGCGAACTGGCCGGAATAGGAGCGGCGGCCGATCCAGCGGATGGGGCGAGGTCCGTTTTCGGCGGTGATGACGTGGTCACCGATGCTGAGCTGTTCGACGGGGATTTCCCCGTGTTCCGTCGTGATCAGCGTGCCGCGGCAATAACAGGGCGTGCCATCCTGCACCACGCTGAGCAGCGTGCCGCTGCCGGTGTCGCCCGAGAGAGCGAAGGAGGCGGCGTCGTATGTGCCGTCGAGGTCGATGGTCATGGTCTGGCCGGCGGCGCTGATGGTCAGTTCGAAGCCGCCGGAGAGCTGGAGTGCTGTGGCCGAGGTGTAGTCCATGTCAACGAGATCGATGGTGCTGCCGGACCGGAGGAGCACGTCTTCCGCGGCGGCTCCGCTGCTGAGCACGAGCGTCCCGCCACTGGCGATGATGGCACCGTCCAGCGTTCCGCCTGAGGAGACGGTTGCCGTGCCCGCGATGAGGTCTCCCCTGACGAGTCCGACACTCCCGATGGTCTGCACGCCGCCGGCTTCGACGATAACGGTGGAGGCCGCGCCGCCGACGAACTGCGATGCGCCGGATTCGATATCGACCCGTTCGGCATAGCCGGGGCTGCCCGCGCCGCCGCCGCCTGTTGCGGTCAGGCCGCTATTGGCGCTGGAGAGCGTGGCGCTGGTGGAGCCGGGAGCAATGTATTGCACGGCGCCCGCGAGGAGGATGGTTTCGTCGGCGGTACCATAAACATACTGCTCGCCGCCGATAACGGCCGTGTTTTCCGCTACACCGTAGACTGACTGGCTGGCGCCGGACCAGACCTGGGCACTGACGGTGACGCCGCCCTGGCGCACATCCTGGAAGCTGCCGGAATTCAGGATTGTAGCAGAGTCTGTGGCGCCGGAGGCGAGTGTTTCCGTGCCGCCACTGAGCAGCAGGGTGGCGGCCGCGCCGGCGCCGCTGGCGAGGTTGAGGTCACCGCTGACGGTGGTGTCGGCGGCAAGGCCACCGCCGAGGACGGAGAGGGTCGCTCCGTCTTCGATCAGGGTTGTGATGGTGGCGCCGCCGGAGAGAACGATGGCCGAGATGCCTGCGGACAGCACTGCGCCATCAATGGGAGCTGTGGTGGCGCTGACCGGCGTTGTATCGTCATAGAACACTTCGCCGGACGAGACGACGAGGCCACCGGCGAGAGTGGTGTCGGTCACATTGGCGCCGGGCATGACGATCAGCGTGCCGCCTTCGTCCAGTTCTTCACCGGTTGCGGTGCCTCCGGCGGATACGACCTCAATGGCACCGTCGCCGATGACGTTGCCGGAAGCAGAGGCGCCTGAGAGCACCATCACGACGCCACCTGTCTGTTCGTCCGCATCCGACAGGGTGCCTGAGTCGAGAACTGTGCCACCGGACTGCACGGTGGTTCCGGTTGCGGCACCCGTCGTATCGATGGCCTGCTGGCCGGACTGCCCTACGACCGCGTCAAGGGCTGTTCCGCTGACGGTCTGGAGTCCGCCTTCGATCTGGCTGGCCTGAGCGGTTCCGCCGACATCAACGACTTCCGAGCCCGAGACGATGCTGCCGGAGGTCAGCGAACCGTCTTCGATGAACAGAGTGGACGCCCCGGAGATGATGGTGTCGTCGGCTTCGCCCCCCTGCTGGACGATGGCGTCACCGTTGGTGCCGTCGAGGACGAGGCCGGAAGCGGTGCCGGCAATGCCGGACAGGATGACGCCGCCTGAGGAGATGATGACACCGGAGGTGACGACGGTTCCGCCCTGCGAGCCGATACTGTCGGCCTCACCTCCGTCAAGAACGATAAGTGTTGCGCCGGAAGCAACGATTTCGCCTGAGACCTGTGCGCCGGAGGAGACCACTTCAATCGCGCCGGAGAGGAGAGTATCGCCGGTTGCTGTGGCGCCGGAGGCCACCGTCAGTCGTGCGCCGGAGGTGATTGTGGCGCTGAGGATGGCACCGTGAACGTCTGCCGTGCCACCGGCCCCGACGGTGGTGGCGCTGGCTGTGCCGAAGATGGTCTGTGTGGCGCCGGAGGCCACCTGCGTGCCGATGGCGGTGCCGCCCGCGGAGATATATTGCTCGCCATCCGCGAGAATCTGTGTGCCGGAAGCGAGGCCGCCGGAGCGGATGGTTTCCGTGGCCAGGCTGCTCACCACGGTGCCGTCGGTCAGGCCGCCGGAGAGCACCTCAACGTCACCGCTATCCTGTGTCTGGTGGGCCACGCCGCCTGCGGAGACGCTGAGCATGGCGTATTCGCCGATCACGGCGGCATCTGTGGCGCCGCCGGAGAGGATTTCACCGTCTGCGTTGTAATCGTCGAGAGTCAGGCCGGAAGCCGTGCCGGCGATGGCAGAGGTCACGCGTTCGTTCTCGACGACGAGCACGCCCGCGCTGACGATCTGTCCACCATCTTCCAGTGTCAGATCCGTGGCGGACGCGCCGCTTTCGAGGACGAGGGTGCCACCCGATGCGATGGTTTCGCTGGTGACGGCTCCGCCTGCGGAGACGATTTCAAAGCCTCCCGAGGCAATGAGGTCGTTCTGTCCTGCGCCGCCTGAGAGGATTTCCGTGAGGCCGCCCGCGGAGGTGGTGACGCCCTGTGCCGTGCCGGTGACCTGTTCCGTGCCGCCGGCCTGCACGATGGCGCCGGAGGTGGTGGCGCCCTGGACTGTCAGTTCGGCGCCACCGCTGCCGATGACTGTTCCTGTTGCCGTGCCGGAGACGGTCTGTGTGGCGTATCGGCCTTCGACGGTTGTTGCGGTGGCCTGCCCTCCGGCGGCGACTGTGACCACGCTCCCGTCCACTGTGCCGCTGGCGAGGCTGCCGGACAGGACCTGGAGGACGGCGCCCGCCGTGATTGTGGCGTCATCGACTTCACCTCCGGGGAGAACAGCCGCGCTTTCGTAAACATTGTCGATGGTCAGACCGGAAAGCGTTCCGGGTGTGACGGAGACGACTGCCGTGCCGGACGTTACGTAGACGCCGGCCGAGACGACATTGCCGCCGGCGTTCACGGTTCCGCTGACTTTTGCGCCGTCGAGGACGAGCAGCGTGCCACCGGAGCCGACGGTTTCGCTGATCACGGTGGCGCCGGAGGAAGCGACCTCGATGCCGCCGGACTGCACTGTGTTACCGCTGGCGAGTGCGCCCGCGGTGAGGAAATCGGTTCCACCGTCCCCGATCAGGGCATTGACGGTCGTGCCGCCGATCTGCTGCACGCCGCCGGAGCCGACATCCGTGTCAGAGGTTGTGGCGCCTGCCGAGACGTAGAGCACGCTGCCGTCGGTGACGGATGCGCTGTCGATGAGGCCGCCGCTACTGATGAAGGCGGAGGCCGCGCCTTCGAATGTCGCTGTTTCGAGGATGCCGGCAGCGGACACCCAGACGTAGCCTCCGCTGTTGAGCGTGTAGTCCGAACCGAGACCGGAGATGCGTCCGGAGCCGCCTTCGATATCGACATCGATTGCGATCGCGCCTGCGCTGACGCCGAGATAACCGCCGGATTCCAGCAGAACGCCGGAGACGATGCCGGAATGTTGCCAGATCAGCCCGCCATTGACGGCAGTGAGATCCTCACCCTGGCCGCCGGACCAGATGCGCAGTGTTGCGGAATCACCGATCGTCACGCCGCTGATGTCGCCACCGGCGGAGATGTAGTCATATGTTTCGGAGAGCTGTGTTCCGCCTGTGAGCAGGCCTCCCGAGAGCACGGTGATGTTGCCGCCCTGTGTGGCGGAAGCGATGCCACCGGACAGGACGGTTTCGCTGCCATTCAGATCGAGCGAGGCACTGAGGGTTTCGCCTCCGTCATAGACGGTGACAGTCGCTCCGCTGCCGACAGACGGGTCCGACATTACGTCCGCGGCGGCGCTGAGCGCTCCCCCGTTCGACGTGAGGACAACCGTTCCGGAGATGATTTGCGAGCCGGATTCCGGCAGAAGACCGGACACTGACGCGCCGTCCATGACCACCAGTGTTGCACCGGAAGCGATGGTTTCGGAAACGGCTGAACCGCCGGAACAGATGATTTCGATGGCACCGGAGCTGATGATATCATTCTGTGCGATACCATCCGCACTGACGTTCAGCGATGCACCGGACAGGACTGAAAAACCGCTGACCTGACCACTGACCTGCTCAATACCGCCTGACTGCACCGTGCCGCTGACAGAAAGGCCGCCGGTTTCGACGATTTCGGTGCTTCCGGACTGCACGACGGTGCCGGAAGCCTGCCCGAACACATCCTGCCCGGCACCTGCGGACAGGACATCGCCTGTTGCTGTCGCGCCGGTTTCGATCAGGACCGTTCCCTGTTCCTGAGCGGAGGTCAGATTCGCCCCGGCATAGACATCCAGTGTCAGGCCGCTATCGACGGGAAGACTGTCTTTTGCCAGATCGTCGGCGGAAAAGGCGCTGACGAACTGGCCGGAAGAGGTGAGCAGGGCGGCGGCGGAAATGATATCCCCGCCTTCGTTGATGAGACCGGTGGCAGTGGCGCCCGGGATGAGGACCAGCTGGCCGCCTGTGAGCACGGTCTCCCCTGTGACGCTGGCACCGGAGGAGACGATCCCGACACCGCCGCTGGCGATTGTGTCGCCGCTTCCGATGGCGCCGCTTGCAAGGATGTCGATTCCACCGGAGGAGATCACGGCGTTGTCAGTCTCGCCGGCGACCTGTTGCGAACCGCCGGAGAGGACGGTGGTGCTGACGGTTTTCGCGCCTGCCGAAACATACAGGGTCGCACCGTTTTCGACTGTCACCTCTTCAGTGAGGGCGCCGCTGCTCATCATCGCGTAAGCGGAGGTGTCGAACGTGGCCCCGGAGAGTACACCACCGGCCGAGATCCAGAGATAGGCGCCGCTGGTCAGGGTATAATCCGTTCCGATCCCGGAAATTCGCCCTGATCCGCCGTTGATCGTCACATCGGTCGCGCTGCCGCCGGAACTGACGCCGATGTAACCGCCGCTGGTGACGATATCCGCGCCGCTTGCCACGCCGCCCGAGGAGACCCAGAGGTAGCCGCCGGATTTCACCGTTGTATCCGTTGCGGTTCCGCCTGCTGAAAGACGGATGATTCCGGAGCTTGTAACGACTGTTCCGGAGGCCTCAGCGCCTTTGAAGATGTAGAAAGCAGCGCCGGATGTCGCTGTTCCGTCAACGGAGAGGCCACCCGAACTGACCTGAATCCCACCGATACTGTCGCTGCTGACGCCACCGGAATAGACATAGAGCAGCGCACCTGCGTCAAGACTGGCACCGGTGACGATGCCGCCGGAGGAGATGTTGACCCGACCGGAGACGGCGATGTCGAGGTTTTCGGCCGTGCCGCCCGCTGACACGGAGAGAACACCACCGGTTTCGACGGAGCCATCCATGACGGAAGCCCCGGCAAGAATCTTCACGATCCCTCCGGACTCGATATCGAGTCCGGAGACCTGAGCACCGCTGCTGAGCGTGAGCGTATTGCCCGATGCAACGGTGACTGAAGAAGCAGTTCCGGAAAGCGATGAGGCTGTCATGAATGAAAAATCTCCAGCAGGCATGGTCATCCGGAGGACCGGCCTGTTCGTTCGGCGGAAGAATCGGGGATATGCAGGGAGCGTCTTACGTGAGTGACGGGGCGGCAGGTCCGGCTTTCCAGGTATGGAGCGGAGGCATCCCTTTTTTCCGAAACACAGACGGCATGACGACGCTTTCAGTTCAGACGTCGCACGGAAGACGGCAGCGTGTTGCGCCGACCTGTCACCATGCCGTCTTTTGTTAACTGATTATTAACTAGGTGCCTGGCTCAGACATAGAAAGTTATGTTTCCGCGAAACATTTGTTACAGCGCTTCAGCACCTGCTCAGAGCCTGGAAAACATGGTCCGGCATGTTAAAAAAATGGCGCTTCCTGTTTTCTGAAGTCCGAAAACGCCGGAATGGTGCAGGGTTTTATTTTGGAGAGAGTCGGGAGGGCGGTTATTCTACCGTCACATAGGTCATCATTCCCTGGTCTTCGTGATCCAGAATGTGACAATGCAGCATGACGTCACCCGGGAAATCATCGTATCGGGTGCGAACAACGGTCTGGAAGCCCGGTTTCACGAACAGGCTGTCCCGGAAGACATGGCGCTGGTCGCAGTATTCAGGACTGTAAGACGCATCGTTCGTATTTCCGGAAGCGTTGAGACGATATTGCAGCCTGCACTGCCCGCCGGCCGTAAAAATCGACTCTCCCGTGGTCTCGTCAACGATATCCATGATTTCGACGGGATTGACGTGAATGTGGAACACATGCTGCCCGGCGCTGGTGCCCGTTCCCATGGTGTGGGTTCCGATGCGCCATTCGTCCACATCTCCCAGCCTGACGTGATAGGAGTGCGTCGGGTCCATACTGAAGGGCAATGCGCTGACTCCGTTGATTTTCACCAGATCATTTTCGACGAGGCCGATCATCCCGTTAATGCTTGTGTCGGGCATTGGCTGATCCGCCGGCAGAGAAGCTCCGGCGGCAAGAGGCATGCTCAGCGAGCCGAAGAATGCGGTTGGTCTGTGCGTGACAGTGGCCATCGAGAGATCACTCCCGGGCTCTCCTCCCGGTGGAAAATAGGCGAAGTCGGAGAGATCGAACAGCGCGAGACGGGCGCGCACAAAGGAGGGGAGACCTTCCGATCCCTGCTCGAACAGTTTCCGGATTCGCGCCTCACTTTCGGGCTGCTGCGCCATGCTGTTTCCGTCTTCCGGCGCGACGGACACCACGGCAATCAGCGCGGGTGATTTTCCTTCCGGACGCGATCTGAGCGGGATGACCGTGTTCAGAGTGCTGCCGCCCTGATCGACGACACAGTAAAGGCCGGGCTTGCGGAACGTGACCAGAGCGTCACTGCGCTGACCGGGAAAGAGATAATTGATGTCTTTTCGGGAGACTGATTGCCGGGTCAGTCCATCTTCGGCGATTTCATACTGGGCGACTGTCTCCCCGTCGCAGGTCATGGCCTGCGCATCGTTTCCTGCGTAAGACGGCGGATGCGGGCCTCCTCCCGCAGTGCTCCGGCGTGTCCCGATGATTGATATGTTCAGTGTGTCGTGGACGCCGCCTGCAATCATGCGCCAGCGTTCCACCCGTCCGACACGGGTATTGAGAACCGGCTGTGTCTCGCCGTTGACGAGTGTGTAGCGCCGGGAGAGCTGCCAGGCGTCACGGCTGGTGCCATCCGGGTCGGTTCGGCTGCCGATGAACTGACTGTGGAAGTTTTCGACGACGCCGTCAGCATTTTTCGGGCATTGCCATATGCCGGTGGTTTCGTCCTGCATCAGGGTTTTATATGTTTTGTCGGTGAAACATCCGTAAGGGATCTGTTCGAAGAGCATGATTCGTTCCGGGATCGGTTCGCCGGAACTGTCATGCAGGATCGTGTCGAGATCCGCGACGCCGCCATGATTTTTCCTGTCCGTGTATCGCCGTTTTCCGCCGACGATCAGAACACCCTCTTCCCCGCTGGCCACGCCGATGGATGTCGCTCCATGTTCGTGCGCATGGTACCAGAATGTTCCGGCCGGATGATCGGACGGGATGGCGTAACGATAATTCCAGCGCCCGCCCTGCGGCAGGATGGCGTGCATGACGTTGTCGCTGTGTCCCTGCGGAGAAACATGCATGCCGTGAAGATGCAGGTTCTGGTGGTTAAAACAGGATGGCGTATTTATGGTCTTCGGGCAGTTATCCGTCGGCTCGTCGGGCAGGTTGTTCGTAAGATTGATATGCAGATCGTCACCGGGCGACACAACGATGGTCGGTGCGGCAAGGCATCCGTTATAAGATCTGAGCCTGACAGTATCATTCCGGTTTTCTGCCGGATTCCATATCCTGTTTCGTGAGTAGGCAAGATCAAGATTTGCCGTCACCGTCGAGCCGGAGCGCCGGACGGAACCGGCACCGCAGGTGGATTGTGCTTCCGGGAGGCGGGACGACCAGTAAGAGGGATGAGCGGGCTCCCTGTAACTGTGCGTGCTGTCGGAAAGAACCTGATTCGCTTCTTCCGATGAGAACTGGTGTGCCTGTAACGGGGAGAACAGGAAGATCAGACCAGGAAGCGGACCTGTCAGAAAAAATGATCGCGGAGACATCGGAGCCTTGTCAGGGAAAAGCTGATCATGACGAATATTACGTATGATTTCCTGACGTCATTTTATGAATGACTTTGATTTTGCGATGTGATCGTTGCATGACATTCACGTGACAGAAATGGCCTGTCACCAGGCGAGGTGGGGATCTTTCCGTTTTTGACTCATGATTTTAACGCCAGCGAGTTTATCTTTTTCCGACACTTCAGGCATGAAAAACTTTGAAAAAACCGGAGACATTCTTTTTGTTTCCGATCCTTTTGAAAGCGTGACGGCTTCCGGAGCAATTGCCGTGACGGTCCATCCATCAACCTGCTCTCCGACTGTCACGACACGGCTTTTCGCCTCCTCCTTCTCCGGTTTGAAAATCGCTCGCCAGTTTCGGTCTTTTCCCACGATTCCTGAAATGTCGAAACTGCCTTCATCCGATCTCGCAACGCCTTTCGGGCGACGATCCGGCTCGAAAAGCGGACGAAGGAGAATGGCACTGACTCTGTCGTTCGGCTCACCTGCCTGGACCGGCGGCGGTGGCTCTGCGTGAGCACAGGTGATGGTCATGCCGGCCAGGATGCAAATGCGGAGAACGGATCGGATGAGCAGACCACCGGATTTCATGATGACGTTCTCGTTTGTAAAGTCCGGCGTGTTTCATCAAACCGGAGCAGGCGGCCGGCATTGGCGAGGCCGGCGAGCGTTGAGGCGTTGTGGAGCACGGCGGCCATGACGGCGCCCTGCGCGCCGAGCAGGTTGAACGCGGCGCAGGTGATGAGGATACCGGTCCAGCCAACGCCCATGCCCACGTTGACCTGGATAGTGCGCCGGCAGCGGCGGCTGAGTCGGATGGCTGTGCCGAGACGCCGGAGGTCTGACTGCATCAGGACCAGATCGGCGGAACTGAGTGCGACGTCGGTGCCCTCCGCTCCCATGGCGATTCCGACAGCGCCCGCGCGCAGGGCAAGGGCGTCGTTGATTCCGTCTCCCACGACCAGAGGACGCTGACCATGATCGATTTCAGTCAGAACACAGTTCATTTTTTCGGCCGGGAGCACTTCGGCCTGAATGACCGTGATGCCAACTTCAGCTCCGATCCGCTGCGCGACAGCGCGGCGATCTCCGGTGAGGAGGATCTGGCGGGAGAGGCCGAGGTCACGCAGATCCTGCATAGCCCCGGCGGCTTCGGGACGCGGGCAGTCGGACAGGAGCAGCCAGCCCAGCAGGGTACCGTTCCGGCTCAGACAGACCATTGGTCCGTCATGGTCGGGAACGGGGCCGGGATCGATCCCCTCCCCTGCCAGCAGGGCAGGTCGTCCCATGAGAAATATGGTGCCGTCCTCCGCCACGGCGCGCAGGCCGAGTCCATGCTGTTCCTGCACGTCGCTGAATGAGAAGGACGGGTGGGTGGTTGTGGTGCGGGCCAGCGCGCGGCTCACCGGGTGGGTGCTGAGGCTGCCCAGCGCGGCGCCGAGGGACAGGAGCTGCTCCTCCGTAGTGCCGGGTCGGGCGAGTGTGCGGTCGAGGGCGAGGCGGCCGGTTGTGAGGGTTCCTGTCTTGTCGATGACAAGGGATGTCACGTCGGCGAGATGTTCGAGAAAGGCGGTGCCCTTGATCAGGATTCCGTGGCGGGCGGCAACGGCGATGGCGGCGATGGACGCAGCCGGGGCGGCGAGGACGACGGCGCAGGGGCAGGACGCGACGAGGACGGCAAGCATGGCGGAGGTGGAGCCGGACGCGAACCACACGGCGGCGGAGATGGTCATGATGAGCGCCATGTATCGGCCGGCGTAACGCTCCAGCAGGCGTGTGAGGGGTGGTTTGGCTTCTTCCGCCACTTCCATGAGGGCGATGATCTGCCCGAGTGCCGTTTCACCACCGATGCGGGTGATTTCCGTGGTCAGCACGCCGGAGAGATTGATCGTTCCGGCAAGGACGCGGTCACCGGGTCCGACTTCGACGGGGACTGACTCGCCTGTGAGGGAGGCCATATCCAGCGAGGACTGGCCCGTGAGGACAATTCCGTCGGCGAGAACGCGGTCGCCGGCGCGAAGTTCGAGGCGGTCTCCCGTGGCGAGCTGTGAAGCGGTGACGGCCTCTGTTGTGCCGTCCGGGTTCAGGCGCAGGGTTGTGGTGTCGACGAGGCGTTCCAGCGCGCGGATGGCTTCCTGAGATCCGAGCAGGGAACGCTCTTCGAGCACATGTCCGACGATCATGACGATGGGCAGCAGCGCAGCCGTGAGCAGATCGCCCGCCGCCCATGAGGCGAGCATGGCCACGGCGACGAGCTGGTCTGTGAGGCCATGCAGCGACGGATGGCGCAGGCTGGCGAGTGCCGCGCTCAGGACGGGGGCGGCAACCAGCAGCGCGGCACCGGTGGCGGCGAGGTCGGGCACGGCGCTGTTGGCGGAGACCAGATATTTCCAGACCAGGGCGATCACCAGCAGCCAGCAGGCAATCATAGCGAGCACGAGACGGCTTCCCAGCGCCCATTTCCCGGCGTAGGTCATCAGGGCGCCAGGCCCCGCGGCGGTTGTCACCTGCTGTGCGTGATGACCGAGCCCGCGTCCGGCATCAGGCGCTGAGGAGAAGCTGGTCGCGCTCATGGGATATTTCCTTCGCCCTGCCCGGCTTCGGATGGCTGTTCAGGCATGGGACCGGGGAGGAGAATCTGCCCGGTCTCCGGGGCGATCCCGGTAACACGCCCGGCCTTTGCGAAGATGGCGGTCGTTTTTTCGCGCCATGCCTGGAGTTCGACGGCGTGGCGCGTATCGGCCGATGGAGCGCGCGCCGCATTTTCGACGGCAGAGATGGCGGCGGTTTCCCCGGAAGCCTGATGGACGGACTCGACGGCGGCGGCGGCGGCATCCGCGCCCAGACGATCACGTTCGCGACCGGCCTCCTGAAGGATATGTTCCGCTTCCGTGCGGGCGGCTGCGATACCCTGTGCGGCGGACTGTTCCGCTGTGAGCACCTGATCGAAGGCCTGCTTTGCACGCGGCGGCAGGACGACCATGAGGTCGATGCGGGCCACTTCGATCCCGGGATCGGTGTTGTGGCCACGCAGAGCTGCCAGACGGGCATTCACGGCAGCGAGAAGTTCGCTGCGGAGGGCTGCGCGACGCGCCGGGAGCGCATCGTCTCCCGCGGCTGTATCGAATGAGGACCGGACGACGAGAAAGTCCCCGACAGGGTGGGACGCCGCGACATCCGTTGCCGCGGCGTAAAAGAGCCGTCTCAGGGCGGCCGGGACGTGCGGGCGGGCCTGCACGTAGGAAACCGGGCGGACGATACGATAGAACAGGTTGGCGTCCAGACGAACGACGTTGCCGTCGCCGGTCAGGAGGTAGCTTGAATTCGCGGCATCCCGGCTTTTTTCCATGTGATAGAAATCATCGGATTCCTGAAGTTCGAGATCCGTTTCGTCACTGCTGTAATCAGTGTTGTCACGCGTGACGTGCAGGGAGAGCTGCTTATCCTGCGAGGGCAGGAAATAAACGTTTTCAAATGGCCCTGGCAGGGCGACAACAAGTCCGGAGTGCCGGACGGACATGATCTTTCCGTAACGCACCACGATTGCGTTGCTGTCGGGAGGAACGGAACGGATGTTGCCGGTGAGCCAGACCAGTCCGAGCAGGATGGTCACGCCGCTCAGCACCATGAAAGCGAGACGGACGGACTGTTCCAGCGCGCCGTCGACGGGCGGTCCCGGTTCCCCGACCACGCTGATTTCCGGCGTCACCGCGCGGTCCTGGCTTTTGTCTGATGGTCATCGGTTCTGTGCGGAGGGAGTGTGGCCGGAGTCCCCTGCCCTGCTTCCCGGAGACCGGTCAGGGCGTTGAAGGGGGGCGCATCGGTGCGCATGACCAGTCGCGTGCTTCGGCCGACAATGCTGTTCAGCGTATCGAGTGTGCGAAGGGTTGTGTAGAGGTCAGGATTTTTCGTGTAGCTGTCAGCGTAGATCCGGGCGGCGTCTTCGCGCGCCTTTGCTTCCGTTATTGCGGCGTCCGCTTTTGCCTGAGCGACGATGATACGGGCATCCCGTTGGGCGTCGGATTTGATGGCGGCCGCCTGACGCAGCCCTTCAGCGGTTCGGGCGGCGGCAACGGTTTCACGCTCGGCTCTCATGCGTGCGACTGTCGCGCTCAGCGTTTCGGCCGGAAGGCTCAGGCGCTCCATGCCGACCTGATCAATATGGATGCCGTATATGGCTTCGACCTGCGGCTGGAGAGCGGCCAGCAGCTTTTTCTCGAATTCGGGAATTCTGACCTCCCGTGCGTCTGTGTTGACGAGGTTTCGGAGAGGGAAATCGCTTGCCACAATCTGGAGCGTCGAGCCGAGCAGGGATCTGAGCTGGCGGGCGGCCTCGTCCGGATCATTTCCCGTGGCGCGGAGGAAATGCCGGATGTGTTCGGGATCTCCGGAGACCGACCATGCCAGATAGGCCTGCACCAGCACGCGCAGTCCGTCACGTGTTCCGACATCCTGAAGGCCGCCTGAGGTTGTGCGCGTTTGCAGGTCGACAACCTGTCCGACTTCGAGCGGGGCGGGAAGTTTCCAGAGCAGGCCAGGTTCGGTGCGGACGCGAACCGGTGCGCCGAAGCGTGTGACCACGACGGCCTTGCCGGTTTCGACCGTGAAGGATGTGGCCGTGGACAGGGCTGCGCAGAAAACCAGCCCGGCGATGGCAAAACGTGAAACGAGGCCAGGCAGTCCTTTTCGCTTTGATGGGCTTATGCCTTCGGGAAGGGCGAGGGCTGACTGCCTGTTTCCCGTTTCCGGGAGCATTCCGTTTACCGGTCCGTTCATTTTGAGGCCGCGCTGTCTGCAGGAGGAAGAAGGCTGAATGGCATGTCGCGCAGATCCAGAACGCTGCGTGGGATACGGCTGTCCACGACTGTTATGGCCGCGCCGTTCAGGGCGGTTTTCAGAGCCGCGAGATAATATTCGAGCAGGAAAGCCTGTCCGCTTTCGTGCCATGCCCTGTCATCGCCGGTCATCCGCGTGGCGTCGGCGCGCGCCGCCTTTCGGATGGTTTCCGCCTGCGCCTGGGCCGATGATTGCAAGGTGTAGGCATCCCGGCGCGCGAGAGCGGCGGTCCCTGCGGCACGAGTGCGTTCTTCGGCCACGCTCATCTGCACCCTGACCTCGGCGGCCTGCACAGCGCGCCATGACCGGGCGGCAGCGGCCGGTGGCTGAATCGAGTCGATGAGAACGGCGACGACTTCGATGCCCGAATGTCTCTGATCGAGGCTGGCCTGCAGATCTGCGGAGATGATTTCCGCGACCTTATCGCGCCGTGTCGCCATGACACCTTCGAGCGTTTCAGAGGCAAAGAACATGACCAGATCGCTGCGCGCAAGGGAACGCAGCAGTTCATCGGGGGACGAAACGTTGTAGAGCGCGTCCATTGCGCCCTGATCGGAAAGGCGCACGCGGTAAAGAATACGCAGATTAACAGTGAGCATTTCAAATCCGGCCCGGCCGTCGGCGCTGCGGGCGACGAGATAGGAGGCATCCTCGGGGGAGTCCTCCCATAACCGGTTTGCGCTTTCCGGTGCCTCGCCTTCGGCTCCGGAGACATCGGCCGCAGCCTTTGCCGCATCGGCATGATCAGTGATGACTGTGGAACGGATCGTTCCGAACTCGGTCAGTCTGACATAACCGAAAGGGCGCGGCAGCACGATGTGCAGTCCCGGCCCCAGAACAGCCTGCGGAATTCCGAAGCGTTCGTAAATTCCTCTCTGATTCTGGTCTATTTTCACGACACCGCTGAAGGTCCAGGCGAGGAGGATCATGGCGCCAGTGACCGGGAGCATGGCACGCCATACGAAACTGAGTGCCCAGCTCTGCTCGAAATCAATGCCGAAACTGGTCTTCATGACCATTGCGACGCGCGCGGGGTGCAGTGCCAGCGGGCTGTCGAAAAGGATATTTCCGATGCAGGCGGACGTGGTAGCCACGGTTGCAGGAGGAGAGAACAGCCGGACGATGACTCTGATGATGGTTTCGCAGGCGGCGGCGAGTGTCAGGCATATCGGGATAAGCCACGGCCAGGTTAACAGACTGATATCGCTTGCGCCGCAGCCGGCCAGAAAACCTGAGAGTGCAAGGCTGACAATGACGGCGCGGAGCAGGGCGGCCAGACCGCCGGCCTCCAGGATACCGGAATGGCGTCCTGTCGCAAGCGAGCGTTCCAGAAGCAGAAAAATGAAAGCGAGCACAAATGTCAGGGCTGATGCCAGGCTGAGTGCGGTGTGGCTGAACGGCGCCAGATCCGTAACGCGCCCTGACGATTTCTGTGCAGCGACGAGTGCCATCAGCGACAGGGGCAGTATGGAGAACGCCACGAGCCACCCGGATGGCGACGGGGTGTTCAGGTCGGCTTTTTGCCGGGATCGCATGACGATCAGTGTTGCGAGAGTTCCTGCTGTGACAAGGGAGAGATTAGCAATCAGGAGTCCGGAAAGTGGCGTTTTTGTGATGAGAGCGGCGAAACTGCTTTGATTTACAGAGGGTTTTCGCGCGACCGAGACAATGACCCAGACAAGCGCCAGAGCGGTGGTGGAAACGGCGCAGATCGTAATGAGTGCGCGCCGGATTGCCTGCATGTCGTGGCTGCAACTTTGTGCCTGCGGGGAAAATGCCACATCTGGTCCCTGGCTTTGATATTCTGCCACGATGACCGTTTTTCCCCTGCCCTGCCTTAAAAAATCCTCTGCGTTATACGGACTGAACGCGGCCTGTTTGTTAAAATATTATGAAACTACCCGTCAGATCAGACACCATTTACGCAGGAGGTTGTGATACGTGCCGGTGAGTGAGAGCACAGCCGGATCTCCTGCTTCCGTACGCGATGAAAGGTCGATGATAGCGCGGTCGAGATCAAACAGGAGCGTCCGGCACGACGGGTCTGGAACCAGGGACTGAATCCAGAAAAATGAGGCGATGCGACAGCCGCGGGTGACGGGTGTCACGGCGTGAATCATGGTCGTCGGATAGACGATCATGTCGCCTGCGGGCAGACGGATGACTTCCGTGCCTGCATTTGTTTCCAGCGTGAGATCGCCACCTTCGTAATCATCGGGGTCCGTGAGGAACAGCGTGGCGGAAAGATCGGCCCGCATCATCTGGCCGGGGACGTCCGGGATGACCTGCACAGAGTTATCGACATGCGCGCCGTATGTCATTCCGCCCTCATAGCGATTGAACATCGGCGGGAAGATCATCCTTGGCAGGGCGACGCTTCGCAGGAGGAGATTGCGCGACAGAGCTCCGGCAATGATCTGCCGGGCCGCGGTGGATTCTTCACATTTCGTGTTGAGCTGCTGATTTTTTTTGACGTGTATTGCCTGTGCGCCAGCGGTGTCCCGACCGTCGACCCATTGGCCGGCATCAAGCAGAGCCCGACATTCCATGAGTTCATCCGGGGTGAGGACGTTCTGGATATGCACAGGCATCGGTGACTCCTTACGATGATGACAAACAATCATGACACGAAACCGCCACCACCCCTTACGGAAGGAGCGATGGCGGTTGTCATGGGCTGGCCATCCGGGCGCGCGGCCCGGACGACCCGTTCGTGATGTCTTATCCGAAGAGGACAGACGTTATCGAGGACCAGAGGTTCTGCAGCGCGGTTTCGATCTGCTGCAGCATCTGCTGGATCAGGCCCGTCTGGGACGTGGAGCCCGAGGTGGAAGAGGAACCGGAGCCTGACGCTGAACCGGAACCGGACGACCCGGAGGAAGAGCTTCCGGACTGGCTGCCGCCGCCTGTCGAACTGTCGCTGCCCGTCTTACCAGATGCCGAAGAGAAGTCGAACATGTCCATCAGATCACCAATGGCCGGGCTGTTGGTCGGCGCATACGGGTTACTGCCGGACGTCACCGGGTTTGGCAGATTGTCGCGTCCTGTGGACGAGATAACATTCAGACCCCAGTTTTTCTCAACGAACTTCAGGAAAGACACATGATCTGAATAGGTGTGGTTGATGTGACCACCCTTAGAGTATGGTGAAACCATGATCGCGGGGATACGGGTTCCGTCGCCGAAGAAGTCAAGCGGCTGGATGTAGCCCGAATCCCAGGAACCGCCACCTTCATCAAACGTGACGAGAATAGCAGTCTTTTTCCAGACTTCAGGGTTAGCTTTGATCTTTTCGATGACGTGTTTGGCGAAGGCTTCGAAAAGGGAAGGCTTGGAGGAGGCCGGGTGACCATCGAGCAGGGTGTCCGGCTTGACGATGGAGACGGCCGGCAGGTTACCCAGAGACAGGTCGGCTTCAAGGTCTGTGATATCCTTTATATGTTCCTGACGCTGACGTGCGTCGGCCATAATTTTGGTTTCATACTGGAACGGATTACAGATATCACAGTAGACGCCGCCAACCTGGCTGGTTGGATCCTTGACGTAGTTGTTCCAGCCCGCGCCGTAGTAGCGCCATGTCACTTTCTTATCGTTCAGGCGATCGGCTATTGTCGGGACGCCTGATGGCGGAATGACGAAGGTACCGGTGTTGACAGTGCCGTCACCGAAGTAGCCCGGGCTGTAGTTATTGACGATATAATAGGCGCCGGCCTTACAATTCTTCGGATGTTTACCTGGAAGTGCTTTCAGGTAATCAGAGACCGCCTTGACGCCAGGCTCGGAATCGTCCGCACATTTGACGTAGGAGCCGCCGGAATAGCCGTCCTGGGTAAACCAGTTGGTTGTGCCGCTCTGACGATTCGGATTTTCGATCTGGCTGGCCGGCGGCGTGGCGATATTGCCGTTTCCGTCGGTATAATAGATGCCGAGACCGGTGCCGAGGGCGATATGGTTCGCGCCGGTGCCGCCCATGACAGACTGGTGAAAGTTATCGCTTGTCGTATATTTATCTGACAGGGACTTGAAATATGGCACATCACCCATGGCCATATTGTAGAAGCCCATCGAGACCGAGCCTTCACCTGTGGTGAGCTCGCCGAAATTCGCTGCCTGTGCCGCGCCGTTTCCACCCGTTCCACTCTGGATTTCGACCCATGGGAACAGATCGTTCAGACAGCCTGACGGATTTTTCGTGGTGGCATGAGAAACGGAGCAGTCCGTCTGCTGCCACATCTGGAAAAAGCGGTGGACCGGGCTTCCGACATAGGAATCATATGGAAGTGAGGCACCGGTAAACTGGAATGGTCCGTTGGGAAGATTGTTTGCGTTGGTGATCCGGGTATCGACGCCGCTTGAGCCGAGGCCACTGGCGCCGGTTGTCAGCTTTGCCCAGTCGGAACGATTCAGGCCGTCGTTGCCAACGAGTGTCTCGAATGCTTCCACTGCGGCAAGCGTCGCGAACGGAGCAGGATCCGTGTCTGAAGCCTTGGCAGGCGTCCCGGAAAGGGCCGGAGCCGGCAATTTGGTGTAGGATGTTTTTCCGGCCGGTGCGATTGCGTACGTGCTGGCACCGGTTGCCTGCATCTGCGCGGCCTGAGCAAAGTTCGCTCCTGGCGTGCCGTCGGCGTTGACGATCTTTCTGGAGAGAATGTTGTCGACTTTTTCTCCATTTTTCGGAATGTACGTTCCGTAGAGATTATCAAAGGTATGATTTTCACCGATGATGAGAACGATATGCTCAATCGGCGTCGCAGTTGTGACGACCGACGATTTCGCGAAAGCGGGAGCCGTTGCCACAACTGGCGACACGGCCATTGACGCCGCAGTGAGATGAGCCACTGAACGCGTCAGCGGCTTTCTCAGGCGCTTCCACACCGGAGCAGACATTTTTATACCTTCCGTATTACCGCAATTTCAGATTTTCGGAACCTGCGAACAAAAACAAAAGAGAAAAACTCAGTAAAAAAAGAAACTTTTACAGATTTATTACCAGAAACTGATTCTCTTTCTCTTTCCGTTCGTGCAACACTTAGTTAAAATTTCGTCACAATGAAAATGAAGAAATCATTAAGGTTAGATGACAGACGCCGTGATACTTTTTGATTTTTTTAGTTTCTTCTACGATCCGTCCGCGCCACTTCTCAGCGGTCTGATCAGCATTTCCGGCCATTCATCCCGTGATGCTGTAAAATCGATTTTTATTTTGACCAGAAGCGGCAAATACTGCCCTGACCAGACCGACTGCCAGACGTGCCGGCCATTCTGCATGCCGTAATAGGAAAAACTGGCGGCCCTGACACCGTGTGCGAGAACCTCTTCATGAAACGATGCGTCGTCACCAGGGCATTTTGCCCGGCGGTAGTGTCGCCATCGCAGCACAAGTTCATGGCGGCCGCTGACGCCGAGACCCGCTTCAATCTCATGATCGAAGCCGTTGCCTTCGGGGAGCCATGAGATCAGTCGCAAGAGGTCGGCCTGTCCTGAGAAAGCGCCTGGATTTCCCGGATCGGAGAGTTCAGCACGTTCGATCAGGCGATGCAGGCTGTCCTCAAGCCCCTGAAATTCGAGCTCGCGTCCGTAACGATGCTCCTCAAGGGCCCACCCTCTGGTGCCGATGCCGACGCCTTCCCACAGAGCGACGGAGAGCAGACCAAACACGATGGTGACAACAAGAATTTCGAGCAGCGTGAAACCAGCGTCATCCTGTCTCATTCCTGTGTGACAGCGATGCGGACTGCCCTCCCTGTCAGATTAACGGCACGGGCTGATCCGTCCCGGGTCACGGTCACTGACACGGAGAACAACCCGGGTCTTTCGCTGCTGCCCCGTGTTGCGGAACCGGTTGCGACCTGCCTGATGTCGACTGTCGAATGATAGTAGCGCTCGATAACATACTCCTGTGTTCCGGGGCGGAGCACGGGCGTTGCAATGGCGGCCGCAAGCTCGGAGCGCGCAATGGAGATGGCGCGCAGACTGTGATCCGCCCTGCCGCCACCGGCCAGCCCTGTTTCGAGGGAGGCGAACATTGCGGCAAGCGCGAAACCGGCAATCATCAGCGCGATGATGACTTCGAGCAATGTGAAGCCGCGTTCAGGCTCTGCCGCGGACGGGGACTGATCAGCTCTCACTGGCACTGATCCGGCCTGTGACGGGGCTGAGGCTGATGATGCAGGCATGATTACCGAGTGTGAGGACCACGGGCGGCCCCGACGCCCCTCCGTCGGCGGTAAAACGGTAGAATGCGACGGGAGCGGAATGACCATTGAGCAAAGGCAGAAGCAGGCGGGTTGCTCCTGTCAGTTTCTGATCGGACACACTGCGTCCGTGGCGTGTAATGAGATGGCCCGTGGCGGCACTGACTTCGAGTGAGACACCATCACCACTGGTTTCGGACAAGGTCTGTGCATCATGGAAAATACCCAGAACACGGGAGCGGGCGGCTGAAAACGCGGTGGCGTCGCTCCGGAGCGGCCCGCGCTCCAGGGCCACGCCCATGAGGAGGCCTGCGATCACGAGAACGACGATGATCTCAGGCAGGGTGAAACCAGCCTGGGACGGATCTTCGCCGGTTTCAGTGTGCGAGATCATTGAGGCTCAGCATCGCCAGCAGGAGGGCGGAGACGATCCCGGCGACGATGACACCCATGATGATCGTGATGGCGGGCACAAGAATGGCAAGGAGCCGCTGGATAGTGACGCGGCTGGCGTCTTCGTGGATGTCGGCGGATTTGAGGGCAATGGCGGAGAGTTGCGCCGTTTCTTCTCCGACCTTCAGGAAGTGCGTCATGGTTTCGGGGAAAAACCTGGAATGTTCGAGCGAGGAAGCGAGGCTTCCGCCTTCCCGGACGACACGGGTGGCCTCACTGACCGCGCCGGCGCCGGCGGAATTGTTGATGACGCCTTCGGTGATCCGCAAGGCGCCCACGAGAGGCACGCCATTGCGCATGAGGGTGCCGAGGGTGCGCGTGAACTGTGCCGCCATGACTTCCCGAAGAAGGGTTCCGAGCACGGGAATACGCAGCAGCAGGCGGTCGGACATGTAGCGCAGATCCGGCTTCCGCAGGGCGATCCTCCCCAGTGCGATGCCGAGCACGCTGCCACCGAGCAGGAAGATGCCCCATGTCGTGAGAAAATCACCTGCCGCAATCACAATTTTCGTGGCTGTCGGTAATGACGCGCCATTTTCCTCGAACAGGGGCACGAACTGGGGGAGGACGTGTGTAAGGAGCAGGACGATCGAGAAGACAGAGGCGACCACCAGCACGGCCGGGTAGATCATGGCGGACTGAACGGTTGTCTTCATCCTGCGTTCGCGTTCCAGAAGATCGGCGAGATGCAGCAGGGCGTCGGCGAGAGCGCCTCCGGCTTCACCGGCCCTGATCAGGCCGATATAGAGTTTCGAGAATGTCGAAGAGGAGGCTTCCAGCGCGCTGGCGAAGGAGTCACCGTCTCGTACGCGATCTCTCAGTGTATCGATGACTCTGGCACTGCGTGGGTTAAGCGCCGTTTCACCGAGAAATCGCAGGGCGCGGTCGAGATCCAGGCCGGCGCCCAGCATCGTGGCGAGTTTGCGCGTGAAATCCGCGAGTTCGCGACCACGGAGACGCGCTTCGTTGCCGCGTCCGAGCAGGGAAAACAGTTCGCTGCGCAGAGCGCCTCCGCGGGTTGCGGGCGTGACCTGAACGGCCATGAGTTTCTGGCGGCGCAGACGGGCGACGACCTGCGCTTCGGTGGCGGCTGTCATCTCTCCGTGGCTGACGGTTCCATCGGGTGAGACGGCCTGATAGCGCCAGTTCGTCTGGCTGTTTCCCGGATCTGTCTGAGCGGCCGCGTTCATCCGTCCTGTCCGATGATACGGCTGACTTCCTCAAGCGTCGTCTCGCCGGCGAGCGCCACGCGCAGGCCGGCGTGAAACATCGTTTCCATCCCTTCGGCGATGGCGGCGCGCTCGATTTCAGTGTGATCGGCGCCGGCGAGGATGAGACGCGTGACCTCCCGGGACGGCTGGAGAAATTCCGCGACGGCGCTCCGCCCGCGATATCCTGTCTGGCGGCAGTGGGGGCAACCGACGGCATGCCAGAGTGTGTGCTGTCCGGCCGGATCAAGCCCGAGGCGCTGTGCGAGTTCGGGCAGGACCGGCTCGGGTCTTTTGCAGCTTTCACAAAGCTTTCTCACCAGTCTCTGCGCGAGAATGCCGCGCAGGACCGCGGTGATGAGATAGTCTTCCAGTCCCATGTCGCGCAGACGCGTCACGGCGGCGGCGGCGGAATTGGTGTGGAGCGTCGAGAGAACCAGATGGCCGGTCAGCGCGGCCTGAACGGCGATCTGCGCGGTTTCGAGATCACGGATTTCACCGACCATGATGACATCGGGATCCTGCCGGAGGATAGCGCGCAGCAGGCTTGCGAAGGTCAGTCCGATGACGGGGCGTGTCTGGATCTGATTGATCCCGGCGAGCTGGTATTCGATCGGGTCTTCGACCGTCATCACGTTGCGTTCGCGGGAGTTTATTCCGGCAAGACCGGTATAGAGCGTGGTGGTTTTACCGCTTCCGGTCGGGCCGGTAACGAGCACGATGCCGTTCGGGAGTTCCAGTGCTGTCCTGAAGGCGCTGATGATGCCCGGCGCCAGGCCGAGGCGGGCGTAATCGAAGCTGACGGTGGTCCGGTCGAGCACGCGGAGAACGGCGATTTCCCCGTGCAGGGATGGCACGGTGGAGACACGGAAATCGACCTCGTGCCCGCGCACGGCGAGTTTGATCCGGCCGTCCTGCGGTAATCGTCTTTCAGCGATATCGAGTCTGGCCATGATCTTGATGCGGGAGATCAGGGCGGATGTCATGCGGGGACTCTGGCTGTCGACTTCGTGCAGGACGCCGTCGTAGCGATACCGGACGATCAGGCGATCCTCGAACGGCTCGATATGGATATCTGAAGCGCGTGTCTCGACGGCCCGAAAAATGAGCTGATTCACCAGGCGGATGACCGGCGCCTCGCTGGCCAGGTCTTTCAGCCGGTCGGTATCTTCCTCTGCCGGATCGTCATCGGTGAGCAGCGGAGCGCCGTCTTCATTCTCATCGTCGTTTTCAGGATAGAGGCGGGTAAGAGCGACCTCCAGATCGGCTGGGCGTGCGACTTCGCGCACCACATGGCAGCCTGTCGCCAGTTTTGCCGCAGCGCAGGTGTAGTCGTCCAGAGGGTCCGCCATGGCGAGATGGATGAGTCCGCTGGTATGTTTGATGGGAACTGCACGGGCATGGTGCAGAAAGCGCGCTCCCAGACGGTCCGGCATCACCGGATCGATGATTTCGGCCAGGCGCGGGGCGTCGATGACATCTTTTCCGAGCAGCGCGGCGTAGGTACGGGCGAGATCCGTTTCGCTGACGAGCCCCAGTTGCAACAGGACGAGGGCCAGGGGCTGGCCTGTTTCCGTGACGACATTGCGGGCGCGGTCAAGGGCACGCGATTCACAGACACCCCGTTCCAGTATGGCGTTTTCCAGACTCATTACGTTAAGCGGCATGATGTCCGGCGATGTGGACGGCGCAAGCTCAGTCATGCTGCATTCCCCGCTTGCCGGGCAGGGAACAATCCTTCACTGTCGGCCGCGCCATGACGCCTTTTGTCCTCATCCCGTTTTTTCTCGCACCTTTTATCGGCAGCTTCCTTGGTGTGCTCATCCGTCGCATTCCGCGTGACGAGACTTTTGTGTCCGGTCGATCTTATTGCGAAAGTTGCCACACCCATCTTTCGGCTTTCGAGATGGTCCCGATTTTTTCGTATCTTGTGCAGAAAGGACGCTGCCGGCATTGCGGTGCTTCGATCGACCCTCTGCATCTGAAAGTGGAACTGGCAGCGCTGCTGATTCCTGCCTGTGCGGTGCTGTCCAGACTGATCGGGTGTCAATTGCATGGTGTGCCGTATGATGATGCTGTTTCCGATCTGCCTGTCTTTTTCGCCGATTGCGTTCTCGGCTGGGGGCTTCTCGTGCTTTCCTGGATTGATCTGATCTGTCTGCGGCTTCCGGACACCATCACGCTCCCGCTTCTGCTTACCGGGCTTCTTGAGAGTGTCGTCCTGGAGGGCTGGGACGGGGTGTATGACCGGGTCATGGGATGTGCTGCCGGCTGGATACTTTTTGCGTCTGTCGCCTGGGGATATCGCCGCCTGAGGAAACGTACTGGTCTTGGTGGTGGCGATGTAAAGCTTCTGGCGCTGGGAGGCGCATGGGTTGGTATCGCTCCGCTGCCTTCTGTCGTGCTTCTGTCATCCGTTCTCGGAATCATGACTGCCGCGACAACCATCTTTCGAACGGGACGCTTCAGCATGACACTTGTCGTTCCTTTTGGTCCCTGTCTGGCTGGTGCCATCTGGATTGCGCGCCTGACGCTGACGGCGGAGTGAGATCTCCGACGTCTCTGCCTGATGGCAGGAACCCGGCTTAAAAGACGGGAGCGTCTGAAACCAGAGCGAACGTTAACGTGTCATAAATATATAACACGTCGGTCCTGTCACCTGACGGGGGGCGGTGTTATCGAGTGCGCCTGTCTCCCGCCGGTGGTCAATGGAACAGGATTTTTTCATCAGATACTCTCTGAAAACCGGATCATTCGAAGCGCTGCGTGATGACCATTAGACAAGCATCCGTCAGCCTTTTTGTTCATACGTTCGGACGCTGGTGGTTCGACCGGATGACGGAGATGCTTCCCCGTGCGCTCACGGGAGATAACAGGCGGGACATCCGGCTTATGATCCGCGCTGACGGAACGGTTCATGAAAATGACATTCAGGCCTGCCGGACGGCCCTTGCGGGCGCACGTCAGCGTCGGTCCCTGCTCCGCCATATGCCGGAGATTTCGCTTATGCTGCCGCACGGTGGCATTCTGTCCCGGAATGTTTCTCTTCCACTGGCGGCGGCGCGAAATGCCATGCTGGCCATTGGTTATGATCTTGATCGCCTGACACCTTTTCGGGCGGAGGATGTCATATGGACGGTCACCCGGGATCGTGAAGCGGGCAGACAGGCCGGAGCTGTTTTCCGACTGCTTGTCGCGCCACGCTTCCTGTTTGAACCGGCGCTCGACATGTTGCGTGGCGCCGGTATTTCTCCGACGCGCCTGTGCATGGAAACGCCGGCGGGCGGGATGGATGCCATTCCGTTTCATGTCGTGAAGCCGAAGAAACATCCTTTTCTCTATGCTCTCCCCGTTCTGGCTCTGGGTGTGGCGATTGTTCCTTTCTGTTTACAGGAGATTCAGGTTTTCCGGTTGAATCGCGAGATCAGGGCTCTGTCTGACAGACGTGAGCAGGCTGAGAATCTTCGCCGGGAGATTGCGGCATTTACGGCTGGTCCGGCTGAAATCGGAAAAGAGGAACGCCGGACAGGGTCATCTCTGGCGACGCTCCGGACTCTGACGGACACGCTTCCGGATGGTACATTTCTGACGGCGCTGCGTATTCATGAGCATCATGTCACCATGGAAGGTCAGTCGAAGCAGGCGACCCAGCTGATTGGCATTCTTGAGCATGATGCAGCCTTCACGGATGCCTCTTTTTCCGGTCCGGTAACACGCTCCGATGACAAGAGTCAGGACGTGTTCACCATTAATGCCAACGCTCCGGACTGATATCGCCGTGTCATCCTCACCTTCGCAGCACGAGCTGAAATTGCCGGAAGGTCGTCCGGGACGCATCCTTGCGATCGGGATAACGGTCATGTTTGCCGTTCTGATGTGGATTCTGGTGTCATCGCTTGTGGCTTTCTATCAGGATGGCAAATCGGACATTGAAAACAAGCATCTGATTCTGTCCCGTACCGAGGCACTTGCGGAGAGCATTCCCGCTCTTCGGGCGAAGTATGAAACGGCGACGCAGACGGCTTCTGGCAGCACTCTGCTCATCACCGAGACCTCGGACGAGACGGCGCTGGCCCGACTTCAGGAGAGCGTGCACGATGCGGCGGACAGTGTGCAGGCGGTTCTGACCAGTCAGGAGCCTTTGCCTGTTGTGCGCAGCGGAAGTTTCGAGCGTCTCGGCGTACGTATTTCCCTGACGACCTCCTGGCCGGATCTTGTGCATCTGCTTGATGTTCTCGACGGAAGCACATCCCCCCGACTTCTGGTCGATGATCTTCAGTTGCAGGTTGCCGGCAGCGCACGCCTTGAGGAGGAGGCCATGAAGGGGCGGATGATCGATGCCGCAGTGACAATCCTTGCCCTGCGGGATGCTCCGCTAAAACGCGTTGCCCGCAATACTCTCCCAACTTCCTCTTCTTCCTCCTTTCGGTGACGCAGTGTGAGATACGGTACAGCTTCCTCCATGCATTTTTCCCCGCTCAGATCTCTCAGACTGCGACTGTCTCTGGCCTCTCTGCCTGTGCTGGCCCTTCTTGCCAGCTGTTCCGACATACCGCCGCATGTCACCCCCCTTCCTGTTTCGGGCAATATGAGCGGCCAGATCGCGACACCCCGCATAGACGGGGATCTGGGCAGCACGGACGCGACACGTGGTGGCACGCTGAGTTATGGGCGTGTGCGCTCACTGCCAGGACGCGCGACATCGTCTTCCGGTGGTGGTGACATCACACTGAATTTTTCCGATACGGACATCCGGTCGGCGACGGACGAGGTTCTGGGGCGCCTTCTGAAAGCCAATTATCTGGTCGACTCCAATGTTCATGGCACGATCACACTCAGGACATCCCGTCCGCTTCGGCAGGATGAGCTTCTGGCGGTCTTTCGCACGGCGCTTTCCGGCGCGGGCGCGGCTCTGATCGTTGAAAACGGGGTGTATCGGGTGACCTCTTCGACGGCACAGGGCGGGCCAGGCGGCGGCGGGGATGCGGCGGGCAGTTCGATTATCCCTCTTCGCTACACGTCCGCGGAAAGTCTTGTGAAAGCGCTCCAGCCGGTGCTGCGCAATGGGGGTCATATTGTTGCGGCTCCATCAGGAAACGCGGTTGTTGTTTCCGGTGATCCGGCGACCCGCGCTTCACTCGATGAACTGGTGCGTACATTCGATTCCGATGTTCTGGCCGGTCAGTCCTATGCGCTGTTTCCGGCGACCAGCGGGAACGCGCAGGAGCTGACTCAGGCGCTCCAGTCGGCTCTGGCGAGCAAAAAGGGGCAGGCTCTGGCTGACCGGATTCAGGTCATTGCCATGCCGCGCATTGAATCGGTGATGATCATCACATCCCAGCCACGTCTGCTTGAGGATGCGCGGCGGGCTTTTGCAGTGATCGAAGCTGAGCGTCGCAAGACGATCCGGCACTGGAACGTCTATTATATTCAGAACGGGCGTGCGAATGACGTTGCCTATATTCTTCAGCAGGCCTTCACGCCCGGTCATGTCACGGCCGTTCCGACATCGAAAATGTCGACACAATCTGGGAGTTTACAGAATAGCATGTCGGGGTCCGGCTCATCCGGATCATCGGGCAGCAGCACTGGCATAGGGGGATCGCAGGATAGCAATGGCCTGTCCTCGTCTCAGAACGGTTTATCCGCGGATCAGGGCCAGACCGGTTCCACGACAGGTGGCACGCAGGGAAACAGTCAGTCCGCGCAGTCTGAGGATGGCATTTCAAATAATCCGTTGCTGGGCGGCCTTGGCAACAGTTCGGACAGCAACAAATCGGAAGGTGGCCAGATCCGCATCATTCCGGACACGCAGAACAATGCTCTTCTGGTTTATGGCACTCTGATTGAGAACGAGACGGTTGCATCCATGTTACGCAAAGTGGACATCATGCCGCTTCAGGTAAGGGTCGATGCCACGGTTGCGGAGGTCACGCTGAACGACGCGCTCAATTACGGCACGCAGTTTTTCTTCAAGTCCGGCGGCATCAACGGTATTCTCAGCAATGCCACGCAGTCTCTTGGCGCTTCGAATCTCGTTTCATCCCAGCTTTCGAGCAGCTTTCCTGGTTTTGTGCTTGGCGGGTCCGGCCAGGGAGGAGCACCGTTTGTCATCAATGCCCTGCAATCCGTGACATCTGTGAAAGTGTTGTCTTCTCCTGAACTCCTGGTGGTCGACAACCAGCCTGCATCGCTGATGGTTGGTGATATGGTTCCCTATCTCACCGGATCGACGACGGGTGTGCTGACATCCAATTCGACGATCACGAATTCCATCAATTATCAGCCAACCGGTGTCATTCTTCAGGTCACTCCGCATGTCAGCAATGGTGGCACGGTAACACTCGACATTTCGCAAAAAGTGAGTTCGGTCGCGTCCACCACGACGTCCACAGGCAGCGGGTCGATCAACAGCCCGACCTTTTCACAGCGCCAGGTGACATCCCGCGTCGTGATCGCGGACGGACAGACCGTTGGGCTGGCAGGGCTGATTTCAGACAAGGCCAATCGTGCCAATGCGGGCCTTCCCTGGCTGAAGGACATTCCGGTGATCGGAATGCTGGGAGCAACGCAGACCAATACCCGCGACAGGACGGAGCTTCTGATTCTCATCACGCCGCATGTGATTCACAGCCAGGGCGAGGCATATGCGCTGACCGAGGATCTGCGTGAGCAACTGCCGCATGCGGCGGTACTGCCCCATGAGATGGCCACCATGCCCGCGACGGGTTCGGCGGATCCTCAGAAACGCATCCTCAATGCTGTCGGGCTGCATGACTGAAAAGCCACAGGGAACGCGCACGTTCCAGGACGAGGGATTTGCACTTCTTCTTGTGCTCTGGACTCTTGGTTTTCTTGCGCTGATTGGCGCCCAGACGCTTGCGACCGGTCGTTCAGCCGTTCGGCTTGGGGACAGAACTCTTCAGCGTGTTCAGCTTGAAACCCTGGCCGATGCCGCAATTACCAGCGAGCTTTTCGGTCTGAGCACAGGGGCTGCCCGGCCCGCCCCGCAATGGCATGGCGCGCCGGAGGAAGAAAGCACCCGTATTGTTGTCAGGAGTCAGGCTGACAGGAACCGTGTCAATCCCAATTTCGCCGGGCAGACTCTTCTGGCTGCGCTCTTTTCCGCTTCCGGGTTGCCGACGGATCAGTCTCAGGCGCTTTCGGCAGCTATTTTTTCCTGGCACATGCCGGATGTCGCGGCCTCGGGGGCAACCGGTTCCATCGGTGGTCAGAAAACATGCACTCCGACCGGCGCGCCGTTTCATACATTCGACGATCTCTCCGCATTACCGGGGATGACACCGTCTGTCCTTAATATTCTTAAACCACATCTGTCTTTTTCTCAGATTCAGCTTCCGGATCTGAGCAGCACAGATCCGGCTGTCCGGCAAGCGCTCACCAGATCGGGCATTTCAAACAGTCCTGATCAGAAGCCCGATAACGAACAACCGGAGGAGGAGACGCTGATCGGGGTTGATGCTGTTGCGACCCGGGGGGCGTATCGCATGAACAGGCATGCGGAAGTTGTTCTTTTGCCGGATGCGCGGCCGGTGCCATGGCGTGTTGTGCGATGGGAGACCACAACACGCCATGAGGACTGATCAGG
This sequence comes from Acetobacter fallax, assembly GCF_011516735.1. GTDB lineage: Bacteria > Pseudomonadota > Alphaproteobacteria > Acetobacterales > Acetobacteraceae > Acetobacter > Acetobacter fallax. The sequence goes on along the minus strand of NZ_WOSX01000016.1, from coordinate 33,457 downwards.
AATTGCAGATCTGGCCTGATCCGGCATCACTTTTTCCGGTCGGACCATTCGAACACAGGTCATATTCCTTTCCTTCCTGATCCGAAGGAAAACGATAGACATAGGGATGATTCCACGGGTCCAGCGGAAGTGCCGAATTTTTCAGGTATGGGCCGCTCCAGTTTTCCACCGAGGACGGACGCTGAATCAGCGCTTCCAGCCCCTCATCAGTGGATGGATAGGTTCCGGTATCCAGTTTGTACATATCAAGGACGGTACCAATCCGCGCGAGTGACTGTTTTGCTACCGAAAGCCGGGCTCCGCCCAGTTGCCGCAGGGCTGCCGGCGCAACGAGCCCGACGAGAAGGCCAAGAATGGCCAGCACGACGAGAATTTCCAGAAGGGTGAATCCGGCCTCCGTGTCGGAGGGATTTCTGGAATGATTTTCTTCCGGAAGTGACATTTTTATGAACTGTCTTTCTGAACAGAGAACAGTTGCGTTAGTAAACGTTCGAAAATGCTGTGGACAGATTATGACTGTTAAAAATGAATTACATTCATAAAAACTTCACGGATTTTTAAACACGACTAACGACAGGACAGTGATGCCCGCTCCCTTGCTTGCCTGTATGCTTGCTGCCGCAATCCGATATGATATTCCACCACGCGTCCTTCCAAGTATCTGGCAGGTCGAACGAGGTGCTATTGGTCTTGTTCACCGCAACCGGGATGGATCATCCGATCTGGGCCTCATGCAAATCAACACACAGTGGATACAACCACTTTCGAAACTGTCACGCATGCCGGCGGTCCAGACGGCAGCACGGCTTGTTTCCGACGGATGTTTCAACATTGCGGCTTCTGCCGTGGTTCTCCGGAGTTATATTACTGAATCTCATGGCGATCTCATGAAGGCCATCGGGGACTATCATTCCCACACGCCCCGTCTGAACGATGCTTATCAGAAGAAAGTCATGAGCGAAGCCACGCGGTTATTTGCGGAGAGCACAGAAAACCAGTAATTCACCGGACCTGTGACGGTTTTGTGCCGGATATCTCAGCGTCTTCTCCATGAATATATGACTTTATTGTAGATTTCTTGATTTTCCGGCGGAGAGGGTGGAATCATATCAACAAATAACAGCATGATATTGCATTTTTTTCTGATAAAAATTCCTGTCCCCTGTTTATGTTTTTGCTGTTGGCGGAGGCGGAACCGCTGCACCGGCCTCTGGTAGCGTTGCCGGTCCAGTCTGGATGAACGTCACACCCGGTCCTCTGTCAGAGTCAGCCTGACGCCGAAGTCTGAAACCTCAACAGCGCTGGTGTGGTAATCATGGCCGAGCGCATCCCGAAGCCGGAGGCCCGCATAGACCCGCTGGCCGGGGATTGCAGGCATGAGAACCGAAAACATGCCAGCACGCACATCAGTGCCGAGTCTCGTGGGTGGATTAGTCCCACCATGCGCGATCAGCGACACCGGCCAGCCATCGGCAATTTTCACGTCTTTACTCGCAGCCGGACCCTCCGCAGGCCGAAGCCCGAAGGTTTTATCGTCTGCTGTCGGGTCCGATTCCAAAACAGTCATGACCGCATTAGTGCGGACCACCAGCGCGGGCCTGTTCAGATCAACCCGTGATACAAAATATGTGTCTGCCACCGCGCCAGGCAGCACGGCAGAAGCTGCCGTGAGCATGTAATCACCTGGCATGATCCGGGTAATATCACAGGCCGCATATGCTAACGGGTGGCCCCATACCGCAGGCGATATTCCCGGCAGGGCGGCAGTTTGGTCGAACAGAACGGAAAGAGTTCCGGTCGGTGGCTGTTCCAGAGGCAACATTGCCACTGTTGGCCTGTATAGCGTCACCGTCTGTCCGGCAGCGGATGCGGCTTTCGCCAGCCCTTTAGCTGCGAGCGCGGCGATTCTGTCGGCCCTGCTCTGATTACAACAGCATGTCATCGGCATGCTCTGGCGGGATGCCCGCCTTCGTTATTTCTGATCATTTACCCGTCCTGTTCGCTATCTCGGCGGTAAAGCCGCACAGGAAGTGTTAGGCGTCTCCGATTCCGGGCGCTCTTTTTGATTGGGCTCTCTCTTCGTTCGGTATCCTTTCATCAGAAATGATGGTTGCGTTTTCAGCATGGCGATAGAATCGCCTGATAAGACAGCGGAGCGGCAGTTTCCGTTCCGTACCCGTCAGCGCGCAGGCTGCGGCATGCCGGGCACAGGTGCATGGGCTGGCGATGCTGGCCCTGCACATGCAGCTTTCTGAAGAAAAGGTCGGCAACGAGCCGGTTCAGGCCGCGCTGGACGTGCTGCTGGACGGATTGTGTCGGGGGGACTGATCGGACATTCCGCTTTCGGGAACCGAACACACCTTTCGGAACGACCGGGATGAGAGCGCAGGGGACTCATCCGTGGGCCAGATAATTGCGGGAATCACATGGTTTCCAAAGGCTCTGTTGTCATTAAGTGTTGGCTTCTTCCCAGGGCTTTGCCCTGGAACCCACCAAAGGTCACAGACCTTTGGAAACCATTTTATGATTAACCAATCGGGGTGCAGGGGCGGAGCCCCTGTGATTGCGGTGCGGCCTGTCAGGTGAAGCGTTTTTCGGGAGGTTCCGGGTTGGCGGCGCGGTGAGTGGCGAGCTGGCTGGCGAGGCGGAGGGCGGCAATGAGGCTTTCGGGTTTTGCGAGGTTTTTTCCAGCGATGTCGAAAGCGGTGCCGTGGTCGGGGGAGGTCCGGACAATGGGGAGGCCGAGGGTGGTGTTGACGCCGTTTTCCATGTCGAGGGTTTTGATCGGGATTAGGGCCTGGTCGTGATACATGCAGAGGGCAACATCATAGTTTTCGCGGGCTGAGTCTGTGAACATGGTGTCGGGAGGCATGGGGCCGTGGAGGCTCAGTCCTTCGGCGCGGAGTTGTTTGATGGCAGGGAGGATGATGTCGATTTCCTCGCGGCCCATATGGCCTCCCTCCCCTGCGTGCGGGTTGAGGCCAGCAATGGCGAGGCGGGGGGTTGCGATTCCGAAAACACGTTTCAGAGCATGGGCTGTTGTGCGGGCGACTTTGACGATGAGGTCGGTGGTGAGAGTGTCCAGGGCTTCGCGAAGAGAGACGTGGACTGTGACGGGGACGACACGCAGCATGGGACTGGCGAGCATCATGACTTCCTGACCGGGGACTTCGCAAAGTTCGGCGAGAAATTCGGTGTGGCCGGGATGTGGAAAACCGGCTCTGCGGAGGACAGCTTTACTGATTGGGTTGGTGACGACGGCGCCGGCATCTTCGGCGCGGGTGAGGCCGACGGCGCGGAGGATACTGTCGACGACGAGGCCGGCGTTGAGGATGTCGGGTTTGCCGGGTGTGACCGGGGCCTGGAGGGAGAGAGGCAGGACCGGGAGTGATTTCTGAAAAACTCTGGCAGCTTCTGTGAGTGTTATGACTTCCTCATACGATGTGCCGGATGGAAGGCAGGCGGGATCGCCGATCCAGGCGAAGACGGGGCCGGTTTCACGCAGGGCTTTCCAGGCACCGACGGTGATTTCCGGACCGATCCCGGCGGGATCTCCCATGGTGAGGACGAGAGGTTTGTGATTCGGGGTGTTTATCATTTTGTAAGAGCCGAGAGGACGCGGACCCAGGAGCGTATGCCTTTGTGGAAGGACGTCAGATTGTATTTTTCGTTTGGTGAGTGGATGCGATCGTCACCGAGGCCGAAGCCGATCAGGAGAGAGTCGAGACCGAGGGCTTCCTTGACTTCGCCGACGACGGGGATGGAGCCGCCGCAGCCGATGACTGTGGCGGGGACATTCCATTCTTCGGAGAGGGCTGTGAGGGCGGATCTGAGGGCGGGCATGTCGGACGGGACGACGCTGGCGCGGGAGCCGCCGTGAGATCTGAACTCGACTTTGCAGTCTTTGGGGAGGCGGGCTCGGACGTGTTCGCGGAAGGCGGCGCGGATCTTTTCCGGGTCCTGCTTGCCGACGAGGCGGAAGGAGATTTTGGCGGAAGCTTTGGCGGGGAGGACGGTTTTGAAACCGTCTTCCTCGTAGCCGCCGGAGATGCCGTTGATTTCGCAACTTGGGCGGCACCAGGTCTGTTCGAGGGCGGTGTAGCCCTGTTCGCCTGCGGGCCAGCGGAGGCCGACGCTGCCGAGCCCCTGTTCGTCGGTGGGGCCGATTTTGCGCCACTGTTCACGGGTGGTTTCGGGGAGTTCGGGGACGCCGTCGTAGAAGCCTGGCAGGGTGACGCGGCCGGTGGCGCCGTCGCGGAGGTCTGAGATGATGTCGCAGAGGACCTGGATGGGGTTGCGGGCGGCGTTGCCGAACATGCCGGAGTGGAGGTCACAGGCGGCGGCGGTAATGGTGACTTCTTCACCAACCATACCGCGCAGCATGGTGGTGATGGCGGGGGTTTTCTCGTCGAGCATGCCGGTATCGCAGATGAGGGCGAGGTCGGCTTTCAGTTCCGCGGCGTTGGCTTTGAGGAACGGCAGGAGGTTGACGCCGCCAGATTCTTCCTCGCCTTCGATGACGATTGTGACGCCGACGGGGAACTGGCCTTCGGCGTCGCGGAGGGCGCGGCAGGCTTCGAGGAAGGTCATGACCTGACCTTTATCGTCGGCGGCGCCGCGGGCGGTGATTTCGGTTGCGCCGGACGGGGAGTCCACGAGGCGGGGTTCGAAGGGGGGAACGGTCCAGAGGTCGAGCGGATCAACGGGCTGGACGTCGTAATGGCCGTAGAACAGGACGTGAGGTTTGCCTTCGGGGCCTTTGCGGTGGCCGGTGACGATGGGGTGGCCAGGGGTTTCGCGGATGGCGGCGGTGAAGCCGAGATCGGTGAGTTCTTTTTGCAGCCATTCGGCGGCGGCGCGGCAGTCTTTGGTGTGCGCTGCTTTGGTAGAGATGCTGGGGATACGGAGCAGCGCGAAGAGGCGTTCGAGGCTGTCGTCGAGGTTTTTGTCGGCCTGGGTGAGGGCTGCGTGGGGTGTTGTCATGGGTGATGCTCCCTGGTGGTCGTGTGGTCCGTATGTGGGGGGCATCATGGCACCGGGGGGCGTTGGGTGGAACGGGGGGCCGTGGGAAGACGTTATGCGGGGAGCGTGTTTATCGGGGCTCTGCCCCTTGCCCGCAAAGGGACTCAGTTCCTTTGGTCCCGATTTACTTTAACAAAATGGGGTAAAAGCGGACGATCCACTGCGGGGCTGCGCTGAAGAGGCATCTGGCATACTGGCCCGGCGACAAATGCCGCCGGGCCGTTAGCGTTGTTTACTTTTTCGGAGAACTGCTGCTTTTTTCGTGAGCGGCCTGGGAAGCAGTGTGCGCTTTCGTTGAGTGGGAATGCGCTGTTGTCGAATGCGCGTGGGCCTTTTCGTGCTCACCCTTATCGTGATGCCCGGCGGCCGTCCGATGTGCCTTTGCTGCGTTCTCGTGGTGCTCGGCAGCTTCAGTATGGGATGTTTTAGCCATTGGAAGTAATCCTTTCCTATTGCAACACCCCAGGTTGATGAGGTGCTCATTATAACAACGCCCCAATATGTATTAAGCTTGTTCTGTTAGCGTATTTTGTTTTATTTTTCATTCCGGGGACCAATAATATCCCCTTACCTCTGCGGTGCATTGATTTATTGTTGAAGCTTTGATTCAGACTCCGCGAGAGGAATGAAGACGAGCAGATGGCCCGGCTTCGGCTCTGTTTTCCGAAGGGTCACGGCAAATCGCGGGGTGATGACTGCCGTGTGCTGAGCGGGATCATTTTCGTCAGTTACAGTGGATTGCGCTGGCGGGACGCGCCGAAAGACTGCGATCCCTGCAAGGCGCTGTACAATCGCTGGAAGCGTTGGGGCGCCATGGTGTTTTCGCCCGGATGATGGAGGGGTGGCGACCGGGAGGGATCATCACCTGTCCGCTTCATCACACTTAGCAGACAGGCGGTTGTGGGGGGAGAGCGGAATGTCGGCTATCCGATCAGTAAATGACACAATCAGACATTAATCCACGCATGGAAAAAGACCGAGATCCTGATCTATGGCCATGTGGCTTTAAATACTCAAGCAGCGATCCAAGATATCCTCCTGTGCCCGGCCAATTACTGGAGGCGATATTGCTAGTAGATCTGGTCGTATTTCTGAAGATCGAAAATATAGACCAGAAAGCTGTCACACAAGAGATAGTATGCCCGCTAGACACGAAAGTTTATAAAAACGAATCCGTAAGATGGTTTGTATTGTATCTGGCAACCTATCTCAACATCCAAATCGATTTTGAAAGCTTAAATTATTAAAAGATCCGCTCTTGTATGCTTAATAAGATCTTCATCTGAAAAATTATCATCTCCAAGTAGATGCAATGTGAGATAAGTGTTTTTTATCAAAGAAATGCAGAGATCCCGGATTTTTTCTATCATAATTTAACATTTGAGCTGCCGACAATGTACGAGTAGTTTGATATTGTTCCTTAGCTATATTTAAGGCTGAAGAGACATCTGGAGAATTGCGATAAAGTCTTATGGCCCAATCCATAGGCAACAGAAACTCTGCAGCAAAGGCATTGGCCCTCTGCTCTACAATTTTAGGTGTTGCCCCTCCGTAGACTTCAAGAACGCTTAAGGTTGTACCTCTGTCGATTAGGAGGTGGCATATTTCATGTGCCATCGTTGCGCGGGCACCGAAATTTTGCGCGCCGTTGTTTGTAGTGTCACGAGATCTCGTGCCAACTGAGTTTATGAGAACACCTGGGCCATATTTATCTCCCCAAACGCTAATCGCTTCGACATTAGATGCGGTTTCAAATTTTCCGAAAAATACGCCCCACTGCTTCAGTAAATGTTCCAGTTCAACACAAGACCCTTCTGAATCCAGTCCAATTTTTTCACGAAGCCAAGTAGCAAGATATCGCCCTTGGTGAAATGGTTCTTTAAGTGTAAATTGAGCTAATGCATCCTCGGCTTCCAGAGACAAAGCGTCGAGTTCAGGTGTCGATGTTTTTGGTATTTCCCTAAGTGCAGAGATTGTTAAAACAAGGTCATCGAGATCAACAACGGAACCAAGCATTCGAGCCGCAGCTCGTGTCTCATCGAAGTCTCGAACCAATTCAGACCGCGAACCCGGACGTTCAATCACATTTGTTCTGATGAGTGTTTCCACTTCCCCTTTCGGAAGACCCAGCGAAATGGGAAGAATTTCATCTATACTTAAATTGTTTCGCTTTTCCCATTGAACAACCAAATCATGATTCGCATCAATTTCTTTGATGCGATTAGATATCAATGTACCCAAACGTTCTAGAGTCCTGATTACATCATAAAATGGCCAACGAACTACGGATTGATTTGCTTCAAGAACGGCTAAGCTATCTTCTTTAACAAACCACAGAGAAGGCCAGTCCGCAACATCACGGAATCCATGGGATAAATCATGTACGCTCAAGAATACATCGTTATTATCATCATCTTCCTCGGCCGCTTCCTCATCCAAAGAAAAAAAGGAACGGGTTTGTAGGATGGCGGATGGTTTTATTAAGGATTTTCCACCTGGATAACCCTGATTAAAAACGAGCGCATCCCATTTGGCACTTAAAAAGGCAAGAAATGGCATGAGATCGATGGAAGATTCCTCAGCTAGAACCCTCCATACAATTTCGTTGGCGAGTTTTACTGTAAGATGCCCATAAGCTTCTCCCGTAGACCTATGGATATCCCATAGAATCGCAAAGCTGAGACCCGAAACTGAGCCGCCGTTCACGACTGCTCCGTCGCTATCCCTGCTTTGGAGATGCCCTATCGGAAGATCAAAATCGGACATCGCTTCAGACCTTTCCACTGCAATTACCTCAACCAAACTACTTAACCGTCCCCACAATTAGTGGCATCATAAATTCACTAAAACGTGAGGCCGCAACCCGCCCCGCCTCATACCACTCTAACCCATAGTCTTCATCCATGCCCATTGTATCCAGCGGAGAAAACATTGCTTTGTAGGCACTCACCGCACCGGGCAAAGAATGCCACGCTATGCGCCCATCATAGCCCAACACATTACTAACTTCTATAGCTCGATAAACTAGACATCGTCCCACAGGTTTGTAACGCGTTGGGAATTGGTCGCGAAGGCAATGTCGATGCCATGGAGCTACAGCAATAAATTCAAGGTAGACACATTTTCTTCCACCTTCACGGGCACTGCGCATGATCTCGTCAGCTTTGATGACCATCATAGCTTGGCATTCTTGACCGTCGAATAAAGAAAACCCCAAAGTAATCTTGTTATCGATAGTTTTTTGTATGTCTCTCCACGGCCAATGATGGTCTTCACATTTTTCTTTGTTATTATCTAGTATAGGCTTCCATTCTCTTTCCCACTGCTGAAGTGCTTCTTCTGAGATTTCATCATTAACCTGCAATACCACAGGGCCATTGCAACCATCTAACTGAAAGCGACGACGGGGAAGGGAAAGAGGTATCATTATGCTATTTTGCTAGTATATTCACAAAATATTTTCAATCCCTTAACGCCTATTTGGAAAATCACGAGTGAGCATTCCTGCGCCTGAGATTTGGTGCCTATGGCGACGAAGGTCATGGCCTGTGACATGTCGACGCGGTGCTCGTAGCCACCGCACGAGCCGCCACCAACGGATCATCCAGCCCAAAGTCCTTTTCGATCATCCAGCGTCGCGGAAGCGCCTCGAAACCCTTTCCTCCGTTTTTGCTGCGGATGATCTCGACGTGAAATCCAGATAAAAGGATTTTGAATCAATCATGTCCGCTATGCGAAATGCAACACCGCAGCCTGAACGACCGGCAAGTAGGCGACAGCAGGCTATTTAGTGAACGCTCATCAACGGCAAAGATTGCCAGTTTCATATTCACATTTGGTAAGTTGCTCCATTACGGCAGCGTTGCGCATGGGCGCTAGGGCTACATCCAGTGGCTTTTCTAAAGGCCGCAGTAAATGCGCCCAGACTTTCGTAACCGACTGCGGCGGCGACATCCGTCACACGCTCACGTCGCGCCAGCCTCTCCTGCGCATTAAGAATACGCAGACGCTGCCGCCAAACTGAAAACGGCATTCCCATCTCGGCGGTAAAATGCCGAATGAACGACCGCAAAGACATGCCTGCCATATCTGCCCATTCCTGCTGGCTTCGCGGATCAGCAGGAATGGCACTCAGAGCTTCTGTTACCCGCTTTAGCCGAGCGTCTTCAGGAAAAGGCAGTGAGACAGAATGACGCGGTATGGACAGAAATTCATCCCAGAAACTTTCAGACAGCCTTGTAAAACTTGCCTGACATGCTGCTTCTTTTGCATTTTTCGACAGACGTTCAACCTGAGCCAACAGTAATCGCGTGCAGTCTGATACAAAAGGATCGTGCGCAACCGAAGAACACCTTTCAGCAGTAATATACAGGCTCCAGCCTGCGATAGCGCCGTGGGAGCGTGCCTCATGAACAAAGCCAGGAGGCAACCAGAGAAGCTGTCCTGGCACGATTAGCCAGTAAGAACTTTGGGTTATCACGGCCATAACACCGCTTTCCACGACGAATATCTGCCCCCTTTCGTGAACATGCGGGTCAGTAGTCCGCCGATCCGTCTGTCTTACGGGACTTCCAAATAGCCAGAGAGTGCTACGAGATGAGGCAACATCTTCTGATAAAAAACAAAACGATTTGGCGTACATGAGTCGAATTGTGGCCTACTGTCGGAAGAATGCCAACAGGTTCTCCTTTAAAATCTTCCGATCCACTCAATCCACAAGATCAAAAGGGGTTTCATGTCCTCCACACGCCTTGAGCAGCTCATCCGGGAAATGTTCGCCACATTCACGGACTTTGCTTCAACTCCGGACAGGTTGCTTGATTTCATGACGCCGGACTATCGGCAATTCGTCGATGGACGTGAAATGACATTGGGCGACTTCCAAGCCCACACGCATGCCTTACGTAACACTCTTGGTTCGTTGGAAATAGATATTCAGCATGTCGTATGTGAAGGCGATAAAGCAGCCACCGTTCACGTGGCGCACGCAAGACGTCTCTCTGGCGAGCAAAGCCGGATCAAGGTCGTGGCTTTTTATCAGTTTCGGAAAGAGCGCATCTGTCTAGTGGATGAACTGACGCACGTTCTGGAAGGTAGTGGCAGCGATCAGGTGCTGGGGGCACTCCAATGAGAAAACCCAGTCAATGCGAGTAGATGTTCTCTTTCAAGATATGAAGTGTCTGCTTTCGGGAAACGCAAACGAACTGCTGAATGACTGACATGAGGGCGTAAGCCGACATATTGGCAAAGTCTGTGATCGCTGGATTAATGAGGTGAAGGGCCGAGCCTTGCGGGTGCTGTTCATAATAAAAAAAGGCCAGGATCTTTCGACCCCGGCCTGCACGACGCACTGGTGATGGCGCTATGTTTTATTTTTTCGCGGCGGATTTGAGCTTCAGAGCCCAGAGTTCCGCGATGTCTTTGGCGCCGTTATCGCCATCGACGGTGTCGAAGGTGGCGATGGCGTCGGCGGTGCGGCCGGCATCCATCTGGGCTTCACCGAGACGGAGTTTGGCGACGTTGATGTCGAACGGGCCTTTGGCGATGCCCTGTCTGATCACGTCGAGGCCTTTATCGACCTGACCGAAGGTGACGTAGTTGTAGCCGGCGGTGATCAGGGCGTTACCGCTCGGGGCTTTGGCTGCCTCGGCTGTATCCGCGTCCGCAGAGGCCTTTTTGGTTTCGACGGTTTTGACGACGAGGGCTTTCAGCTTCGCTTCACGGGCTGCGCCTGCATCCTTGCCGAGGGCGCCGGTGGCGTAACCCTGGTTCATGATGTTCAGGGCGATCTGTGGCAGCCCCATCTGCATGGCGATTTCTGTCGCATCCATGAAATCGCCTGTTGCCGTCAGATTTCCGGCTGCGAGGCGGATACGATAGACGTCAAGCTGGAGCGCCGGAGGCAGCTTCGGGTTGGTGACCAGTCCGTGCAGGAGCAGGGCCCAGTATTCCGGCTTCGGGTAATAGGTCGCGAGGAGGACATAGGTGTGCGTCATCGCACCTGTGTCTTTCATCTGCGACTGGCAGGTGGCGAGAAGCTGGAGCTGGTTTTCGGTCGGGACCTTTTTCGCCTTCAGGGTCTCGTCGATCATCGTCTGCTGGACGCGGGCGGCGTTTTTGAAGTCGTTCTGAAGGTAGTAGGACTGAACGAGCAGGGTTTCCATCTGCGCGTTCGGGCCGACCTGTTTCAGGTAGCGTTCGATGGCGGGGACGGCGTGCGCGTAGTCCTTCGCCGTGTAGGCCATTGTCGCTTCGGCCATCAGCATCTGGGCTTTGGCGTCTTTGGGCGTGCGCGATGAGGCGATCAGTTTGTCGTAAGCCGAGGTTGCGGCGGCGACGTCACCGGACTGAGCGGCGACGGCGGCGCGCATCTGCTCGATTGTGTAGGACTCGTAGTCGTTCTTTCCTTTGACCGCGTCGGCTTCGTTCACCGCGGCCATGGCCTTGCTGTAATTATGTCCGGCGAGTGCCGACTGAGCGGCCTGCAGGGGCTTTCCGACCGCAGGACTCAGAGTGTCGGCGGCCTGCGCGGACGAGGCGCCGGAAACTGACAGTGGCAGACAAAACATAGCGCTGGCGAGAAGCGCCATGCGCGATAGACGAAACGACATCAGGTCATTGTCCTTCCATGAACTGATCCTGACCGACGATCCCCATCTTTGTGATGCCAAGTCTCTGGGCATCGGCAAGGACGTGGGCGACGGTCCTGTAATCAGCCAGGCGGTTTGGATGGATATGCATCTCCGGCTGGTCCGGTGTCGAAGCAGCCTGCATGAACCGCGACTGGAGATCAGCTTCGCTGGTTATGGGGGTTCCGTTCCAGGAGACGCTGTTATCGAAATCGATCGCGACAGTCACCACCTTCGGGTCCGGAGCGGACGACGGCGGCGGGTTACCCTGTGGCAGATCCATTGAAACAGAATGGGTCTGGAGCGGAATGGTGATGATGAGCATGATCAGCAACACCAGCATCACGTCGATCAACGGCGTGGTGTTGATATCGACAATGCCTTCGTCTTCCGTCGTGCTATCGGATCCGACATTCATGCCCATAGTGGCATCACTCTCTCACATTGATCCCGCGGCGTCACGTCACGGTCCTGAAACTGCTGAGACGCCTGCGGGACCTGGTTTGGGCTGACGTGCCCGCCACGTTGCGTGGCGGACACGGTTCTCATCACTTACGAGTGGGGCTGCTCGGTGATGAAGTCGATGTGGTAGATGCCCGCTTCCTGACAGATCGCGACCAGCTTACCGACGGCTTCATACTTTGCTGCCGCATCGCCACGGATCATGATCTGTGGCTGAGGCTTCAGTACGGCCACCTTCTCGAGCCGCGCCAGAAGATCGGCATGGCCCTTGATGGGGGTTTCGTTCCAGTATGCCGTCCCGTCCGCAGTCACCGCCAGAGTAATATTGTTTGGCTTGATCTTGCTTGGGGTATCGGCGTCCTTTGGCAGCTGCACCTTCACCGAATGGGTCGCCACCGGAATGGTGATCAGGAAGATGATGAGCAGCACCAGCATGACGTCGACGAGGGGCGTCGTGTTAATCGCGGATACGACCTCGTCTTCGTCACCACCGCCTCCGACGGACATTCCCATGGTTCAGGCCACCCGGTTGGAGACGGTTGACGTGGTCGGCGAGTTGTCTGAGCGGACGACGATTGTCTCATGAGCCGCGCCATGACGGAAGCCACCGATGAGGATGGACTGAAGATCGGACGCGAAGTTACGGACCTTATCCATGGCGCCTTTGTTGCGACGGACGAGGAGGTTGTAACCGAGCACGGCCGGGACGGCGGTTCCGAGACCGATGGCTGTCATGATCAGCGATTCACCGACAGGGCCGGCGACTTTGTCGATCGAGGCCTGGCCTGCGATGCCGATGGCTGTCAGGGCGTGATAGATACCCCAGACGGTTCCGAACAGACCGACGAACGGTGAGGTCGAGCCGACGGTTCCGAGGAAGGCGAGGCCGCCCTGGAGGTTGCTCTGCACGGAGTCAACCGCGCGCTGGATCTGCGAGGATGTCCAGTCGCTGAGGTCGATGGATTCCTGCATCGTGCCTTCGTGGTGTTCGGCGGAGACGATGCCGGTATCGGCGATGTAGCGGAACGGCGAGGAGCTCTTCAGGGAAGAAGCGCCTTCCTGGAGGGAGGGCTTTGACCAGAAGTTTTTCGCGGCTTCCTTGGCGGCACCGAACAGTTTGGCCTGCTCGAAGAACTTCGTGATCATGATGTACCATGTGCCGACCGACATGATGACCATGATGACGAGCACGCCACGGGCGATGATGTCGCCGTTGGCCCAGAGAGCGCCGAGGCCGTACGGGTTACCGGCCGGGGCTGGCGGGGCTGCGGCTTCGATCGGAGCCGGGGCTGGCGCATCGGTGGCGGGAGCAGGCGCGTCTGCTGCGGGAGCAGGGGCTGCGGCGTCGCCGGCCGGGGCTGCCGCAGGAGCGGATGCGTCGGGTGCCGGAGCGGCATCGGGCGCGGGAGCTGCTGCGGGAGCGGGGGCATCGGTCGCCGGTGGCTGCGTGTCCTGAGCGAACGCGACAACCGGAGCGGCCGAACTCAGCAGAACCGCCAGCGCGGGAACGGCCATACCGGGGAGCGAAAAGCGGCGAAGCAGTCTTGTCATTGTAATTCTGGTCCTCGTCATGAGCAGCTGCCGTGATTCTGTATGGCAGCTGCTGGTGAGATCGTTACTACGCTGGCTTGTGACGATTACTCGTCACTCAGGCTGAAGGTGATCGTGTAGGCGTGGTGGAACTCTTTGATCGGAACGCCATTCGCTGTTGCCGGCTGGTATCTGGCCTTCCGGACATAATCGAGAGCCGCCCGGGCAAAATCCTGACCGCCGGAGACGCTCGTGACCTTACAGTTGCTTGTCTGGCCGCTTGGCTCGACGTCGCAGACCACTGTTGCCTTACCTTCGCGGCCTTCATCCTGAGCTTCCGAGGGATACTCGAGCTCAACATGGTTGATCGGACGCGATCCGGCGAGATGATCCGGGACCGGCGGGCCGACCGGAGCTGCCGGAGATGGCGGCGACTGCACCGTTGCCGGTGGCATGGCCTTCGGCGGCGGCGTGTGGGTCACGTGCTGGATGACCTGCTGCGGCGGCGGCTGCACCTGAATCTTCGGCGGCGGAATATACGGCGGCGGTGGCGTGGTCATCTGCGGAGGTGGTGGCGGTGGCGGTGGTGGCGGCGGTGGCTTCACCTCCTTGATCACCTCGGTCTTGATCGGCGCGTGCGTCTCGGATTTCGGCTGTTTATCGACCCACGTGTAGTAGATCACGCCCATGAGCACGGCCAGAAAGGCAACACCTCCGATACCGATGGCCTTTTGCATCGGATTTCGTTGCTGTTGCGCGTAGTCCATCATACTGGAAACCTCCTCGACTTCTGTCACCTGACTTCGCCAGTGAGTTTTGTGAACTCACGGACGCACAGCCGGACTCTCCTGAACCGCTGGCCATGCAGCCCTGTGACACTCCCCCGCCCCTCCTGCCGTCTGGACAAGGGCGACAGGCAGGACGGATCGAGCCTCTGGCCTCTCGATTGGGCTATCGACGGCCGATGATGTCAAGAAAGATATTAACCGAAATGAAAACGTTCGCGCCGGGGGCAGGAAGCCTAAAAATTACGCAGGTTTCATTTCTGTGTAAGAACGGCGGACGACAGCCAGATGGCTGCGCTGACGACTACGGGTGGTCAGAAAACTGCCTGCTAAACAGGCTCCATTTTTTATACGCATTCCGGGGGCTTAACGCCGCAGGCACGACGAAAGTGAGCCTGCGGGTCAGTTTTGTGGCCATGAGGACGGCGGAAGTCGCCGTGATACGATCATCAGCGTGATCTGTCCTGATCCGGGGTATGGAAATGACATTACGGACGGGAATGAGGTCGCTTCGGGGAGGCATGCGGCGCGTCACAGAGGGATTTATTCCGTTACCGCGATGAAACGCGACTGTCGGGCGAATGGTTCCTCATCAGATTAAATTAAAATACGAAATTTAATTATGTTTTTTTTGAATATAACAGATCAGAAATGGTCTCTGATCGGGCATGCCAGCGTCATGACAGGGCATAATTCTTTTGTGAATGTGTGAAACCTGACGGGAAAATGAAGAAACAGCCTGTTTCTAAAGCAAAAAAAACGGGCCGGCCTGGTCAGACCAGGCCGGCCCGGATTTGTTTGCGATTCGTAACAGCGCCTTACTGTGCGGAGGCGCTCGCTTCCGAGCGTGTCGCGCCGACGCGGGCGGCGAGAGACGCGGCCATGAAGTCATCCAGATCGCCGTCGAGCACGGCGTCGGGATTGCCTTTCTCAACGTTGGTGCGGAGGTCCTTGACCATCTGGTAGGGCGCGAGGACGTAGGAGCGGATCTGGTGACCCCAGCCGATATCCGTTTTGGCGGCTTCCGTCTGGGCGGCGGCGGCCTCGCGCCTTTGCAGTTCAGCTTCGTACATCCGGGCGCGCAGCATATCCATGGCTGTTGCGCGGTTGCGGTGCTGTGACCGGTCGGTCTGACAGGCGACGACGATACCTGTGGGGATATGGGTGATACGGATGGCGGATTCGGTCTTGTTGACGTGCTGTCCGCCGGCGCCGGAGGCGCGGAAGGTATCGACCCTGAGATCGGCTTCGTTGATGTCGATCTCGATTGTATCGTCGACGACCGGAAAGACCCAGACGGAGGCGAAGGAGGTCTGACGGCGGGCGGCGGCGTCGAAGGGCGAGATGCGCACGAGGCGATGCACGCCGGCTTCGGTTTTCAGCCAGCCATAGGCATTCGGACCTGAGACCTGGACGGTGACGGATTTGATTCCGGCCTGTTCGCCTTCGGAGCATTCGATCAGGGTTGTTTTATAGCCGTGGGCTTCGGCCCAGCGGGTGTACATCCGCAGCAGCATTTCGGCCCAGTCCTGGGCTTCAGTTCCGCCGGCTCCGGCGTTGACTTCGAGGTAGCAGTCGTTGGAATCGGCCTCGCCCGAGAGCAGGCTCTCCGTCTCGCGGCGACGGGCTTCCTCAGCGAGCTTACGAAGCGTTTTTGTCGCTTCGGCGGCCATGGCCGCGTCCCCTTCCTCCTCGGCCATGGCGACCAGTTCTATGCTGTCCGCCACGTCGGTTTCGAGGCTTTGCACACCTTCGATCTGATTGGCGAGCAGCGTGCGTTCCCGCATCAGCTTCTGCGCGGCTTCGGCATCGTTCCAGAGGTCGGGATCTTCGACCCGGTTGTTCAGTTCGGCAAGTCTGCCCTGTGCGACATCCCAGTCAAAGATGCCTCCTCAGCAGCGCGACCGACTGCTTAATCTGTTCGTTGAGCGCTTCTGTCTCGGCGGACATGCGACCGCACTCCATTTCGGGGTTGTGAGACCGGCCTCAATACAGGCCGCCCATACCGATGTCACCCCCGGCGGGCTGGTTTGGCTGTGCCGCGGCCGGCGCACCGGGGGCTCCGGGTTTTGCGTCGCCTGCCGGCTGCGGTCCGGCGCTGGAGACCATATCGTTTTCCGAATCCGCCAGATTTTCCGCGCCGGTATCGGCGGCGGTCAGCTCGCCGGTTCCGGCCGTGCCGCTGAAATTGGCGCTTTCGCCTGGTGTCTGATCCTGTTTGAACGCATCGACGGTGATACCGCGTCCGGTATCGTACCGGACCAGGGTGACGCCCTCCGGCACGCGGAACTCCAGGCTAGGACGGCTTGCGAGCGCTGTTTTCATGATGCGGTTCCAGATCGGCCCGGCGATGGCGCCGCCGGTTTCGTTCTTACCGATGGATTGCGGGGTGTCGAAGCCGATCCAGACGACGGTCACGAGGTCGGCGGAGTATCCGGCGAACCAGGCGTCATTGAAGTCCTGACTGGTGCCGGTCTTGCCGGCAATCGGGTGATCGATCCCCTTCCCGGCCTGGATGCCGGTGCCGCGACGGATGACGTCCTGGAGCATGGTTGTGATCTGAAAGGCACTGTCGGGGCTGGCGACGGGTGCGCGAAGGTCGGCCAGGACGGGGTTACTGTCCTGACCAGGGGCTACGATGACGGGCGCTGTGCCTGGCGCCATTGCCGGCTGGCCGGGGGTCGGTGGTGTGGCAGGTGTTGTGGCCGGGCCTTCGGCGCCGCCCTGATCGGCGGCGGGAAAGATAGCTGCGTCCGGGGAGGCGGGCGCGGGTACGGCGCCTGATGGTGTGCTGGTGAGGACGAGACCTTCGGGGCGCCAGACGACGTGTCCATCGCGATCCTGCACGTCATCGATCAGGGTCGGCGTAACTTTCTGGCCGTTATTGGCGATGGTGGCGTAGGCGCCGGCTTCACGCAGGACGGTGGTTTCGACAGCACCGAGGGCGGCGGGCAGCACGTGCGGCATTGTCTGGACGAGGCCGATATCGGTGGCGATTTTAGCCACGCTTTTCATGCCGATATGGGCGGCAAGGCGGATGGTCACCAGGTTGCGGGACTCACGCAATGCGTCGTGCAGGGTCGTCGCGCCCCAGAAATCCTTTTCATAGTTGCTGGGATGCCAGCTTCCGTAGGAGACGGCGGAATCCGCAAATTTCTGCGACGGGGAGATGCCCTGTTCCATCGCGGCGAGATAGACGAACGGTTTGAACGAGGAGCCGGGCTGACGCAGGGCCTGGGTGGCGCGGTTGAACTGCGAGGCTTCGAAGGACCAGCCGCCGACCATGGCGAGAACGCGGCCGGTGCGGACGTCCATTGTCACGGCGGCGCCCTCGATCCGGGGGATCTGGCGGATGGCGACGTGGCTGTCTTCAGCCTGGGGCTCGACCATGAGGACATCACCGGGGCGAAGGGCGCGGAAGACGCGCATCCAGCCGAGATCCCGCGCCAGAAGCGTGCCGTGGCGGGGCGTGCCGCCTTCGGCCCAGCCAACGCTGCCGCGACCGGAATCGAGCACGACGGCGAGGCGCCAGCGATCAAGCATTCCGGAGGGGCGGGCGGTGGCGGTCAGGAGGGGCATCCACTCTTCGTCACTCTGAGACGTTTTCACGCCGTCCAGGTGGGTGACGGCACCACGCCAGCCGCCGTGGGAGCGGTCATAGCCGGTGAGACCATCACGCAATGCGTCTGTCGCCAGCGATTGCAGGGCCGGGTCGAGGCTGGTGTGGACGTTGAGGCCGCCCTGCATGGTTTGCTGGGTGCCGTAGCGTTCGATCAGTTCCCGACGGACTTCCTCGCCGAACCATTCGGAGCCGGGGATGGGACCGGGGCGGTGGAAGTTTTTCGCGATGAGGGGCTCGGCCTGGGCCGCCGTTGCGGCTTCACGCGAAATCGCGCCGGTTGTCACCATTTCGCCCAGGACCAGGTTGCGGCGCATCCGGGCGACGTCCGGATAGCGGAGCGGGTTATAGTTGGTCGGGGATTTGGGAAGGGCGGCGAGGACGGCGGCTTCGGCGTCATCGAGCTGATCGAGTGGTTTGGCGAAATAGGCCTGTGAGGCGGCGCCGATGCCGTAGGCGCCGTCACCGAGGTAGATTTCATTGAGATAGATTTCGAGGATCTTCTCTTTCGGCAGCACCTGTTCGATGCGCATGGCGAGCAGGGCTTCGCG
Organism: Acetobacter fallax; assembly: GCF_011516735.1. Classification (GTDB taxonomy): domain Bacteria; phylum Pseudomonadota; class Alphaproteobacteria; order Acetobacterales; family Acetobacteraceae; genus Acetobacter; species Acetobacter fallax. The sequence continues at coordinate 14,859 of NZ_WOSX01000016.1, read as the reverse complement.
GGCTTTGCGCTGGAACGACACGGCGTTGGAGCCGATGAGCATGACGCGGGCGACCTGCTGGGTGATGGTTGAGGCGCCCATCGGCCTGTGGCCTTTGCCGCGAGTCAGATCTGTCAGGCCGGCACGGATGATGGCCAGCGGATCGACGCCGGCATGGTTCCAGAATTTATGGTCTTCGGCGGCGATGAAGGCGTTTTTCACGCGGTCCGGGATGGCGCTGTAGGGCACGAATACGCGGCGTTCGGCGGCGAGTTCGGCGATCAGGCGGTCATCGCCGGAGTAGAGGCGGCTCATGACGGGCGGCTGGTAGGAGCGCAGGCCGTCCACGGTTGGCAGGCCGGCGACGATACCGGAATACTGGCGCCAGGCGGCGAGGCCGGCGACGCAGGTGCCCAGGAGGAGGATGGCCAGGGACGAGCCGAGGAATTTGCGCCACATGCGGAAGCGGGGACGGCGTGGGGGGAGGCCGCCGAACGGGCCGCCGCTGTTGCCGCCGCCCGGACCACCGCCTGAACCGTTGCCGCCGTTTCCGGTGTCACGGGGCGTGGTGCCAATGGAGGTGCCAGTGGAGGTGCCGGTCGGGGCACCCAGACGGTCTTCGCTGGTGACGCGCCATTCATCGTCATGGCTTTCGGACGCGAACAGGCGCGGGGGGAGTGACCAGGGGAAGCGATGACCGGCGGGCGCAGAGCCACCGTGACCTGCACTCAGTGCGGGGACAGGCAGGGAGGCGGGGAACAGGCGGAACATCATGGCGGCTCTCTAGCACCCTCGCAAACGGTCGTCGCCCCCCGGAGCCACGGGAATTCGACGGGATCCGGTTCTTCGCCCAGGCGCTGCCGGAGCGGCGATATCGGAGACTGATATCAGGTTATAACGCTTACACTCTGGAATCTGGCTGTGGCAGTTTTATGGTCGGCGGCTCCGGTGTATTTTCGGGGCTGGTCCCGGTCAGACAGCGCGGTCAGTCATTCCCGTCACCCCTCCCCCGTCAGCCATTGAGGATAACGCGACTGACGGCATCACGCACACGGCGGGAGTCGGGCGAGGTGAGGCTGGAAAACCAGGTGGAGAGCCGACCCTCGCGGTCGATGATGTATTTGAAGAAATTCCAGCGTGGATGAGCGAGCAGGCCGCCCTGTGTGGCGAGCCAGCGGAAGAGAGGCGTGGTTTCGGCGCCTTTGACGTGACATTTCGCGGTCATCGGGAAGCTGACGCCGTAATTGCGGGAGCAGAAGGTGGCGATTTCCGAGGCGTCGCCGGGTTCCTGTTTGCCGAAATCGTTGCTGGGGACGCCGATCACGCCCAGTTCGTGATCGGTTTCCGACCACAGGGCCTGGAGGCCTTCATATTGCGGGGTAAAGCCGCATTTCGAGGCGGTGTTGACGATCAGCATCGGTTTGCCGCGCCAGGCTCCCAGATCGATCGTTCCGCCTGCGAGGCCTGGCAGGCTGAAATCATAGGCGCATGGCATGACGGCTTCCTCTTTAAGTTCTTCGGGCGAGTTCTTCGCGCGGATGTCTTTTTGCGAGTGTTTTTTCCGTTTGTGTCCAGGTGCCAGTCCGGGCGGTTTTTGTCGAGAGTTGGGGGTGGAAAGCGTGCGATGCGGACTGGACAGAGTGACATGCGGCGCGGAGAGTTGCCCGGAATTTTGATTCGGACCCGGATTGATGACTGTTCTGCGCGGCCTTGCTGCAATCCTGTTTCTGGTGGCAGTCGGGATTGCCTTTTCCACCAACCGCCGGGCGATCCGGCCCCGGGTCGTGCTGGCGGCGCTTGCCGCGCAGATTACGATCGGGGCCGTGGTGCTGTTTGTGCCGCCGGGGCGTGCGGCGCTGCATGCGGTATCGGCTCTGGTGGGCGAGGTTCTGGCCTGCGGGGCTGAGGGCGCGGCGTTTCTGTTCGGGCCGCTTGTGGGGCCGGAGATGCAGCATGTGTTTCCGGGCGGGGCGTTTATTTTTGCTTTTCAGGTACTGACGGAGATCATTTATGTCAGCGCGCTGATTGCGGTTCTGTATCATTTCGGGATCATGCAGTGGGTAGCGGAAGTGGTCGGGTCGCTGGTGAAGCGCCTTCTCGGCACGTCGGTTGTCGAATCGTTTTCCGCGGTCATCACGATTTTTGTCGGCCAGAGTGAGATGCCGGTTGCCATCGCGCCTTATCTGCCGCGCATGACGGATGCGGAGATGTTCGCGGTGATGTGCAGCGGCACGGCGTCGGTGACGGGATCGGTTCTGGCGGGCTATGCGGCGCTGGGCGTTCCGATGGATTATCTGATCGCGGCGTCTTTCATGGCGATACCGGGCGGTCTGCTGTTCGCGCGTTTGCTGATGCCTGCGACTGAGCCGTCGATGATCACGGATATGCGTGATCTTCGTGAGCCGGCGGATATGGGCATTCCGGACGGGCCGGACAGGAAGCCGCACGGCTCCGCGAATGTTTTTGAGGCGATTGCGACGGGGGCTTCGGCCGGGACGCAGGTGGCTGTGGCGGTGGCGGCGATTCTGATCGCTTTTATCGGACTGATCGCGCTGACGGATCGTCTGCTGGGGGCTGCGGGTCATGCGTCTGGATTCGGCATGGTGTCGCTGGCTGGTCTGCTCGGGCATGCTTTTGCGCCGCTGGCCTGGCTTCTTGGCGTGCCATGGGATGAGGCTGGCACGATTGGCGGCATTATCGGGCAGAAACTCGCCTTTAACGAGTTTGTTGCTTATGTGAGTCTGTCTCCGCACATTCATGCCGCAACGCTGGATGAGCACAGCATCGCCATTGCGTCTTTTGCGCTGTGCGGGTTTTCGAACCTGTCCTCGATCGGGATTCTGATCGGTGCTTTTGGCAGTGTGATTCCGGCGCGGCGCGGTTTTGTGGCGCGGATGGGGGCGCGGGCGGTGCTGGCGGGATCGCTTTCAAATCTGACCAGTGCCGCGATTGCCGGTCTGTTTCTGGGCTGATCTGTTTCTGGTGTGGCCTGTTTCTGCTCTGAAATTTTCTGACCAGGTTTCCGTCTGTTTCGCCGGCCATCACGCCATGGCGGGCGCGGAAAAAATATGCCACGCTGCCTGCCGGTGCCACCGTGGATTGAAGCAGGACGGTACAGGCGTATTTTACAATCGCGCTGACGCTGTTACGACTGCGGATGCTGCCGCGGAGTCAGACCTGATGGGGAACCATTGACGCGGCCGGGGGTTTATTGTGGCTGTCAGCGGCGCCCCGAAGCACGCCGTTCGGGCCGGGAGATTGTGCCTTTCATGCCGTTGCCATCCATGCAGCCCCTTCATGATTACGCTGGCGGGCTTTACCAGATCAATTTCAGAAGGAGCGCGCGCGTGGCCCGACAGACCCTGGCTGTGACGTTTGCACTGACGGTTTCGGGGCTCGTGACGATTTCTTCCCCTGTTTTCGCGGCTGTTCAGTCAGAGGGGTCATCTTCGGCTTCATCGCAAAGTGCCGCTGGCAGTGCTGTGACCACGACGGATCGTCTTGTATTCCGGTTGCGGGAGGCCAGTCTTGGGCCAGGTTATGGCTGGGGTGACGGGGTGCTGCATTATAAAGGCCGGGACTACGCCGTACGGGTCACGGGTGGAGGTGGACCGGCGATCGGGTATTCCCATTCCTGCGCTGAGGGATCGGTGGATAATCTTGGTTCGGTTGATGATTTCGACAGCACTTTCTGGTCGGTCGGGGCCGAGGCGACGGCGGGCAGCGGGATCGGAACGATGGCGCTGCAGAATGGCCGCGGGGTTGAGCTGCATCTCTCCACCCGGACGAGCGGAGCGCGGCTTTCGGCGGAGACGGCCCGTTACCGGTTCCGGATTCTCGGTCCGGCGAAGCAGAGCTTTGAGAGTTCGCACTGTCCGGACTGATGGCGGCCGGTGTTTTATTTAAGTGAAATTTTGTAAGATCCTGTTTCAAAGGGTTGGCAGAAGACCGGGCTCCGCCTGGACCCGGCAGGGACCACAGGCCCCTGCATTCCGGCTTGTTTATCAAAACGGTCTGGAAAGGCTCTGTTTGCGGTCAATGCGGGTGTTTTCTCAGGGCTTTGCCCTGGAATCCACCAAAGGTCACAGACCTTTGGAAACCATTTTATTGTAAACAGATCGGGGTGCAGGAGCCTGCGGTCCCTGCCGGGTTCGGGCAGAGCCCGGTCTCCACTCATCCTCTAAAAAATCACAGATCAGCACGTACCGCGAACAGCCGGTTCTGTTTTGCTTTGTGCGACCTGGATGCGGGTGAGTTACAGCAAACGCCTGAAATTTCAGATGAGATCGGGAGAGATATTCGGCCCGTTCATCGGACAGGGTGCTGATCGTCCGGATCACCGGAATCCTGAACATCAGCACAGGATCGAACGGCGGCCTGCCCCCTTGCGCCCATCCGAATATGCCAGAGCCTGATCCTGGTCACGTCGGAAGCCTTCAAAATCCATAGTCCGGGAAAAGGGGGCATCAGGCTGGTCGCCCAACCCGCTCAGGCGCGCAGACGATCCTCAACATCGAAGAAACTGGGCTGCTTCATCTCGATCCCTCCCGAAAACCTCGCGAGAGAATGGAATCAAAGCTTAAACGTCAGTGCCAGGATTTTTCGAACCGTCCGGATTTTTCTGTCGCGGGCGCAACCACGGGCAGCATCGCTGCATGGAAGAGCATCAATAGTGATATTACAGGAGTTTTTTATGAAGATGGTGCCCAAGGGCGGAATCGAACCACCGACACTGCGATTTTCAGTCGCATGCTCTACCAACTGAGCTACTTGGGCACCGGGCGGATGGGACTGGACCATCGCGCGATGGCGAGCGTTTAACCCGGTCTCGATCCAAGATCAACCCGTGTCTGCTCATTCTCTTCTGAACCGGTCTCAGGTTCTTCATCGATGAACGGGCCTGGCACGCGGTAATCCTGGGAAAACCACCGTCCGAGGTCGATATCGGCGCAGCGACGGGAGCAGAAGGGCCGGAATTCGGCCATTGTGGGTTTGTGGCAGATGGGACAGGTCTGGTTCTTACTCATCATCAGTCACCCATGACAGAAACGGCATTGAGGGATCGGCCCGCAGGGTGAGCGGGTATCCGCACCAGGACACAACATCCTCGCAGGCCAGCGAATCGTCTTCAAGAGCCCGCGCGACGCCGAGGCCGGCACGCAGGACCGGTCGGCCCGCTCTGTGCGTCGCCTGGCTGGCGATCAGGTGACTGGTGACCAGATGACGCAGGGCCTGCATGGCCTGTCCATGGGCGCCTGAGAGAAGTTCATGGAGTGGGGGGTGGATGCGGGTGCGCACGATTTCAGCCAGCCCTAACGCTGTGATGCCGAGGCAGCGCGGGCGAAGCGGATCGGAGCGAAGTTCAGCTTCGATGGGTTCCCGTAGTGCCTGGCGTTTGCGTGCATTCAGGCCAGCCGGGTCGATAAGGATGGCGCCTGAGAGGTTTCGCAGCCGGATCTGCCTGAAAAGTGTCGGGAAGGCGGCCCGGTTTGCGGCAAACTGGGCGGTCTGTTTTGCCTGGAGGATGGCGGAAGCGGAGCCGCTGTCCATGTCGATCGCCACCAGAGCGGGGGTTGGCGTGATCGTGGCGCGCATCCCGCCGGGCAGATCGATTTCGGGCGTGGTCAGGGTGTCGACGGCATCCTGAACGCCATCATCCCATGCGGAGGGGACGCGCTTCACACGGTCTCTTAAACTGGTCGGGATGCGGGCGGCGAATGTCGGGTGATCGACCAGAATGGGGCCGTGCCAGCGGGCGGCCAGTTCTTCGAGCGGGGATGGGCCACGCTTCAGGAGTGTTATGTCGCCTTTGGCCGGTGCGGCATCCGGCGCGGCGCGCAGTCGGGGGCCTTTGCCTGCCATGGCGGCACGGGTGACGCGGACAATGACGGACTCGCCTTCGCAGGTGCCTTCAGCGCCATCCCGGTCTGAAAGAAACCCGTCAGCGCCTTTTCCAAGTGTGACGAAAGCACCGCCGAGAGCGGGAACGCGGCTGGTGATCCGGCCTCTGTGGGTGTCTCCCACACCGTCCGGGTGGCCGGGAGTCCAGATCGCGAAATCCTGAAGCTCTCCATTTTCCATGACGGCAATCCGCGCTTCACCTGGAGAGCAGGCGACACGGAGTGTTGCTGTCACGGCAACCATCCGCCCTTCTGGCCCCGAAGGAGCTGAGCGGTCTCGAAGAGGGGCAGGCCGATGACGGCCGAGGCGCTTCCCGAGATGAAACGGATGCAGGAGGCGGCCTGTCCCTGAAGGGCATAGCCGCCGGCCTTACCCTGCCAGTCGCCGCCATCCAGAAGAGATTCGATCTGCTGTTCGGTCAGGCGCGAAAACGTGACAGCCGTTTCGACGATTCTCAGTCCGGTCCGGCCTTCCGGCCATTCCTGGCCTGGCTGGACGGCCACGGCTGTGATGACGGTGTGACGGCGGCCTGAAAGGCGGCGCAGGCAATCCTGTGCCGTCTGACGGTCATCTGCCTTCGGGAGGATACGACGACCGAGCGTCACCACGGTATCAGCGGCGAGGATCAGGGACGCGTCATTGCTGCGTGCGGCGACGATCCGGGCTTTTTCACGGGCCATCCGCTCTGCGTAGGAGCGGGGGAGTTCATCGCGACCGGGTGTTTCGTCGATATCGGGGACATCGATCCGGTCCGGGATCAGGCCGATCTGCTCAAGCAGGGCCAGGCGACGGGGCGAAGCCGACGCCAGCACCAGAGCCGGACGCGCAACGGAACCCGCACCCGGATCGGCTGCCGGGTCTTTTTCCGTTCGCGGCATGTGGCTTACTTGAACCGGAAGGTGATGCGACCCTTGGTCAGGTCGTACGGCGTCATTTCAACGCTCACCCGGTCACCTGCAAGGACGCGGATGCGATTTTTGCGCATTTTCCCGCTCGTGTGGGCGAGAATCATGTGCTCATTGTCCAGCTTGACGCGAAACATGGCGTTGGGAAGCAGTTCCGTGACGGTCCCGCTGAATTCGATCATGTCTTCCTTAGACATGGTAAGCTTTATCCATTCTGTGCTTCATCCGTGCAATTGATAGGGCAAATACTGCGGCGATATGTAGAGCGCGGGCGGCTACGGTCAAGGTTTAAGCCCTGAAGCGCGGTTTTATTCGGTATCGTGACCGGTTTCGAGCCTGGCCGAGATGCTGAGAGCGTGGGCTTCGAGACCTTCCGCCTTTGCGAGGACGACGCCTGCTGGCCCGACGCGCTGCAATGCTTTCCGGTCGCCTTCGATGAAGGTCGTGCGCTTGAGAAAGTCATAGACAGAGAGGCCTGAGGCGAACCGCGCCGTGCGCGATGTCGGCAGGACATGGTTGGGGCCGCCGACGTAATCGCCCACGGCTTCGGGGCAGAAACGGCCGAGGAAAGCGGCGCCGGCATGCCGGACCTGCGCAAACAGGGCGGCGGGGTCATCCAGCATGATTTCGAGATGCTCGGGGGCGATGCGGTTGATGAGACTCGCGGCTTCGGACCATCCGGCGACCACGATGACCGCGCCGAAATCCCGCCAGCTGGCACTGGCGATCGCGGCTCTTGAAAGTGTTTTCAGTTCGTGTTCGACGGCGGCGGCAACACGGTCCGCGAAGCCCGTATCATTTGTGATCAGGATCGACTGGGCAAGTTCGTCATGTTCGGCCTGGGCCAGCAGATCGAGGGCCACAAGGCGAGGATCGTTTTTTGCATCCGCGACCACCACGACTTCCGAGGGGCCGGCGATGCTGTCGATTCCGACATGTCCAAAGACCTGGCGTTTTGCCTCCGCGACATAGGCATTCCCCGGACCGACGATGCGGTCCACGGGAGCGATTGTCTTTGTTCCGAATGCCAGTGCGCCCACGGCCTGAGCGCCACCGATCCGGTAGATTTCGTCGACTCCGGCCCGTTCTGCTGCTGCGAGGACGAGCGGACTGAGGACGCCGCCGGGGGTTGGCACGCACATGGCGAGACGCGGCACGCCTGCCACGCGGGCCGGAAGGGCATTCATCAGAACGGAGGACGGATAGGCGGCCTTACCGCCTGGCACGTAGAGACCGACGGCATCGAGCGCGGTCCAGCGCTGGCCAAGGGTCAGCCCGTCCTCGTCGGTGAAGCTCATATCCTGAGGAAGCTGGGCGCGATGGAAGCGTTCGATCCGGGAGGCGGCGAAGTTGAGGGCTTCGAGCTGTTCCGCCGGCACTTTTGCCACGGCGGCGGTGATTTCCTCGCCGGTGATGCGCATGTGGCCGGGTGTCAGTTCGAGGCGGTCAAAGCGGGCCGTGTAGTCGCAGACGGCTTCGTCGCCTTTTTCCCGGACGGCGGCGAGGATGGCGCTGACGGGGGCGTCAACCCGGGCGCTTTCGGTTTCGCGGGTGTTCAGAAGAGAGGAAAATTCGGCTTCAAATTCTGCAGAGCCGGTGTCCAGACGTTTCATGACTTCAGTTCTCACTCACGGATCAGACGCCCCGGAGGGCTCTGGCCCTCATCCCGCAAGAGCGGCTCGGAAGCGGGCGATCAGCCCTGAGATGGCCTCGGGCCGGGTTTTCAGTGCTGTACGATTCACCACGAGGCGACTCGTGACATGGGCGATGGTCTCGACTTCCCGCAGGCCGTTGGCGCGGAGGGTCGATCCTGTATCGACGAGATCGACGATCAGGCGTGACAGACCGAGCATCGGGGCCAGTTCCATCGCACCGTGCAGATGGACGATATCGGCGTTGATGCCGCGTGTCGCGAAATGCCGGCGGGTGATTGCCGGGTATTTCGTTGCCACCCGCAAGGCCGAGTAACGCCGCCAGTCTTCATTCGGATCATCACTTACCGGACGTGCGACCGAGACGCGGCAGCTGCCGATTCCGAGGTCGAGCGGTGCGTAGAGTTCAGGATAATCGAACTCCATCATGACGTCGGCGCCGCAGATACCGAGCTGGGCGCCCCCCTGGGCGACGAAGGTCGCGACGTCGAAGGAGCGGACGCGGACCACGTCCAGCAACGGGTCGCTGGTTCCGAACCGCAGTCTTCTGCTGCTTTCATCGAGGCAGTCAGCATCGGGAACAATCCCGGCACGGGCCAGCAGCGGTGCGGCGCCTTTGAGGATACGGCCCTTCGGGAGGGCGAGGACCAGGGGCCGGCTCTCCATCCCGTGATGACGCGAGGGGGCTTCGCTCGTCAGAGGCGATGCTGCCGTGTCAGCGGCTTCGCGCAGGGCCAGATCTGAATTGCGGTCCGCGGTCATCATGCACTCCGGAGGCCTGTTCCGGGCCAGAGGTGGCCATACCTGTGGAAGGCCGGTGAAACAGGCGCGGGACTTATCATAACGGAGCGCCAGCGCCAAAGGCCGATCGGGGCATGGAGGCGGGTTTATTGTTTTGCAGGGAGAAATGAGGGGGGTGTCGTGCTCCCTGCCCGGCACTTTTACTGTGGTTTGCAGGTGTCCCCGCATGCGTCGTTTCTGCTGCTGCTTTCGCGATCGATTGCCGGTCAGCCTTGCTCTTCGCGCCTTCGGGCGGTAGAAGCCCGCCTCTGATCCCCAGCATTCCTCTTCCAGGGACACGTTATGAAACAACAGGCGAACCTGATCCGCGCCGGACAGGTCATCGAACATGATGGCCGTCGCTGGACGGTCCTCAAGCAGCAGATCATCACCCCGGGCAAGGGCGGTGCGTTCATTCAGGTCGAGATGCGTGATCTGAAGACCGGCAACAAGACCAACGAGCGGTGGCGCACGGCCGATACGGTTGAGCGGCTGATCACGGAAGACAAGGAATACAACTATTCCTATTCCGATGGTGAAACGCTTGTGCTGATGGATCCGGAGACGTTTGAGCAGTTCATGATCCCGGTAGATCTGCTCGGCGATCAGGCACCGTTCCTGCAGGACAACATGGTTCTGAACGTCAATCTTGTGGAAGGCGATCCGGTTGCCGTGACGCTTCCGCCGCATGTGACGCTTGAAATCATCGAGGCTGATCCGGTGGTGAAGGGGCAGACCGCGAGTTCGTCCTACAAGCCGGCCATTCTTTCGAACGGCGTCAAGACGATGGTTCCGCCGTTCATTGAAGCGGGCGAGAGTGTTGTCGTTCGCACGGACGATGCCAGCTATGTTGAGCGCGCGAAGTCCTGATCCGGACGGGACGCATGAGCATGTTGCCGGGCGCCGATCAGCCCGGCTGCATCTGATCCAGACCTTAATTTCAGGACAAAAACACCGTGGCAATGCGCCTTTCTCCCGTGATGACCGTGATGCAGGCTGCCGCTGAAAAGGCGGCGCGGCGTCTTCTGCGTGATTTCAATGAAGTCGAGCAGCTTCAGGTCAGCATCAAAGGACCGGGCGATTTTGTCTCTCAGGCGGATATTCGCGCTGAGCGGACCATTCGCGAGGAACTGGAACGGGCGCGCCCGGGCTATGCGTTTCTGATGGAGGAATCCGGCGAGAGCGGCGGCGACAACTGGACGTGGCGCTGGATTGTCGATCCGCTGGATGGAACGACCAACTTCCTGCATGGCCTGCCGCACTGGGCGATCTCGATCGGTCTTCAGCGCCGGCATGAGAACGGTTCCGTCGAGATTGTGGCGGGGCTGGTTTACAACCCTGCCGGCGGAGAGATGTTCTGGGCCGAGAAAGGCGTGGGCGCGTTTCTGAATGACCGCCGGATGCGGGTTTCGGCCCGGCGCGAGATGCTGGAATCGCTGTTTGCGACGGGGATTCCCTTTGCGAAAGTCCCGGCCCGGCTGCGCCTCCCTTTCGCCCGCGCGATGGGCACGCTGATGCCGCAGGTGGCGGGTATTCGCCGGTTTGGGGCGGCGGCGCTGGATCTCGCCTGGGTGGCGGCCGGACGGTATGAGGGCTACTGGGAATTTGGCATCCGCCCCTGGGACTGTGCAGCGGGTGCTCTTCTGGTTCGTGAGGCTGGTGGATACTGCACCGCGCCTGACGGGACGGATCTCAATGATCTTCCTGACGACGTCATGATTGTGGCGGGCAATACGCATCTGCACGGCAAGCTGCGTGAGATCGTCGCGGACAGTCTGACTGCGAAGGCCTGAGCTTTTCGGTTATGCCCGGTCGCGGCTTTCCGGTGCGATTCCGAACTGTCGCGGGCAGGTTGTCCCGGCTGTCCGGCGGCCAGTTTTTTGCAGCCGGTGCAATCTGCCTTAGGGTTCGCATCCATGTCGTTGTTATCCATGACCTTCTCAGACCGCAGATTTTCTCGCCGGATACGGCTGGCAGCGTGTCTGTCCGGCGCTGGTGCGCTCCTGATCATGCTCTCTGTCACTGAGGCCACGGCTCAGGTCACGACGGATACGAGCGCGCTTGATTCGATTGCGCCCGTGAAAAAGCCGGCGGCTCCGGAGCGCAGCCAGAGCCGGGAGGCAACACGGCGGCACGGCAATGGCGGGGCGGAGACGACCCGTCATAGCCATCCGGAACCCGCAGCCACCTCAGCCAGGAAGGCAGAGACTGCTGCGCCGGCTGGCGGAACCGGCGCAGCGCAGGGGAGCAGGGTTTCCGGCGCACGATCGGAGTCCGCCCCGGGAAAGCCGCCTCCTCCGGCAACCATTCCCCTGGCGCCTCCGCCGCTGCCTGTTCTGACGCCACCGTCTGTGCCGGTTGAGCTGCATCCTTTTCCGATGCCCGCCGATCCGCCGGCGGAGAAAGACGCTGTCGGGAATGCTGTGCCCGTTGAAGGCGGGATGCGGATTACGTTCGCGCCCGATTCCGTCAAACTGAACACCGAGACACGCGCCGCGATTCTGGCTGTGGCTCAGGCACTGAAAGAGCGGCCGGAGACACGGGCGCTTGTGGATTCGACGGCCAGCGGGCCTGTGAATGATCCGTCCCGACCGAGGCGGATGTCACTCAGTCGTGGTCTTGTGGTGCGGGCGGTTCTGATGAACGCAGGCATCCCTTCGACGCGGATTTATGTGCGCGTCATCGGGTCACCCTCGAAGACTGGCATTGAGCTTCCTGCGGATCGTGTGGACATCAGGCGGTCTGACGCGGTACCGTAACGGTTTCCTGATTCTCCTGCCCTGAGGCATTCGATGACAAAACCCACGATCTATCTCCTGCGGATGGTCGCGTTCCTCGGATGCGTCGCCGTTGTGGCGGTCCTCCTGTGGAAGCCGCTCTATGCTGCCTTCTTCAACAACCCCGCGCTGGACGGGCTGATTCTGGTGATTCTCGGCATCGGGATCGCGTGGAACATCCGTCTGGTTCTGCGGCTCCGGCCAGAAGTGAACTGGGTGGAGACTGTTCGCCAGAATCGCAACACTCTCGCGCAACCCGAGCCCCCGAAGATGCTGACGGCGGTTGCGACCGCGATGGCGGCCCAGTCGGGCCGGAATCGGATTGCGCTGTCGACACCGGCCATGCAGTCGCTTCTGGACAGTCTTTCGGGGCGACTTGAAGAGGGGCGCGAGGTCTCGCGCTATCTGACCAGCCTGCTGATCTTCCTCGGGCTTCTGGGCACGTTCTACGGGCTGTTGCTGACGGTGGGCGCGATTGCTGATGTGATTGCGGGCATGTCGGTCGGGGATGGCGACATTGCTGTGATGTTCGATCAGCTCAAGGCCGGGCTGGCGAAACCGCTGCACGGCATGGGCACGGCGTTTTCAGGCTCTCTGTTCGGTCTGGCAAGCGCGCTGATTCTGGGCTTTCTCGATCTGATGGCGGGGCAGGCGCAGAACCGGTTTTTCAATGATCTGGAAGAATGGCTGGCCAGTCTGACGCGGTTCTCCTCGACGATGGGAAACACGGAGGGCGACGGGAACATTCCGGCCTATGTGCAGGCGCTGCTTGAGCAGACGGCGGAAAATCTTGAGACATTGCAGACCGTGCTTCGGGCCAGCGAGGAACAGCGGGCACAGCAGACGCAGGTACTGACGCGGCTGAGCTCGCATCTCGGGACGCTGACCGGAGGACATGAGAGCGAGGACTCCCGTCAGACGCAGGCGCATATGCGGAACATCGAAGCGCTTCTGACACAGCTGATCTCTGAGAGTGAGCGCGGGCGGCAGCAGAGTCTGGCTGACATTCGCAGTGATCTTCGTCTCGTCGCCCGGACGGTTGCCGCGGCGAACGAGCAGAACCCGCGCTAGGAGGCGGCGGCGATGCGCCCGGGACGTCGGGGACGGACCAGTCATGCCGGGCTGAATGCCTGGCCGGGCTATGTCGATGCGCTCTCCACCCTGCTGATGGTGGTGATTTTTGTGCTGCTGGTGTTTGTGCTCGGGCAGGCGTTTCTGTCCGTGGCGCTGAACAAGCGCACGCATGTGCTGGACAGACTGCAGGTGCAGGCGGCGGAGCTGACGCGGATGCTGGCTCTGGAGCGTGGGCTGACGAAGGATCTGCGCGGCAATCTGGCGGTGCTGACGGCGCAGCATGACAAGGATACGGCTGCTGCGGCGGCGCTGGGCAGTCAGCTTTCGCAGGCGCAGGTGGCGACGCAGCATGCGAATGAGCTGGATCAGACGGCTGAGCAGAAGGTCCTGGCGCTGAACGATCAGCTTTCGGCGCTGAATGCGCAGCTGACCGCGATTGCGCAGGCGCTGGATGTCTCGAAGAAGGACATGATGGATCGGGATGCGAAAATCGCCGATCTGGGCAACCGGCTGAACATCGCGCTGGCGGATAAGGTGGAGCAGCTGAAGCGTTACCGGTCTGAGTTTTTTGGTCGCCTGCGGGATGTGCTGAAGGATCAGAAGGGCGTTCAGATTGTTGGTGACCGCTTTGTCTTTCAGAGCGAGGTTCTGTTCCCTGTGGGCAGTGCGGACCTTACGCCGCAGGGCGTGACGGAGATCAGGACGCTGGCGAAGACGTTCCGGCAGGTCTCGTCGCAGATTCCTGTCGATGTGCCGTGGATTTTGCGGGTGGACGGTCATGCGGACCGGCAGCCGATTCATACGGCGTTTCCGAGCAACTGGGAGCTGTCTTCGGCGCGGGCGATTACGGTGGTGAAGCTGCTGATTGCCGAGGGGGTTGATCCGAAGCATCTCGCGGCGACAGGGTTTGCGGATTATCAGCCGCTGACGAGCGGGACTTCAGTGGCGGATTTTGCCCGGAACCGTCGGATCGAGTTCCGGCTGACGGATCGGTAAGGGCGGTTCACTTTCCCCGGAGAGTGTATTCCGGGGGGCGAAGTATCCGTTATGGTCAGGCTGTTTCTGGCGCCTGTGACTGAGGCTTTTCTGTTTTGCGAGGAGGGGGATACAGGGTTCGACACCCTGATCAGCAAGGGAGTTCCGGATCCTGTTGCTGTTATATCCGCAGTCGCCGATGAGTTCGGTGGTCTCCCCGGGCAGATCAGCAGGAAGCCACTTCGGCTCCCTTGTCATCGCTGACCTGGCCTGCCGTCAGATGCAGGCGGACAGGTCGCCACGGGTGCACCCGATAGGGCGGGATCATGGATCCGTTGGGACCATGTGCTCATCGTCTTTATAATGGTCAGTCGTTTCGATTTGTGATTGCTGTCTCGTTGAAAAGACTGGTGTGCTACAGGTGATGAAGCAGAGAACTGGAAGTTCTTGATATCCCCACCCTAAAAACAGCCTGCACCCCCCAATGACGACGGAATGACGCACCAATGCTCAGAAAGCAGGCTGCTTCATTCCGACATCCTGCCGCAAGATCACAGGTTCATCCCCGCGCAGGCGGGGAACACTCTATATTGACGCTACGGGCATCACCAACAGCCGGCTCATCCCCGCGCAGGCGGGGAACACCCAAACGCATGGTGGGACGGCCGACCCTCGGGCGGCTCATCCCCGCGCAGGCGGGGAACACTAGAGCGTGATGATTTTATGTTGGTCCATATCCTGAGTTGGTGAAGTAGTTGGCGCATTCGCTGGGAGTGTAGCTGCGCAGGAGTTCGCCGATGGTTGAACTGACTGCGT
>NZ_WOSX01000015.1 GCF_011516735.1 Acetobacter fallax | reverse complement strand
ACGAAGGATGTCGAGACAACAATCTCGTCATCCTGCGCATGGTTGATGATTGCCCATATCCGCAGAGTTCTGCGAAAAATCAATCAAACCGCTTTCTGATTCAGGCTCTAAGTGTTTTTGTAAATTACGATTTTTGTCTGAATTTTTCGGTCTGCCTGGAATGGTTGCTGTGCAACAGTCTCTTCGGGCGACCATGACAGATCGAAGTTTGAATGCACCGGAAGTCGTGCAGACTGAAAGGGCCTCTCTGTCTTATCCTGTTGCTTTGAACGGTGGGAACGGCAGCATGAAAGTTGGTTCGGAAAGTAATAATAGTGTTTTGTTCAGCTCAACTCTGAATGGTATTATTTACCGCCAGGACTACAGGTGTGCCGACGACATGCTCTGATACCTGCGGCAGCTAACGCAATTTCCCGGATGAAGAAAAAGCGTCCGGCGGGAGCGCGGTGAGTGACGTATGTCTGGACTTTGTGTGCTCTGAGTAGCGGTTTCTAATAAATAGCATCTCACTGCCAGGCACATTGGGAGATGATCGTTTTATAATAACTCATCAGGATTTTCTGCGTAAATTTCAGCTATCAGAGTATTGTTTGTGTTTATAGAAATGTAGTTTCTTATTCAGGATGCATTATATATGAACAATATTTCAATAATTTTTATCGGGTAAAAAATTCAGAAAGTTTTCAGAGAGGCCGGCGTGGACTGTCCGATATGGATATCCGACCTAAAATCAGCATGGTGTCGTGATACACGCTTTTACGTCAGCCAATTTTTCTGACGCTTCGTTTTTTCTGTCTGGAGCCGGGAAGATGCGCTGTTCAGCACTCTTCCCGGCCGGATCGCCAGTGTGCCCGGGGGTCGCATCAGTCAGAAGATATGGGTAACGGATGCAACTCATGGGGGTGTAGTTCAGGCAAAGGTGTCGAGCGATCCATCATCGGAATCGCCAGTCGGGCGTGGACTGCCTTCGGTTGTCGTGGAAACGACGTTTCCTGAAGAATCTGTCACAGTAATTGTGATGGTGCCGTTGCTGTTCATCGTTTCCGTCGTTGTGTCGGAAGAAGAGGATGATGCGGAAGACGACGAGCCCGAAGATGACGACGAGCTTGCCGACGATGTATCAAACAGGCTGGAAACAGATGAACCGGAAAGGCCGGAGATGGAAGAGGACATGGTCTGAACTCCATTTGCTGGACCGGTCCTCATTCTCTTCCTTCAGCCGTTGAGAAGGCGTTAAGACGTGCGTAACAAATGGCAACATCAGGTGACGGGGCGCTTCTCTGTCATGATGCCGCGTTCTGCTCCTTCACGGTTGCGATCAGCGTCGGTATGACTGCCGGATCGGCCAGCGTGGAGAGGTCGCCTAAACTTTCAGTTTCATTGGACGCAATCTTTCGCAGTAGTCGCCTGACGATCTTTCCTGATCGTGTTTTGGGCATTTCATTCACAAGATAGACCCGCTCAGGGGCTGCATATCGCCCGACCCGGTCGCAGATAATGGTCGAGAGTTCATCTGCTGCGGGCGCGACTTTTGAAGAACGCGCCACGACGAACACGACGATTCCCTGGCCTTTCAGATCATGGCTGACGCCGACTGCCGCTGCTTCGGAGATGGCGTGGCAGGTTGCCAGCGCGTCTTCGATCTCCGCTGTTCCGATCCGGTGGCCGGAGACATTGATAACGTCATCCATGCGCCCTGTGATCATGTAGTAACCATTCTCATCTCGGCGTGCGCCGTCACCGGCAAAATACTTGCCGGGGCTGAACGTGAAATACGTCTCGCGAAACCGCTTGTGATCTCCCCAGATCGTCCGGGCCTGACCTGGCCAGGAGGCAGTGAAACACAGAGCGCCTTCGACGGCTCCTTCGATGATTTCGCCTTTCTCGCTGGTCAGCACGGCAGTGAGGCCGGGCAGGGGGGTTGTCGCCCAACCCGGTTTCATCGGCTGCGCACCTGGAATGACGCACAGCATGCCGCCGCCGGTTTCCGTCTGCCACCACATATCCGCGACCGGGCAACGCCGTCGGCCAACGACTTCATAGAACCATTCCCACGCATCCGGGCTGATCGGTTCTCCCGCGCAGGCCAGACGACGCAGGGACGCGAGTGAGTAGCGTCCCGGAACCTCATCGCCCTCACGTATCAGGGCGCGAATGGCTGTGGGGGCCGTGTAAAGGCAGGAGACCTCATAACGATCGACGATCTCCCACCAGCGACCGGGCTGCGGCCAGCCGAGCAGTCCTTCGTAGATCAGGGTTGTCGTCCCGCTGAGCAGCGGGCCGTAGACGACATAGGTGTGTCCGGTAATCCACGCTATATCTGCCGTGCACCAGTGGACTCGTTCCGGTTCCGGCGCCAGTGTCAGGTCCGTTGTGTATGCGGCCCACACCATGTAGCCGCCCGTGGCGTGAACCATTGCCTTGGGTTTTCCGGTGCTGCCGGAGGTGTAGAGCAGAAAAAGAACGTCTTCGGCACGCATGATTTCCGCTTCGCAGGCGGGGGACTGCTGCGAAACCAGAGCGGTGTAATCATGATCGCGCCCTTCCTTCATTGGCACGACATCGCCAGTCACCTGGACGACAATCACATTCTTTACAGCACATATCGTGCCGGCGTGGGTCAGGGCCGCATCGATCGTGACCTTGTGCGGGATCCGCTTTGCGCCCCGCCGTCCGGTATCGCAGGTGATGACCGCGACCGCGCTGCTGTCGATCAGTCGTTCACCGATGCCTTCGGGCGAGAAACCACCAAACAGCACGACGTGAACGGCTCCGATGCGCGCGCAGGCCAGCATCGCGACCACGCCCTCGACGACCATTGGCAGGTGGATGGCGACGCGCTCGCCGCGTTTGACGCCCAGAGCGCGCAATGCATTTGAAAGCCGGCAGACTTCCTCGTGGAGTTCACGAAATGTCAGGGTGCGTGATACGGTTGTGTCATCTGCCTGCCAGATTAGCGCTGGCTTGTCGCCCCGGTCTGCAAGATGCCGGTCCAGACAGCTGACTGATGCGTTAAGCATTCCATCTTCAAACCAGCGGATGGAAACGTCGCCCTCGAAGGAGGAATTCGATGCGACCGCAGGGAACGACGCCCATTCGATCCGCCGTGCCTGCTCAAGCCAGAAACCGTCCGGGTCAGAGACGGCCTGTGCCCGCAATCTGGCTATCTGCTCCGCTTTTACCGGGTCGATATCGGTAAGATTCCAGATTGCCGTGCGGTCCTGAGAGTCGGGCACCGGTTCGTCCTCCTGATGCGGTCGAGGCGATCAGGCTGATCGGCTCTGCATTTTTTTCCGGGTCACGCGTGATTATTTTTGCTTGTTATCTGGCGCGTGTGTAGCCTGCATTTAGAGCACTCTTTTTTAGATGTGGGAAGAACCATCTTCAGGATGCTCCCGATCCGCTCGTGGCTCGCCTGCGTGTCGTCGGGGTTTTGTGCTCGTGCCTGAACGAAGCGACCTGCTGTTTCTGTGTCGTCATGGGCGAGGTATTGCGATGTCGCGGCGCATGTTTCCATTTTATCATCCCTGGGGCACTGCGTCTGCGTATGATAAGCCGGGTCTGGAATTTTGAATGCGATATACCGAAACATCTTTATACACATTATGTCGATGACGAATTTTCTGTGCTCTTCTGTATTTCCGTGCCGGAGGACTGATTTGCCGCGCGTAAGCCGGATGGCCAGCGGGGTGGAATGGCCGGGCTCTTTCCTGGAGCCCGGCAAAGGCTTGCCTTTGCCCACTGTTTTATTACGAACAAACCGGCTGCCGGGGCCGCGGTCTGTATTTTTCTTCCGGGCAGTTTAGCGGTCTTTCGACGAGCTGAGCTGCCTTTGAAGAAAATTACCTTTCGGCTGTCGGAAGAACGGTCTCCACGATACTCCGGTCCAGCGCCTCATATTCATGATAGCGCAGGGTCTGATAAAGTTCTTCCCGTGTCTGCATCCGGTCCAGCATTCCCTCTGTGCTGCCATAACGCTTCAGGGTGTCATACAGCTCTGCCTGCGCCCGGTTCGCGACGCGCAATGAACTGACGGGCCAGATCACCATGCTGTAGCCCATTGCTGCAAATTCATCAGCAGTAAAGAACGGTGTTCTGCCGAACTCCGTCATGTTTGCCAGCAGCTTCGCTCCTGGCATTCGTCGGGCAAATTCTCGGAACATCTCTGCTGTGGTCAGGGCTTCAGGGAAGATCGCGTCAGCGCCGGCCTCAATGTAGAGCCTGGCCCGTGCGACGGCACCGTCGATCCCTTCGCTGGCCGCCGCGTCCGTGCGGGCGATGACCACAATATCCCGCGCTGCCCGGCGTGCGGCATCAACTTTCATCGCCATGTCGTGGGCCGAGGCGATTTTTTTGTCGTTCAGATGCCCGCATTTCTTCGGCAGAAGCTGATCCTCAAGATGCACGGCACCTGCTCCGGCATCTTCAAAGACCCTGACCATGTTCATGACGTTCAGAGTCTCACCATAGCCTGTGTCTCCGTCAACGAGCAGTGGCAGGCCGGAGGCATGGACGATCTGACGGACAAAGAAGGCAACCTGATCGATGGTGATAATTCCCAGGTCGGGCAGACCCATGCTGGCCGTCATCGCTGCTCCGGACAGATACAGCGCCTCGAAACCTGCATCCTTCGCCTGTAATGCCGCCTGTCCGTTATGTGCGCCGGGAAGGCGGAGAATGCCTGGTTTTTCAAGCAGCGTTCTGAAACGGCGTCCTGCCGGTACATGCGGGCTGTCTGCCCCGATCAGATATGTCATGCTGCTTCCTCCAGCGCGGTGCCGCGCTCATGCACAGGAACGAAAGGCCGGTCTTCGGGGCCGGTATACTCTGCTGATGGACGAATGATTTTTCCGTTTTCCCGCTGCTCGATGACGTGTGCGCACCAGCCAGCGCTGCGGGCGATGACAAAAACAGGTGTGAACATCGCGGTTGGAATCCGCATCAGGTTGTATGAAACCGCGCTGAACCAGTCGAGATTTGGAAACATCTTCTTTGTATCGGCCATTACGGTCTCGATGCGGGCCGCCACATTATACAGCCGCATTGATCCGGCCCGTCGCGACAGGCTATGGGCGGTGCGTCTGATGATCTCGTTGCGCGGATCGGCGATGGTATAGACCGGATGGCCGAAGCCGATGATGACCTCGCGGTTTTCAACGCGTCGTCGGATATCGGCCTCTGCCTCATCCGGCGTGAGATAACGCTGCTGTATCTCCAGCGCGACTTCGTTTGCGCCGCCATGTTTCGGGCCTCGCAATGCTCCGATCCCCGCGCACAGTGCCGAATACATGTCCGAGCCTGTTCCCGCCACCACGCGGCATGCAAAAGTCGAGGCGTTGAACTCGTGTTCCGCATACAGAATCAGGGAGACATGCATGGCCCGCACCCATTCTTCCGACGGCTTTGAGCCGTGCAGAAGATGCAGGAAATGTCCGCCGATGCTGTCATCGTCGGTGTCGACCGCGATGCGCTTTCCGTTGGTTGCGAAATGATACCAGTACAGCAGGATCGATCCGAGAGAGGCTATCGTCCGGTCCGCGATCTCCCGTGCTCCGACCGGGGTCATATCCCGTCGCTCGGGCAAAATACACCCGAAAGCCGACATTGCCGTTCGCATGACATCCATCGGGTGTGCGGCGGCCGGAATATCCTCCAGGACCCGTTTCACCCCCTCGGGCAGACCGCGCAGGGATCGTAAATGCTCTTTATAGGCAGCAAGCTCTGCTGCGTCAGGAAGATGGCCATGAATGAGAAGATGTGCCACTTCCTCATAATCGCAGTGTTCAGCGAGATCTTTGATGTCATAACCACGATAATGCAGATCGTTTCCGCTCTGCCCCACGGTGCACAGTGCAGTCGTTCCTGCTGTGACGCCTGAAAGAGCCACGGATTTCTTTGGTTGTCTGTCCTGAGAGGTGTGTGTCATGTGACGTCTCCTCTGTCCTGTTTTTGTGGCACGACCCCGTCGGGGCGTGACGCCGGAGTCAGTATCCGAAAATGCCGGTTTTCGGGTTTTGTTTCAGCGCGCCATTGGGAAGTGTGATGTCCAGCCCGCACAGATCCTGCGCGGTCAGTTCCGGCAGGCGCTGCACCAGATCGAGGAACCGGTCCGCTTCCTTCGGTTCGACAATGCCTTCGGTCAGTGTGCGAAATTTCCGGATGTAATCAGGGCGTGTCCAGGGGGTGGCGCCGAGAGGGTGCGCGTTGGCGACGGCGAGTTCGTCCGCAATCACCGATCCGTCGGTCATGGTGATGGTGATGCGTCCGCCAAATGCTTTCACGGCCGGGTCTGTGGCATGGTATCGCTCCGTCCATGCGGGATCTTCGACTGTGTGGATTTTTTTCCACAGCCGAACGGTATCTTCCCGATGTGCCCTTGCCGGATCATAGGATTTCACATGATGCCAGGAGCCGTCCTGCAGGGCGACTGCAACGATATACATGATTGAATGATCCAGTGTTTCGCGTGAGGCATCGGGGTCGAACTTCTGCGGATCGTTCGAGCCTGTGCCGATCACGTAATGCGTGTGGTGGCTGGTCTCGATCAGGACATCCTTTACGTTGTCCCAGGTGCTGATCTGTTTCCCGAGCCGGAATGCCAGATCAATCAGGGCCTGGCTCTGATATTCAGCCGAGTGTTCTTTGGTGTAGCTGTCCAGAATGGCGCGTTTTGGTTCGCCATCTTCCGGAAGCCGCACGAAATACCGGGCGTCTTTTCCATCCAGCATCCAGGCGATGACGCCGTCTTCACCTTCATAGATCGGGGCCGGTGAGGTTTCACCCAGCATCGCGCGGTCCACTGCCTCGACGGCCAGTTTTCCCGCATGGGCCGGCGCATAAGCCTTCCAGGAGGAGATTTCGCCCTTTCGGCTCTGGCGGGTCGCGGTTGTCACATGCAGGGCATGCTGAATCGATTGCAGGATTGTTTCCGCCGGAAGTCCGAGGAGGGTGCCGAGGCCGGCTGCGACGGACGGGCCGAGATGCGCGACGTGGTCGATCTTGTGCGCGTGAAGGCAGATGCTTCGCACCAGATCGATCTGGATTTCATAGCCTGTGGCGATGCCCCGGATCAGATCCTTGCCCGATCGGCCGCATTGTTGCGCGACGGCGAGAATGGCCGGGATATTGTCGCCGGGGTGCGAGTATTCCGCTGCGAGGAAGGTGTCGTGGAAATCGAGTTCGCGCACGGCTGTGCCGTTTGCCCAGGCGGCCCATTCGGCGTGGACCCGGATATCCGGTCCGCATCCGAACAGTGTTGCTCCGCCGGGCCGGATGTGAGCGAGGGCTTCGGCCCGGGCGCTTGTTACAGTGTGGCGGTTGACCGAGGCCATCGCGACGGAGGCGTTGTCGATCATCCGGTTGATGATCATCTCCGTCACGGGCTGTTCCACGGCCACGGGATCGGCGGCGACCTCCGCGATATGCCATGCGAGCTGCTGGTTACGTGGCAGGCGGTCTTTTTCAGGATGAACCCTGATTTCGTAAGTTTGCATATCGGTTGGCCCTGTTCGCGGATACAGTGCTGAATATGGCGAAGGCCGTGAATTCGGCTATGGTCTGTCGAGCGAATTAGGGCGAGTATAACCGTTGGTTTTGCAAAGGTTGCGAAGATGTCGAAGCGTGCGGAAAAGGTGTTCGCGGGCGCCAGAATTCGCGAACTTCGCAGCCGCACCGGGCAGACGCAGCAGGCTCTGTCCGAAGAGCTTGGGCTTTCAGCGAGCTATCTGAACCAGATCGAAAATGACCAGCGGCCGATACCGGCGCCGTTAATGGCAAAACTTTGCACTCTGTTCGGTGTCACCGAGGCGTGGTTTGGCGACAGTGACGAAATCCGGCAGATCCAGGCGCTGCGGGAAATCCTGGGTGATCCGTTATTCCGCTCCGCGACGCTTCGCCCGACTGATCTTCAGGCGGCTGTCCGCGCCGCGCCGGCTCTGGCGAACTGTTTTGCGACGCTTTATCATGCGTATCGTGCCACCCGGAACGATGGTTCGCCCGGTTTGTCGCATGCTCTGACGAATGAGGCTTCAGAAGGGCCGCCGATGCCGTCGGCGGGGCGTCCGGATGTCGGGATGGCGGTGCGTTCAGAGCCTGGCGCGCCGCCTGTAGCGCCCTATGACGCCGTGGGGGACTGGGTCCAGCGGGAAGACAATTACTTTGATGAAATTGATCGGGCTGCAGAGGATCTTTATGAATCTCCGGCTTTTCGGGATGAGAGTCTGGTCATCGGTCTGGTTCGCTATCTGCATGACCGGCACGGCATCCGCGTTGTCACTGATCCGGAACTCGACAGCCGCGCTGTGATCTGGCGTTTCGACCGGCGGAGGAAACTGTTGCTGATGGCGGATGGCGTTCCATCGGAAAGCAGTGTTTTCTGCATGGCGCAGGTGATTGGTCGTCTCGATTATGCCCGCCTGCTTGATCGTGCTGTCAGGCGGTCCGGTCTCACGACGACTGACGCTCGTGATCTGGCCCGCGTGGGCATGGGCAACTATTTCGCCGGAGCGCTTCTGCTTCCTTACAGACGCTTCCGGCAGGCGGCGCGGGAGAAGAAGCACGATCTGGATCAGCTTCAGAGGCTGTTCGGGGTCAGCTTTGAACAGGTCTGCCATCGTCTCTCCACGTTGCAGCGGCCGGGAGAAGAGGGGATACCGTTTTACTTTATCAAGACTGATATTGCCGGCAATATTCTGAAGAGTCATAGCGCGACCCGTTTCAGTCTGCCGCGTTTTGGCGGTCTGTGCTCGCTGTGGAATGTCTTTCGGGCTTTCTCCGCGCCCGGGCAGCTTCATGTTCAGGTGTCCCGCACGACGGACGATGCGGTTTTTCTCAATGTCGCCCGCACTGTTGGTCATGCCGGCGTGTCCTATTTTGACCGGCCAAGGAACGTTGCCGTTGTTCTGGGGTGTTCTGTCGCGCATGCCCCGGAACTGGTTTATGCGGCCGGTCTCGATCTGTCCGATGAGCGCATGATCATTCCCATCGGTCCGGGGTGTCGCGCCTGTATTCGCACGGATTGTCGCCATCGCGCCATTCCCGCTTCCGGTTTTCAGATTGATGCCGGGGGAGAGGAGCGGGGGGTTGTGCCCTACCATATGGCGCCGGCGCCCGGCTGAGGGCGGATGCGGGAGGTGAGGGTGGCCATAAAGACACACCCTGTTGCAGATTCCCTGAATGTTCTTACTTCGGATTGATACGACACCGGACGTTGTGTAGGCTCGCGAACGGTTGTGTTTCAGACTTCCGGGTATTTCTGAGGGGGGACGCTCAGGACGAAGAGGCACAGGTATTCAGGCGTTTTCGCTCCCTGGGGGGTCTATGGTTCATCTGAAATCGGTCTTTGATCGGCGGATCCGCGTCCGGTCGTTGCTGGCGTGTACGACCGTGCTGGGCTGCGCGGCAAGCGTTGTCTGGGCGACATCCGCCGTTGCGGCAACACCCGAAACTTCCGGCACCGTGCATCATGTCCGGTCTGCTGCCCGGCATCAGACTCCGGCTTCAGCGCGCACCGCGCCGGCCGTGGCACCGAAACGGGCCGACCATGTTGACTCGAACGACATGGAATCCGTGACGGTCAGAGCCGCCCGTAATGCACGGAATGGCGGCGGTGGCATGATGCGCATCGAGACTGCGCCGCACACGGTTCAGACCGTGACAAAAGAATTTATCAACATGCGCGCCCCGACCAGCACGGCGCTTGATCTGATCAAGAATCTGCCCAGCCTTAACGTCTCGACGCCTGACAGCGCGGGTATGCAGGGCGGCATGATCGAGGTTCGCGGACTGACCGATCTGGATATGGGGCTGATGGTCGACGGCGCGCCTGCCGCTGCCGCGAAATACCTGGCCGAGGACATCGATTCGGAGAATCTTGAGGAAGTTAATGTGACTCCGGGCAGTTCCGGCACTGACCTTCCTGTGATGTCGGCCGCTGGTGGCGTGATGAGCGAGCACAGCCATACCGCGGCGCAGAAGTTTGGCGGTATGATGGATTTCTCATACGGCACGAACAATCTGTCGCGGGAATTTCTCCGTCTTGAAACGGGTGAAATCGGGAACAGCGGCGTCCGCAGTTACCTTTCGTTTTCCAATGCCCATAACCGGAGCTGGATGGGCGCTGGCATCAACGAGCGGCGTCATCTGGATTTCGGTGTTCAGAAAGACTGGGATAACGGCTCGACCGCGAAGCTTTTCCTGTCGTGGAATAACGAAAATTTCACGATTGACAACTATCCGACCGCGCAGGAATTCTACAGCTACAAGCATACCGGCATCGGGTATGGTCGTAATGATGACAAGACCAGTGCCAATTACTGGAAGAACAGCAAGGATCACTGGAATCAGGTTTTCCTGACTGCTCCGGTCCATATTGTTCTGCCAGCCCGGCTCAGCTTCGATCTGCAGCCGTATTTCAGCTTCGGACAGGGCTGGGATGCCGCGCCTGGTGGCTATGATGATACCGGTAAAAGCCAGACCAGTTTCTTTCTGCAGAATGCGACCCGTCAGGTTGGCGCTGTTGCGAAACTGAACTGGGAGATCGATCGCCACAATACGGCGTCTGTCGGGTACTGGTATGAGAACAACTATACCAATCAGTCTTATCCGAGCGGCTCCACGCAGGCTGACGGAAGCCCGTCCAGTCCGTGGTATTTTTATAAGACCCAGACGACTTACGGGCAGGATGCGGGCTACGAACTGCATTCCCTGTTTATTCAGGATACGGCGAAATATCTTAACGATAAGCTCGTGATTCACGCGGGGTTCAAATTCGTCATGTCCAACAGCTGGACGTCGGACCCGTATTCCCGATACAGCAAAAATACGACTGAGCCGCTGCCACAGCTTTCGATCGGCTATAACTTCAACGAGCATCACCAGATTTACGTCAATGCCGAAGGGGATTACCGTCAGCCGAGTGGCACGGATATGGGCTGGCTGCCAACGGGTCCCAACTTCCTGAAAAATCAGTATTCCATCAAAGAAGAGCTCGGGTACCGGTATCACGACAAGTACATTATGGCTGATGTGGCTCTGTTCAACTACAACGTTACGAACCGCATCGTGAATCAGTATATCGGCATGAACAGCTTTCTGCCGATATCGATTGGCAACCAGACCATGCGTGGCGTTGATGTGATGGTGTCAGGCCGTCCCATCTATGGCTTCAGTCCCTATGCATCCGTGGAATATCTCCACGCTACGCAGGACAGCAACGTTCTTGATCCTAACACGAACATGATGATCCACTCGAAAGGGACGCAGGCGGTTATGGCGCCGCGTGTCATGGCGAATTTCGGGTTGACCTATGTGTATAAGGGGTTCTTTGCGAACGGGACGGTCCATTATTCCGGCGCGCAATCCGTCAGCCTGGCCGGTGATCAGCATATGCCCGGTTATGTGACTGACACCCTGTCGCTCGGCTATCATTTTCCGGCCTTTCTGTTCGCAAAATCACCGACATTCCGGCTGAATTTCACAAATCTTACCGGTTCTATTGTGCGCACCGGACCGATGGGTGTGGTTTACAGCCGCAAGGATGCGAACAGCATGGCTGTCTGGAGCGGAAGTCAGGCTGCTTACACCGGTTATGGAAATTCCTTTATGGTGGAGCCACGTTTCACCATGACCGGAACGATTTCGACATCTTTCTGATCGCATCCGGTTCGCCGGTGGCGCGTTCTCTGATAAGCGGGACGGATCTGCGGACAGCAGGTTTGTCCCGCTTTTTTTGATTCTGATGCCAGCGGCCCTGACCGTTATGCCAGAGGCTGTACTGGCCTGTGGGTGAGAGCCTTCGGGCCTGTCCGGACCCGGCAGAGACCGCAGGCCCCTGCACCCCGAAAGTGGTTTGCGAAGGCGAGCCTTTGCCGGGTTCCCGTGTGGAGCCCTGATGTCAGTCGGACACAGGGCAACAGCCTGTCAGAATTCCGCCCGTACTGATCCGAAGAACTGACGCGGCGCGCCGAGGAGGATGGACTGGTTGTTGAATGCGGCATCGTCCGCGTTGCTCATGGTGTAGCCGTTCTGTCCCATGGTGGAGACGTATTTCGTGTTTGCCAGGTTGTAGATGTTGAAGGACAGCACGAGGCGATGGACGGAGAAACGGTTGCCTGTGCCGACGCCGATATTGTGGAATGTGTAGGAGAGGCCGAGATCGCTCATCCAGTAGGGGGCGATCTGGTAGTCCCCGACGTAATCGAAGCTGCGACGCCCGTAGTATTGTGCGTCGATATAGGTCTGGAGATTGTGCCAGTCGTAGGACAGGCGCGTTTTATACATGAAACGCGGATATCCGACGACCTGACGGTTGCGGGTGTTGTAGGTGACGCCGCCGCTGGTGATGTTCTGGTCATAGACCGAGTGGTTGTAACTGATGCTGTTGAACAGGGCGAGGCCCCGGACGGGTGTGATCGTGATGCCGCCATCGACGCCGTTCATGGTGACGCCGCCGACATTCTGAACGGTGCCGGTGGTGTTGGTCAGCAGGGCGCCGGAGCCGGTATTGGCCAGGATCTGCTGGAGGCGATTGTTGAAGTTGGTTCTGTAGAGATAAAGGCTCGCCTGGATCAGGTGGTCGCTGTAGCGGTATCCGGCGGCGAAGGTCCAGGCGGTTTCAGGTTTCAGGGTGTCGCGCACGGCGTTGTAGGCGGCCTGTGACACGGCCATGGGGGCGTTGCCGGAGTTGTAGCCGGACTGCGGATATGTGTGTGCGTTTTCAGAGATGTCGAAAAACAGTTGATTGTTTCTGAGGAAATTCCAGTCGGCGCTGATATGTGGCAGGAAGGCTTTTGCGGTTGTCAGGCTTTCGCTGGTGGCCAGCGCCGGGAAGCGGAGAGACCAGTTCTGTGCATCGCCGACACGTGTGGTGTTCAGGATGGACCGGAAGCCGAAATGCACGGCGAGGGACCGGACCGGGTGCCAGGTATCCTGAATGAAAGCGGTGAAGGTGTTGGTGTTGTATTGCTGGCCCCAGAGTGTGCGGCGCGGGACGCCGGCAAAGCTGCCGAACGGGTTAAGCGGTGAGCCTTCGCCTTCCAGCGGCTGCTGATAAGCGTAAGCGTAGGTTGAATAATGGTTGTTTTCGTACCAGACGCCGCCTGACAGGGCATGTTGTCCGATATCGTAGCTGAGGGAGGAGAGGCCGCCGAAACGCTCGATAAACGGTCTGCGGACCTGTTCGAAGATGCGGCTGCCATTCAGGCGGATCGTGTCATCGGCGACGGGGCAGGGGCTGGCTGTCGCGTCCGTGCAGGCATAGGGGCTGGTATAGGTTCCATGTCCGGTTTCTTCGTGTCCGTAGAACGTTGTTTTCCAGCGCAGGCGGTTTGTCAGTGCGAGATCAGCCGTCACGCCACCGAAATAATCCGCGGACGTCGCGGTGCTCTCATAGTAGGATGCGTCCTTCGGGTCGGAAACGTTTTTGTAGGACGCCGGGTAAATGCCGCGTGAGGCGTTGTAGGCATTGGCCCAGGCGTTGGGCAGGCCGTAGAAATTGTCGAGATTATAGCCGTTGTTTTTCAGCCAGTTGGGTGAGTAGTCCTGATAGTTGACCATTTGCAGATCGTCACGGTCGAAGAACACGCTGATCTGGCTTTGTGTGCCGATGGGCTGGACGAGTTTCGCATTGATCTGTTGCATGAACTGGTCGCCGCCGCCTTTCCATTTTTCGGTCTGGTTGCGCATGTAGGACACGAAAAACTTTGTGCCGCTTTCGTTGAGTTTTCCGGAATCGACGCGGAAGAAGGAGTGGAAAAGCGCGTTGCTGCCGAAGGTCTGGACGACGGTGCCGCCGGCTTTGTCATGCGGCGCTGTGGAGACGTAGTTGATGGAGCCGCCGAGATTATTGGTGCTGGCGGTGGATTCCGCGCCGGTGCTCTGGGTCACGTCGAGGCGTTCGACGTTTTCCGCCGAGATGGCCTGGAGGGGATTGAGGCCGTTGTAGTTGCGGAAGGTTGGTTCGCCGAGTGGAATATCGTCCAGGGTCATGCCGATTTCGTTCTGGACGAAGCCGTGCATGTAAAGCTGGACGGAATAGGTATCGAGGCCCTGCGGGTCATCGGACTGGAACATGACGCCGGGGGTCTGGGCGAGCACTTTGAGTGGGTTGGTGCCGGGGACCTGCTGCTCCATGACCTTGCGTGTCAGAACTTCCTTTGTGCCGCGCAGGATGTGACGGGCCTGAACGGCGACATCCTCATTCTTTGTTGCGAGAGCGGTTCTGTGGGGCGGGAGATGCGGTTTGCCGGTGCGGGTGGAAGAGGCGGGAGGCAGGTGCCGGTTGTCTGCGATGGTAGCGCCCGTGGCCGGCATTGTGGCAACCAGCGTCAGGCCGGACAGCCCGAGCCATGCGAGGGAGTAGCCTGTCTTCATGGTGACCAGTCTCGATAAGGGGTGGGGCGACACACCCGGAAACAACATATGTTAATGGTGGTATTACATACACATCTAAAAATAACATTTTGCAACAGGTAAATTACCGTTTTTTCAGATATCTGCTGGAAAACGGGTTGCTTTCTCGTGGGCTAAAGAATGGCAAAATATGGGTGGATATTTTTATCGTTTGTTTTCATGGTTTAATATAACACTATTGTATGTAGTTAAATTATATTGACTAACTGGTAATATCTGTGAATATGGGCGCTCTGCTTATCCCGGATGGGAGGAACCGCATCATGTCCCTGTCGACTCTTCATCAGACGTATCAGAACGCTGGTCCCGCTCCGTTTTCGCCTTTGCCGGATGCGCTCGTGGTCGGGGGGCGCCACGACAGCGGGGCGTCCTGCATTGCTTTCGGGCGCTGGCAGGTGGAGCGACTATCACCGGGCATCGGGGCGGTCGTGCATGGCGTCGATCTGGCCGGGCCGCTGCCGGCGAGTGCGATCGCCGGGCTCAGAGACCTGCTTCTGTCGCATCAGGTTCTGTTTTTCCGGGGGCAGTCTCTGACGTCGCGGCAGCATCGGGATCTGGGGGCGGCGTTTGGTTCGCTGCACATTCATCCGGTGTACCCGACGGTTGCCGGTGTTCCGGAGGCGATCGTTCTGGATACGGACCGGACGGATCTTAAGGACAACGCGTTGTGGCACACGGATGTAACGTTTTCCGAGACGCCGTCTCTGGGGGCAATTCTGGTGGCGCGTCATCTGCCGGAGACGGGCGGAGATACATTGTGGGCGAGCACGACGGCTGCGTATGACGCGTTGTCGCCGGTCATGAAGGTGCATCTGGATGGTCTGACGGCACTGCATGATTTCACGCGGTCGTTTCCTCTGTCGCGGTTCGGGCGGTCGCCGGAGGAGCGGGACCGCTGGATGGCGGTGCGCAACAGGCATCCTCCGGTTGAGCATCCGGTCATCAGGATTCATCCTGAAACCGGACGTAAGGCGATCTTCGTGAATGAGGGCTTCACGTCTGAGATCTGCGACCTTGAGCCGGAGGAAGGCGCGGCGTTGCTTGCCTTCCTGTTCAGGCATCTGGCGAAGCCTGAGTTCCAGATCCGATGGTCCTGGCGTGACGGCGACGTTGCTTTCTGGGATAATCGTGTCACGCAGCATTATGCGGTGGATGATTATCGTCCGCACAGACGCATCATGCATCGCGTCACCATTCTCGGAGATCGCCCTGTGGGTCCACGCGGAACAGGTATTTCATGACGGCGGACACGGGGGACAGTGTGACTGTTTCTTCTGTGGTGACGGATTTTCCTTCCGTATCGGGAACGACACCCCGGCGGCTGACGGGGTGGCAGGTTTCCATGATCTCGGTTGGCGGGATCATCGGTGCGGGACTCTTTGTGGGGACGTCGGCGACGATTGCCGGTGCCGGGCCGTCCGTTGTCCTGGCCTATGTTCTGGCGGGCGCTGTTGTCTGGGCGGCGATGCTGCTGCTTGGCGAGCTTGCGATCCAGCATGAAGGGCGGGGGTCATTCATCTCGCATGTCGGGCAGGTTCTCGGCCAGCGCTCCGCGTTCGTGACCGGGTGGAGTTATGCGTTTCTGTGGGTGGTCACGGGAGGCGCGCAGGCCGTGGCGGGAGGGCTGATCATCAGCACGCTGTCAGGATTGCGCGCACCCGTGGGATCTTTGCTGCTGGTGGGTGTGGCGCTGCTGCTCAACACGTTGCCGGTGCGAGTTTACGGCAGGAGCGAGGCGGTTCTGTCGGTGATCAAGCTGGCGGCGCTGGGGCTGTTTGCGGCGCTGGGTGTCTGGTGGGGGCTGAAGACACCGGACGCGATCAGCGAGGTTCATGACAATCTTCTCGGTCATGGCGGGTTTTTCCCGCTTGGCGGCTGGGCGGTTCTGGCGGTCGTTCCGATGATCGTTCAGACGTTTACGGGATGTGAGATTGCGTTTGTTGCCGCTGTGGAGAGTGAAGATCCGCAGCAGAGTATCAGGCGGACGGTCAGCCGGGTCCCACTTTTCATTCTGATGTTTTATCTGGGCTCCGTTCTGGTCATTCTTTCGTTGCGGCCCTGGACGCTGGTCACGCCGGGGCAGTCGCCTTTTCTTCTGGTGATGCATTATCTGGCCGTGCCGTTTGCGGAAGCTGTGGCCGTGGCGGTGACGCTCGTGGCGGTGCTGTCCTGTCTGAACTCTGCGAAATATGTTGTTTCACGTGTGATCAGGGAACTTTCGGAACTGGGCTGCGCCCCGGCGGCTTTCGGGCGCTCCCTGGAGCACGGGGTTCCTGTGATGGCGGTAGCGATCAGTTCGGTGCTGGAGGTGATCATCATAGCCTCGGCGGCGTGGTCTCCATCGCGGGCTTATGCCGTGCTGCTGGGAGCATCCGGATCGGTTGTCATTTTCACATATTTCATGGTGTCTTTGTCATGTTACCGAAACAGGGACCGTATCGAAGGGCGTTTCCGACTGATTCTGGCGAGGATGCTTCCCCTTGTTCTGGGGGCGCTGTTTCTGCTGATCCTGGTGCTGCCGGAGGCGCGTCTGAATGGCGAACTGGCTGGCGGGTCAATTCTGCTGATCGCTCTGGCGAGTGTTGTCGCATTGCGGCGGGGTCGGTCGGGGGCGTCTGACAGTTCGGGGCAGTGAGGGGCGCCCTTCACTCTGATCCGGTCAGCCCTGTTGCCGTCTCAGGGCTTTGCCCTGGAACCCACCAAAGGTCACAGACCTTTGGAAACCTGCTTATTTATCAACAGATTGGGGTGAAGGGGTCTGCGACCCCTTCCGGGTTCGGGCAGAGCCCGGTCTTTTTCTAACCCTTTGAAAAATCACAGATCAACTCGTAACGACAACAAAGCTTTTGGAAGCCATTTTATTATAAACAGTTTGGGGTGCGGGGGCCCGTGGTCCCTGCCGGGTCCCGGCAGAGCCCTGGTTTCCATCCCGTGTGTCAGTTTTGACGCGGGCTGGTATTGCGCTGTTACGTTTCCGGATCCATTAGGCTGAACAGATGATCCACGAGAACCGATGGTTTCTCTGCCGCTGCGGCCAGTCCGATGCTGGCCAGGGGGGCCGGAGCCCGGATCGGGCGGTACACCACGCCATGCAGGCGGAGTTGCGTGATCGATTCCGGGACCACCGAGATTCCCAGTCCTGCCGCGACCAGATTTACGACTGACGAAATCTGCGGTGCTTCCTGCACGACCGATGGCTCAAACCCCGCCTCCCGGCATGCTGCGACAATGGCATCGAACAGGCTCAGCCCGACGGCGCGGGCGAACAGGATGAAGGGCTCCATAGCCAGCGTTGCAAGGGGAATTTCGGAGCAGGCCGCGAGGGGGTGTTCTGCCGGCAGCACAATTCGCATTGGTTCTCCGGGAAGGCGTAGCAGCCGCGTTCCGGGAGGGTCAGCAGGCCCGGGCCGCACGAATACGGCATCGGCGCGACCAGTGTGCAGGCGTTCGATCAGTTCGCGGGAGTTTCCTTCTGAGACGGCGAGAACCACCTCGGGCCAGAGCCCCCGAAAGCGGCGGATCGTGTTGCTGACGAGGGGGTGCAGCGCGACGGAGGATGCGTAGCCAAGTCGCAGATGTCCGATCTGGCCACGCTGCGCCAGAACAGCGCTCGTTCGTGCATGTTGTGCCATTTCCAGCACGGACCGGGCCTCGTGCAGAAACACGGCTCCCGCTGGCGTGAGTTCCGCTCCCTGCGGTCGCCTGACGAACAGGGTGACGCTGAGTTCTCGCTCAAGGTCGCGGATCTGCTGGCTGAGGGGTGGCTGGCCGATCCCGAGCCGTGCGGCGGCGCGGGTGAAATTCAGTTCTTCCGCGACGGCGACAAAGTAACGGAGATGGCGCAGCTCCACGGCAGGTATCTCCATAACATATCGCAACGCGACGTATTATATATTGGACAGATAACACACAACACACGATAATTTTACATTATGAGTACGAGCGCCACCTTTTCAGAACCGCAGCAAACCCGTCCCTCCAGCCGACGCATGACTCCGCGCATGACGCGGGCCACCCCCGAATATCGCCATGCCAGTCTGGCTCTTTTTCTTTCCGGTTTTGCGACGTTCTCGCTGCTGTATTGCGTGCAGCCCCTGCTTCCCGTGTTTTCGAATGCGTTCGGGATCACGCCGGCTTCAAGTTCACTGTCGCTGTCCGTCTCGACCGTAAGCCTTGCCATCGCCATTCTCTTCGCCGCGCCTCTGTCCGAGCGTTTCGGGCGCCGCGAACTGATGTTTGTGGCTTTGCTGGCCTCCGCGGCCCTCAACATTGCCGCCGGCTGTGCACCGAACTGGCCGGCCATGCTGCTGTTGCGCACTCTTGAGGGCATCACCCTGGGCGGTGTTCCGGCTGTGGCCATGACGTATCTTGCCGAGGAGGTTGAGCCGCGCGAACTCGCTGCCGCGATGGGCCTTTATGTGGCGGGAAACGCCCTGGGAGGTATGATCGGGCGGGTGGGCTCCGGCGTCCTGACTCAGTATTTCGGCTGGCGCACGGCCATGGGGCTGGTTGGTGTCATTGATATGACTGCCGCCGTTTTTTTCGTTCTTCTTCTGCCCCGTTCACGACATTTCTCGCCGCGCGGCCGCCTTGGCGTCAGCTATCACATCAGCGCCTGGGCTCGTCATCTGTTCCGTTCGGCGCTGCCTGCCGTCTATCTTATCGGCGCCCTGATTATGGGCGCGTTTGTGACCGTGTTTAATTACGCCGGCTATCGTCTCACAGCCGCGCCTTATCATTTCGATCAGACGCAGCAGGGACTTCTGTTCTCGGTCTATCTCTTTGGTGTCGGCGCATCCTCTGTGGCGGGCATTCTTTCTGACAGGATCGGGCGCCAGCGTGTTCTCCCGGTTGGCATTGCCACCATGATGGCCGGGATTCTGCTGACGATGATGGCCTCTGTGCCTTGCATCGTTATCGGGATTTCGCTGCTGACCATGGGATTTTTCACGTCTCATGCCATCGCCAGCGGGTGGGTTGGGCGTCTTGCGAAAACCGATCGCGGGCACGCCACATCACTGTATCTGCTCTGCTATTACATGGGGTCCAGCGTGGCCGGGTCTGCGGGAGGCTGGTTCTGGAGCGCATGGCGGTGGCCGGGGATTGCCGGGTTTACTCTGATCATACTTGCCCTCGCCATGGGGTCTGCTTTCTGGCTTGCGGGGCGCGTGCGTCAGGCGGCCTGAGAGGGTGATTCACAGGTTCGGCTGTCTGCGATCCAGGTGTGTTCTGGCGGGGGTTTTTCGGGCTCTGGTCTGTTATGGCCGCCATCTGGTGTTCCATCATGCGATCGAGGCTTCATATCCGGCCAGATTTTCTGCCGGAGAAACAATGTCCGGCGGGAGCACCGTGCCTGGCGGGCGTATCAGCACGCCGACGGGATGCCGTTGCCCGGGATGAGGCTGCCAGCACGGCGGCTGCTGGTATTCCCGATTTTATAGTCAATGCTGCTCCGGAAATCTTTCCGAAGAAACGTATCTTCCCAATCCTCTGTCAGGAAAACCTGTCTTTATACTTCGCAAATCAACAACAGTTGCCAGTGTGTTTGCGTGGGTCCGATGATGCAGGTGTATGCTGCACGCTGCAAATGCCGGAAACTTTTCATCTCTGTTACACGTTGTAGCCAATATAACGCAGAACGGGAGAAGGGGACATGTCCGGCGTCATCATGTATTTCCAGCTTATGGCATGGCAGCAGCATCTCAGGCACGGGCATAAGCCGCCTTCCGGTCGCGGAGGTCCTCACGAGCCGGCCCTGCCTCATCTGGCGTCTCAGAGTAATGTCGTTCCTCTCCGGCCAGCCTCTGTTTCAGTGGCAAACACGGTGCTCGCGGGCCCCGGGCCGTTCAGGCGTTTTTATGACAGGGTGACAGGTATTCCCCCGGCTGACGCTCTGACCTGATCGTCCGGCGTTTTGTCCCGCCAGTCGATGCGCTAGACTTCGCTTATGAGATCGTTTTCAGAAAAAAGTTCGTCATGAGTCGTGTTTCCGTAGAGCTGGTTGCCCGCAACGCTGACACGTTGCAGCGCGAGGTTGCTGAACTTCGCGACTGTTCCCCTGCGGTGAGCACGATTAACATTCCTGATCTGATGCGGTTCGATCTGCGCAGCTGGGCTGCCGCTGCCCAGGTTTCTGATCAGTTCCGGTCTGTCATTCCGCATATCCGCGCCATTGACATTGACCCGAAAGGGCCGCTTCCCGGGCTCGATACGCCGGGGCTGACCGAGCTTCTCGTTGTCCACGGCGATCCTCCGGCGGATCTGAACCATCAGACATTCCCCAACAATTCAGAAGCTATCATCCGGCGTTATCGCCGCGAGGCGCCTCATCTGGCCATTTATGCGGCTTTCGACCCGTATCGGCGGGCGCCCTGGCAGGAACTTGAAGAGGTCGCCCGCAAAAAAGATGCCGGTGCATGCGGGTTTTTCACGCAGCCTGTTTTCGATAACCGGATGCTTGATCTCTGTCGTGAGTGGCTCCGCGATGAGTGCGTTTTCTGGGGTTTCTCACCCGTCATCGGGCCGAAATCCCGCTCTTACTGGGAAACGACGAATCATATCGTTTTTCCTCAGGATTTCGAACCCACGCTGGACGCCAACATCGCTTTCGCCGAAACCGCCATTCGGGACATTCGCGATGATGGCGGGAATGTCTATCTCATGCCGCTGCGCGTAAAGCTTGCCAGCTATCTCGGGCCGCTGGCTGGCGTATTAGGAGCTTAGTTTTCTCCGAATAACCGTGCCAGTCCCGTTTCCAGGGAGACAGGCACAACTCCGAGCGTACTGACCATTGGTCCGATGCTGAAGGCCTTGTCCTCCAGCAATCGGCGGATTTCAGCCGGTCCGATATCCGGCAGGCCCGGAATGAGGCGAAGCACGGCTGCGGCTGCGATCAG
Source organism: Acetobacter fallax (assembly GCF_011516735.1). Classification (GTDB taxonomy): domain Bacteria; phylum Pseudomonadota; class Alphaproteobacteria; order Acetobacterales; family Acetobacteraceae; genus Acetobacter; species Acetobacter fallax. The sequence goes on along the minus strand of NZ_WOSX01000015.1, from coordinate 61,225 downwards.
CGGCCCGGCGGGAATGGAGATTACCGGAGGCATCCGCATCCCGGCTGCCCGGGCAACAAGATGAACGAAGTCACGGTAGGTCACCGGGGCGGCGCCCGCGATCACCAGGCTGTGGGCTCCGTTCCAGTCTTTATCGATCGCGGCCAGAAGGCAGGCCGTCACGTCGCTCTGATGGATCGGCTGGACCAGGGATCGTCCTCCGCCAGGTAACGGCACGACCGGCAGATACCGCAGAAGTGTTGCGAGGCGCTGCACGTTATCTTCTCCTTCAGCGCCGTAAATCATCGTCGGGTGAAGGATCACGCCGTTGCGGCCTGACGTCAGCAGCGCCAGTCCGCCGGCGAGCACACCGTTTCCATGGGCATCCGGCCAGCGGGTAAACTTGCGCGTGCTGCCCAGCGCCACGATCCGGGCCTGTGCGGGTGCCGCAGCCAGCACGGCCGGAATGTTTCGCGCATGCGCCGTGCAGACAACGACGGACGCATCCAGAAGCGCCAGCCTCAGATCATCAGGCGGCCCTGTCAGATCCGCGATGTGAGGTTCGTGCAGTGTGCCGCCGCCCGGACCCTGCCTGCCGGATGAAAGTCCGGACCCTGCCTGATAGCGGTTCCGGTCCCGGACAACGGGAACCACGTCTTTCCCCTGAGCGAGCAGGGCGCGGCAGAGTGCTGCGCCGGATCGTCCGCCGGCGCCGATCACATGAACTGTCATGGTCATGGATGTGTCGATGCGGGAGCCGGAATGGCGGGTGAGGGCGGAGGGGGTGTCTGTGCCGGTGATGGCGCCGGGGGCGAGCCTTTCAGAATGGACGGGTCGACGGGTTCGTCGGTTGTCGTATCAGGATCAGGCGTGCTTGCCGGTGTCTTCTCTGTTGCTCCGGAGGGGGCCTGCACGGTCAGGCCCACTGATTCGGCGAGGCCCGGATGGGTTGCGACGGAGAACAGCGCCACGACTGCCAGGAGGGGAAGCGGCTGAGATGGCGAGAGCGCGAGTGTGAGCGGTCCGGCGCCCGGACTGGCAATGTAACTTGCAAGCTGGGCGCCGACACTGTCCGGTGCCGCGCCCGGCGGTGCGAACGAGCGCTCCAGCAGCGGGACATAGGCATCGGGGTCCATGCCCTGACCGATGGCGGCGTTTTTCAGCAGACGTCCCACCAGGCCGTTATCACGCCAGGTTGCATCCAGATGCGCCACATTGGGCTGTGTCATGCGTCCTGTCAGAGCATCCACGACCGACCCGTTCACATCGGTCAGATCTCCGGACAGATCGAGACGGCCGAAAGTCGGTGCGTTCACGTCAAGCTGTGACAGATGCACGACGCTGGCGCCATAATCCACCAGGGCGCTGACGACAGCGGACGCCTCGAAGCGGCTGTAACCCAGTGTTCTGATCGTCTCCAGCTGCGGCCCGGAGGGCCAGACGCGGAAATGGGTGAGGCTGACGGCAACCTGGCTTTTCTGATCCGTGGTGTTGCTGAAGCTGGTCAGGCGTTCAAAGGCGGCGATCGGCATGATCGGGCTTCCGGGCTGGCCGACCACACCTTTGAGCGAGACATTGTCGATACGGGCACTCTGCGTGCCGTCACGCGGGGGCAGCCGCTCTCCGTGTATCCGGGCGAGCAGAACAGAGGCGAGGTCGCTGCCATCCGTGGAGAAACGCTCGGCGGTGATGACCCGCATCGGGTGAACCGTGCCGGTCAGCGAGAACTGACGCACAACAAGCCGGGACGGATGGCCGACCCCGTACTGGTCGAGTGTGACATTGCCGAGAGTGGCGGAGATCTCTCCGGTCTGCCCGTGGATCGCCATGTCCGCCAGTTCCCCGTGGTCGATCACCAGATCGGCCAGATGGCTGGAATCGGCCGGAAGGGTGAGGCCATCAAGAGCCAGCCGCCTGATATCGACGGTTCCGGTTGCGACGCTGACATGCAGGGTATGGGCGAGGATATGGTCGAACTGAAGCAGAGGCTGGCCCTGACTGCCAGGCGCCGGAGGTTTCTGATGCGCCCCGACGAGTTCCAGAGCGGCCGCGGTCACGGTGCCTTCGGGCTTTTTCAGCATGACATCCGTAAGGCGTGCGCCGTGGCTCACCGGCATCGCCACGGCTCGCTTCCATGTGAACTCGGTGCCGGCTGGCAACTGGCTCCGTAACTGCTCCAGTTCGGTCGTCAGCTCGGTATCGGCTTTTCTGTGCATCCACACCCAGCCCGCACCCCCAAGGCCGATAAGAGCGGTGGCCGAGAGAATGGCAACGGTCAGGGTTGTGCGGCGGCTGGTCATAGGGGCAGGGATCTTTCAGGTCAGCAATCGTGTGTCCTTCCTATCAGGAACAGGGCAGGGGAGCACCATGTCTGTGATCCGTCTGTATTTCTTTGAGTATTTTCCGGCACTTTCGCGGAGCCCGGTGGTGTCGGCCGGGGAGGTTTTTTGTTGTGATGATGTGATGCGGTAATATGTTACCGTGGTGAAAGCATCAGAAAAAATGGTAAAAAATGTCAGGAAGGGGTGTTTTTAGTGCGATCCCGCTTGACGCCGGCGTGCTGTGTGAGCATAAGGCGCCACCCGAACCGCTCAAGATTTCTGGACGGATATAAGATCAATGAAGACCACTCTCTCGCTTAAACCGGCGGAGGTGACGAAGAACTGGATCCTGATCGACGCCGAAGGCCTCGTTCTTGGTCGTCTCGCCACTCTTGTTGCCACGCGTCTCCGCGGCAAGCACAAGCCGCAGTTCACTCCTCACGTTGATTGCGGCGACCATGTCGTTATCGTCAACGCGGAGAAGATCAGCCTCACCGGCAATAAAGTCGGCCAGAAGCTGTTCCATTATCACACCGGCTATCCGGGTGGCATCAAGTCGCGCACGATCGCGCAGCGTCTTGAAGGCAAGAACCCGACCGAGGTGGTTGAGAAAGCCATTGAGCGTATGATCACGCGTGGCCCGCTGCAGCGCGCCCAGATGCGTAATCTGCATGTCTATGCCGGCCCGGCTCACCCGCATGACGGGCAGGCTCCGGTCAAACTGGATGTTGCGGCTCTGAACCGTAAAAACACCATCGCCGCGAAGAGTGGGGTCTGATAACCATGTCCGAAACTCTGGAACGCACAGGCACGCTTGCTGACCTGAAAGACGTTGCTCCGGCGACGCTTTCCCCGGAAGCGCCTGTTTATGAAGTGAAGCGCGATGCGCAGGGCCGTTCTTACGCGACGGGTCGTCGTAAGGAATCGGTTGCCCGCGTGTGGATCAAGCCTGGCAAGGGCGACATTTCGGTGAACGGTCGTCCGATCGGCACCTATTTCGCCCGTCCGGTTCTGCGCATGCTGCTGACGCAGCCTTTCCTGGTCGCTGACCGCTACAACCAGTTCGACGTGGTCTGCACGGTGACCGGTGGTGGTCTGTCCGGTCAGGCTGGCGCGGTTCGTCATGGGCTCAGCCGCGCGCTGACGCATTACGAGCCGGGTCTGCGCAGCATTCTGAAGGCAGCCGGGTTCCTGACCCGTGACTCCCGTCAGGTTGAGCGTAAGAAATACGGTAAAGCCAAGGCCCGTCGTTCGTTCCAGTTCAGCAAGCGCTGATCTGCGACAACGCTCCCCTCGGGGAAAGGGTTACGAAAAAGCCGCCAGCCTTCGGGCCGGCGGCTTTTTTTATGGTGTATCGGGGGGGGGGGGCGGTTCGTCTGGCGTTCTGTTCGCTGCCTGATATCAACGGGTGCTGTGGTCTCCGCATCTGGCCTGAAGACTGGAGAAATATTTCAGGTGTGTCAAAATATGTCAAAATATTATTTTTGTGGACATGGATATTTGGCGTGATTTAGCCTGCCGTTCAGGCAGTCACGTAGTAAAAATATCAGCAGGGCATGTAGTGGGCGAGTGAGTTCGCCGCTATTATTTTGCGAGGCTGAGGCACGTCACTTTTTTCTGTAAAAACCTATAATAAATAAGAAATCAGGTGTCCGATGAAAGCTGTATCCATCGCGATGGCAACCTTTAATGGTACCCGATATATCGGGGAGCAGCTCGAAAGCCTCAGGCAGCAGACGTTTCTCCCGGCGGAACTTGTAGTCTGCGATGACAGATCATCCGACGATACCATTGCAAAAATAGAGGTCTTTGCAAAAACAGCACCTTTTCCTGTGCGGATTTATGTCAATGAAGTTCGCCTCGGTTTCCGTGGTAACTTCATGAAGGCAGCTCATCTCTGCTGTTCGGACCTGATCGCGTTCTGCGATCAGGACGACCACTGGTATCCGGAAAAACTGAGTCGCTGCGTGGAAGTCTTTCAGGATGAGAGCATCCTGCTGGTCCATCATGAGGCGCGCATCGTTCAGGCTGGAAAGATCCTTAGCGACAGGCTCGACCTGCTGTTAGATAAAAATCCGGTTGTCGAACAGCTCCGAAGCCGGCCGTGGTTAAATCCCTGTGGTTTTACGATGGTTTTTCAGGCTTCCCTGAAAAAATATGAGTCCTTCTGGCAGAGCAGTATCGATCTTTATCATCTCAATGAAAAAGATACCCATGACGGGTGGTATTTTTTCCTTGCCACATCTCTCGGGCGCACTGCTTTCATAGAACAGTCCCTGGCCGATTACCGTCAGCACGGCAGCAATGCTTATGGGTGGAACAACAGACGGGCGCGCACCATGAGCGAACGTCTTACCTGTCTGATCTCAAATCGCAGTGAGAGGCTGCGTGCGCCCGCCATTACCGCGCGTTGCCGACGTGATATTTTCCGGCGGGCGCTCTCGGAGCCCGGACAATCCGGGCCGGATACCATCGCGCTGCAACGCGCCGAACGCTGCTGGAGTCAGCTCGAAAAATTTTGTAGCCTGCGTCTTCGCGTTTACGAAAATCAGACTATTCTCTTACGCCTTGAAGCCTGTCTGAAGCTCCTGCGTCTCGGTGCCTACAGCGCCACGGCATCCTGGGATTACGGAAAAAAAGCCGGACTTCGTGACCTCGCTCTGGGCGTGGTCCTGTCTTCCTTTACGCGCCGATATGGAACGCGTCTTTCCGGTGTGGACCAGGAGGGTAATTCCGGCACAGGTGCAATCCCTGCCTGAACCGCGCGTTTGCAGGTTTCTCTGTGCATCGGCGCGGGGAGGCTGTGAACGGCCGTGTTTTCTAAACGCTGTTCACAAACTGTGTAGTAATCGCCAGAAATTCACGTGGCTTCTGAGCATGGAGCCAGTGCCCGGCTCCTTCGATCACCTCCAGCCGGTAATGCGGAAAAAGCCTTCGCATCTCGGGATAGTTCTTTGGCTGGATATACTTCGAGTCTCCGCCGGCCACGAACAGTGTCGGTCCGTCATATTCCGTGCCTGCCGGCATCACGGGCCAGCCGACAATCGCATCCAGCGCGTCCCGAATCTCATTCAGGCCGATCCGCCAGCGCGGATGATCGCCAAGTTGCAGGTTCTGAATCATCAGATCGCGCACGCTCCGGTCTCTGATCACGGGTTCCAGCCAGGTGTTTGCTCCCGACAGATCAAGCGTCGCGGGCATCGCCAGTTTCACCAGGCCCCCGGTAAGATCCTGGGTGTGGGCGAGTCCGCCTTCGCCCGGCGCAATATCGGCGACCATGAGGGCGTGAACATCGGCTGGCGCAGTCAGTGCCAGCATCATCGCTGTCTTTCCGCCCATTGAATGGCCGATGATGATCGCAGGCAGTGCATTGTGCGCCGCCAGGGTCTCTCTGACATCTGCGGCCAGTGTCGGATAATCCATCGGACCGTGAGGACTGTCGCCATGATTGCGCAGGTCCAGTGCCAGCGTCCGACGTGTCTCTGAGAGACTGCGCTGGAAAAACCCGAAATTTCGCCCTCGTCCGAAAAGTCCGTGAAGAAAGACAACAGGTGGACGGCCATCGGCAGGCCCTTCAGGCCCGCGTTCAATCACATTCAGCAGCACAGCGTTTCGTAACCCTTCATCAGCCTGGAGTCATTCTTCATTGATAGTGTCAGGCACCTGATCTGACCGCATCATAAAGCCGGGAGCCGCTTCCGGCCTCATATCGGCGGTTGTAAAGACCGAGCCGCAGATGAGGGCATCCGGGCTCAGCCCGGACCTGGCAGGGACTGCGCCCTGAATGGTTTCCAAAGGCTCTGTTGTCATTAAGTGTTGGTAACTTCTCAGGGCTTTGCCCTGAAACCCACCAAAGGTCGCAGACCTTTGGAAACCGGTTTGTTGATCAACGGATTGGGGTGAAGGGGTCCGCGACCCCTTCCGGGCGCGGGCTGAGCCCGGTCTTTTTCTGACCCTTTGAAAAATCACAGATCAACTCGTAACGACAACAGAGCCTTTGCCAGGCTCCAGGGCAAAGCCCTGGCAGCGTTACTGAGGCCACAGGGTCAGACTCCCTGATAATCAGTCATCAGTCTGAGATTGCTCCGCCGTCCGGACAGCCAGGAGCGCAGTCAGCCAGTCCGAAAAAACCTGGAGGCGCGAGGGAAGATGCCGGCGGTCCGGGTATAAAAGCGTCATCGGGACTGCCTCGGCGCGGTAAGCGGGGAGCACGTCGATCAGGCTCCCATCGTCAAGATGATGTCTGACATCGTAAGCCGGAATCTGCATCAGGCCGAGTCCCGCGAGCGAGCAGGCAATCAGAGCCTCGGCACTGTTCACTGTCACGCGGCTGTGCATGGCGAGTGTCCGTAACTGCCCGCCCTCGACCCACTCCCAGTCTTCGGTCCGTCCTGTCGAAGGCGAGGCATATTGCACGGCGAGATGATGTTTCAGATCGTCCGGCGTTTCGGGAGTGCCATACCTGGCGAGATAGGCCGGACTTGCGACGTTGATCAGGTCCAGAATGCCGATCTTTCGTGCGATCAGGCTGGAATCCTGGAGCGGTCCGACGCGGATCACACAGTCCACTCCGTCTTCGATCATGTTCACAGCGCGGTCCGTGACTCCCATGATGATGTCGATATCAGGATAGCGTTCCAGAAACTCCGGCAGCGCCGGGGCTACGATCAGTCTGCCGATCCGGCCCGGCATGTCCACCCGCAGGGTTCCGCGTGGTGAGGCCTTGTCGCGACGAAACAGATTTTCCGCGTCTTCGACATCCGCGATCAGCCGGATCGCATGATCGTAAAATGCCCGTCCGTCCGGCGTTGGTGCCACTGACCGGGTCGTGCGGGCCAGAAGCCTGGTGCCGAGCCGGGCTTCGAGCTCCTGGACAGCGGTTGAAACGCTTGAGCGCGGCATGTTGAGCAATGCGGCAGCCCGTGAAAAACTCGCCGTTTCGACAACGCGGACAAAGATCCGGAACAGATCAATGCGATCCAATGACGAGATCCTCCATGGGGAATTGTTCGGAAAAGCTGACAGGTGTTGTTCGGTAATAACGGATTTTTCGGGAAACCACGAACGATAATGTGTCGTTTACAAAGTGCGGCCGATCAGGTCGCCTGGTTTTCGGAAGGAAGCGACATGACCGATCACAGCATCACGGGAAAGACTGTTCTTATCACTGGCGGGGCGAAGAATCTTGGTGCCCTTATTGCCCGTGATCTCGCCGCGCATGGTGCAGGAGCCATTGCGATCCATCATCATGGCGATGCCTCGAAGACCGATGCCGATAAGCTTGTGGCCGAGCTTTCCGGCAACGGTATTACCGCTGTTGCTTTGCCGGGGGATCTGACATCCGCCGGAGCCAGTGCGCAACTTTTCGCGGACACGGTCGCGGCCATAGGTAAACCTGATATTGCGATTAACACTGTTGGCAAAGTGTTGAAAAAACCGATCCTCGACACGACTGAGGAAGAGTTTGACAGCATGTTCGCCGTTAACACGAAAGCGGCTTATTTCTTTATCAAAGAAGCCGGTAAGAATCTGAACGATAATGGTAAAATTCTGAGTGTCGTCACCTCTCTGCTTGGGGCCTATACGCCGTTCTATTCCACTTATGCCGGCTCCAAATCTGCCGTTGAACATTTTACCCGCGCGGCGTCAAAGGAGTTTGGCGAACGCGGCATTTCTGTGAATGCGATCGGACCTGGCCCGATGGACACGCCGTTTTTCTATGGTCAGGAAGGAGCGGATGCTGTCGCCTATCACAAATCGGCGGCTGCCCTGTCCGCGTTCAGCAGGACGGGTCTCACCGATATTGAAGATATCGCACCCTATATCCGGTTCATGGTCTCGGAAGGCTGGTGGATGACGGGTCAGACAATCCTGGTGAATGGTGGCTATACGACGAAGTAGTCGTGGAGATTAGGGAAAGACTTTTTTCCCCGGAAGCATTCCCCGCCCTGGGTCAAAGACCATTACTTTTTGCTATAAGCGTGGAAGCCGGACCGTGATCGCCATGGGCCGGCTTTTTGCCGGAGTATTCATGAGCCGAGACAAAGCCGGGTTTCATCCTCTGTTGCGCCAGCGTGACGGTCAGCATGCGCGTGTCACCAACGAAGAACTGTTCTTTGATCTGGTCTATGTGTTTGCGATCACGCAGATCAGTCACGGATTGCTGCATCACCTGACGCCGCTCGGCGCTCTGCAAACTGCCGTGCTCTGGTTCGCTGCCTGGCTTGGCTGGCAATATGCGGCCTGGGTGACCAACTGGTTCGATCCCCGCACGCCCGCCATCCGTGGTCTCATCTTTGCGACAATGGCGCTTGCCCTCCTCGTTGGCGCGTCGGCCCCGGAGGCGTGGGGTGAGCGTGGCCTTGCTTTCGCACTATGTTATGCGGGCATGCAGACTGGTCGCTCAGCCTTTATCGTCATCCGGCTGCCCGCATCGCATCCGCTGGCTCCGAATTATCACCGTATCCTGGGCTGGGTCAGCATTGCTGGCTGCTTCTGGGTGGCGGGCGGTCTTTCTGACCCGGCCTGGCGCCTGCCGCTCTGGGTTGTTGCTGTTCTTTGCGAATATGTCTCTCCGATGTTTGGCTTCCCGCTGCCGGGTCTGGGCCGGTCCCGGACCCGGGAGTGGACGATTGACGGAGCCCATCTCGTCGAACGCTGCCAGCTGTTCACCATTGTCGCGCTTGGCGAAACCATCATGGCATCCGGGCTGTCCATGGCAGAGGCGAAAATATGGTCGCTCCCGATCCTTGGCGCATTTGTCGTCAGTTTTCTCTGCACGATCGCCATGTGGTGGCTCTATTTCGGGACATCCGCCGAGGATGCGGAGCATGTCATCACCCGTTCGGACGATCCCGGTCGCATCGGGGCGTATTTCCACTACATCCACGCTGTTCTGATCAGCGGTATCATCGTCACTGCCGTCGGCACGGATCTCCTGCTCGAAAATCCGATGGAACATGCGGAAGGGGCTCCTGCCATCGTTATGATCGCCGGGCCGGTCATCTATCTGCTGGCCAGCGCTGTTTATAAGCGCGTGGCCTGTCAGGGCTTTCCCCGCTCCCATCTGCTCGGAGCCGCTGCTCTGGCCATTGTGGGGATGGCAGGCGGCTACCTTCCGATGCTGGCTCTCGCGGGGCTGGCGACGCTTGTTCTTCTGGCTGTCGGCATGACGGAAAAAACGGAGCGGGAGAGCGGCCTGCTTTGAGTGGCGCGGGTGATCGGGATGTCAGAAAATAAGCCCTGGTTCAGCCGGTATTGCAGGCAGAGTGAAGCTGACGGACGTGGTATGGTGAGCGTCATTTACGAAGACTATGCGGTCGCCTTCATGACGATGAAGGGGCAGACCGGTAGTGATCAGACTGGTTGTCCATCGCGGCACGTTCTTCTGAAATGTTACTTACCCCATCGACCAGGACCAGCGAATCACCTTCCGCACTTCGTTCAACTCTGGCGCGAATTCCGAATGCCCTCGCCAGGATCGTCGGTGTCACCACATTCTCGACCGCGCCCGCCCCGATTACCCGTCCTTCCGCCAGCATCACGGCTGAATCTGTCCGCCGCAACGCCATTCCGAGATCATGCATGACCATGACGGTTACCATGCCGCGTGCTTCTGTCTCGCGTCGCAGGACCGCCATCACTTCAAACTGATGCCGGAGATCCAGTGCGCTCAGCGGTTCATCAAGCAAAAGCAGGGCCGGGGACCGGGCCAGGACCTGCGCCAGTCCGACAAGCTGGCGCTGTCCGCCGGATAATTCATCCAGAAACCGCAGGGACAGGTCGGCGATCCCCAGCCGCTCAAGCGTGTCGATGGCGGTGTCGAATGCCTGCTCGTCGGGGTGGGCTCCGCTGGCCCGCATTGAAACCAGAATTGTCTCAAGTGCCTGCATATGGATCGGCGGCGGCAGGGTCTGCGGCATATAGGCGCAGTAATTCGCCCGTTCCGGCGCCCGCATTCCGCCAAGGTCGTGCGGCCCGAGCCACATCGGCCCCTGGACGGGGAAAAGTCCCGCCAGAGCCCGCAATAACGTCGTTTTTCCACTTCCGTTCGGACCCAGCAGGGATGTGATCGTGCCTCCCTCCAGAGGGCCGATTTCGATGCTGTCCAGAACGATCCGCCTGCCGCGTCGACCGGTCAGCGGTCCGGCCTGCAACGCCATCATGATATCCTCCGGTGTCGGAGCACAGTCACCAGAAAAAACGGGATGCCAACAAGCGCTGTCACAATCCCCACAGGCAGAACCTCACCCGGCACCAGGTTTTTTGCCGTGATCGAGGCTGCGGACATGATCAGGCCGCCCACCAGCGCGCTTCCCGGCAGGTAGGCCCGATGATCCTCTCCCAGCAGCCGTCGTGCAATATGGGGCGCGACCAGCCCGACGAACGCGATTGTCCCCGAGAATGCCACGGCCAGCGCTGCCAGAATACTGACCCGCAACAAGGCAGTCAGCCTGACACGCGGCACATCCACGCCCAGGCTGGCTGCCCGGTCTTCTCCCATGCGCAGGGCGGTCAGTGCCCAGGCCGAGCGCAGCGACCAGGGCAGCACCACCGCGCAGGCGACGCCCAGCACCGTGATCTTAGGCCAGGTTGCCCGCGTGACGCTCCCCATTGTCCAGAACACGAGTTCCTGCAACGCGTCCTCTGTCGCCAGGAACTGGAGCAGTGCCACCAGCGCCTGAAACGTGAAAACCAGCGCGATCCCGAACAGGATCACGGTGCCTGTCGCGGCTCCGCGCCAACGTGCTACCAGGTCCAGCAGCAGGGCTGCGCCGATGGCGAACACGAACGCATTCACCGCCACGATCCATTCGCCACCGAGCCATGGTATCGGCACCGGCACGTGCCATCCAAGCACGATCGCCAGTGATGCTCCGAACGCCGACGCGGCCGACAACCCAAGCGTGAACGGGCTGGCCAGCGGGTTATCGAGGATTGTCTGCATCTCCGCACCGGCCTGGCCAAGCGCCATCCCGGTCAGAATTGCCATGACCGCGAATGGCAGTCGGAGCTTCCAGACAACAACGGAGGCCGGGCCGCCGTGATCATTGCCGAGAAGCACCCGCACGATCTCAGAAAACGAAAGATGTGCTGGCCCCAGCGACAGATCGACGAGAAAACATGCGATCAGAACAGCAACAAGACCGATAATAATCCGGATGCGCCGCCGGTTCAGTGCCGCATAAGTTCGGCGAGCTTCAGACCCGTCAGGCCCGCTCACCCTGATCACGAATGTCGTTCCGCTGGTTGCTTCGTCACCGTCTTACGCCAGTTCGCCGCCGCAACAGCACCCGGACGGCGCCCTGATTGGCGCCATGCGAATGTGTCACTGCCAGAACCAGTCGCCGCAAATCATCCCGTCCAAGCCAGAACGGCAGTTCGCGGCGCAGGATTCCGCCTTCGGGTCCGGAGCCAAGGCCGGTCACGACCTCAACACACCGCACACCCTCGCGATGCGACATGACCAGAAACTCACGCAACCGCATAAAAGCGGCCTGTGCCGTCATTCCATGCAGATCCAGACGTCGTTCCGCTGCCGTCTGTCCACGGGCCAGCCGCTTCCAGCTTCCGGTGTCCAGGCCCGTCTGTCGTGTGCCGATCAGGATGGCATCTGCCTGAGGGGGTCGGCCTTTTCGTTTTATGACCCGATTTCGAAGATGGGCTGCGATCGCCATTTCACCGACGGTCAGAAAAGACATGGCTTCGGACGAGAGCGGAGGGACCGGCTCGTGGACTGTTTTGCTTTTCGCCGGCTTTCGTCCGGTCTTTCGGGGAGGCTTTGGCTCGGGGCGGGCCAGTTCTGTCACACGCTCCGCATCGGAGCGGGCTGCTTCCTGCTGCGGCGTAGTCACATTTTTTCTGGCCGGAATCTTTGGTGTGCCGGCAGGCGCAAGCGGCGTCACGCTCCGGGCGAAGTTCGCCCAGAGTTCCCGCTCTTCCTCGCGCACGATCCTGCGCCGCACAGCCTTTTCCCCCACAGTTCCGGTCAGTCTGCTGTCATTGCGTCGCCGGTATCACCGTATGATGCGTCTGTCTCCCCTGTGATCGCAAGACCGGTGCTGTCGTGCGTAGGCTTTCCGGTCGCACTGGTTCAGAGGGGGCATTTTGTTCTTCTGGTTTTGACGGTTTTGTCTGATCTGAATCGTTGGTTTCGTGTGGCCGATGAGGCTGTGCCCTGTCTGGGGAGGTCGGCATGCTCTGGTGGTGGCCGGTGCGGGGCAGTCAGCAATATTGTCTTGTCCGGACCTCTTGTTTTGGGAAGCTGGTATCTGCTTCGTTTTGTATCAGGATGCCGGGGCAGTTTGTCTTTCCTGCCGCCGGTTATTTTCGGGCTGCCTGATTTTATGCCGAAACATATGGAGAGCTATACAGCGCTGCTGACTATTGAAAATGACAGACGGCAGACGTGGGAGTCCGGCCTGTTGCACAGGGAAGAGCGACCTTGCACCTGCAAGGTGGCTGTCCCGCTGATTGTCTTGTGCCGGATGGCGTCGTTTCCGGGTATTACATGCTGAGATAAGGCACTTCGTGGCAGTATGTCGGGATCATGACCCTGTTCGGCAAGCTTCAGCTCACCTTCGACAGGACACCCTGTGGCGTGATGTGATCTCGTCTCGCGGGTTGCTGCGGAGAGCCTTCAGAAATCGAGATTTCCGTAATAGCTCGGCGGGGTGATGCCCGGCACCCGGTCATTCAGCAACGGCCGGAAGCAAGGCCGCGATTTGATCCGCGCGTACCAGTCCCGGGCTGCCGGTGACTTGCTCCAGTCGATCTCGCCCAGGAAATCGAGACAGGACAGATGCGCCGCCGCGGCGAAATCCGCCAGCGACAGAAACCCGCCCGCCAGCCAGCTCCGCGCCTCGGCAAGCTGGCCGATATAGTCCAGGTGCGGACGAATATTCGCATAGCCCACGCGCAGTGCGTTTCCGTCCGGGTTGCCGCGCCCGCTCAGCCGCTTGAAGACTTTTTCGCCGAGGATATTGTTTGTCACGTCCCGTGCGAATTTGTGGTCAAACCACGCCTCCAGCCGCCGGACCTCAACGCGCTCGGCCAGCGTGCGGCCCAGCAGACACGGATCGGCGTAAGCTTCTTCCAGGTATTCGCAGATGACATTCGAGTCCGGGATGGTCAGCCCGTTATCCTCGACCAGCACCGGAACTTCACGGGCCGGATTGATGCGCGCGAACTCAGGGCGCTGCTCCCAGACCCGCTCTGTCAGCGGTTCATAGGGCAGACGCTTCTCGCCCAGTGCCAGCCGGACTTTGCGACAATAAGGTGACAGGGGAAAATGATGTAGGATCCGCATGGGCATGGATTTAAGCGATCCTCAGGCTGTGCGCCAGTATCCCGACGCGCTGTATCTGAAATCAGTATCCGTGCTTCCTTTAGAAGATGTTTCAAAAGTCTCTCTGCCTGCAATCCGGCGTGTGTTTTTTGCGCTTCGGCGCCCGAAACCGCACGCTGGCCGCGCTTTTTGCGGGGCACCCTTAAGCAGCAGAGAAACTTTTGAAACAGCCTCCTGATCACAGGTCTGGTTTACGTGTCATAAGGATGGCGCTCGACAGCCGGATTTCGCCAGGGTACCACCATGATGGAGAAAGACGCGGCGTCCCGGCGCGTCGTTAATATGATGGAAAGAGCGCCCGAACAGTGAGTGTCCCGACAGCGAACTCGCCCTCTGCCGCCGCGGACCCGGGAACCCTGCCAAGAATCCGGGCCGGTGGACGCTCGTTTCTCGCGCTGGTCCTGACCCCGGAAGCGCCGCTGGATATCTGGCTGGACGCGCTGGACCTTCAGGTCAGCCGCTCTGCCGGGTTCTTTGCTGGCAAACCCATTATCCTCGATCTCAGCCTTGTCCCGTCCGACACGCCCGGGCTGGAGAATTTTCTGCCCGTTCTGACGGAGCGCGGCATTCATGTCATTGGCATTGAGGGCGCGGATCGTGACGAGCCGGTCTTTGCTGCCTGGGACTGGCCTGATGGCTTTGCTGGCGGTCGTGTTTCGCCCGAAGCCGATATTCCCGATGATTCCGTCGAGCCGCCTCCGCTTGCGCCTGGTTCCCTGATTATCGAGGAGCCTGTGCGTTCCGGCCAGCAGATCGTCTGGGCAGAGGGCGATGTGATCGTGCTGGGCTCAGTCGCGTCTGGCGCTGAAGTTTCCGCCGGCGGCTCCATTCATATCTATGGCGCGCTGCGGGGCAGGGCGATTGCGGGGATTGTCGGTCGGCCCGATGCCAGAATTTTTGCCCGGGTCATGGAGGCGGAACTGCTTGCCATTGATGGCTTCTATGCGATTGCAGAAGAAATGCCCGCGGCTCTGACCGGTAAAGCGGCCCAGGCAGTTCTTGTCGATGACACGCTGACTTTGCGGGCGGTGAGCTGAGTCCGGGACGTGAATAACTTTCTGTAAGATCTTCGGTTTTACATTGCCCGTTGTCTGACCTCACATTACACACCCAGATCAATTGCTCTCGCTGAGCGTGAGTCGAAAAAAGCATGAAGGACGGACAGTTTATGGCGCAGGTTCTCGTCGTCACATCGGGCAAGGGCGGTGTCGGAAAGACAACGACTACCGCTGCTCTCGGCGCGGCACTCGCAAAAACAGGCAAGTCCGTTGTCGTGGTTGATTTTGACGTCGGCCTGCGGAACCTCGATCTGGTCATGGGTGCCGAGCGCCGGGTCGTGTTCGATCTGGTCAACGTCATTCAGGGAGATGCAAAACTCGCTCAGGCTCTGATCAAGGACAAGCGGCTCGACAACCTGTCGCTGCTGCCCGCCTCGCAGACCCGCGATAAAGACGCGCTGACTGCGGAAGGCGTGGCGAAAGTCATGGCTGAGCTGAAAGAGAAGTTCGACTGGGTGGTCTGTGACAGCCCTGCCGGCATCGAGCGCGGCGCCCAGCTCGCGATGGCTCACGCTGACCAGGCTGTGATCGTGACCAATCCGGAAGTTTCTTCCGTTCGTGACAGCGATCGCATCATCGGGATGCTCGACAGCACCACCGAAAAGGCCAAGGCCGGTGAGAAGATGCCCAAACATCTCCTGCTGACCCGCTATGATCCGGCCCGTGCCGCGCGCGGCGAAATGCTCAGCGTCGATGATGTGCTGGACATTCTTTCCATCCCGCTCATAGGCATCATCCCCGAGAGTTCTGAGGTGCTGAGCGCTTCGAACGTGGGCGCTCCGGTCACGCTGGCCGCCCCGGAGAGCGCGCCCGCCAAAGCTTATATCGAAGCGGCCCGGCGTCTCATCGGCGAAAAAATCGACGTTACAGTCCCGACCGAAAAAAAAGGCCTGTTTGACTGGCTCTTTAAGCGAGGTGCGGCATGAGCTTCCTCTCAAGTCTCTTTCAGAAGAAATCTTCGGCGCCCGTTGCCCGGGACCGGTTGCAGATCCTTCTTGCGCACGAACGCACCAGCGTGGGGGAAGGGAAGTCCGACCTCCTGCTTCAGCTCCAGAAGGAGATCATGGAGGTGATCCGCCGGCATGTTTCGGTCGATCAGGATAAGGTTCAGGTCAAACTCGACCGTGGTGCCAACTGCTCCATGCTTGAAATCGATATTGAGGTGCCGGGACTGACAGATGGCAAGCCGTCGGGTGATGTGAAGACTGCTGAGAAAAAGGCTGGCTGACCAGGACTGGCTGACCGCGATCCGTTTTTGACCGGCCATCTCACAGGAAGACCCGTCCGGATTTTAGTCCGGGCGGGTTTTTTTGTGATTCCATGTTCTGTTACGAGGTCCATGTGGTCAGACGCGGATCATTCTGGCCGATCTGCCGCAGAGTTCGTCTGATTGCATCGGGAAAGCATGAGCGCGAAACGGTAAAATTGCTCCGTCACACCAGACGGACAGACTCATGCGTTCCGATATTGCATTTCCTTCCGAAGGCCGGACACTGCACGACTGGCTCTTTCGAGGTCGCGCCCCTGGCTGCACGCTCTCTGTCTGGCGTCAGCACGCGCGTGTGCTGATGTGCTATGCCGATGCTGATTAACGGCGACACTGTCATGCGGGTGTTCCAGGCTTAGGGCTATGAGACACCGGGGGCGTTTTCCGCCTTATTCCGGCGTTTTGTTGGCACGGCCCCGCGTCTGTTCGTCGCCACGGATCGGGATGACGCGTGACGGGTTTTTGTCGTCCGGATCCGGAGGGAATGAAACGACTGACACTGTTTTTACGCTGCGAGCGTGGCGCAGCCTTCGGCTTTCAGAACCCGTTTTGTCGAGGCAGGGGACCGGCTGAGCATGTGGGCAGGCCGGATGGGGCGGCGGACGAGGTTTCCGCCGCAGTTCGGGCAGAGCCCGGACAACACGTCACGCGCACAGCCTGCACAGAACGTACATTCAAAAGAACAGATCCGCGCTTCTTCGCTGGCCGGAGGCAGGTCGCGATCACAGCACTCGCAGTTTGGGCGCAGTTCAAGCATCCGGGTTGTCCTCTGTCGCTGTGACGGGAGGAGGCTTCAGCTTTCGAGCTGAAGCGCGTCCGTCGTTTCCTGATGCATCTTCGCGCAGAAATCCGGGTTGTCCGCGAGTTTTGTGCCGTAGGACGGGACCATCTCTTTCAGCTTCGCTTCCCAGCCAGCAAGCTGTGTCGGGAAGCATTTCTTCAGGACAGTCAGCATGATTGGCGCGGCTGTCGAGGCGCCTGGTGACGCGCCCAGCAGGGCGGCGACGCTGCCATCCGCTGAACTGATCACCTCGGTGCCGAACTGCAGCACGCCACCTTTTTTCGGATCGGCCTTGATGACCTGCACCCGCTGACCGGCGACGATCAGTTCCCAGTCTTCATCCCGCGCATCCGGAACAAACTCCCGCAGCGCTCTCATGCGGTCAGCATTGCTCTGCATCACCTGCTGGATCAGATATTTCGTCAGCGCCCAGTTGCTGCGTGCCACAGCCATAATCGCGCCGATATTGTTGCCGCGAATGGAGAATGGCAGGTCGAACAGAGAGCCTTTCTTGAGGAATCGTGTCGAGAAACCCGCATAAGGTCCGAACAGCAGGGAGGCCTCGCCGCTGATCATGCGGGTATCCAGATGCGGTACCGACATTGGCGGGGCACCGACCGAGGCCTTGCCATACACTTTCGCCCGATGCGTCGCGATCACCTGTGGGTTTTTGCACCGCAGGAACTGCCCGCTGACCGGGAAGCCGCCCACACCGTGGGATTCCGGAATGCCCGTCTTTTGCAGCAGCTGCAGCGCCGCGCCGCCGGCGCCGATGAAGATAAACCGTGCGCTGACCGTGCGCGTCCGGCCTGTCGAAAGCGATTTGACTTTAACGTCCCAGCGGCCGTCAGGATTGCGGCTGATGTCTTCCACTTCATGCCCGGTATGAAGTGCAATTCCCGGTTTTGCCTTCAGCGCTCCGAACAGAAGATGTGTCAGTGCACCGAAATTCACGTCCGAGCCTGCCGCGATCCACGTTGCCGCCAGTTTCTGCCCTGGAATCCGGTCCTTCATGACCAGCGGCATCCACTGTTTCAGCTGTTCGGCATCCTCGGAATAACGCATTCCGGCAAACAGCGGGTGATCCTTCAGCGCCTCATAACGACGGCGCAGGAAATCGACATTCGCGTTGCCCCAGACGAAGCTCATATGCGGGACGGGGGTGATGAAATCGCGCGGGTTGGGGATCTGTCCGGTTTTTACCAGGAAGGACCAGAACTGACGCGAGACCTGAAACTGTTCGTTGACGTTCACCGCCTTGCTGATGTCGATGCTGCCGTCGGCGTTCTCTGTGGTGTAATTCAGTTCGCACAGGGCGGAGTGGCCGGTGCCGGCGTTGTTCCATGCATTCGAGCTTTCCTGCGCGACATCGTCCAGGCGTTCGAACATGTCGATCGTCCAGTCCGGCTGCAATGTGTTGAGGAAGGTGCCGAGCGTGGCACTCATCACTCCTCCACCGATCAGGACAACGTCCGTTGAGGAACGAACTTCGGTCGTGGCAGCACTCATAAGACTCTCCGGACAGATACGGCGCGACAGGCTGTGGAGCAGAACCCTTCACAACCGGATAATGGCCTGGCGGGGCCGGACGGAACAGACAAACCAGGCACAGAAGACCGCCACCGCGCACCGGTCGGGGCGGGCGGCTGGCATGTTCTGCGCGATGTGCATGAACCGTGCATGGGCTCCGGTATGCACGCGAATGCCGTTTCCCGCGACATCATCTCTTTGCGAGCAACCCGCAGGCAGACCCTTGTGCCAGGCCAGCCCTTCGCTCTCGTCAGAGCTGCGCGGCAACCAGCCCCCTCCCGCATGCGTTTCACTCCGAGGATAAAAAGTCAGGCCGATCCGGCCATCGACAGGAGCACAGAACATGACCATCAAAAAATTCGGCACCGCCCACTGGGAAGGCACGATCAAAGAGGGCAAAGGCCTGATCTCCACCGAGAGTGGTGCCCTGAAAGACCAGCCTTATGGCTTCAACACCCGCTTTGAAGGCAAGCCCGGCTCCAATCCGGAAGAACTGATTGGCGCGGCTCATGCCGCTTGTTTCACGATGGCGCTTTCACTGATCCTTGGTGAGGCTGGTCTGACGGCGACGGCGCTCGACACGAAAGCCACTGTTTCGCTTGAGAAGCAGGAGGGGGGCTTTGCCATTCCGGCGATTCATCTGGCGCTGACCGGAACCGTTCCTGGCGCGACTCAGGAGCAGTTCGCCGAACTGGCGGGGAAGGCCAAGGCGGGTTGCCCGGTCTCGAAGCTGTTTAAGGCTGACATCACGCTTGATGCGACGCTGAACGGCTGAGTCTGATCGTCCGGGATCAGGGCCGCCTGAGGGCGTTCAGTTGTTTGGGGCAGTCTCTCCGTGAGAACTGCGCCGGCAGCTGAGCAGAGCCGGTCCGGCTGATGTGCCGGGCTGGCCTTATCTGCCGCCAGAAAAGTTCCTGCCGTTAAAGGGATAATCTACGTCCCGCTAAAAGAGGCATCGACTGCAGGCAGCTTCATGGCGCAACACGGGCAAGGACCACGTGTGAGCCGGCGCGCTGATCCGGCGCCGGCTCAGGAAGCCCGAAGCGGAGGTTCATCGCCGCTTTGTCAAAATCCTCCGTAATCGCAAATCCATGTCCGGTTAGCAGAGCCTGCATTGCCTCAGGTGAAAAACGGCTGACCCATGGTTCTCCGCGTTCCGCCACACTTTTTGCCCGTTCATCCACATTGCGTCGTACCGCAGGCGAGAAGCTCTCCACCGGCACTCCGTAATCGAACACGATCTCTGCATCCGGAGCCTGCGAGACACAGTTGAGCGTTGCGTCAATCGCCGCCCGGTTCAGATAGATCATAACGCCCAGCCAGATGAAAAATACCGGCCGGGTCAGATCCACACCGCCTGCCCGCAGCGTTTTGGCGAGTGTTCCAAGCCGGAAATCCGTGGTGATGAAATGCAGCGTTTCCGGCACATGAAGTGCCGCCGCGGCGATCCGCTCCCGTTTGAAGCCCTGCAAAGCCACCTGATCGACCTCAAAAACCTGAACATTCGGCCAGGGATTTCGCAGTCCGAACGTATCCAGCCCCGCGCCCAGGATCACCACCTGCCTCACGCCTCGCTGCACAGCCTCTGCCAGCGCATCCTCAGCAATCCGGCTTCGTGCCGCAATGAACAGCCGGAACGGCGTTACCCGCTCCGGGTGTTCCTTTGCACTCCGTGAATACTGTTCAGTGCTATTCCCGAGAATCCGCAGCGCCAGCGGGTCCGGGAATATGGCCCCGCCGTCTGTCACCTGATGCAGTGCGCGCAGCCGGGCAACGCCCGCCGCTGTCGAGGACCAGAGTGGTGAGGTGTCCGGTGTTGTTTTCCGCTGCATGATCGCCCCGAAGTCGCCGCGTTCTGGCTGTCATTATTTTCTGGCGATGATGCCTGATGCGGACAACTGTATTTTGCGACATCGCTGGTATCCGGTCGCCTGACATGAAAGCCATAGATGGGTATTGCGTTACTGTAACGGAATGACTGATCCTGAAACGACCTGCCCGGAGTATTTCCGGTGCATGATGATGACAGCAGCCGCACGGAGTCACGCAGGAGAGAACGATGAATGCGGCGCGTCGCATCCTGATTATGGGTAATAGTGGTTCAGGAAAGAGCTGGCTGGCAAACAGACTGGCCGAACGGCGCGAAATTCATATGGTGGAGCCAGATGGTTTTTAACTGGCAGCCTGGTGGCTTCAGTCAGCCGCGTCCGCCAACAGATGGTCATGAGCGCCGCGGCATCGCCGGCGTGGATTATGGAAGAGGTTTGCGGCTGGCTTGCGACGGCTGCGCTGCCTCGCGCGGAACTGCGATGATGAGTGTGTGCGCAATCTTCAGGAACGGCCTGTCAAAAGCGGTGAGAATGACGAATCACGGACATTTCTGATCCGGTGGTGTCGTGAGTATAAGCTGCGCCGGAAGGCTAATTTATGCTTTGGAAATCGGACGCTTTTTGGAAATTTCGGGGGCAGGAAGCGGATGGTGAAGATGCGGACTGAGATGGACGTCGTTCCACCGGCGTTCCGGACGTGGCAGCCTCTTTGGTCTGAGTCACGCGGCTATCGCTCACCGGATGCATGTTTCTGCCAGCGTTAAGTGCTGATGAAGTCGTGAACTTCCGGAAACCGGCCTGTTAATCAACGGGTCGGGGTGAAGGGGGCCGTGACCCCTTCGGGGTAAGGGCGGAACCCGGTCTTCTGCCAGCCCTTTGAAAAATCACAGATCAATACGTCACGCTGACAGGGCCGGGTTGCCGCCAGCCTTTGCGGCTGACGGATGCGAGGCGGGTAGTGTCAGAGATGTAAGGATGCCGCCGCCTGGTGAGCGGCTTCAAGCGCTGCCGCACGTTGTTCCTCGCCACGGGCGATACCTTCCGCGACAATGATCTCCGGTTCTGTGATCCCGATGAATCCGAACACCGTGCGCAGATAGGTCTCTGTGTGCTCCGCAGTGGCGTAAGGTGTTTCCTGACCATAGAAGCTGCCGCGCGACAGAGCGATGATCACGCGTTTGCCTTTTGCAAGTCCTTCCACGCCATCAGATCCGTAACGGAAGGTGCTGCCGGGGACCAGGATACGATCGATCCATGCCTTGAGCTGTGTCGGGATGGTGAAATTATACATCGGCGCACCGATCACCACGATATCGGCGCCCAGAAATTCTTCCAGAACCAGCGCGCTCGCGGCACGATCGGCCTCGTTGCCGGGAACTGAGCCAGGATGGGCCGGCGGCAGGTTGGCGAGTGTCATATGCGGCAGCGGGTCCGCTACCAGATCGCGCCGGGTCACGGTCAGATCAGACTGAAGGGTCCGGAACTGACTGACAACGGCGGCCGAAATCGTCCGGCTGACCGAGCTGTCGGCGGGAAGAATGCTGGAATCGAGATGGAGAAGCTTCATAAGGGCTGTGTTCCGGTATATATTCGTAACCAGGGCTATCATTGCGACTGTCTGCGCAGGGACGCAAGGAGGCACATTTTTGGTACAGGGGAACATGGATGTAACCGGGGGACAGCACGATCCCGCTCACGGTGACTGCCGTAAGGTGAGTCGTATTCTGGCGCGTGTTGGTGACAAGTGGAGCGTTCTGATTGTTATGCTGCTCGGTGACGGACCGCGCCGCTTCAATGAAATTCGTCGCATGGTCGGGGGCATTTCCCAGCGCATGCTGACCCTGACATTGCGGGGTCTGGAGCGGGACGGCATGGTCACCCGCACCGTTTATCCGACAGTCCCGCCACGGGTGGAGTATGCTCTGACGCCGCTCGGCCAGTCACTGCGTGAGCCGGTGCAGGCGCTCGGGACCTGGGCGCTGGCCAATATCGACAGAGTCGATGCCGCGCAGCAGGAGTTCGATAGCCGGACCGCATGAACACAGATCGGGCCGCAGGGCGCTCCTCCGCCCCGGAGCACGGGCGCTGTCCGTCAGGGATATGGCCTGACCTGACAGGATAAGCCTGTCAGGTCAGAGATGGTTCAGCTTTCGACCATTGTTGTCCGCATTCCCAGCCGGTCCAGCAGCTTCCGGTCCCGCGTCGCCGCCGGGTTGGGGGTGGTGAGCAGGCGTTCGCCGTAGAAGATCGAGTTGGCGCCGGCGAGGAAGCAAAGTGTCTGGGTTTCGTCGTTCATGTTCTCGCGTCCGGCGGCGAGGCGGACATGGCTTTCAGGCATTGTGATCCGGGCCGTCGCGATCACCCGCACGAAGTCGATGGGATCGACCTCATCCGCTTCTCCCAGGGGCGTTCCGGCAACCCGTACCAGCAGATTGATCGGCACGCTTTCCGGGTGCTTCGGCATGGAGGCCAGGGTTGCGATCATGCTGGCGCGGTCGCCTTCGCCTTCACCCATGCCGACAATGCCGCCACAGCAGACATTGATGCCGGCGTCGCGGACGTTTTCCAGCGTATCCAGCCGGTCCTGCCAGGTGCGTGTGGAGATGATCTCGCCGTAATATTCAGGCGAGGTATCGATGTTGTGGTTGTAGTAATCGAGGCCGGCATCCCTCAGGCGGTGCGCCTGCTTCGTGTCCAGCATTCCCAGCGTCACGCAGGTTTCGAGCCCGAGACCCTTCACGCCTTCGATCATCTCGCAGACGGTTTCCAGGTCATGATCCTTCGGGGACCGCCAGGCAGCGCCCATACAGAACCGCGCCGCACCGGCATCTTTTGCGCGTTTTGCTTCTGTGATGACACGATCGACGGCCATGAGCCGTTCAGCTTTCACGCTCTCTTCATGCCGGGAGCTTTGCGGGCAATAGGCGCAGTCTTCCGGGCATCCGCCTGTCTTGATCGACAGCAGCGTGGAGATCTGGACCTCGGTCGGATCGAAATAGGCGCGATGGAGTGTCTGAGCCCGATACAGGAGTTCGGGGAACGGCAGATCCAGAAGATCCTGCACGTCGTCCCGGGTCCAGTCATGACGGACTGCGCCTCTCCGGTTCGCGGGAGAAGGGAAAGGGGCGCTGAAAGGGCTGCCGTCGGCCATGCAAGCATTCCTGGTTGTCTGTGAGTAGCCTGTGTCTGCCACGGAATCCTTCCGATTTACAGAGGATATGGGGAAAGCGGCTCCTGAATTAAGCACTCATTATTCTCTTTTCGGCAAAATCGTAATGAAACAAATTTGCGCGCGGAGATTATGGCGGCCGACGGTGATATCAATGCAGGCACGGCCGTTGACCGCAAGCTTGAGCAACTTGCCGCTCTGGCATTTGCCGCAGCAGATGTTTTGTTCGAAGTCGATCGCGCGTTCCGCATCCGCCATGTCGGAGGCGGAATACAGAAGCTGACCGGCCATCTGCCAAAAGCCGTGCGTGGTCTGTCTCTGTTTGATCTGCTCATTCCGGCTGACCGGGTTTATTTCCGCCGTTCAGTCGAGGAATTTGACAGCACCGGGGCCATGAACCGCATCACGGTCCGTTTCCTGCTGGGAAAGAGTGAGACAAGCACCGCCATCCTGGGCATGTCCGACACTCCTGGCAGTCCGGGCGAGCGGCTCGTTACCGCCACGATCATGGATCGCGCCTTCGTCGCCTGCCCGGAAGACGATGGCCTGCTTGACCGGGACGGTTTTATCAGTTTTGCCCGCCGCCTGACGCCGCCGCCCGGCGAAGCGCCCCGGTTCAGCGTTGTCATGCTGTCCCTGCCGATGCTCCTGAAAACCCAGGCGTCGCGCGAAAGCACTCTGTCCCGTGCCTTTCTCGCCGAAGTGCAGGGTATCCTCAGGACCTATAGTGAAGGGGGAGCCGTCACCCGCCTCAACGATGGCGCGTTCGCCTATATCTGGCGTGAAGACAAAAAACCAGGCGTCATCGAGCAGGAAATCGCCTCCGCGGCCGATTCGCTTCTTGCCAGCACCTACAGTCGCTCCCTGCCGCTCGACTCCTCTCTCCAGGAGCAGAAGGAAATCGAGTCGGCGCTTGATTATGCGCTGACCGCTTTCGCGAAAGACGCCAGCGATACGTTTTCATTCGAAAACCTGCCGGAATGTCTGGCTGCCGCAGTGCATCGTGACCGGGGGCAGGCATCGTCGTGCCGCAATATTATCGAGGACGACACCTTCTTTCAGGTGCTGCAGCCCATCATTGCGCTCAAAACAGGCGCCA
The DNA here is from genome assembly GCF_011516735.1 of Acetobacter fallax. GTDB lineage: Bacteria > Pseudomonadota > Alphaproteobacteria > Acetobacterales > Acetobacteraceae > Acetobacter > Acetobacter fallax. Next base: position 36,845 of record NZ_WOSX01000015.1, on the reverse strand, counting down.
TTCAGCATTATGAAGTTCTGACGCGTTTCGCGGAGGGCGTGGCGCGCGGCATTGCCAATACAGGTGAATTTATTAAAATTGCTGAGCAGATCGGCATGATCAATACGTTCGATCTGCTCAACTGCGTCAAAACCATCCGCCTTCTGCAGAAAATGCCACCCGGCGTCCGCGTGGCGCTCAACCTTTCCGGCCGCTCCGTGCAGTCACCGGAATTTGCTGATCAGCTAATGAATATTCTTGATGCACCCGATTCAAAAGTTGCCCCCTCGCGGCTGCTGATCGAGATTACGGAAACGCGCGGCATCACGGATTTCGAGCGCCCTACTGCGCTGCTGCAAAAGCTGTTCCGCCGGGGCCACCGAATCTGTCTGGATGATTTCGGAGCCGGTGCGATGAGCTTCGAATATCTCCGTCGCTTTCCCGTCAATTACATCAAGATAGACGGAGAATTTTTCCGGAATGCCATGACAAGCGGGCGCGACAGAATTCTCATCCGCGCCATTGCCCGATGCAGCTTTGAACTCGGCTGCCGGACCGTCGCCGAGATGGTCGAAACCGATGTCGAGGCGGCCATGGCCCGTGAACTGGGAATTGAGTGCGGGCAGGGCTGGCTCTTTGGGAAACCAATCACCACGGATGCACTGCTCGCGACTCTGTCCCGTGGCAGAAACGGCGCGTTTCCGTCGCAGCATGCCCAGGCCGAACCGGAACGACGTTCCGGTTCGCACCGTGCTTCTTCCGCACGGGTGGAACCGGAAGTGCAGCAAAGGTCGCGTCCGCCGGTCGCCGCGGCACAACCCGCCGCCGTCCGCGTCCCGGAACGCAGCAGTGTTCTGACCGGTGGAAACACCTGATCAGGATCGTGCGTTAGCAGCATCAAGCCCGGTCACCGGCGCGTCGGCTTTTCTTGACGTCACGCGTATTTGGGGGCAGGCGTGAGCCAGAATCACGCTGAGCGCTTGCCTGATCGTCTTTCCGAAATACCGAAGGGTCGGGGTGGACTGTCATGCCGGGCGCTTGTCTGGCGTGCGTGAGCGTGAAAAACGCAGGGACGGGGTGGAATGAAGCACTGGCACATCGATCAGCTGAACTGGGACAGTTTCGACCCCTCCGGCGTCGACCGCGATGTGGTCGCCATCGTGAAGGCTGCCGCTGTCGTGGAACGGAACGGTGTGGACTATGCCGTCTATCTCAACCGTGTTTTCAGTGACGATGCGGACTTTCAGGCCGCGGCCGATAACTGGGCCATCGAGGAAGTCCAGCATGGAGACGCCCTTGGCCGCTGGGCCATGCTGGCCGATCCCGGCTGGGACTATCCCGCTGCCTTCGAGCGATACCGCTCCAGCTATCACATCGACCTCAACGCTACGGCCTCTGTTCGCGGTTCGCGCACCGGCGAACTGATCGCCCGATGTATGGTCGAGACCGGAACGTCATCCTTCTATTCAGCGCTCGCCGATGCCACCTCCGAACCGCTGCTGAAAGCAATCTGCAAACAGATCGCCGCCGACGAATACCGGCATTTCAAGCTCTTCTATGATCACATGCGCCGCTACCTGAAGCGCGAACGGCTCGGTCCATGGACCCGCGCCCGCATCGCCCTCGGCCGCGTCACCGAAAGCGAGGATGACGAACTCGCCTCTGCGTACTACACAACCAACGAGCCCCCGTCAGTGCCCTATGACCGCCGCCGCTGCATCGCCGGGTATATGTCGCGTGCGCTTCAGGCCTATCGCCAGAAGCATATTGACCGGGTCACGGGCATGGTTCTGAAAACAATCGGTTTCCGCCCGCATGGCCGGGTTCACGCCATTGCCGCGAAAATTGTTTACGCTCTGATCCGGCAGCGCCGGAAAACCTTCGCGAAAATCGCTGCCGCAGGGGCCTGAACCCGAAGAAAGCGTTCCGGCCCTCTTTGCCCTGACTGCTGCCTGATTTATGCATGGCTGTAACAAATAATCACAGTGGCAGCGGTATCAGCCGACTGCCGCCGTCCTGTCAGGGATATCTGCCGTATGCTGATCCGGAAATTTCGCCACTGCGCCCTGAGCGGTAAAGCCCTGCGTGGCCTGATGCTGGCCACGTGCCTCTCGGCGCCGTCCGCCGCTGTTCTTTCAGCACAGGCAGCTTTCGCTCAGGCCGCAGGAGATGCCACAGGGGACGCTGCGATCAGGCCGTGGGGCTTTGATCTCGCAGGACAGAACAAGGCTGTTCGTCCGGGTGATAACTTCTTCGATTATGCAAACGGTAAGGCCGTCCAGGCGATTACAATCCCTGCGGACCGCACCTCCTACGGCGCGTTTGACAGGCTGCGTGAACTTTCGCAGCAGCGCGTTCGTGACATTCTGACCGGTCTGGCAAAAACCCCGTCCGCCAGTCCGCAGACCAGCGACGAAAAACTCGCTGCTTACTACACGACATTCATGGACGAAGCTGCTATCGAGACGCTGGGAGCAAAGCCGCTTGCCGCCGATCTCGCCGCGATCCGCGCCGTGAAAACCCCGACTGACCTGGCGCACCTTCTCGGCACCGGCCAGACTACATTTCAGACTACAGGGTTCTCGCTCGGCATCCAGCCTGACGCGAAAGACCCGACACGTTTTTCGATTGACGTCGATCAGTCCGGCCTCGGCATGCCCGATCGTGATTATTATCTGAAACCGCAATTCGCCGCGAAGAAGCAGGCTTATCAGGCTTATGTCACGAAGATGCTCGGCCTTGTCGGCTGGCCGGATGCCGCCGCCCGCGCTGCTGATGTTGTCGCGCTGGAAACCTCCGTTGCCGGCGTCCACTGGGCCCGCGCCGACATGCGCGACCCGGAGAAAACCTACAACGCCCGCTCCGTGGCGGAACTGACGGCACAGGCGCCGGGCTTCGACTGGACTGCCTGGCTCGCGGGCGCCGGGATCAGCGTGGAGCAGGCCGATGCGGCGAAGCTGATTGTGGGCGAGCCTTCCGCGATCACGGGGCAGGCGAAGATTCTCGGCGCGGCGAAACTGCCTGTGCTCCAGGCCTGGCTTGCTTTCCACCTTGCGAACAATGCGGCGAACTGCCTGTCTTCGTCCTTCGTGAACGCGTCCTACGACTTCAACCGTAAAACTCTTGCCGGCCAGCCGCAACTCGCCGTTCGCTGGAAACGCGGCGCGGATATGACCGAGGACGCAATGGGCTGGTCCATCGGAAAAATCTACGTCGATCGGTATTTTCCGCCTGAGAGCAAGGCGAAGATGGACGCGCTGACGAAGCAGCTCAAAGCCGCGTTCCGCATCCGTCTGCAGAACAACAGCTGGATGTCACCCGCCACGAAGCAGCGCGCGGTTGCGAAGCTCGATCATTTCGAGATTCAGATTGGCTACCCGAAAAAATGGCGCACCTATGACGGTCTTTCCATCCGTCCGGGTGACGCCTACGGCAACGCTGCCCGCGCCGGCGCCTTTGAATGGACCTACTGGCTTGGTCATCTCGGCAAGCCTGTCGATCGTGACGAATGGGATATGACGCCGCAGACCGTCAACGCCTACAACAATCCGGTCTTCAACGAAGTCGTCTTCCCGGCCTCCATCCTGCAGCCGCCATTCTTTGATCCGAATGCTGATACGGCTGTCAATTACGGCGCCATCGGCGGGGTCATCGGTCACGAAATGACCCACGGCTTTGACGATGAAGGCCGCAAATTCGACGAACACGGTCGCCTCAGCGACTGGTGGACCAAAGAGGATGCCGCCCGCTTCGAAAAACTCGGTGCCCGCTTTGCCGCCCAGTATGATGCTTTCCAGGTTCTGCCGGGAGTGCATCTGAACGGTAAACTGACCATGGGCGAGAACATCGCCGATCTCGGTGGCCTCACTCTCGCGCTGGATGCGTATCGTGCCTCGCTCGGCGGTAAGCCGGCCGGAACCCGTGACGGCATGACGGGCGACCAGCGTGTGTTCCTGGGCTGGGCACAGGTCTGGCGCATGAAAGTGCGCGAAGACCGTGCGCGCCAGCTCGCCACCATCGACCCGCACTCCGCGCCGACGGCTCGGGTCAACCTGCCCATGCACAATATCGATGCCTGGTATAAAGCCTGGAACGTCGTTCCGGGCCAGACTCTCTACCTTGCACCGGACGCACGCGTAAAAATCTGGTAACGGTGCATCTTTGAAAAGCCGTCTGTCGCCTCAGTACGAGGCGGCAGGCGCGACAAGGGGACGTTTCTCGATGACAACGCTGACTCTCGCCTACAGGAACACACCACTGCACGCTGCCGTAGCGGCTGCTGTGGCGCGCGTTCTGGAAGCGTATGAAATCGAGCCGGATTACATTGCCGGATCAGACGAGGCCCTTGCCGCAATGCTGGCCAACGGCGAAATCGACCTGTTCGCCACGGTCTGGCACCCGGCGGAAGACAGTATCTTCGTCTCTCCCGCCGTCGAGCCGATAGGCAATCTTTACCGTCCGACCTTCGGCTTCTTTGTCGCCGACCGTCCGGACAGCCCGCTGGCCGGCCTGCAGTCCATGGCGGATCTTGCCGGTTCCGATGCTGCCCGCCATCTTCTGACCCCGGAATCTCTTGTTCCGCGCGTGCGCCAGATGGTCGCCGGCTACCGGCTGACCGAAGCCGGATTCACCATCGAATCACAGCCGGACGACGAAGCTTATGCGTCCATCGCAGCGGCCATTGAAGCCGGCGAACCCGTTATCGCGCCACTTTTTACGCCGAATTACCTGATCCACAGGGTGCCGCTCCGTCCGCTCGCTGATCCGCAGGGCGCCGCCGGAAAGGAGCTCACCGCCCGCCTGCTGTTCAATAAAGCCACCCGCGAGCAGACCGATACCGACATGCTCGATGAACTCGATGAGCTCACCCTTGGCAATAAGGTTGTCAGCGCTCTCGATGATGCCATCCGTAACGAAGGCATGACCGCCGATGATGCCGCTGAAGCCTGGCAGCGTGGCAAGCTTCTGCCGCGCTGAGGTCTGCTGAGAGGAGCGAGGTGTAACGATGTCCTCTGACCCGCTGAACCCGGCCACAATTCCCCATCTCAGCGGCACCACCGGCATTGCGCTGGCCATGGCCATGACTGCAACCCACCAGCTTCCGTTGCAGGATGGCCGGATCATCCAGCTCCCGCCCCAGGCGCGTGGCATCTTTCCACTGATCGACGGTACAAACACCGTCGCAGACCTCGCTTTCAGGCTCGAAACCCGGGGCGTGGATGCAGCGCAGTTCGATGCGGTCTGGCGGGACACGGTTCAGGCGCTGGCTTCTGCGGGGCTGCTCCGGTTTACTTCGGCGGGAGCGTGAGCCAGCCTTTTCCCGTCATTATCTTTGGCGCGGCCCTGAAAGAGGATGGCACCGCCGGCGCCATCCTTGTGAGGCGTGTGGCCGCTGCGCTGCGCTTCGGCCAGCATGCCACGACCAGACCGCTCTACATCCCGACTGGCGGCGTCCCCCGGGCTGGCCGCACTGAAGCTGACGTCATGGCGGCTCTTCTGCGTGATGCCGGCGTTCCCGGCGACGCCATTCTCGCGGAGCCGGTGGCGTCCGATACCTGCGATTCTGTCATCATCTGCACAAAGATCCTTCGCGCGCGGGGCTACGCAGGCCCGGTCGGCGTTGCGACCAGTGACTTCCATATGATGCGCTGCGTCGCGATGATGCGCGCCATGGGCTGGTCCGTGGTGACAATCCCGTCTCCCGCCGGCACCGGCCTGCCGGTCGGCGCTCTCCTCTGGCAATGGCTGCGGGAAGTCCCGGCGACGGTCTGGGATGTGTTTCTCGTGCTGCTCTGGCGTCTTCGTCACCCGAAACGATAGCGTCGCCCGGAGTCTGGCTGAATAAACCGGCCCGACGCACGCCGTCTGTCCCACCTGGTCCTTCGCCAGCATTGACATTCCGCCGGGATTTTCTTTCATCACCCGCGAAAGAACCGCCCCGGCCGCGCTCCGCGAGGCAGGATTCCGGCGGTATCATGTCCTATGACCCGCAGCCGCGCCTCTCCGTGAGGCATCCGGCTCGCCAGACAGATGCGGCGGCTTTTTCTCCCCGTAGCGGGACAGAGGAGGCCAGACTGCTCAGGAGAGACCCATGCCTGTTTACGCCTTTGTTTTCCCGGGTCAGGGAAGCCAGTTTCCCGGTATGGGCCAGGATCTTGCCAACGCTTTTCCTGCGGCCCGCGAGGTTTTTCAGGAAGTTGATGACGCGCTTGGCGAGCATCTCTCGAAGATTATGTTTGAGGGCCCTGCCGAGACCCTGACCAGCACGGAAAATGCACAACCGGCGCTGATGGCCGTCTCGCTCGCGGTCGTGCGCGTGCTGGAGCGGGAAGGGGGCATTGATTTCGCTGAAAAAGCGACTCTCATGGCTGGCCACTCGCTTGGCGAATACTCCGCTCTTGCGGCAGCCCGCAGCTTTGGCATTGCCGAGACCGCGAAACTCCTCCGTCTCCGTGGTCATGCCATGCAGCGCGCCGTTCCGGCAGGAGAGGGTGGTATGGCCGCTCTGATTGGTGTTGATCCTGAAAAAGCCCGCGAAATCTGCGAAGCCGCCGCCGTCGTGACGGTCGAGGGAGAGCCGGACCGGCACGAGATCATCGAACTTGCCAACGATAACGGCGGCGGTCAGATCGTCGTTTCCGGTCAGATCGGCGCTATCGACCGCGCCATCGTCATTGCGAAAGAGATGGGTGTCAAACGCGCCGTGAAACTCCCGGTTTCCGCGCCGTTCCACTGTTCCCTGATGCGCCCGGCCGCCGACGAAATGGCCGAGGCGCTGGGCGGAGCTGCTGTCAAAGCTCCCATCGTGCCGATCATCGCCAATGTCACGGCGGAGAAAGTCACCTCTCCGGACATGATCCGTGATCTCCTTGTCCGCCAGGTCTGTGGCACGGTGCGCTGGCGCGAGAGCGTCGAGGCGATGACGGCCATGGGGATCGACAGTTTCGTCGAACTCGGCGCGGGCAAGGTGCTGACCGGACTGATCCGCCGCATCGCACCGGATGCAAAAGGCCAGTCAGTCGGGACGGCCACGGATATTGAGGCTTTCCTGCAAAGCCTCTGAAACAGTCTCTGAACCCCGCCAAACGCTCAAACCTGACAGGATGCAATAAGACCGCATGTTCAGCCTCACGTCCAAAGTCGCCCTCGTCACCGGTGCCTCCGGTGGTATTGGCGCCGCCATCGCCCGCCAGCTCCACAAACAGGGCGCTACCGTCGTCATCTCCGGCACACGCGAATCCGTTCTTGCCGAGCTCGCCGCCGAACTCGGTAATGAGCGTGTGCATGCCGTCACAGCCGATCTTTCCGATCCCGCCGCCGCCGACCAGCTTGTCGCCCGTGCCGAGGAAGCCGCTGGCGCGCCGCTCGACATCCTCGTCAACAATGCCGGACTCACGCGGGACATGCTCGCCATCCGCATGAAGGATGAGGACTGGAACAAGGTCATCGACGTTGACCTGTCCTCGCCGTTTCGCCTTTGTCGCGCCGCTCTGAAGGGGATGCTTCGTCGCCGGGCGGGGCGGATCATCAACATCGCCTCCGTCGTCGGGTCCACCGGAAACGCCGGCCAGGCCAACTACACCGCCGCCAAGGCCGGTCTCGCGGGCATGACAAAATCCCTGGCCCAGGAAGCCGGTCCGCGTGGCGTGACCCTGAATGTCGTGGCGCCTGGCTTCATCGCCACGCCGATGACTGATGTTCTCCCGGAGGCCCAGAAAGAAAAGCTGGTCGGTGCTATCCCGCTTGGCCGCATGGGCACGCCGGACGATGTGGCTTCCGCCGTGCTCTATCTCGCGTCGGATGAAGCCGGCTGGGTCACGGGCAGCACTCTTCACGTCAATGGCGGCATGGCGATGATCTGAGAGGCTGCCTCAGAATTTTCTCCGGTGATGATCCGGCGGGCGTTTTCAGTGTTTTTATGCCTGAAGATGCGCGTCGGACGCGGCTCTCCGGGGGCTTTTACTCCGCCGGAAAATCTCTGAAACAGTGTCTCCGGAGCCGCACAAATCCGGGCTCCATCAGGGCTCAGGCCCGTTCGGCAGCGGGTGGTGCCCGGTAATCCGGACTGCTGCGCGGGACTGTTGCATGGCAGGATCGGCGCTGTGTTTCCGGCGCCACTCCGATGACGAAGCGCCAACGGTTTTGTGTATCGTCTTGGCGACGGTAAGAAAACCGTGCTAAGCGCCCCGGCAGCCTCGTTGGGCACACATGGGTTGCCACGCCAGGCACCCCGGAACTGACTGAAAGTCGGGCAGAACGAGTGTCCAGCCAATCGCCCGTATCCCCTGGGCATACAGGAAGCAGAGACAGATGAGCGAAATCGCTGACAAGGTTAAGAAAATCGTTGTCGAACACCTCGGCGTCGAAGAAAGTAAGGTTACGCCGGAAGCGTCGTTCATCGACGATCTGGGCGCCGACAGCCTCGACACCGTCGAGCTGGTGATGGCGTTTGAAGAAGCGTTCAATGTTGAGATCCCTGAGGATGCGGCCGAGAAAATCGCCACAGTCAAGGACGCCATCGACTACATCGAGGCACAGAAAGCCGCCTGAGGCGGTCCATTCTGTATAGAGGGTCCAGGGTTTATCGTGGGCCCCGGTTAACGCGTGAACAGGGAGCGGGCTAGCTTGCTGCAGTCGGCTGGATCGGATTTGGGCCGGAGACGCGTTGTCGTCACCGGCATGGGTATGGTGACCCCGCTCGGGCTCGGAACCGAGCATGTCTGGAAGCGTCTCATCGCGGGTGAGAGCGGTATTGACCGCATTCATTCGTTCGATCCGAGCGAGCTTGCAGCGCATGTCGCAGGTGAAGTGCCCGAAGGCCCGACGGCCGAAGGGAAGCTCACTGTTTCCGACTGGATCCCCGTCAAAGACCAGAAGAAGATGGACCGCTTCATCCATCTCGGAATGATCGCGGCCGCAGAGGCCGTCGAGGACTCCGGGTGGAAGCCCGAATCGGAAGAAGATCGCTGCGCCACCGGCGTGATGATCGGTTCCGGTATCGGTGGTCTCCAGACCATCTATGAGGCATCCATAACGGTGTATGAGGGCCGGGCCAAGCGCCTGTCGCCCTTTTTCATCCCGTCGGCCCTGACCAATCTCGTATCGGGCAATGTCTCGATCCGTTACGGTTTCAAAGGCCCCAATCATTCAGCGGTGACGGCCTGCGCTACCGGCGTGCATGCGATTGGTGACGCCGCCCGCCTCATCATGTTCGGCGATGCCGATGTCATGGTCGCAGGTGGTGCGGAAGCCACTGTCTGCAAGCTCGGCATCGCCGGGTTCTGCTCAGCCCGTGCGCTCTCCACCTCCTTCAACGAAACCCCGCAAAAGGCCTCACGTCCGTGGGACCGTGATCGCGACGGCTTCGTGATGGGCGAAGGCGCCGGCATCGTCGTGCTTGAGGAATACGAGCACGCCAAAGCCCGTGGTGCCAGAATCTATGGCGAAATCGTCGGTTACGGCATGTCCGGTGATGCCCATCACATCACCGCGCCCGCCGAAGGTCACGAAGGCGCTTATCGTGCCATGAATTCCGCGCTGAGAAGCGCGGGTGTGACCCCTGCCGAGGTCGGTTACGTCAACGCTCATGGCACCTCGACCATGGCCGATGATCTTGAGCTTGTGGCCGTGGAGCGTCTGTTCGGTGAAGATGCCGGTAAGCTCGCCATGTCCTCCACCAAATCGGCAATCGGGCATCTGCTCGGTGCGGCTGGTGCCGTGGAAGCCATGTTCTCGCTGCTCGCGATTCGCGATAACGTCGTTCCGCCGACGCTCAATCTCGATAACCCGTCGCGAGAGAGCGCCATCGACCGTGTCGCGCATCACGCGCAGCAGCGTAACGTCAATGTCGCGCTGTCCAACAGCTTCGGCTTCGGTGGCACCAACGCCAGCATCGTCGTCCGCGGCGTCTGAGAAAACACGACCGGGTTTCCTGTCCTGGAAATCCGGTCCGTTCTCACACAGCAAACAGCAGAGTCGTTCATGACCGATACAATTCCCGACCGTCTTTCCGTTGATCCCGACAGCCCGTTCTATGACGAGGCGCTTCTCGCGCGCGGCATCGGCATCCGCTTCAAGGGCGTGGAAAAAACCAATGTCGAGGAATACTCCATTAGTGAAGGCTGGGTCCGTGTCGCCGTTGGTAAAACCCTTGATCGTCGTGGTAAACCGATGGCCATGAAACTTCAGGGGCCTGTCGAGGTCTGGATCAAGGATGATCAGGCACCGGCATAAGCCGCCTGGAAAATCTGATCTCAGCGCCCCTGTTCCAGCCGGAACAGGGGCGTTTTTGTTCGTGCTCTCTTCTCCGTTATGGACTCGCCGCCATGCCCTCCGCACCCTTCCACGGTCTCTCAGCCTTCGTCCCGACGCCCGCTGATGCGGATGGTCGGGTCCGCACCGGCGCGCTTGCCAGCCTGCTCGATTCTCTGTCTCAGACTGGCGTGGACTCCATCGGCCTCCTGGGCAGCACAGGCATCTACGCCTATCTTGACCGGGCCGAACGCAACCGTGCTGTCGCTGTTGGGGTTGAAGCCGTCGTGGGCCGAAAGCCGCTCATCGTCGGCGTCAGCACTGTGCGAACCGACTGGTCCCGTGACCTTGCGCGTGAGGCCGAACGCGCTGGCGCCGATGCCCTGCTGCTTGCCCCGGTGTCCTACACACCGCTGACCGGGCACGAAGCCTTTACCCATTACCGGACCATTGCCGCCAGCACCGGGCTGCCGCTGTGCATCTACAACAATCCCTCAACCACCCATTTCACCTTCACCCACAGTCTGATCGCGCGCCTTTCGCAGGAGCCGCGTATTACCGGCGTGAAGATGACTCTGCCCGCTCATGACGATATCGCCGCCGAACGCACCATCCTTCAGCCTCTCTGCCGGGACGGTTTTGCCATCGGCTATAGCGGAGATTGGGCGATCGCCTCCGCCATGCAGGCCGGTGCCGCAGCATTTTACAGCGCCCTGGCCGGCGTTCTGCCCGGCCCCGTTCTCAGGCTCACTCGCGCCAGCCAGAATGGTGAGATCAGGGAAGCCGCAGCACTCAATCAGGCGCTCGAACCGCTCTGGGCGCTTGTCCGGACCCACGGAAGTCTGCGTATCGTTTATGCCATCGCCGGGTTGCGCGGTATCCCGACGGGACCGCTTCCGCTGCCGCTTCTGCCGGTTTCGGAAGATGTTGTCCTTCGGCTCAGCCAGTTCCTCGATACTCTCGCGGACTGACGGCAACCCGTCTTTCAGTCGGGGCTACCCCGCTCTCAGTTCCGTCAGAACCCGGTTGCCCCGACGACCGGATGAGCGCACCGTGCGCGTCTTCGCTCACGTCGTAAAAGCAGAAAAAGGAGCGCCGGTTATGACCGACACCGCAGCCTCAGGCACCCCAGCGAATGCAACCCCGTCTCAGCCCGATCAGCAGTTCACCGTTCTGATCGTCGGCGGAGGTGCTGCCGGCATCTCCATTGCCGCAAAACTGCGCCGTGAACGTCCGTCGCTCTCCGTCGCCATCGTCGATCCCGCCACCACCCATGCCTATCAGCCTGGCTGGACCCTTGTCGGTGCCGGCGTCATGTCTCTGAAACAGACCCTTCGCCAGGAAGGCGGCCTGATCCCGGATGGTGTCGCCTGGCTCCGCGCATCGGCTGCGTCTTTCCAGCCGGAAGACAACATCGTTACCCTGGATGACGGCAAACGCATCGGATACCGACGCCTCGTCGTCTGTCCGGGCCTCCAGCTCGACTGGGACAGGATCGAAGGCCTGAGCGATACGCTCGGAAAGAACGGTGTGTGCAGCAACTACTCGATGCAGCATGTCGAATACACCTGGACCTGTATTCAGACCCTGAATGGTGGCAAAGCCCTGTTCACCCAGCCGCCCATGCCCATCAAATGCGCTGGAGCTCCCCAGAAAATTGTTTATCTCGCCTCGGATTTCTGGCGGAAGGAAGGCAGTCTCAACCGCACGGAGGTTGAATTCCTGCTTGCCGGAGATGCTCTGTTCGGCGTCAACTATTACCGGCCGTCACTTCAGTTCGCTGTCGATTATTACGGCGTGGATCTGTTCTACAAACACAACCTCGTTGCCGTGGACGGCAAAACCAAAACGGCAATCTTCGAGGTCACGGCCCCGGATGGTTCGACCTCGCGTGAAACCCGCAGCTTCGACATGCTGCACGTCACCCCGCCGCAGAGCGCGCCGGACTTCATCAAATCCAGCCCTCTCGCCAACGCTGCTGGCTGGGTCGATGTTGATCCTTCAACGCTGCGTCACGTTAAATACGACACCATCTTCGGCGCCGGCGATGTGATCGGCACCAGCAATGCCAAAACCGCCGCCGCCGCCCGTGCCCAGACGCCGGTTGTTGCCGCAAACGTTCTGGCCTCTCTGGAAGGCACTCCTGTAACAGCTTCGTATGATGGTTATGGCGCGTGTCCGCTCACGGTGGCTTATGGAAAAGTCGTGCTGGCTGAATTTCTCTATGGCGGCAAACCTGCTCCGAGTTTCCCTTATGACCAGCGTAAGCCGAGCAGTTTCGCCTGGATGCTCAAGACGAAAGTTTTCCCCCGCGTTTACTGGGATATGATGCTCAAAGGGCGCGACATCGCCGTGCCGCATCATCCGGAATGGATCAAAGATGCAGGCTGATGTCCGCATCTGTTTCCCTGGTTTGAAAGCCGGGATGCGGCTGGTCGGGTGAAAGGGCCTCAGAACTGTGCGGTCAGCCCGCCCGTCAGTCTGCGCTGAATCCTGAGCCCTGCTGTTTCACGCAGGGCAGAGTCAGCCATCTGGTCTGCACTCAGAGAAAGCAGGAAGTGCTTTCTGAAATGCCAGGCCACACGGGCATTCAGTGTGACAAAATCATGGATCATGACGTTGTCGAGGGTCATTGTTACGAAATTCGCGGAGACATCCTGATAGTGCGATTGCCAGCGGGCATGGGAACTCAGGTCAAATTTTCCAAGTTTCCATGAAAAGCCACCAATGACGCTGTTCACCGGCGTCTGCCGCTCGAAATTGATCTGTGACGTCTGTGCGAGGTCGCGCACCGATGTCATTGCATACGAAACATCCCAGTTGAGGCCGAATGAAGTGGTGCCTTCAAGGCGTGCCTCGCCTCCCGCATCGTCCACGCGACCATAATTTGCCGGATGAATGACGAGAGTGGCCGGAGGCGTAAAGATGAAATTGGATGCAAAAGGTGTTCCGAGCATGTTGACGGTACGCTGGGCGAAGAGTGCCAGAGTGAAATTCGCATTGAGTGGCACAATTTTTCTCGAATAATTCAATCCGACATTGATTGTGGTGGATGGCACGAGTGACGAGTTGTTCATGATTGCCACGGGGCCAAGAGAAGCGTTTGGTGCAAACTCGAAGAGTGCGGGCAGCTGGATTCCCCGGGCGACGTTCAGTCCGAATATCCCTGCATTTCCCGCGTCATAACGCAGGCGGCTGTTGAAGCTTGGTGCGACATAGTGATGGGCCGGGGCGGCAGAAAAGGCCGCGGAGCCGGAGTTGCGCAGGGATGGAACATAAAACGCGTCTATGCGAAAAGCATTTGTCATCGTCAGCTTTGGTGAAATCCGATAATCCCAGACTGCCGAGGCGGCCCCGAGCATATCGTAGCCGCTGGCTACGCCGACCCCGCTTTGCCCGGCATTCAGAGTCGTGTAGCGATATTCAACGCCCAGCCTGAGATCGTTTTTGTTGCCGAGAGCGATCGTGTCGGAGAGTTGCGCGTCTGTCGTGCCAAGATTGTAGGTAAAATCGATCGGAATTGAGTAACCATCAATGCCGACACTGGCCGCGTTGGTGCTGCTGAAACTATTATGATAGGCCCGGAACTCAATCAGTCCTAAACCTGTATCGGCATTGATCTTTCCTTCCAGACTCTTCGAGATGGGCTCGCTCATGATATAATCGCCGATATCCAGCCAGAACGGTGATTTGTCCTGACCGATCGTTCCTGAGAGTTTCCAGTCGATACGGGGCGTGATCTGGCCTCTCAGATCAAGAGAGGAGTTCAGGGCAAAAACCCTGGTGCCGGTGTTGCGTGCGCGAGCATCTTCATACTCGTCTGACTGCATACCATTCAGGGAAAATTTGGCAGCCAGACGGTCAGAGAATTTGTGGGACGCCACGAGTTCGCCTCCGAACGTTCCCAGGCTCCCGCCTCCGATATGGACATAGCTTTTGTTTTCATGAAGCGGATCGCGCGTGACGATATTGATAACGCCTCCGGACGCATTGAAACCGTAAACAGCCGAGTTTGGCCCGCGAACCACTTCAATCTGTCTGATGTCATGCAGGGAGGCGGGGAGAAGTCCCCAGTCGGTGTAGCCGTAACCGTCCAGATAGACCTGTCGCCCGTCCACCAGAACCAGCGTTCGTGATCCGGCAGCCGCGTCATCGCCGCGGATCGAGACGTTGGCCCCGAGCGTCGAATATCGCCGAACATTCACGCCGGCGACCATTCTCAGTATTTCCGGTACAGACTGGGCACCCGAGCCTTCAATCTGTTCACCGGTGATGATCTGCATGTCGGTGGGAAGATTACTGGCCCGCTGGGGCTTGCCTGTCGCAGAGGATGTGACAGGTTCACCGAACAGCGTCTCGAAACCGGAATAGTCAAGGCTCTGGGCTTTGGCAGTCTGGATCATCAGTGCGAACAGGCACAGACCCGGAGTCATCAGCCCGCATCGACTCAGCAGAGCGCGGGACCGGAGGTCCTGGCGTGTGGGGAAGCGCTTTCTGTCAGGCATGCTCGCTACGGGCGCATCATGTGTGGATCAGGCTCATGCTGTCACACTAGAGACGGATGCTTTCCCCAAAATTAATTACGAGGCGCTGTCAGCGCAGAATTATCCTGTTGCGTGCATGTTTTCGCAGTGGAAGTATCAAACGGATATTGCGGTACGGAGGTGGCGATTTTTTCGTCAGACACCGGCTCCTTCACGCCTGCATCAGTGCGGAGGGAAGGATCTGGTCAGGGCTGTCTCATATACCGCCGATACACGAAGTCTTCTGCCCCGACGGAGGCTTCCGCCAGCGCAACATCCACCGTCGCCCGATCCTCTGAGCGCCGGCACACCGGGTCCGCCGCATCGGCCCGTCCGGTCAGCGCCAGTGCCTGGCAGCGACATCCTCCCCAGTCGATTTCCTTCCGGTCACAGGACCGGCATGGCTCCGGCATCCAGTCCGTTCCACGAAACATCGCGAAAATGTCAGATTCGTTCCAGATTCCGGACAGAGAGGCTTTCCGCACGGAAGGAAATTCCACGCCCGGAATCGTCTCCGCCGCGTGACACGGCAACACACGGCCAGAGGGCGTGATATTCACAAAACGCTGCCCCCAGCCGCCCATGCACGGCTTCGGTTCATCCGCGTAATAATCCGGCGTGACAAAATCGATTGCCATCCGGGTTCCGAACCGCTCCCGCGCCGCTGCCACGTCCCGCTCGCTCTGCTCAAGCTGCGCCCGCGTCGGCAGCAATGCCGACCGATTCTTCAAACCCCATCCATAATACTGCGTGTGTGCAATCTCGACCCGCCGGGCACCAAGTTCTTCGGCCAGAGTAAACATCTGCGGAATACGCGCCACATTCAGCCGGTGAACGACAAAATTCAGAGTTAGCGGCATCCCCTCCGCGACAACCAGCCGCGCGGCCTCAATTTTCTTCGCCTGTGCGCCGTTCATCCCGCCGATCCGCCCGGCACCCGCCTCGTCCACATCCTGAAACGACAACTGGACATGATCGAGACCGGCGGCGGCCAGCTGGTCCAGAGCGGTTTGATCCATCAAAACCCCTGATGTGATCAGGTTTGTATAAAGTCCTTTTCTCACCGCATGGCGCACCAGATCAGGCAGATCCTTTCGCGCCATCGGTTCTCCGCCCGAGAAATGAACCTGCAACACCCCGAGAGCGGCGGCCTCATCCAGAACCCGGCGCCACTCGTCTGTCGAAAGCTCCCCGGCCTTCGGCTCCAGCCCCAGCGGATTGGAGCAGTACGGGCATTGCAATGGACACCGATGCGTCAGTTCCGCCAGCAAACTCATCGGCGGAGCAGGCGTTGAAAGGGCAGGGGGCACGTTCGCCGTAGTCACGTCTTCCATATCAGCACCTGCCGATCCGCCAGATCGCTTACCAGCGCCAGCACATCCCGGGCGATCACCTCACGTGGCGCCTCAAACGCTGCGGTCAATCCGTCGATGATTGTTCGCAATGGCGTTTCACCATCAACCTGCTGCAAAATCTCCGCTGCAACCGGATCAGCCAGAAACGCCCGCTCGGGGGCCTGTACCACCCACTGCTCACGCACCCGGTCCCGCTGCAGACGTGTTCCCCGTGCGAAAGCTGGCACCCGATCTTCGGAAATGTCGTCCATCACGAAGGCCGAAACGCACCCGGTGGAATATTCCCGGGCACCACATACGCATAATCCAGCGCATCCAGCATCGACCACAGAACCCCGCACTTGAACTTCAGCGCCGCCAGGACCGCCTGCTGCTGCTCCACGGTCCGCGCATGTTCCTTCACGTAAGCCAGGGCAAAATCGGAATCGCGTGGCGCCTGTGTCAGACGCGGGGTGAAATACGCCAGGGTTTCGGGGGTGATGAAATCGTAATTCCGCAACATCCCCGAGACGCGCTCGCTGATGATCGTGGGCGAAAACAGCTCCGTCAGAGACGATGCGATAGCTTCCAGGATCAATCGCTCCCGCACGAAATGCACATAGGCCTCGACCGCAAACCGCGTGCCGGACAGCAGCCCGTCCAGCGACTCAACATAGGCCCGGTCCAGTCCGAGCCCGTCTGTCAGCCGAAGCCACCGTGCAACGCCACCGGTTCCGGGCGCATCGCCATCATGGTCTTCCAGGCGCCGCCGCCATTCCCGCCGCAGTTCCGCCGTCGGCAGCCGTGCCAGCAGCGTGGCGTCCTTCGCCGGGATACTCGCCTGATAATAATAGCGGTTCAGCGCCCAGGCCTGGACCTGTCCCCTGTTCAGTTTCCCGTCATGAAGCGCGCGATGAAACGGATGCAGGTTGTGATACCGCTCAGCCCCGATGGCCCGCAGCGCCGCTTCAAGATCGTCAGAGGAGAGAAGCGCATCACTCATAGCGTGATCCTCATGCCGTCAAAGGAAACATCCCATCCTGCCGCCTCGACTTCGGCACGTTCCGACGAATCCGCCAGTAGAACAGGATTGGAATTGTTAATATGAATCAGGACTTTCCGTCCGACGTTCAGATCCCGAAACGCTGCAATCGTGCCGTCCGTGTCGTTGACGGACATATGCCCCATCCGCTTGCCGGTCTTTTCGCCCAGCCCGGCGCGGATCATCTCATCATCCTGCCACAGCGTGCCATCGAACAACACCAGATCCGCTCCGGCAATCCGTGTCCGCAACCGGTCCGTCATTGCCGCGCAGCCCGGAATGAACAGCACCCGTGACCGGCCATCCGTGATCTCCAGTCCGACCGTCTCGCCATTCTCCATGATGGCTGCCGGATTTTCGCCCGTTTCGGCATAAAGCGGCACCTTCCCGGGAACCGCGAACAGCGTGATCTCCAGCCCGGCTGGCCGCCCGCCCTGAGTCGTCAGCCGAACCGTCTGATCGGGAGCAATTTCCCGTCGCGCGACAACCGACCGGTTCAGCGCTTCAAAGATCGGGTTCGCATCCAGTTGATCCAGCACCTGCCGGGTTCCGAGAATTTCAAAGGCCTGCCGCTCCCGCAGCGTCAGCAGACCTGTGATCGTGTCCACTTCCGCGCCCGTCAGGATGACCCCGGCAATCGGCGTCGATCTCAGTCCGGTCTTTGGATGCAGCACTGGCGTCTGACTGATCTGCTGCCTCAGATCTGGTGAGGCATTGACGACAAACCAGTGCTCTCCATCACCACTGACGGCAATGGACGCCTGCGTTCGGGCGGGAGCTGCCGGATCACCGGCACGAGCCCTCCGGCATCCTTCCGCATTCGAGTTCCATTGAGGAAAGCCACCACCCGCGGCGGCGCCAAGCACGACAAGATCAATCATGGAATCAGGGGTATAAAAGCAAAACGCCGCCAGCGCGAGGCTGGCGACGCTTCAGCATGGTCTGCGGACCTTATTTCTTCTGGCCGCAAACGTAGCTGTTGATCTCAGCGCCCAGAGGCACTTCCGTGATTTTCGGAGTATTCCAGGCCATGACACGCCCTCCTCTGCTGGTTGAAGTGAGGAAACCATAACCATGATTTTTCTGTGCCGCCAGCCACTTCAGAGTCGGTGTCAGGTGGAAGACAAACATGCCTGGCGCGAGGGGATCATTCCGGGAGTGGAGCGTCGGAGGATAAGATATAAGTTTTTGATTTCGTTAAAATTATGACCTGAAATATGTGTGGCGACCGGCTGACCGGAATGGCCCCGTTTACGGAGGTTCTGTTACCGCTTAAAATCAAAGCTCACGAAATGTTGAAAACGCTGCCGGGTAACGCCCCGCTCTGGCATGCCGTCAAAAGCTGACTCATCTTTCCCGAGGTCGCCGAAACATTCCGGGCAGCCCGGATGTATACGGCAGAAAAGCGTTCAGAATAACGCAGTTTGTATAAAACCAGATAGAAAACCAGACACAATTATCACAATCGTCTGCCGTGCAATCCCGGCGAAACTGCGTGCGTTGAGAGAGAACCACTCACACACAGGGCGTCGTCATGACCGAAGATCCGGAAATTATGTGCGCGATAGAAACCGTCATTACGGGCAGCGCCGTGTGCGGCCCGGATGACTCTCCACAGACAATCGCGGCCGCAATGGTGCTAGCCGTCTGCCGGCAACTGGGCGTTCCCCAGGCTGACGTGCCCCATGTCCTTCTCGCCGCCATCAAAGGGACGGGGCCGTCCGATGGTGAAGCCGGATAAGGCGGATCAGTAAATCATGCTGTAATATTCCGCCGGAGCAGCCCGAAAGCGGAACAGGACATACTGTGGCGACGATATGGGGCAAACAGGCAGGGAATAAGGACACGACCCGGCCTGAAACCGGAAACTGAATAAATCAGATTCAGTTAAGTCTTTGTGTTTTCGTGAAAAACAATGGTGCCGACACTCGGAATTGAACCGAGGACCTACTGATTACGAATCAGTTGCTCTACCCCTGAGCTATGTCGGCCCGTTGCGTGGCAGCCCTATAACCGATCCCGGACATGGCTGCAATATCGGTTCAGCCTATCTGTTACGGCCCGTCCAGGATAAAACAGGCGGATGTCGTCCTCACTCTCCACCCGCCTCTATCGTGGCGCCATAAATCTGGCCCGACGGAAGCGGAGGTATTCCGCCCACGTCAAAGTCATTGAAGGTCTCGTGGAATGTCCCTGTTGCGGGGAGTTTCAGGTTCTCCGGGAACTGGCGCCAGGGAGCGTCGCGCGATGCACACGCTGTGGTCAGAGCCTTGAGCGGCGCAATAAAACAGCCCCGATCGCAACGCCGCTCGCATTCTGCATCACCTCTGCCGCGCTCTACCTTGCCACCATAGCCTCCTCGCTGATGACCCTGAACCTCTACGGAAGAGAGCGCTCGGTCGATCTGCTCACCGGGCCGATGGAACTTCTGCATGAAGGCTGGGGAGAGGTTGGCGTGCTCGTCGGTCTCGTCACCATCCTTGCCCCCGGCGTCGTCATTGCCATGATGGGGCT
Source organism: Acetobacter fallax (assembly GCF_011516735.1). Taxonomy (GTDB): domain Bacteria; phylum Pseudomonadota; class Alphaproteobacteria; order Acetobacterales; family Acetobacteraceae; genus Acetobacter; species Acetobacter fallax. The sequence continues at coordinate 17,202 of NZ_WOSX01000015.1, read as the reverse complement.
GATCCTGACATCCGCCTTCTTCGAGGAACTGCCCGACTGGGCGCCCAATCTCCTCGCCTGGTATGAAAAGCTCCGTCCCTGGTCGATGATGGAGGTTTATATCCTCGGTATCTTCGTGGCTTACACCAAGCTCGTGGATCTCGCCCATGTCGAGGTTGGCGCTGCCGCCTACCTGATCGCCGGGCTTATGATCAGTATGGCTGCCACCGACCAGACACTCGATAAGGACCTCATCTGGAAACGTCGCCGGGTGGAAGGAACGCTGGAACGGCCGGATGGCTCGCGTGTCGTCGTGGACCGGGTCCATGTCCGGGACATCGGGATGCCACCACCGCAGAACATGCTGTCGTGCTATTCCTGCGGCCTCGTCGGCGCTTTCCCGAGCCCCGTTCCGCAAACCCACATCGTCGGAAACTGCCCCCGCTGCGGACACACCATGCAGCGGCGGAAAACCAACAGCATCACGCGCACCACAGCGCTGGTGCTGTCCGCCCTGATCTTCTATTTTCCCGCCAATCTCTTCCCGGTCATGACCGTCATCAAGGTCGGCAGCGGTGGCGGACACACCATCGTCGAAGGCGTGATCGAACTCTGGCAGGACGGTATGATCCCGCTCTCCCTGCTTGTGCTCTTCGCCAGCATCACCGTGCCGGTCGCCAAGATCCTCGGCCTCGGCTTCATGATCATCCAGACATCGCGGAAATCGAAGCGCGGGCTGCTCTTCCGGTCCAAACTCTTCCGCGTCATCGATGTCATCGGGCGCTGGTCGATGATCGACGTCTTTATGATTTCGATTCTCGTCGCGGTCGTTCGCTTCAGTTCGCTGGCCAATGTCACGGCCAATGCAGGTGTCGTGTCGTTCGCCGCCGTGGTGGTCATCACCATCTTCGCGGTTCATTGTTTCGATCCGAGACTGATGTGGGATGTCGCCGGTTATAACGGGCCCGTGACAGAAGACGAACCCCCCGAACGGAATGAATTAACAGGTGTCGTGCACACTGCAGGCGCCAATAGTCAGAACGAAATGGAGCCGGCGCGAGCGTGACTTCGGAACAGAACAATCCCGGAAATCCGGATTCTCCGCCCACGGCAAAAGTGGCCCGGACCCGTTTCTCGATCATCTGGGTCATCCCCATCATCTCGGTCATGATCGCCGTCTTCCTTTTGTGGAAAAGCCTCTACAATCGCGGCCCCGAGATCCTCATCACATTCGACACCGCTGATGGCCTGACCAGCGGCCAGACACAGGTCAAGAACAAGGCCGTCACCCTGGGCACTGTCGACTCCATCACGCTGTCAAAAGACATGCGCCATGTGGATGTCCGCGTGCAGATGAACGCCAGCGCGTCCGGTCTCCTCAGCGATAAATCCCGTTTCTGGGTCGTGCGCCCCCGCATCAACGGCGCCAGCGTGACAGGCCTCGAAACCCTGCTCTCAGGGGCTTACATCGCCTTCGATCCCGGCGGTGCCGGCGGTGGAAAGGCCACAAAATTCACCGGTCTCGAAACGCCTCCCGGCATGCAGTCCAACCAGCCTGGCCGGACTTATTCCCTCGTGGCGCCCTCCATCGGCTCCATCGGTCCCGGTGCGCCCGTCTTCTTCCGTGATGTCGATGTTGGTGAAGTTCTCGGCTACACCCTCCCGCCCGGCGGCATCGGTCCTGTGCTTATCCAGTTCTTCGTGCGCGATCCTTACGATCATTACCTGCGGACAAACACCCGTTTCTGGAATGCGTCCGGCGTGAAAGTCGGCTTCGGCGCCGGTGGTCTGAAAGTCCAGATGCAGTCCCTCCAGGCCCTGTTCTCCGGTGGTATCGCGTTCTCTCTCAGTAGCCCCGGAACAACCGGCGAGTCTGTTGAGGAAGCCCCGGCCAATACGATCTTCCAGCTCTATGACGACAAAGACAGAGCGGATGACGCCGGCTATCATGAGCGCCTTGAGACGGCGACATACCTCTCATCCTCCGTCGCCGGCCTCGCTGTTGGCAGTTCCGTCACCATGTTCGGCATCCAGGTTGGCTCCGTCACCAACGTCAAACTGCAGATCGACCGGAAAACCGGTCAGGCCAGAGTGCGCGTCGCCATGGACATGCAGCCCGAGCGCGTGTTCGCGCCGGACGAAATCCGGCAGGACACCATGGCGCCGCTCATGGAAGCTCTTGTCGCAAACGGCCTGCGCGCTTCCGCCGCAAGCGTGAGCATGCTGACAGGCGAGACCAACATCTCGCTGGACTTCGTGAAAAATGCCACGCCGGTCGCCGCCGCCATGGAAGGTGGCACACTCATCATCCCGGGGCAGGCTGGCGGCATGGCGGGTATCATGCAGTCGCTTTCCACCGTCTCCGACAAACTGGCCGCGATGCCGCTGGAGCAGATCGGCAACAATGCCAACAATCTGCTGTCGCATGCCGATCAGAAGATCAACAGCCCGGAAGTGAAGGAATCGCTTGTTCAGCTGCGTGACTCCCTGCGGAGTCTGCACAGCCTGCTCGACAACACGAATCAGGGCATGAAGCCGCTGATGAAGCGTCTGCCTGAAATGAGCGATCAGCTCGATAAAACCATGAAAAACGCCAACAAACTGCTCTCAAGCTACGGCGGCGACAACGATTTCCACCGCAGCCTGCAATCAATGGTGGTCCAGCTCGGCGACACGGCGCGTTCCCTGCGTTTCCTCTCCGAGTTCCTGACCAACCATCCCTCAGCCCTTGTCACCGGACGCTAAGCCATGGATCTGACCCACTCCTCCACCGGGCGCTCCGGTACACGTCGCTCAGACCTGCGCGCATCCCTGACCAGGGTGGCCATGGCCACCACACTGATGGCAACCATGGCTGTGACTCTCACCGCGTGCAGTTCCTCGTCGCCATCGCTCTATACGCTGGCTCCTGTTGCCGGACCGCTTCAGCCTGTCCCGCTCGGGTTCACACCCGTCACGACGCTGCCCGCCGTGGTCGAGGTTCGTAAACCCACCATTTCCGGTGCTCTGGATCGGGATCGGATTGTTCTCAGTGACGGCGGCTACAAGCTCAGAATTTCCGCTACAGACTCCTGGTCGGCGCCTCTGATCGAGCAGATCCCGCATGTGGTGGCCAAAGATCTGGCTCAGCGTCTGCCCGGTATCAGTCTGTTCGTGCAGGATGACGCAACGGCCACAACCCCGCAGGCCTATGTGGAACTCGTCATCACCCGTTTCGCCCGTGACGATGCCGGCAACGCTGTGCTCGAAGCACAGACCGCCGTTCACCGCGAAGAGTCGGATGCTCCGAAAACCAACCAGTCCATCCTGTTGAAAACTCCGGCTCCGGGTGGCACGGAAGCTCTCGTCTCCGCGCTCAGCACCCTGCTCGGACAGGCATCCGATCAGATCGCTGCTCAGATCCGCCAGCTTCCTCCGCCGCCGTCCGCTGAGCAGTAATACCAGTCCGTATTGAGGCTGACACGCGGAAAGAAAACCCCGGGGCTCCGCCCCGGCATCCCTCCCAAGGTCGCCGACCTCTGGAAACCGACCTGTTACTCAACAGATCGGGGTGAAGGGGTCTGCGACCCCTTCCGGGTTCGGGCAGAGCCCGATCTTCTTCTAACCCTTTGAAAAATAAAAGATCAGCACGTCATACGAACAGAGCCTTCGTGCTGGCTCTGTTCGTATGACGTGCTGGCGCTCTTTCAGGGCTTTGCCCTGGAACCCACCAAAGGTCGCAGACCTTTGGAAACCGGCTTGTCGATCAAACAGATCGGGGTGGCAGAAGGTCCCCCGCCGGGTTCGGATAAAGTCCGGAGCGCCTTACAGACACCCGTTGACGTGTTCCATCAGGATCTGCCTCAGCACATCCTCGCCGTGTGTCGTGTAAAGCCTGTGGTAATGCCGCCAGTGCGCGCCCGTGCTTTCAGGCAGATCGGTGTCGCCCAGTCCCGCTACACCCTGATCGACTTTGCGTCTGATCTGATTCGTCGACCGCATCGGGAAATGCAGCATCATGAAGCCGGCTTCCGTCATGCTTTTCAGGCAGTCTTCGGACATCGCGAAATCATTCACGAAGTGATTTCCGTCCTCCGGCGTAAGCCCGTATCCCGTGCGAACCGCGACCTTCGTCACGTGAATATCGATCGTCCTGCAAACCGAGAAGGTCGTCGTCCCCAGTGTCTCGCCAAATGTCGTGACACACTGGTCCGCTTTGGAATACAGCGCTGAATGAGCCCAGTTCAGAACCAGAACCCTGTTCTGTCTGTCCTGTAAAATCGCATTGAAAGCGGCCGCTGCGCGTTCTCCGTCCCGCGTGCAGCAGGTGATGAATTCATCCGCATCCACGAAGAACAGCCACTCAAGTGGCACCGGGTCAGCGCTGAGATAGGCCTCCGCGAATGCCGCCAGCGCAGCCATCTTTCTTGCCTGAAAAAACGCCACCTGAAAGTCTGTGATGTAGCAGACTTTCGCCTCAGGATAAGTCTTCCTGAACTCCAGGATCAGTTCGCCGGTGCCGTCCGTGCTGTTGTTGTCCAGAATGAAAAACCGTCGGAATCCCAGACGAAAATGATGCTCCAGATTGATTCTGACCGTGTCAGCGGAATCTTTGACGATCATGAAAAAACCGGCATTCCGCAGGCCTTCGACCTCGACCGTGTCGTTGATCGCCCAGAATTCACCCGACCTTAGCCGGCCGTAAGCATCAATCGCTTTCTTCGCGAATTCATCCGAAATCCCACCCATTTCTCGTCCCAGATCCCGTTATTTTCGTTGTTCACGGCAATTTATCGCACAGCGTTCCCTGGTAAAAGAGTAACACTTTTCCTGCCGCTCAGACCGCTCTGCTCCGACAGCAACCGCCGGAGCATCACATGATTTCGATCTTGCGGACACCCTCGCAAGCGCTCATCTCATGTCATCCATATAAAGCCCCGACTCACAGGACGGGCACCGGAACGTCAAGGAGAGAGTGCCATGCGCGCCGTCGGCTATCAGAAATCCCTCCCCATCACCGATGAACAGTCGCTCGTCGACATCGAACTGCCGCGCCCCGAACCCGCCGGCCATGATCTCCTCGTTGAAGTGAAGGCTGTCTCGGTCAATCCGGTCGACACAAAGGTCCGCATGCGCGCGGAACCGAAACCCGGCGAATGGAAAGTCCCTGGCTGGGACGCCTCGGGTGTCGTCACCGCGACCGGTCCCGACGTGCGTCGCTTCAAAGTGGGTGACGCGGTGTATTACGCCGGCGCCATCACCCGTCAGGGCACCAATGCCGAATATCATCTCGTCGATGAGCGCATCACCGGCCACAAACCCGAAACCCTCAACTGGGCCCAGGCCGCGGCCCTGCCGCTGACCGCCATTACGGCCTGGGAGATGCTGTTCGACCGCCTGGATATCACCAGAGCCGTTCCCGGCATCACGCCTGCCATTCTCATCATCGGTGCCGCTGGTGGTGTCGGTTCCATGGCCACCCAGCTCGCCCGGCGCCCCGGCAATATCATCGTTATCGGCACCGCCTCACGGCCCGAAACGAAAGCGTGGATCGAGGATCTTGGCGCGACCCATGTGATTGATCACAGCCAGCCGCTGGCGCCCCAGGTCGAAGCCCTCCCGACTGGCGCCCCGCCTTTCGTATTCTCCATCACGCAGACCGACCGGCATTTCGACGATGTCGTCAAACTCATCGCCCCTCAGGGCCGCTTTGGTCTGATCGATGATCCGTCGTCACTCAACGTCATGCCCTTCAAGGCCAAAAGTGTCTCAACCCACTGGGAGTCCATGTTCACCCGTTCCAGCTTTCACACCGCCGACATGGGACGTCAGGGTGAAATCCTTGAAGAAGTCTCCAATCTTATTGATGCGGGCGTTCTGAAAACCACCCTCACCAAAGTCCTCGGTCCTATCAATGCCGCGACCCTCCGCAAAGCTCATGCCTTCCTTGAGAGCGGAACCGCCAGGGGCAAGATCGTGCTGGAAGGGTTCGACACATAAAACGTCTCTGGCCATGAAAACCGCAGATCCACACGCTCTTCCGATGAAAATTGATTTGTGCTGAACCGGCCAGAAGATTGCGGAACGGTGGCAGGTATTGTGCGGCAAAATAGCCCGGTCTGCCACCGGAGGAGACCTGCATATTATCGCAACGAACCCGGATGACCGGACAATTTCAGCGAGCGCGTGAACCCGCTCGAAAAAAGTAAGGGTATCGGGAGGCTGGACGATGAAAAGATGGTCCGGCTGCTCTCTGTACTCTGCAAACACAGTCAGCGGCAGATCAGCAAAGCCTGAATGGAGGCTGAGTTATGCAATGCTCAGTGTCAGAACGGGGTTTTTCGTTTCCAGATATAAATAAAAATACTATCAGAGAAATGAAGTGAAATCAGGCTGATGATATTCCTCAGAAAACTATCACGCAGGCTTTTATGCTCCATATAATCCACATCATTCAATATTCCGTATGGAGTGTTGGGGTTCTGATTCTTCTGGGTCTGGTGATGCGACTGCTTGCAAAACATCATCCGGAACATCTGCGGACAAGTGTTTATTTCTATTGTATGGCCTTCTGCTGGACGGTTCTTGCAATCATCGCATCCGTCAGGCTGGAATGGTTCTCCGACGAGGGCTACCCGATCACACTATACGGACAGTATCTCGTTACCATCCTGAACTTCTTCATTGCCATTGATGAAGAAGCTGTCGAAATGGTGGCGATTTTTTGCGTTGTTTGCGGGCCGTCCCTGTTATCATATGTCATCTGTGGTCTTTTCGGTGTTGCTCAGCAGAGTGCGCCGGTTGGATGGATTACACGCTTCCTGGCGCTTTTCTACGCCAAAAGTGTGCTGACTTTCAGCGCCATAGGGCTGCCTCTGCTGTCTTATGGCGCGTTCACGCGCTGGGACGGGGCGCAGACCATCAATGTCGGCTTCGCCATCAGCATGTCTCTGTCACTGAGTCTGTTCTCAATAGTCATTATCACCGTCATATCCTGTCGCGCGGAACTGGCGGAACATTCCAGGCGCACAAACTCAGATTTTCATGAAGCGATTGCCTCTGTCCACCGCTGGCTGATTCGTAAGGTTCCTCAATCTGAAAGCGAAGTTCCCCGGATTGCTCCACCCCGGCCGGTGGTTCCGCCGGCTGCGTGATACCAACCGGCACCGAGGCTGACACACGGAAAGAGAGCCCTGCATCCCGCCAAAGGTCGTGGACCTTCGCAAAGACTCTGTTGTCATTAAGTGCTGGCTTCTTCTCAGGGCTTTGCCCTGGAACCCCCCAAAGGTCACAGACCTTTGGAAACCATTTTATTATTAATCAATAGGGGTGCAGGGGCCTGCGGTCCCTGCCGGGTTCGGGCAGAGCCCGGATTCTGCTAACCCTTTGAAAAATCACTGATCAACACGTAGCGACAACAGAGCCTTTGCAAAGGCTTTGTTCGCGTTGCGTGTGTCAGCCTGGATTTTCAAAGGGGTGGATGAAGCCGGGGTTCTGCCCGGATGCTCCCGGCCACAGGTCAATCTTCATAACCTCTGGTGTACTATCCGTAACGCTTGCAAACGTCCCTCCACCAGTGTCACAAAAACGAAACCGGGTCCACATCCACATCCACCCGCACCGCACTTGTCAGCGGAACCTCCGCCAGCCACCGTCGCAAAATCGGCTGCACCGCAATGGTCCGGTGCGTCCGTAGCAACAGGCGCCGCCTGTGTCGCCCGCGCAAAATCGCCAGAGGGGCGGGCGTCGGCCCCAGAACCTCAATCCCTTCGCCATACGGCGCCGCCCGCCCGAGCGCCCGCGCTGCATTCTCCGCCGCATCGGCATTCTCGGAACTGATAATCAGCGCCGCCATCCGTCCGAACGGCGGCCAGAAGCCCGGACGCCGCTGCTCGGCTTCCTCTGCCATGAACGCCGCGAAATCGCCCGAAACCAGCGCCTGCATCACCGGATGATCCGGCGCAAAACTCTGTAGCAGCACTTCACCCGGCGCTTCAGCCCGCCCCGCGCGCCCGCCGACCTGGTGCAGCAACTGCATCGTCCGTTCGCCAGCCCGCAGATCAGCGCCCCCCAGACCCAGATCCGCATCCACCACGCCCACAAGCGTCAGATGCGGAAAATGCCAGCCCTTGGCGACAATCTGCGTGCCGATGATCAGATCCACCTCACGCCGCGCAATCTTCGCAACGGCGACCGCTGTCGCCGCCGGCCCGCTGATCGTGTCACTGGCCATCACCAGCACCCGCGCTTCAGGAAACTCAGCCTGCGATTCTTCGGTAATCCGCTCAATCCCCGGCCCGATCGCCGTCAGACTGTGCTCCGCTCCGCAGGTCGGGCACGTCTCCGGAACCGGCTCCATATAATCGCAATAATGACAGCACAGAACACGTCGTTTCCGATGCTCCACCAGCCAGGACGTGCAGTGCGGACACTCCATCCGATGCCCGCACGCCCGGCACAGCGTCAGCGGCGCATAGCCCCGGCGATTGAGAAACAGCATCGCCTGTTCTCCCCGCGCCAGGGTGCCCTTTACCGCCTCCACCAGCGCCGGTGACAGAAACTGCCCCTTCGGCGGCGGTTCCTTCCGCATGTCGATCAGCCGCGTCTCCGGCATCGACGCCCCGCCATGACGCGACGGCAACACCAGATGCCGGTATCGACCCGTCTCCGCGTTGTTCAGCGTCTCAAGGCTGGGCGTCGCGGAAACCAGCACTGCCGGTGCGCCCGTCAGACGTGCCCGGACAATCGCCATGTCGCGGGCGTTGTAAACGACGCCTTCTTCCTGCTTGAAAATGGCCTCGTGCTCTTCATCGACAATCACAAGCCCGAGGTCGCGAAACGGCAGAAACAGCGCCGAGCGCGCCCCGACCACAACCCGTGCCGACCCGTCCGCGCAGGCATTCCATGTCAGCCGCCGCGCCCGTTGCCCGATTTCCGAATGCCACACCGCCGGCCGTGCTCCGAACCGCTTCGTGAACCGGTCCATCCACTGCGCCGACAGCGCAATCTCGGGGAGCAGCACCAGCGCCTGCCGCCCCGCCTGCAAACATTCAGCCACCGCTTCCAGGTAAATCTCGGTCTTTCCCGAACCGGTCACACCTTCCAGCAACGTCACGGAAAACGCTTTCCCGGCCACCCGCGCCCGCAATTCACGGGCCGCGAAATCCTGCTCCCCTTCAAGAACCGGCAGCCGATATCCCGGATCGGGCATCGCAAACGGAGACGCCGCTGCCATCACCACCGACCGCAGCACGCCCGCATCCGCCAGTCCCCGGACCACCGCCGCGCCGACGCCCGCCCGTTCCGTCAGTTGCGCCGTCGTCATCGGCGCACAGCCCGCGCCCAGGGCCTCAAGCACCGCTTTCCGTGCCGGTGTCAGGCGCAGCGAAGGCGGTGGATCATCACCCCGAACCCAGCCTGCCCGGGGTGCCATCTCCGTGCCGCGAACATGCGAACGCAACGCCATCGCCAGCACCATCCCCGGCGGCGCCAGCGTATAAGCCGCCACCCAGTCGATGAACTGGCGCAGCAGTGCGGGCACCGGCGGCAGATCGAGTTTCTCCTTCACCGCCCGCAGTCGTGATGCCGCAATTTCCGGCGGGGCAGGGGGCGCCAGCTCCGGCGGCAGCGCGGTTTGTTCCCACACCACGCCCGTCTCCCGCCGCGCCCCGAGCGGCACCGTGACGACATCCCCCGGCTTCAGCGAGTCGGAAAGACCCGCCGGCACCATGTAGTCAAGCGGGTAAGGGAAGGGGAGTGGCAGCAACACGGCCACCCGCTTCCGTGTCGGTAAAGGTTCCAGTAGGCTGCTCTGTACCATGCCTCTGTCTAACCGCATCGCCCCGTCATGTCTTGCCCCCGCAGGCCTTAATGCCAGAGGTCATAAGGTCGTGCTGACCCGGACTCTGCCCCGACCCCGCAAAGGTCGCGGACCCTTGCAAACCATCGTGTTAAACAGGCGAGGGGGCGGGAAGCCGCGCTCCCTGCCATGGTCAGGGCGCCGGCCCGAAAAAGGCCATCCGGCATGACCGGCAGGGAAATCACAGGCCACGAAGCCCTCGAACAGTTCCTCGCCTGGCTCAGCGGCGAACGCGGCGCATCCCCCCGCACCATCGACGCCTACCGCAGCGACCTGGCCTTCTTCCTGGGCTTCCTCACCGGGCATCATGCCCGGGAACCAACCCTCGCCAGCCTCGGCACCGTCAGCCTCTCTGACCTCCGCGCCTGGCTTGCCCATGAACAGACCCGTGCCCTCAACCCGCAACACGGCAGAGCCCCCACCACGCGCGACAAAGCCGCCCGCACCCGTGCCCGCCGCGTCTCGGCTCTGCGCTCGTTCTACCGGTTTCTGGCCCGCCACCTGGGCACCGAGAACCCGGCCCCCACACTCCTCACCAGACCCCGCGCCAAAGTCTCGCTCCCCCGGCCGCTGCCGAAACCGGAAGCCGCCGAAGCAGGCGAGGCGATCGCCGCACTCGAACACAACAGCATGGCGCAGGAACGTGACAAAGCCCTGTTCCTGCTTCTCTACGGCGGCGGCCTGCGTATCTCCGAGGCCCTCAGCCTGAATATCCGCGATCTCGACGCCGCCCTCGCCTCCGGCTTCCTGCGCGTGACCGGCAAGGGCAACAAGGAACGCCTCGTACCCCTGATCTCCCGCATCGCCGATGCCCTGAAACACTGGCGCCGCTTCCACCCGTCCCCCGCCCCGGACGAACCCCTTTTCCCCGGCGTGCGTGGTGGTCGCCTCAACCCCGGTGTCGCCCAGCGGGCCATGCGTGACTGGCGCCGGAATGAGGGCCTGCCCGAGCACGCAACACCCCACGCATTGCGCCATTCCTTCGCCACTCACATGATGGAGGGCGGCGCGGACCTTCGCTCGATTCAGGAACTGCTTGGCCATGCCAGCCTTTCCACGACTCAGCGCTATACCCTCGCAGACGAAACCCGGCTGATGGAGGTCTGGGAACAGGCCCATCCACGCGCGAAAGCCGGCGCAGGAGACCAGGAATGACCGATCAGACACCAGCCTTTCGCGGGATGTATCCGGAAATCGAGCCCTATGCCCACGGCCTGCTCGAAACGGGCGAAGGGCATCTCGTTTACTGGGAACGCTGCGGCAGGCCCGGCGGCCTGCCCGCCGTGGTTCTGCATGGTGGCCCTGGTGGCGGCTGCACGCCCGGCCAGCGCCGCATGTTCGACCCCACCCGATACGACATTCTCCTGTTCGATCAGCGCGGCTGTGGTCGTTCGCGGCCTCATGCTTCGCTCGAAAAAAACACCACCTGGGATCTCGTCGCCGATATCGAACGCCTCCGCGAGATGATCGGTGTCGAAAAATGGGTCGTCTTCGGGGGCTCCTGGGGTTCCACCCTGGCGCTCGCCTATGCCGAAACCCACCCGGAGCGGGTCAGCGCCCTCGTCCTGCGCGGCATCTTCACCCTCCGTCGCGAGGAACTGCTCTGGTATTATCAGGGCGGAGGCGCCTGGCTTTTCCCGGACAAATGGGAACGCTTCCTCGCCCCGATCCCCGAGGCCGAACGCGGCGACCTCATGGCGGCCTACCGCAAACGCCTGACCGGCGATAACGAGGCGGAGCGTAACGAGGCCGCCGTTGCGTGGTCGATGTGGGAAGGCGAAACGCTCACCCTTCTGCCGTCCCCGGCCATCGAAGGGCAGCATGCCGACCCGACCTTCGCACTCGCCTTCGCCCGGATCGAAAACCATTATTTCGTCCACGAAGGCTGGCTCGCCGAAGGCCAGCTCATCCGCGATGTCGACCGTATCCGCGACATTCCTTCCGTCATCGTGCAGGGCCGCTACGACATCGCCACCCCGGCGCGCACGGCCTGGGATCTGCACCGCGCCTGGCCGGAAGCGGAGTTCCGCCTGATCGACGCCGCAGGGCACGCCATGACCGAGCCCGGCATCCTGTCCGCCCTTATCGAAGCCACGGATCGCTTCGCGGACAGGCTCGGCTGAGGGGCCGGTCCGTCATGCCGCGCAGGCTTCAGTCCATCCTGCCGCGCACAGACCGGCGCCGCAGATCAGCACCCGCTGCCTGCCTGATCGCACTGGCCATCGCGATCAGCATCAGCCCGCTCCGGCCCATGCAGGCCGCCACGCCGGCCTGCCCGTTCCACAAAGACGCCGAACTGCCCCTGCGTAACGACCTCGGCTTTCTTTCCGCACCCGTCGCCGTCAACGGCAGAACGGTCAGTCTCATCATCGACACCGGCTCGGAGGGCAGCCTGATTTCCCCCTGGTTCGCGCAATCCGTGAACCTCCCGCCCGATCCGCACGCCCGCACCCATGTCAGCGGCACCGGCGGCTCCGCCGGCGTCGTTCCGAATGTGATCGTCTCTGACCTCCGCCTCGGCGATACCGAATTCGGCCCCGTCTCTCTTCCGCTCGGCGTCCTGCCGGGCCGCCCCAACATCCATCCCCCCGTCGAAGGTCTGCTCGGCGGCGACATCCTCGGACGTGACATCCTGGAGATCGACGCGCCAGGCGGTCGTATGGCGTTCTGGTCCACCCCGCCCGGCTGCGAGGACGCCCCGCCGCCGCAGGAAACCGAAGGGAAAAGTGGAAAGCCTCTCCACTGGCAGGAACTGAAAGCGGAACAGCACGACCGCCGCATCCTGCTGCATGTCACCCTCGACGGCCACGACATCACCGCCCTGCTTGACAGCGGCGCCCGTTCCCGCATCGTCTCCCGCCGCGCCGCCGAAGCCGCAGGTGTCACCGAAGACGCCCTCGCCATCGACCCGGGAGGCACCACCTCCGGCGTCGATGGCCGCATCTCCGTCTATCGCTGGCACCGCTTCCACAGCCTTACCGTCGGCACCGAAACTGAACGCAACCCGGTGCTCACTGTCTCCACCATCTCGGAAGACGTTGACATGCTGCTCGGCTCAGACTGGTTCTCCACCCACCGTGTCCGGATCTCCTACCGGCAGGGCAGGGTGTTCGCGGCGACTGTGGCTCCGCGAAAGGTGCCGTGACACTCTGTCAGAATAAGGCAGCTCTGTCGTTTGCGAATACGTCAGCAGTCACCTTCATGCCTGACAAAAAGCTGCTCACCTGTTTCCTGAAGGTCGACACACCTGGAACACGTCACGATGGAAGATAAGGTCAGGCGCGCACTACGACTTCTTATTCTGACGCCCGGCGTTGATCTGGCGAAATGGATGATCGCCTTTCCCGGCGCCTCCGGCGCAGGAAATTTCATATCAAAGCGAAGATGCGGTACAACGTGCCATCACAGGGAAGAATTCAGAGCCAGCCCTGGCATATGCGGGAGTAAGCTCAAACTTCAGAACGCATCGCGTCCGGAGATTTCAATGAGTCTGCTTTTACCCATTCCCCTGAACCCTGACCTTACTCCGCGTGAATCGCAGGCTGCACCGGATCGTCTGATCGCCGGAAATCCGCAGTTCAAAACATGGCCGCTCGATACGTCACGTGATGGCAACGTACGCACAGGCCTGTGGCAGGCCACACCAGGCACGACAAAATCCATCAAAGGCGATGCGTTCGAATTTTGTCATATCCTTGAAGGGGTCGTGAAAATCACTGAAGATAACGGTGAAGCTCACACGTTTCGGGCAGGAGACAGTTTCGTCATGAAACCGGGATTTGTCGGCACATGGGAAACCATCGAGACCGTGAAGAAAATCTACGTTTTTGTCGAATGACAAAGCCGGGGGGCGGTGCATGCAGGATACAGCAACAGGTTTAGCGCAAAGCAGCCCGCCCCTCAGTCTTCGATCAGAGGTCCGCTGTTACAGGCTTGTCAGCAGGCATGATAATTATAGTCTGACACGATAAAAAGTAAGATCGTTCGTGGTTAACACGGAGTTTTCTACAGACCAGGTGTGGTTATCCTGCTCGCCGCACTTCTCGGCACCAGCGTCGCACATGCCGCCACGCCGTCGCAGACTGTCCATAACGTAAAGCCGTTCGTTTCGCTCGTGGCGATATAGATGGTCGTTCTACGAGTATTGTTGATCGAAACCTCTCCCGACGAGAGGCCGGGTGGCGTTCCTGCTGATCACGCGACCGCAATGCTCACTGTATATCAATTTATCGCAACGGACGGCGAACCCGGCGACACTCCCTTCGAATTTAAGGCTGTGTCGTCCCGCCATTCAAAGCAACGTTTCTGTAATACCGGCCAGACCATGTCGCGCGCGCTCACGATTTCACTGGCTGCCGAGTAGCGGAGTCAATCAGATGGACGGGTGCTTTAAGTAAAAAGCACTGTATCTGCCGCGTTGCATCTGCTTTGAGCCGGTTTTGGGCCCCAGGCGGACAGTCGCCTTCAATCTGGCCGTTCGATCGAGTTTCGCGCCTTTCCGAAACCAGACGTAGTTTTCAGGCGCCGCGCCCAACGCCGGGTTCGTGCCCGAACGATTCAGGACACTTGATTCAAGGAATATTACTAATTTAATGGAGGAGCCGAAAGCACCTTGAGACTGGCGTCTCCGAATCTCAAGAAAATGCTTCTGATAGTGGTTTCTTCCTTGTTCTGAACCATGTTCGAAATGGTATCAATGAGCTGGTTCCCAGCCTGTGAAAGAAGCTCCTGAATCTGCCCAGTTTCTGGCCCGTTCGACCGGAACAAATAGGAGAAGAACGTTAAGGGGAAAAAGAAAAGTGTGAAAATGGACGTATTAACGTTTGATGCTTCTGCTTTCTCTCGATGCTCTCGAAGATGGGCTGTGACGAGTTCGGCAACCTGCTTCACATCATTCCCACAATCATTCCCGTCATTTATAACGCCGAAGATATAACAGATCCTGATATACATAGCCGAAATAATGGACGGCATAAGATTTGCTTCGTCCGCTTTGTTCTGCAGCATGATTGTACGTAGTGCTATGGCATTATTTGCGCTGAATTTGGCGACAAAACTACGGGCTTCTTTTTCCCTGAGTTCTTTCGCTGTTTTGTTCAGACCTGAGATAACATTCGCAAAAGCCTGACGCTGGGCTTCTGGAATAAAACGATAAGACATCGAGATGAGGTCATCAAGACCCTTGACTTTATACCTATGGACGATTGGGTTGCCGTCATCATCTTCGGTCTCTTCGTCTTCTTCTTCGTAGGCCAGTCCTCTGGTCATTACGATACCAGTTACATAAGGACCAAGGATTTTTTCGACCTGCTTCAAAAAGCTTTTGTCCTTGAAAAGCCGAACCTTTGTCAGGACGACAATGACTTTCAGCCCAAGATCAGTCAGAGCTTTTGCCAATCGTATTTCAGCATCTTCAACGCGGGCAGAATCATTGCTGATACAAAGCCATGCTACATGGACATAGTCATTCGGGTCTGCACCGCAACGACGTTTCACTTCGTCGATAATTCCGTCGAGGATCGTTGCGTAATCCGCGAGTTCCAAACCTTTTGTATCGAGGATACGGATAGGGTTGGGGGGATTCTCGATGAGTTCAATGCCTTGGGTAACAGGTTGTCCAATTCCCGTCTTGGCAAGATGATCACCAAAAACGGCATTAATGAGGGTGCTTTTACCTACCCCCGTCTTGCCGCAGATCAGGATATTGGCAGCATTGTTGCCCGCCAGAAATTTCTTGTAGAAATCCCGTGTCTGTGACTGGAAGTCCTCAAGAATTTTTCGCGCTTCATCGCTCAGATTATCATCGAGTTTTGAGTCGGTCATAAATTGATGTTCCTAAAACCCTTACAGACCGATCTTGTTTTTGAGGGCATTGAGAGCTTCGCCTAGTTCCAGTGGACGGTCTTCCTCAGTCAAGGCCACTAATACATCTACATAGGTCGAGCCCATTGCGAACGTTAGACGGTTGGCAACTGTGGCCGACAGGGCTCCTCCAATGAAGGAACCAAGACCCGGAACCATTTTCATAATACCAGTCACGATTGTTTTACCAACCAGTGTAGCAGCTGAAGAGCCAATCAGAGTGGTCAGGACAGGAAGAAGGCTGCTTTTTGTGACTGACATCCCAAATATAGTCGAGATCTTCACAATCATCGTGGCTTGGACCGGAAATAGCAGAACTGCGTCTGAGAAAGGAATGGGGGTCGCTCCAATAGCAGCTGCTGCAGCGCTCGAGACAGTGATAACCTTGGCAGCTTCGTCCTTCTTTTTCTGAAGACCTTCTTTGGTCTCGATATTCAGGGCATTGGCAAATGCCTGCTGTTGGGCTTCCGGGATAACCTCGTAGGACACGTGGATGAGTTCGTCGATGCCACGGATATTGTAAGCGCCCACAACATTCTCATCCTCGTCATAACGAGGCGTTTTAATAGCCCGGGTCTGAACCACAGTGTGTGCAAGCCCTTCAAACTTAGCTTTCACGACGGCAACGAACTCGTTGTCCTTAAAGGAATGGGATTTCGTCAGAACGACAATGACCTGCACTCCAAGCTCTCGCAGATCTTTGGCAAGCTGCAGCTCAGCGTCTTCGATCCGCTTTCCTGGCTCAGCGATACACAGCCATGCTACATGAACGTAATCATCACCGTCATGTCCGCGTCGACGGCGGACCTCGTTGATAACGCCGTCGCGAATTACTTGGTAGTCTTCAAGCTCAAGGCCTTGGGTATCGAGAATATTCAGAGGCACACCGTCGGCGCTAATGACGCTGAGCTTCTGCGTGACGGGACGGCCAATACCAGTTTCGGCCAGTTTGTCCCGGAAAACGGCATTAATGAGAGTGCTTTTTCCGACACCGGTCTTGCCGCAGATAAGGATATTGGCTTTCTTATGCTTGTTGGAAATCTCGTCCCAGAAACCAAGCGCATCATCTTTGAGTTTCAGTATAGAATCTGCAGATGGAATAGACTTTGCCACAATGAATAACTCACCTAAATTCTTTGCTGTTACAGGCCTCAAATCAGATAATCGCCTAAATTACAATGTGTGTCACCAGAAAATTTCCAGAATGCTTGCAGCCAAAATTACGTTTTTATCTGGCATGAAGGTCGATAATATGAATGACGGCTTTCTGCTCTCGCTATCTAGAGCACAATCCGATCTAATAGGTTCATTTTAAGGATTCCCATACTGGTCGAAATCTGATTCATACTATGTGCCGGTATGGAGGCCGGCCCGTATGACCCGAGCCCTGTCTGCTGACCTTCGCCGCCGCACGATTGCGGCTGTTGCCTCTGGCATGACCCGTCGTGCGGCGGCGGTTCGTTTTGGTGTGTCTTCGTCGAGCGTTATCCGCTGGGTTGCTGAGTGGCAGGCCAGCGGTCGTG
>NZ_WOSX01000014.1 GCF_011516735.1 Acetobacter fallax | reverse complement strand
ACGAAGGATGTCGAGACAACAATCTCGTCATCCTGCGCATGGTTGATGATTGCCCATATCCGCAGAGTTCTGCGAAAAATCAATCAAACCGCTTTCTGATTCAGGCTCTTAAAAGCTCCATCCTGCTTTCGCGTCCGGCGAAGGTGATCAGTATTGTTTTGCTCACGGATTGCAACCCCAGATTGTTTTACGCTCGTTTGATATCTGCACAGGATACACGGATTAATAAAACAGACCATGCCTCCGGAGTATCATCGATTATAAATTAGATGTTTAGTCGCATCGTTTGATGGTGAGTGTTTTCCAGAATATTGATGGTTCTTTTCCTCGTGACTGGCACAGAAAATCGTATGAAATGAACTTCAATGCCATAGAGGCTGCTGAAACTGCCCCGGCGTCGCCACAAACTACAATGCGTCAGATTCCGAGGGTCTGGCCTTTGACCTGTGTGAGGCCGGGAGGTGCAGGACTGACAGTGCTCTGCCCTGGAACCCGGCAAAGGCTTGCTTTTGTAAAGGCTCTGTTGTCGTTGCGTGTTAATCTGTGATTTTTCAAATGGTTAGAAGAATCCGGGCTCTGCCCGAACCCGGCAGGGACCGTCACGCGAAGGCGTGCTGCGCACGACGGCCCCTGCACCCCTATTGATGAATAATAAAATGGTTTCCAAAGGTCTGTGACCTTTGGTGGGTTCCAGGGCAAAGCCCTGGGAAGAAGCCAACACTTAACGACAACAGAGCCTTTGAAACCCATTTTATTGAACAGATCGGGGCGCAGGGGCCTGCGATCCCTTCCGGGTCCGGGCTTGAGCCCGGATACTCTCATCCACAGGTCAATCTTCACAGCCGCTGGTATTATTATGCTTCCAATCAAAGAAGGCTGACTTCAGGACGGTTTCAAAGCATATCTGCAGGCCCGGAGATTAATCTGCCCCGGCCTTATAATTCGCAAACGGTCCCGAAGCGCTGTTGTCGCGATTCCTCGCATGGCTTTGACGCAGAGACCTCTGGCGAAACCGGCTTATGCACCAGCCTTTCCGCCAGGAAACATCAGCATTGCAATTACGGAAAATTACACAAGTTGATGAGTAATTCTAACATATTCGTCAACGTAAGTCTCACTATTCAGAGAGCTACGCATATAGTCCTGCATATTCTTTACCATTTTTCCACGTCTTTCTTTGTCCTGCAGGAGATCCTGTACAGCTTTGGTCAAAGCTTCAGGATCATCCGGCGGAACAAAATAAACCATATCATCCGCGAAATAATCTCTGAGACCTCCGGTATCTGTCACAATACAGGGCACTCCCATCACGCCGGCTTCTTCTACGACCGTCAGGCCGCTCACGTAGTTATTTCGCTTTAAAGGCACAATGATAAGAATAGCTTTCGCGTAAAAAGCAGCCATATCATCATTTGTTTTGAGTCCGGCGATTTCCATATTCACGTGTTTGCTCGCGATCGCAATCGCGGATGCATTCTGTGTCGCCAGAAGAAATTTTGTATTCATCATTTGGGATGCGCAACCGGCCAGTGTCGTCCAGTCCCGACTGCGGTCATTGCCTACAGCAATGATATTTCCGACATCTTTTGCGACATAGGGGACCATTTCGTCACAGCGGATTCCAAATTTTGTGAATTCCACGCGATTACCCGGAAACATCCTCCGTGCGATGTCTGAGTTAATCTTGCTGTTGAACGTCAGTACATCAACATCCTTCAGCAACCACCGATAAAATTTTTGCCGAAGCCTGTTATGGGGCCATTTGTCAATCAGCCATACGCTTTGCCCGATGACTTTGATCCGGTTCAGATGCAACAGTTTCTTTAGCAGCATGACACCCAGAGTCTGGGATTCGTTATAGGTCCAAACCACATCAGTTCCGGATGTGATCTGTTTTCGGTTTCGCCATACCTGTATAAAATCGAAGCCCAAAATAAGTCTTGCTATGTACCGGACTGATTTTTCAAATAAATTTTCTTTAGCGATGTCTTCTGAATATGTAACTTTGATATTATCAGATGCTCCACGGTAATATCCATAAGCATAGGGTTCGTTAGTTCCAAGAATTTTTCCATTGCGAAATTTTTCATTCCAGTTCCTAGCACCATAACCGTAACTCAACTGGACAAATACGTTGATCATCACCACCTCATACCAAAGTAATTTTATATCGAAACAGCCCGGTGCCGGACTTCAGGAAATTTTCAGACAGATCCCGAAATCCGAATCAGCAGAGCTGGATGATTTTCGCCCACCCAGGCTGCGGGTGAAACGTTCAGCCCGGATCGACAAAGAAAGACGGCAATTCCGGTATGGAAGCCTGGAGAGCACTGTCGATTTTATTGCAGGCCGCCAGCGCCTCGCTGATGGTCACGTCCATGTCAAGATACCGATAGGTGCCCAGGCGCCCAAGAAAGGAAACACCCTTCTGTTCGCGTGCAAGTGCAATATAGCTGTCGAGCATACGTTTTTCGCTCACAAGACGGATCGGATAATAAGGTATGTCATTTTCACCTGCCAGACGGCTGTATTCACGGAAACAGACCGTCTTTGAGAACCTGTCCTGTTCCCATGGCGCGAAATGCTTATGTTCGGATATGCGGGTGAACGGAATCTGCTCGTCACAGTAGTTGATGACTGCTGTTCCCTGATGGTCTCCATCGTCAGTGAACCGCTCGAAGTCGAGTGTCCTGTAGCCAAGTCGGCCGAGCCTGAACCTGAAGTAGCGATCGATCGGGCCTGTATAAAAAGTATGTGTGAACTTCTCTTCAACACTCTCGAAGGGGCAGGACAGACGGAGATCAATACCATCTACGTCCAGAATTTTCCGGATGACAGAGGTGTAGCCTTCCTCCGGCATCCCCTGGTACGGATGGCTAAAATAATTGTCATCGTAATTGAAACGCAAAGGCAGACGCTTGAGGATAGAAGCGGGAAGTTCCGTCGGCTCCAGCCCCCACTGCTTGCGCGTGTAGCCATAGAAGAAGGCACGATAGAGTTCCGGACCGATCATGCTGAGCGCCTGTTCCTCAAAGGAGCGGGGGTCAGTGATGGATTTATCAGCTTTTGAATCGATGAAGGCCCGGGCTTCTTTCGGCCCCATGGTGGTACCGAAAAACTGGTTGATAGTGAGCAGATTGACCGGGAGTGTGTAGACGCGCCCGCCTGAGATGGCCTTGACGCGATTGACATAGGGCTGAAATGTTCCGAAGCGTCTGACGTAGTCCCAGGCGTGCTGATCAGCAGTGTGAAAAATGTGAGGGCCATAGCGGTGTACCATCACGCCGGTTTCCGCATCACGTTCAGTGTGACAGTTGCCACCAAGATGCGGACGCTCATCCAGAAGCGTCACTTTGTGCCCGCGTTCAGCGAGATGACGAGCGATAATGGCTCCGCTGAAGCCGGCCCCCACGACGCAAAAAGACATTGCAACTTCTCCCATGCAACAATACAGAATCAATATTTCTTGTATTAATACATGAATAATTTTTTTTGATAAGTGATCATCAGATGGATTTCGATATTATGATTTTCATAATGTCCGTTTATGCGATACCCACAGAGAATCCGGTAACCTGATCCACGCAAACAGGCAGAGCAGTTTCATCCCCTCACCTTTCACCATGTTGCCCAGTCCTTTCAATGCCCGGTGACAAAAAAGCCCTGGTCTCAAATCACAGGCAGCGGCTCCTGTTTCATACAATTTCCCATCAGGAAGCCCATCTCGGGTATTTCGCCAGAAAAACATACCAGTTCAGGGGAAGCACACCTCACAACAGCTCTCGAGGCAACCCTTTTCCCAGCCAGGCACGCCGACCCGCAATTCCCTTTCCGGGGTTGAACCTCCCGGCGCACAGGGCCATTTTCTCCGGCAGACGGACTATTCCGGATCGTAAAAAAGGAAACTCTATGTCCTATGCCCTGCTCGACGCCGCGCGCGTCGCAAAAGCAGCCAAAACCTCGCTTGACGTGCTGAAATCAGCCAGTGAATCTTCAGAAGCGCACCAGCGCAAGATGATCATGGTCGAGCGCATCGCCGCTCTGGCCAGCGCTGCCGCCGAATCGCCATCAAATGATGGCGTCACCCTCACCTCCGAGGAATTCTGGCTCATCAGCCTGAACTGGTAAGTACGGACCGCGTTTCACGCAGGAGCGCACTTCCACGAAAGAGAAAGGAACAGAGTGCCATGGCGTTCACCCTGACCAGCACAGCCTTCGTCAATGGCGCGACCATGCCGCAGGCGCAGGTTTATTCCGGTATGGGCGAGACAGGCGGCAATCTGTCTCCTCCTCTGGCGTGGAAAGACGCACCCGCCGGGACAAAGAGCTTCGTCGTCACGCTCTATGACCCCGATGCCCCGACCGGCTCCGGCTGGTGGCACTGGGTCGTCATCAACATCCCGGCAGGCATAACTGCCCTGCCTGAAGGCGCCGGATCGGGTAAAGGCGGCCTCCCCGAGGGCGCCCTGCAACTCCGCACCGATTTCGGCGTCCCCGGTTACGGTGGCGCAGCTCCGCCACCCGGACGCGTACACCGTTACATCCTGACGGTGACAGCTCTTGATGTGCCGAAACTCGATGTCCCGGCGGAAGCAACACCCGCTATGATCGGTTTCATGCTGAACCAGCATCACCTGGCCTCCGCGCAGATCACCGTTCTCTACGGACACGACAGAAAATAGGCCTGTCCCGGCGATAGCCGGGCAATATGGGGCAGCCTTGCGATTTGCATCACTTGTCCCCACACTATGATGTGAGCTGATTTTTCACGGCCTTGAGGGGTTAAGCAGGATGACCAACGAAGAACGCGATCTGATCGCCAAATTCATCGCCCGGGTTGGCGGCGCGCCTCAGTCCGGTTTCGGCAGCGTGCCAGCCACAAGCCCGTCTCTGCCGCCAGTCGACCCGCAGGCAGACCAGTTCATCGCCGAAAACTTCCAGAAATACCCGGAAGCCCGTTATCGGATCACCCAGATGGCCGTGGTCCAGGAAGCTGGTCTGGTTGAGGCGCAGAACCGCATCCGTGAACTTCAGTTCCAGCTTCAGCAGGCCCAGCAGGCGCTCCAGCAGCAGTCGCAGCAGAAACCTGCCGGTGGCGGCTTTCTCGGCGGCCTTTTTGGTGGTGGTCAGCAGCAGCGCCCCCAGAACGCCCCCCCTCCGGGCTGGGGCGGACAGCAGGGCTACGCACAGCCGCCACAGATGCAGCCAATGCCTCCTGGCTTCCAGCCCGGCATGTTTCAGCAGCGCGGCACTGGTTTCCTTGGCTCAGCGCTCACTACAGCGGCCGGCGTCGCGGGCGGCATGATGGCGGCCAATGCACTGACCGATCTCTTCAGTGGCCATCACGGTGGAGCCGACGCTGGCGGCTGGGGCACGGGTGCGCCAGGCGAAACTATTATCAACAACAATTACGGCACCGATCCGTCCGCGTCGTCGGACCCGTTCGCAGGTCAGGGCACGGCAGTTGATCCGGGCTTCGACGCCGGCGGTGGCTCAGGTGGTGACTGGGGCGGCGGCGGTGACGACTGGGGCGGTGGCGGCGATGACCAGTCGTTCTAAGACTGAAGCATTTTCGCAATGATCAGGATTCTGCTCTGACCATTGCCTGAACTGGCGACGCTGCCCGGTGGACGGGATGCGTCGTTTTTTCTGAAAAAATGTGGCTGCCGACGAGCTGCCAGGACCGCATGTGACGCCTGTGGATAACAGTGAGGCAGTAGTCACGCATTCAGATGTTCACAGAACGATCAGGGCAGTGCAGTGCAACCCAGGCATTGAGTTAAACCGCTGTGACGTAGCCCAAAGCGGGGTTTTGCTCCGTTTTCCGGCGAAGGCGCGCCTTTGTAAAAGCTCTGTTCGCGTGTCAGGTGCCGGCACCTTCTCAGGGCTTTGCCCTGGAACGCGCCAAAGGTCGCAGACCTTTGGAAAGGCTCTGTTGTCATTAAGTGTTGATCTGTGATTTTTCAAATGGTTAGCAGAATCCAGGCTCTGCCCGAACCCGGCAGGGACCGTCACGCGAAGGCGTGCTGCGCACGACGGCCCCTGCACCCTGATTGATGAATAATAAAATGGTTTCCAAAGGGCTGCGACCTTTGACGGGTTCCAGGGCAAAGCCCTGGGAAGAAGCCAACACTTAATGACAACAGAGCCTTTGCAAACCCGCTTATTTGTCCAAAACAGACAGGAGTGAAGGGGGCCGCGACTCCTTTCGGGTTCAGCCAGAGTCCACTTCACTGTCGGCTTTAACTCAGTGCCTGTGGGCGCGCTTCCATGCTCTGAGATCTCACATGCAAGGTCGCAGACCTTCTTTCAATCCACTCACTATCAGAAAAAACCGGATGCAAATCTGCCGCTTTCGTGGCTCTGAGGACAGAATTCCGAGGGTTGCCTTCTGTCACCTGACAGCATCGTGTTGAGAATAGTATTGCGAAGCGTTCGCATTTATGGTTCTTTGGCGCGTCCTGAGTAGGCAAGAGGCGTTCGGATGTTCATCTGCTCCTGTAACGGTTTGACGGATAAAGATATTCACGCTGCGGTCGACGCAGGGGCGACGCGCCCGCAGGAAGTTTATGCTGCTAAGAAGTGCCGGGCAAAGTGCGGTAACTGCGTGCCGGGCGTTGTCTGCATGCTCCGCCAGGCGTTGCGGGACCAGAAAGCACTCACTGCCGCTCTGCGGAATGTTGGCGAGATGTCGGACAGGGGAACGATGCAGGCTGTAGCCTGACGGAAAACAGCGCTCGCGGTGCCCCGGAGCGCTGTCTGGTCTGTTTCGGGAAATTTCGTCGCTTAAATTTCCCGAAAATCAACTTCCGAAGTAAGTAGTAACCTGTTTCCTCAGAATGTTGCCTGGACGCGGGCAGCAAGAGAGTTTCCGTTTCTTCCGAAGATATCGACAGAGCCATCGTTGCTGTTGCGGCTGACAATGAAGTGGTTGAAGTCCACCATTACGCGGAAATGCCGGTTCGGATACCAGTTCAGACCGCCGGACCAGACTGTCTGCTGGCCACCACGAAGACCATTCGGGCTGTCAGGATGACTGTTAAGATCTGAGACGCTGTAACGCCCGGACACTTCAAGCGCTCCCCAGTGCCCTGTTGCCGGGTTGAATTCCTCGGACTCAGGCACGCCAGGTGCGGAAAACGCGCCCTCTTTGATGTTATAGGCACGGGCTTTGCCGAACAGGGTGTAGTTCGCAGCAGCATACCAGCCCTGGAAGCCGAGCGACGGCATGGAGGCGCCGCCGTTCTGACGGGAGCGATCAACACCAATGTGGTAGTATTCGCCCTTAAGCAGCAGGTTTCTCCAGCGAAGACCGGCTTCCGGCCCCGCTGCCCACACATTCGCGACGTTTGTAATGGTGCCTGTAGAGAGCAGGCTGTCCTCTCCGAGATTAACTTCCGGACGCTGGCTCAGCTTGAACGTGCGACCACCTGTGCCGTCACTTGGCCTGATAGCTGACAAAGCTGATACACCGAGATGCAGATCCCAGTTTTTGGTCGCGACCGGACGCCCTGCGGCCCGGAATGTTGCGCCGGTCTGGCTGTCACCGACATTGCCGTCACCACCGTAATAGCCGCTGGCGTTCCGGCCACCGAACTGCTGCCCGGTGAAGTAAGCAGCAACCCACCAGCGTTTTTCGTAGTGCAGGCCGCCGATTGAGAACCTGGCGTCGCCAGCGGCGATGCTGCGTGCGATATCGGTGATACCCGGACGTTCCATCATTTCGAAGTCGTTGGAACTCTCGGAGTCTTCTTCCGTCACGCGCGGCTGGAAATAGCCGACCGTCAGAATCGTGTTTTTCAGACCGGCATAGTTGAGGTTGGCTTCATAGAGCCCGACCACACCGTCATTGTTGCTGCCCGCAAAGTCAGGTGTGACGTTTGCAACCCAGTTTTTGTAGCGCCACGTCAGCGGCACACGCAGGCGACGGGCATTGGAAGTGAAGGAATTGAATTTCCCCTTCTGTTCACTACCCCGTGGCGCGACACCGATAAACCCGCCGAAATCCTCATGGAAGGCGAGACCGATCGAAAAGGCATATTTGCCGTCTTCGGACTGGATCGTCGGGCGACCGTTGGGGAAGCCGATCCGCATGCCGCCGACATGAACTTCCTCGCTGTCTCTGGAGGAATGCTGGAAATCCTGCCATGAGCTGACGATGCCACGATCCGAGACGGGACGTCCGTCACCGGAAGCATGATACGTCGCGGTCCGTGTAGGCTGTCCGAACTGAATGCCGGCATCCGGCCTGCCGCTGTAGTTCGGCTCGACAGGCGTGGCCGATGTGACGGCATGGCGTCCCCCGACGACCTTCTGATGCGGCTGTTTATGCAGCTCCGTGCGCATCATGGTCATTTCATGACGCATCTCAGCCATTTCACGACGAAGTTCAACAACTTCCGCGTCAGTGGTGGAAGCGCTCGCAGGAGACACACTGAAGAGAGGGATGCTCGTCAGCATGGTGACAGAAAGAAGTAGAAAACGGGTTTTTACAGGCATCGACCTCTGTCCGGCGCGGTTGGATGACAGCCTGTTAAGCTGTTACGACGCCGAACGGGGTTAAGCTTGGGTGACAGTGTTATGTCGGTTTTATGACACTCCGTTTTCTCCGGTTTTCAGCCGGAAATGCTATCAGGCAAACATGTCGCCATCACGGTCATACACGCGTGCGCCGTTCGCCCAGGTAGCCCGCACGCAACGCTCATCTCCCAGGGTCATCAGTACAAAGAGCAGCTCCTCCAGGCTCTCGCAGCGTTCCGTGCGATACGCCAGAAGCGGGGTCGCGCGGGGATCGAGAATACAGAGATCTGCCTCGAAACCCGGTGCGATTGTCCCGATCGTATCGTCGAGATGCAGGGAATGCGCCGCTCCGGCAGTGGCGAGCCAGAGAGCCTGGGCCGCATGCAGGCGGTGGCCGGTCATCAGCGCAACCTTGTAGGCCTCGCCCATGGTGCGGAGCTGAGAGAGCGATGTGCCCGCACCGACATCCGTTCCCAGACCCACCCGCACCGGGCGACGCGGATTCAGCGCATCGAACAGGCGAAAAGCACCGCTTCCGAGAAAGAGATTCGATGTCGGGCAATGTGCCAGAGCAGCACCGCTTTCATGACAGCGGCAGAATTCGGTCTCGCCAACATGAATGGCATGACCAAAAATACTGCGTGGCCCGACGAGACCGGCATGGTCGTAAACATCGAGATAAGATGAGCGTTCAGGGTAAAGGTGACGAACGGCCTCGATTTCGTCAGTGTTTTCGGCAAGGTGGGTCTGCATGAAAACGCCAGGATGATGACGGAGCAGATCACCGGCGGCCTCAAGCTGTTCCGGTGTGCTGGTGATCGCAAAGCGCGGTGTCACAGCATAAAGCTGGCGGCCCTTGCCGTGCCAGCGCCCGATCAGCCGTACCGAATCGTCATAACCCTCTTTGACGGTGTCACGCAGATTATCAGGTGCGTTCCGGTCCATCAGCACCTTGCCCGCAATCATTCGCGTGCCGATCCGATCTGATTCGGCAAGAAAGGCATCCACAGAATGGGCGTGAACCGTGCAGTAAACCGCAGCGGTGGTGGTGCCGGAGCGCAGAAGCTCAGTCATGAAGCGCTTCGCGGTGTCTTTTGCGACTACCGGGTCCGCGAACGCGGCCTCAGCCGGAAAAACGTAACGCTCCAGCCATTCCAGAAGCTGCTCGCCCCAGGAGGCAATGACGGGAAGCTGCGGATAATGGACGTGCGTGTCGATGAAACCGGCTGAAATCAGCGAGTCACCATAGTCAACGATGTCGGTATCGGCAGGCAGCGTATCACGCAGGGTTGTGGCCGGACCGACCGCGCTGATTTTTCCGTCCGCGATCAGAACCAGCCCGTCTTCTTCGATCACAAGGCTGTCGGAGGGAGAAACATCGAAAGGACTGGCGCGAAATGTGACGACACGGCCTCGGAGCGCGACTGATCGGGACTGGGTTTTCACGGCTGGCGTGCTCCAAAAGAAAAAAGCTGCGTGTCAGCAGGCAGGGAAAAGACACGATGTGTTGAATCCTGCCTGTTAACCTGAACAAACGCGGGTGTTCCATGCATAAACGACCCGTGGTCGTCATTTTATCCGCCGCTTATTGGAAGGACGACTAAAAGCAGGCCCGTCCGGAGAGGTTCTGCAGAGCGACGGGAGAGGATGCGGTGAAACGGATCTGGCGGCGTCTGAATACGCAGCAGGCATCAGCCCATGGAAAGACATGGGGACAGACAGATGAGCCGGACGACAATCCTGCGGAACCGGCAGAGCCGGAAGATGAAAAGCTCGGCGCTGACGACAGAAAGGGAAAGAAAGCCCGGTCGATCAGCACAAAGGAGGCAGTGCGCCGGTTCAGAAAGCATGCGCTGGACGAAAAAGATCACAGTGATGTCGTCCGGGTCGGCCTGAAAGATGCCCTGTGGTCAGATCTTTATCATCATGCTCTGACCGCCAACTGGTTCAGTTTCACCCTGTGGGCGGTCGTTTTCTACATTGCGGTCAATCTGTTCTTTGCGCTGCTCTACGCAATGGTCCCCGATCAGGTTTCAGCGCCACATCCGCCGTCCCTGCCCGATCTGTTCTTTTTCAGCGTGCAGACACTCTCTACCGTGGGGTATGGCGTCATGGCGCCGTCAGGCCCGGTGGCGAACACGATCGTCTCGCTGGAAGTGCTGATGGGCATGATGATCAACGCCCTTGCCACGGGCGCGGTCTTTGCCAGGATCGCCCGGCCGCGGGCACGAATCATCTTCAGCAATAAAGCCGTGATCTCGGATGAAAACGGTGTGCCTGCACTGTGTATCCGCATCGCGAACTGCCGTCGGAGTGTGATCCTGTCACTGGACGTGGAGGTCGCGCTCTCGCGGCTGACAGTGACGCATGACGGACATCTCGAACGGCAGTTCGAACCGCTGTTACTTGTGCAGGCGCATGTGCCGGTGCTGCGCTTCGCCTTCGTTCTGGCGCATGTCATCACCGAAGCCAGTCCGCTGCATAAGCACACGATCCGGGAACTGGATGCGGAAGAAGGTGAGATCATCGTGACCGTGACCGGCACAGACGAGGCGATGGGTCAGACCGTATTCTCCCGGACATCCTACGCATTTGATCGTGTCATGAATAATCATCGCTTCGTCGATATCGTTCATAGCCATCCGGGTGGCGGAATTTCCGTCGACTACTCCCGTTTTCACGACATCGAGACCCATGCGCCAAAAGCCGGAGCAACAAAGGAGCCGGTACATCCGGCGTAAGGGTTGTTTCATAGTACCGGCGGTTATGAAGATTGACCTGTGGCCGGGAGCATCCGGGCTCTGCGCCCCGATCTGTTGACTAATTAAAAGTGGTTGCCAAAGGCTCTGTTGTCATTAAGTGTTGGCTTCTTCTCAGGGCTTTGCCCTGAAACCCACCAAAGGTCACAGACCTTTGGGAACCATTTTATTATTAATCAATCGGGGTGCAGGGGCCTGCGGTCCCTGCCGGGTTCGGGCAGAGCCCGGATTCTGCTAACCCTTTGAAAAATCAAAGATCAACACGTAACAACAACATAGCCTTTCCAAAGGTCTGAGGCCTTTGGTGGGTTTCAGGGCAAAGCCCTGCCAGCCCCACACCCATCAAACCTTACACCGGTCAAAGAACAGACCCTCTGGTATAATACCAGCCAGCATTGAGGCTGATACACGGAAAGAGAGCCCCGGGGCTCCGCCCCGTACCCCGCCAAAGGTCGCAGGCCTTTGGAATCCGCTTTATTGGTCAACAGATCGGGGTGAAGGGGCCTGCGGTCCCTTCCGGGTGCGGGCAGAGCCCGGCCTCTCCTGCAGGTCGGGATCAGAGTTCAGAAAGCATCGTCAGGCAACAACCCGGAAAGCGGTCCCTCCAACCGGGGCGCAGATGATGTGTCGTCGCTAACCGGCACGCCATAGACTTCGACCTGTTCCAGACTCAGGCAGTCCCGGCTTTCAAGAAATACGCGCACCCAACGCGCCGCCACAGCAGTCCGGCCTTTGCGATCAGTCTTCGGATCCCGGAAATTATCTGCCTGCCAGCAGAGCGCATTCCCGTCATTACCGCCAAACACGCCGTGATCCGCCGGCGTCATGAGAATGCGCCATGAATTGCCGTCCAGCGAGACCGCAATGCTCAGCGCCGCAACGCGCGCCATCACCTCGGTCGTGCCCATCCGGTTGAAGACCCGGATTTCACGCAATCTGAACGGACTGCCAAGATCAACCTGCCACCAGGGCCTGTCTTCCAGCTTTGTCTGGAACCAGTTCTTTCCGTCAACAACGCCACTGACGCCCCGCGCGGCTTCGCGTTCCGGTGTGGGCTCGGTCGACCAGACCGAAACGGAGCTTTGCATGGCCGGTCGACCGGAAGCGATATTCGGAAGCTCCGCAGTATCGGACTGTATTGTCTCTCTGCGAAGATTGGGATGACTGAACTGCCCGGTGAGGCAGGCGCGGAAAGACTCTGCTTCGAATCCGACGCCTGAGGGGTCGTCCGGAATGGACGTGCCGAATATATAACCTGTGATCTGACCGAGGCGCTCGCCAATGCCCGATTGCAGGGCGTCGAATGCCACGGGTGGCTGCGCATGAATGGCGGCGACCCGCAGGCCCGGCCGGCTGAAGATCGAAGAATGAAGAGCCGAACCATAAGAGCCGACGACTTCGCGTGCCCCCCGAAACAGGGAGACCTGCTCAGGAATGGACAGCAATTCAGGTCGTAAGACGGTGAAATTCTGTTCGCGTGCGATGTCTTCGGCCTGCTCAAGCCCGTAGAGCTTCCGACCAAACTGCGCGCCTCGTGTAATGTACACGCGCCGCAGAGAAGAGGGGGGCACCAGCCCTGTCTGGTCGATCATCTCGTTGATGGTTGCAACAGCGTCCGCATACATCGGGTGACAGCGGCCGGACAGTCGCATCGCTGTCGGGACGATCAGCGTCCTGCACTGAAGGACTTCTTTATCGGGATCGTGGCGCAGAATCTGTTCATCACCGAGACCCATGACCCGCAATAAATCCCGCCCGAACGCTCCCATATTCGTCGGGAGAAGAATCCGCACGTCCTTCAGGCTGATCCCGGCAAGGGCAAGAAGATGGAATTTGGGCAGGAAGTCCACCATCCAGTGGCCATAGATCTGGTGACCATTCGTAGCCAGCAGAACGACCGGATCAT
Organism: Acetobacter fallax; assembly: GCF_011516735.1. Lineage (GTDB taxonomy): Bacteria > Pseudomonadota > Alphaproteobacteria > Acetobacterales > Acetobacteraceae > Acetobacter > Acetobacter fallax. The sequence continues at coordinate 74,893 of NZ_WOSX01000014.1, read as the reverse complement.
CGACAGCGCGGACGACACGGTTTCCGGCTTCCCGCTCAGCACTATCTTCACTGAAGCGTGCGACGGACGCCTCATCTTCAGGATTAAGCGCGATATCGCCGCATTTCAGTCGGATGCCGTTCTGAACAAGCAACGCGCCGGTCTGAAACCAGGGACCGATCACCGTGACATCATGCAAACCGTAAACATAAATATGCGGCATGACGTCCTGGCCGCGAAAATAATCAAGAGACTCCGCGGAACAGTCGCCATAAAGAAATGCCGGATCGGGCCGCGGGCGGCGAAGGCCGTCAGCCAGCACCAGACATTCGGCGGCCGGCGGCTTTGTCGTGCGGGGCGGCCGCGTGCCAAAATGAATCATGGCGCGTCCGGCGACCTCGCGGATGTCGGCCACCCCAATGAAATCTTCCGTCACGTGGACCTCTCTGCCGGTTGTTGCGAAGCTGCTCAGGACGCAGTCTGCACCGTGCCATTCAGTACAGAATACAGATGCAGAAACTCTTTCTGTGACGCTTCGCAGAACACATCACCTGGTTCAGACCGATGGCTCAGGACTGCCAGCCGCCCATCTGGCAGAGCTGTTTCCAGTGCTCGGATGAGACCGGAACGACAGATAGCCGGGACTGGCGTACGAGAGCGAGATCAGCAAGCGTGGACTCGGCTTTGATCTCAGCCAGTGTCACCGGACGCGGCATCGGCCCGACGGCTTTCACGTCAACGCAGACCCATGAGCCGTTTTCCGCCGTCGGGTCAGGATAGGCCTCGCGTGCGATCTCGACCACGCCGACGATCTCCCGCCCCTGGTTGGAATGGTAAAAGAAGGCCAGATCGCCTTCTTTCATGGCGGCAAGATTCTTTTTTGCCTGATGATTCCGCACCCCGGTCCAGGGCTCGACATCATTGGCAACCTGTTCGTCCCAGGAGAAAGCATCGGGTTCGGATTTGACCAGCCAGTAGCAACGTGCGGCGGAACGGCTCATTCGGCCAGAGTTCCGTCACGGAATACGGTGCGCAGCGGGCGAATCACGACGCTTTCGAACAGACCGACCTTCGCGTAAGGATCGCTTTCGGCAAATCCTTCGGCCGTGGCCCGGTCAGGCACATCGATAAGCAGCATGCTTCCGCCTGGTTTGCCGTCAGCACCCATCATCGGGCCGGCGAACTGAATCTGTGAGGCATAGGTTTTCAGATAAGCCAGATGTTGTCCGCGTGTGGCGGAACGGATTTCAAACAGGCCGGGTTTGTCGGTGCAGATAATGGCGAACAGCATGGAAGGCTCCGTCTTGAGATCAGGGAGGGCCGCCTATGCGCCAGGCGACCCGTGCCAAACACTCCATGATAGTGTAGGAGAACCCTCCGCACGACCCCCCGGCTCCGTTCACGTTCCGTCTTTCGCGCATGCAGGCGGTGTGTCACAGAATGGTACGTTATATCGGGGCATTACTCTAACGGTAACGGGCGTTCTCTCTCGCCCAGGCAGGAACGACAGATTTTGAGCGCGACGCCGACACTGACAGAGCGGGCAGGAGCCCTGTTTCACCGCTATGCCAATCCCGGTCGTTTTCTGCGTCTGGGGGTGAAACTGCAACCCTGGCTGACCTGGCCTGCTCTGATTCTGAGCGTGACCGGTCTTGTCTGGGGGCTGTTTTTCTCTCCGGCGGACTGGCAACAGGGCGATTCCGTGCGGATCATGTATGTACATGTTCCCTGCGCCTGGCTCGCCTCCTCCGGCTATTTCGCGCTGGCCGTCTGCTCAGTGCTGTCCCTGGTCTGGCGCCATCCGCTGGCCGATCTGGCCGCTGTGGAAATTGGTCCCGTTGGTGCCTGCGTGACAGCGACGTGCCTTGCCACCGGCTCCCTCTGGGGCAAGCCGATGTGGGGCACCTGGTGGGTCTGGGACGCGCGTCTGACTTCGGTGCTGGTCCTCTTCTTTCTTTATCTCGGCCACATCGCCCTGATCCGCGGCTTCGATGACCCGCAGCGAGGCTACCGCGCCGCCGCGATCCTTGCCCTCGCCGGGGCGGTCGATCTGCCGATCATCAAGTTCAGTGTGCAGTGGTGGAACACCCTGCACCAGCCAGACAGCATCACGCTGCGTGGAGCGCCGACCATGTCTCACGCCATGCTGTGGCCGCTCCTGGTCTGCACGCTCGGTTTCACGCTGGGATTTGCCGCGATCGTCGTAGCGAGACTGAGGGCCGGAGTGATGGAGAGCCGGATACGCAGTCTGCTGTCCAGCCCGCGCAGAAATGGCGAGGCTGATACCAGCGGTGCCGTCGGGGAGTACGCGGCATGACGCACCTGCCTTATATTATTACCTCATACGGTCTCGCGATCGGGCTGGCGCTGTTTCTCTCGATCGGAGCGGCGCTTCGGCTCCGTCGGGACCGTGCGCGTCTCGCGGCACTTGAAGCGACACGCGGAGCTGGCCGGGCACGCGGAACCGGCCAGGGAGAGACGGCATGAAGCGCAAGACCCGTCGTCTGTGGCTCGTGATCACCTGCGTGGCTGCCCTCGGAACTGCTGCGGGCCTCACGCTTTCAGCGTTTTCCTCCAATATCCAGCTTTTCATGACTCCGTCTCAACTGAACGCCAAACCGCCTCCGGCTGACCGGACTGTTCGCCTTGGCGGCATGGTTGTGGCCGGTTCCGTGAAGCGGGACCGTAAAGGCGATACCCCGATCAACCGGTTTGACGTGACTGACGGGCAGTCCGCCGTCACGGTGAGTTTTGAAGGCATTCTGCCGGATCTGTTCCGCGAGGGGCAAAGCGTGGTGGCCGTCGGCTCGATGGCTCCTGGCGGCGGGTTCATGGCATCCGAAGTGCTGGCCAAGCATGATGAGACATACATGCCTAAAGAAGTGGCCGAAGCGTTGCAGAAATCCGGTAAGTGGGACCCGAAATTCGGGCCGCCGCCGAATGCGGCGAGCTGGAACGCGATGACGCAGAAGCAGGCATCCGCGTCGGTGCAGGGTAAATAAGAGTGATGACTGAGACCGTATTTGTGACGACCGGGCGGGACGTCTGCTTCCCCGGCAACCGGAGTCCGAACGTATGAGTCCCGAACTGGGTCGTTTCGCCCTGTCTCTGGCCTGCGTGTTCGCGCTGGCGCAGACCATTCTGCCACTGATCGGCGCGCAACGCCGCGACCGTCGCCTGATGGCCGTCGCCCCGGGACTGGCGGTGGGACAGCTGATCGCCCTGGCGGCATCATTCCTGTGCCTCGTCAACGCGGCGATCACCAACGATTTCTCCGTCTCCAACATTCTGGAGAACAGCGCCGTCGCCAAGCCCCTGCTCTATAAAATCAGTGGCGTCTGGGGAAACCACGAAGGCTCGATCCTCCTCTGGGCGATGATTCTGGGCATCTGTGGCGCCGCCGTCGCCGCGTTCGGACGCAACCTGCCCTCCGCGCTCCGTGCCCGCGTTCTCGCCGTGCTCGGTGGTGTCGCCGCCGGGTTCGAGCTGTTCTGCCTCACCACTTCCGACCCGTTCGACCGTGTCTGGCCTGCCCCGCTTGATGGTCAGGGCATGAACCCCCTGCTCCAGGATCCGGGCCTCGCCTTCCACCCGCCCATTCTCTACACCGGCTATGTCGGCTTCGCCGTTCCTTTCGCCTTCGCCATCGCCGCACTCATCGAAGGCCGCGTCGATGCCGCCTGGGGCCGCTGGGTCCGCCCCTGGGCCGTCGCCGCCTGGGCCTTCCTGACCTGCGGCATCGCGCTCGGCTCCTGGTGGTCGTATTATGTGCTCGGCTGGGGCGGCTACTGGTTCTGGGATCCTGTGGAAAACGCCTCCCTGATCCCCTGGCTCTCCGGCACAGCGCTGATGCACTCGGCTGTTGTGGTCGAGAAGCGCGAAGCGCTGAAAATCTGGACGGTCCTGCTCGCCATCGCGACCTTCTCATTCTCGTTGTCCGGCACTTTCCTCGTCCGCTCCGGTATCCTCAATTCCGTCCATGCCTTCGCCCAGGACCCGGCGCGCGGCATCTTCATTCTCGGCTTGCTGGGCGTGGTGATTGGCGGATCGCTGGTCCTGTTCGCATGGCGCGCCCCTTCGCTCACAGCGGGAGGCCTGTTCGCGCCGGTCTCGCGTGAAGGCGCGCTGGTGCTGAACAACATTCTGCTTTGTTCGCTCTGCGCGGTTGTGCTGACCGGCACGATGTATCCGCCGTTCATGTCACTGCTGTTCGGCAAGACGATTTCAGTCGGCAAGCCGTTCTTCGATGCCGCAACAGTCCCGCTGGCTATTCCGCTCTTCGCCGTCATGGGGTTCGGACCGATGCTGCCCTGGAAAAGGGCTCAGCTCTGGCCGGTGCTGCGTCGTCTGTGGATCGCAGCGCTCGTCACACTTGGCGCTTTCGCAGTCTGCCTGTGGGGTCTGTCCGGCGTGCTGCCCGTGCTGTGCGCAACGTTCGCCGTCTGGGTGATCGCCACGAGCGTGACCGATGTCACGGGCCGCGTGGCACTGTTCCGGGTTCCGCTGTCGCAGAGCCTTCAGCGGGCAAGGTCGCTGCCCCGTTCGGCATTTGGCGCGGCGCTCGCTCATGCCGGCGTTGGCGTGACGGTACTTGGGCTGGCAGCGATGTCTCAGGCCCAGCATCGCATCGTCGAGGTCCATGTCGGGCAGACGGAAAGCCTGGCAGGCTATGACTGGACGCTGACCGGCGTGAAGACCGAACCCGGTCCGAACTACGTGGCAATGGTGGCGACGATTGAAATCCGTCACAACGGTCGCATTGTCACGGTGATGCATCCCTCCAAACGCAGCTTCAACTCGCAGAATCAAACGACGACGGAGGTTTCCATTCACACCAACGGACTGTCCGATCTGTATGGCGTGATTGGCGACCGGCACGGCACGGACGCAAACCCGACCTATGTATTGCGCCTGCATTATAACCCGCTGGCGCCGTGGATGTGGTTCGGTGCGCTGATCATGGCCATGGGCGGCGCCCTGTCGCTGTCCGACCGGCGGATGCGGGTTGGCGCGCCCCGCCGTGCGCCCATGCCTGATGCGGTGGCCGCGGAATGAGCGACGATCTCCGTTCCCCTCCGTCCGGCGCTTCCGGTGATGTCACCCGCCGGCGACTGATGATGGGCCTGCCGCTCGCAGGCGCCGCGATCTGCGGTGTCGCCTTCTGGAAAATGCTCGCGGGTATGCAAAGCGGGTCTTTCAATCCGCACGACATCAACGCACCTGTCACAGGGCGGCCGGTACCGGTCTTCACCCTCGCTGATCAGATACCGGGCACAGGCTTTTCCACGGCGGATCTCCGGGCACTGTCAAAGCCGGTGCTGATCAATTTTTTCGCGTCATGGTGCATTCCGTGCATCGCCGAGATGCAGGCACTGCTCGATCTGCAGAAGCGGTTGCCGATCTGGGGCGTGGCTTACAAGGACAAGCCGGACAATGCGGCCGGGCTTCTGAAACATGCCGGCAATCCTTATGCGCGGATTGGCAGCGACCGCGAGGGCCGGGTTGCCATCGACTGGGGCGTTTCAGGGGTACCGGAGAGCTTTCTGATCGCGCCTGGTGGCACAATTATCTGGCACAGCGCGGCCGGACTGGACAATGACGAGGTTGCGGCCGGGCTGGATGGCACGCTGAAGAGGATCGGCGGATGAGCGGCAAATCTGTCTTTCGCCGTGTCCTGTTGCCGCTGCTGGTGGTGGTGTCGATCGGCGGTCCGGTAGTGGCTCTCGCGGTCGATGACCCTTCCGAAATGCTCCCCGACCCGAAGCAGGAAGCGCGTGCCGAGGCCATCGGTGCCCAGCTTCGATGTCTGGTCTGCCAGAACGAATCGATCGAGGACAGCAGTGCCGGACTGGCGCGCGATCTGCGCAAAGTCGTGCGCGAGCATGTGTCGGCGGGTGAAAGCAATCGGCAGGTCATTGACTGGATGGTCGCCCGCTATGGCAATTTCATCCGGCTCAGCCCTCCGGTTACGATTGCGACCCTCCTGTTGTGGGGAATGCCGGTCCTGGCGCTCGTGACCGGCCTTGTCGCCGCTCTGCTGGTGTTTCGCCGCCGCCCCCAGGCGACGCCGCTCAGTGCTGCTGAGCAGGCGCGTCTTGATGAGCTTACGCGTGGCGACTGATCGCTCGCGTCACATTTTCTATGTTTTCCGGGCTGTTTCATGATCTGGCTTAGTATCGCCTGCCTGAGTGTTTTCGCTCTGCTTCCTGCCGCTTTCGCTCTCTGGCGACGTGCTGTGGCGCGCGACGAGCGCAGTGCCGCGCTTGAACTGCACGAAGCGCAGCTTGTCGAACTGGACAGAGATCTGTCCTCCGGGATGATCGCGCTCTCTGAGCATTCCGTGGCGCAGCTGGAAATTCAGCGACGCATCCTCGTCGCGGACCGCGCCCCTGCTGAAATGGCCGACCGCGCTGCCCGGAACCGGGTTTTCATTGCCCTGGCTCTCGTTCCGCTCGTTGCGGTCGGGCTCTATCTGACGGGTGGTGGCCATCCCGGCTTCCCGGCGCAACCGCTGGCCCCACGGCTGGAAGCTGTTCACGCCCATGATGAAAAAGCCGGGAAGGCAATCGATCAGCTGAAACAGACACTGTCCGTGCTGCCGCCCGGCGATCCCAGTATTCGCCAGGGATATCTGCTGCTGGGACAGGCTGAAGCGTCCCGCGGGCATGACGCGGATGCGGCGGTCGCCTGGCGGAAGGCGCTTGATCTTGAATTCGCGCCGGAACTGGCATTGCAGGTGGCGGAAGAACAGGTCCGGTCTCAGGGGCGAATCAGTGCCGACAGCCTGGCGCTTTATCGCCGTGCGCTTGATGCCGCACCGAAGGACGCGCCGTGGCGTCAGGCAGTGCAGCAACGGATCGCGCAGGGCGAGCATGACCAGGAACAGCCATGATGACGGACCGGTCTGAGAGCGGAGGTGAAGACCGGCGACAATCGACGCCTTTGCCAATGCGGACTCCGGAGATGTCGGGCCTCCAGCTTTGTCCGGTCTGTCACGGCAAGATGAGACAGACAGCGGAAATCTGCCCGCATTGTGGCGCTGAGAAGCATTTCGGCGCCACATTATGGGAAATGGTGCGCTTTGTTCTGGGCGGCCTGGCGCTTGGTGTGCTGTTCACCGTTGTGACGCGGGCCGGATGGGCCGTCGGTGCCATCGCGATTGCGGCCTGCGTAGTCATTGCATTCATTATCGGCCAGGGTCGCCACGGACATCGCTGGATGAAGCGATCCTGAAGCCAGCGGTCAGAGAAACTGACCATTACGGGAATTCTCCCTGCATCCTGATGTATTAAACAAGTCAGTTTTCGGGGAAAGCACCACAGGCGCCAGGTTAAAACCGCGCAGTAAAGTGCGCTCCGCCCGTAATCGGCAGGGGTCGCAGATCTCTGGAAACCAGACTGTTAATCAACAGATCGGGGTGAAGGGGTCTGCGACCCCTGCCGGGTTCGGGCAGAGCCCGGTCTTCTGCTATACTGAGGGTCTGTCTGGCCTTTGACCTGTGTGAGACTGGCGGGTGCGGGACTGGCAGGGCTCTGCCCTGGAACCCGGCAAAGGCTCGCCTTTGCAAATCGTTTTATGATCAGCAAACCGGGGTGCAGGGGCCTGCGGTCCCTGCCGGGTCCGGGCTGAGCCCGGACACTCTCATCGGCAGGTCAATCTTCACAACCTCTGGTATAACCCTTTGAAAAATCACAGTACACTACGCACCCTGACCGGAACGTCCTCGTCTTCGGGAGCCGCAGAGGTCGAAACCGGCGGCGCAAACTGCCTGGCAAGCTCTTCCAGGTAGGCCTTCTGGCGTTTTCTGATCGTCTTGTCCGGTCGCATCTTGTCGTTGACGACCTGATGAACGCGGGAAATTTCAGCCAGATGAGCATCCGGGGCCAGTTTCCCGGTCGCCGAAGCCTGATGGCGACGATGCGCGTTCAATGGGCGCTCGACATAAGCGACCTGCACGCCAGGCTGATTGAGCAGTTCGATATACAGCCGCCAGTCGCCAGCGATGCGAAAGGATTCGAGATCCGCACATCGTGCCAGCGCGGCCTGGAGAGCATCGCGCCGGAACAGAACAGCGCTGGCGTTCATAATAAGATTTCGCTCGCCCAGGCAGTTCGCCACGAAAGCAGGACCGTCATGAATCCCGTCATGCTGCAAAGCCGTAACGCCGGAGGTGGCATAATAAGGCTTGTAGCTGTCATAGAGCGGCGCCCCGTCAGTATCGATGGCGCGGCTGTCGCAGAACGCCATAACAGCGTTCGGAGCAGCATCAAGTGCCACGCTGAGACTGGTCAGAAAGGCCGGATCGGCAATGTCATCAGCTTCCGCGACCCAGATCCAGTCGCCACGGGCTTCGTTCACCGCGCGGCGCCATTGTGCGAAAACCGAGCCCGAACCGCGCCGGGACGGAATGATACGGATCTTACGGTCCCATTCCGTTGCGACTGCTTCGGCCACGGCCACACTGTCGTCGGCAGATGCGTCGTCCAGCACTATGATTTCGAGCACCGGATAAGTCTGGGTGAAGATCGAGCTGAGCCGCGCGGCGAGATAACGGGCGTAATTATAAGACAGAACGACAACCGAAATCCGTCGCCGTTCCGGTGCGGCCAGATCAAGCAGACGCTCCGCATAGTGGTCGAAGGGAAAAAAGCCGGCGATCTGTCTGGCCAGACTGGCGCGTTCACGCAGCCCGTCGTTCAGGCCACGGGTTGCAAGCGCAACGGCCCGCCGTGCCATCCGTGTCGTGTCAGCGAGGGGCACGGTCGCCGCCATATCGTCGGTACCCAGAGTTTCTGTGATGCGGGCAAGAAGATCCGGCGCGCCACCTGAGCCCTGGAAGGCCACGCAGGGCAGACCAGCGGCCAGAGCTTCCATGACAACAGACGGATAAGGATCTTCCCGTGAGGTCAGCACGAAAACGTCAGCGGCAGAGAGGTAATCCTGTACGGTGTCCACATGGCCAGGCAAATGCAGACGGCCGCTTTCGAGCGCCTGTCCGATTTCCGCCCCGAGCCAGTCGCGCAATGCGGGGTCAGGGTTGCCCAGCCAGATAAGATGTGTCCGGCCCTGCACTGTTTCGTCAACGGACTCGGTCTGGCACCAGAGCTGAAGGAACAGATCGAACCCCTTGCGCATATCCCCGTAACCGGAACCGAGAATCAGCCGGTCTTTCGGAGAAATGCCAAGTGATTTCCGGATCGCCTGGCGCCTTTTGGGAATGAAACGGATTGGCGTGTAGAGGCCCTGCGGCAGAATTTCGGTGGCGTGTGGTGGCGCCGGCAACAGCGCAGTAACACGCTGCGCGACGGTCGTTGCCGGGAACACGGTCATGCGGGCGGCAGCAACGGATCGGGAAAGCGGCTCAGCAAGCCGTCGGTTCGCGATGATGGCCGGAAGTTCATGCACAAGCTGGATAAACCGGATTCCGGCAGCGCTCAGCGTATCCGTCAGACCCGACGCGCCGGCGGTGTTGACGATCGCATTAACATATCCCTCCTTCGCAAAGCTTTCCAGGCGGGAGAATGCTGCCGGATCATTGGGCGAGAGAAATTCCACGCTGCCGATTTCGCGGTAACGCTCCGTCAGGGCGCCCCCGTCGAGCAGCACGAACAGAATATCAAGACCATGATTGCGCCGCAGAGCCCTGCCGATATTCAGAAGCAGCATCTGCGCCCCGGCGGGGAACGTGTCATGGCCAACGAGCATCAGACGGCGCGGGGCCGTGTCCGCGCAGAACCCGGTGACTGCTCTGGCCGTCGCATTCAGGAAGGCGGCGCCAAAATGCTGATCCGGCTCAAGATAAGCCCCCTCAGCCCATTCGTTCCAGGCATTGATACAGACCAGTGGCTGCCCGAAGAACGGCGCCTTTCGGGCTTCATCGATCAGCCCGGAAAGCCATCTCTCATAAAGCGCCGGTGTCGAACCATGCATCACCAGTCCCGCGCCCTGACGCCGGGCATCATTGTCCCATGACGGAGCCGCCGTACGGATCAGTGGGAAATCGGGCGTGGGCATGTCGAGGGCGTTATCGACGACCTGACTGTAATCGTAGATCTGGCCCGTGAACTCCATGTCGAACAGCGCCATCTGCGGATTGATGCAGGACAGGCCACCAACCACCTTGTGAGGCGGAAATTCAATGGCGCCATCGATGCCGAATTTCTCCGGTTCGTTGTCACCGAAAGACTGGCTCATGACAAAAATCGGGTCGGCGCCACAGGCATCGAGGAACAGGCGTCGCCAGCGGGCGATTGTCGTTGCGCAATGAGGAATAACGCCTGGCCGGTAGACCATCAGCAGCGGGCGCCCGTCGATATGGATATAACGCGGGTCGCTGAAGTGGCGGACAAAGCAGGCGATCAGCGCCGCTTCATCCTCGGGTCTGAAATCCTGGGCGATGAGCACATCGTCCTCAGACCCGTCCCAGCGCCGGCTCCAGTTTTCATTGGCCCACATCAGACAGAAAGGCAGATCGATATCCGGACTGGCCAGCAGCATTTCCAGCGGACTGTCGAGCAGCCGGGTGCCGTTAAACCAGTAAAAATAAAAGACAAACCCCTCAATCCCCGCCTCACGGGCCATTCTTGCCTGTTCGCGCAGAATATCGGGGTTATCGAGTGTATAATGCCCCAGATCACGTGGGATGCGCGGCTGATAATGGCCGAGAAAACGCGGCATGCCGCGTGTCACATTCGTCCATTCCGTGAACCCGGTGCCCCACCATTCGTCGTTTTGAGGAATCCGGTGGAACTGGGGCAGGTAATAAGCAAGAACACGGGCTCGCCGGACAGCCGAAGCTGGCAGCGGCTGACGTGTTTCAAAAAACGGCCCGGGTCGCGTGTTGCGGCGCTGTTCACTGAACACGTTTGTTTCATCAAGACGTGCACTGGAATGGACACCCGGACGGTGACGATTCTCCAGATAATGCACCAGCGGGTTGGTGTCCGGGTCGGTCGCAAGGTAGCGGGCCCGGTAGAAAAGAGGGTCGAAATCAGCGAACGGGCGTCTGGCCTCTCTGAATCCCTGAACCATGTAATGTTCGAGCGGGTCCACGCCCGCCTGCGCCACGTCCGGATAAATTCTGAGATAAAACGCCGGATCGAACTCCGGCATCGGACTGACATCGGTCCGGTGGCGGTTCAGCAGATAATGCCGCAGAAGCAGCATGCCCTCCGGAACCGGATAAGTCTCGCGGTACCAGACAGGATCAAACCACGCGATCGGGCGACGCCCCTCGGCTTCGCCGGTGGTGATATAATGCAGCAAAGGATCGCCGGTCACTTCCGGATTTTCGGCGACATACCAGTGTGGATCGAAATACTGATTGGGGCGCCGGCCTTCGCGCCAGCCATGCTCAATATAGTGCGCCAGTGCTGCCGTACCCAGATCGGCCAGATCAGGGTAGGTGATGGTGTAGAATTCTGTGTCAAAAAGGCCGGAATGTCCGATGATCCGGAGAGAAGTAATATCACATTCCTCAGGTGAAGAGCTCGTGGAAGCCGTAGTCTTGTGAGTCTCACTCATATCGCTCATAATAGCTCTATTCCACGCGACTTCTTTATATTCGTTAATTAAACGTTAATCAAAAAACGGTCAATCAATCGCGATCAGGAAACGAAATACCCTCTTATCTCCGGTTGTTCTTGATCCCGGCAGCGTTCGCCCGTATGTGGCTGTGGCTCAAGGGGTCTCCGGAATTTATGGACCAGACTGACATTCCCGCGCCGGTCGAGCATGATCGTGCCGTATTTCCTGATGGACTGACGCTCGACTGTGGCACTGTTCTGGCGCCCGTGGAGATCGCGTACCGGACGTACGGAACTCTCGCTCCGGAGCGAAATAACGCCATCCTGGTCTGTCATGCCCTGACGGGAGACCAGTATCTGGCCGAAACCCACCCTCTGACCGGTCGGGCCGGCTGGTGGGCGCGGATGGTCGGGCCGGGAAAACCGATCGATACAAACCGGTTCTTTGTCATCTGTTCAAATGTACTGGGTGGCTGCATGGGCTCCACAGGCCCGCGGTCGCCGCGTCCGTCTGCGTCCGATACGCAGGGTGAGGCCGGCACGGATGATGTGGCGGAGCCATGGGGAACGGATTTTCCGCCCATCACGATCCGTGACATGGTTCGCGGGCAGCACGCACTGGTCAGGCATCTCGGCATTGAGCGCCTGTTTGCCGTCGTGGGCGGATCAATGGGCGGCATGCAGGTGCTCGAATGGGCCGCGACCTATCCGGAAATGGTCTTCGCCGCGATGCCGATCGCGACAGCGCCCTTTCACTCAGCGCAGAATATCGCCTTCAACGAAGTCAGTCGTCAGGCCATTTTCGCTGATCCGGACTGGCATGGCGGCCGCTACTGGGAGGTCGGCGCAATCCCGGCTCGCGGCCTGGCGGTGGCCAGAATGATGGCGCATATCACCTATCTGTCGGAAGAAGCGCTGACACGGAAATTCGGACGTCGTGTCCGCCGGGAAAGCACGCCACCGGCAACCCCCTGCACCGTGGCGGAACCACAATCCCTGTCTCTCTTCGGTGAGATTTTTGAAGTGGAATCCTACCTCCGCCATCAGGGTTCAAGTTTCGTCCATCGTTTCGATGCCAACTCGTATCTGACCATCACACGGGCAATGGACTGGATGGATCTCGGGGCAGAGCATGACGGCGATTATGCCGGGCCGTTCGCGGGAACAGCAACCCGGTTCTGCGTCATTTCATTTTCTTCAGACTGGCTGTTTCCAACATCGCAGTCCCGGGTGCTCGTCCGGGCTCTGAACCGTGCGGCAGCGAACGTGTCTTTCGTGGAGATCGGGAGTGACAAAGGCCACGACGCGTTCCTGCTCGACGAACCGGATTTCGACCGCACCGTGCGTGGCTTCCTTTCGGGAGCGGCAGAGCATGCCGGACTCGGACATCACGCAGCCGAAGCATAAGGATTGATCGTGATGTCTTTCCGGAAGGAACCATCCTGATATGCGCCTCGATCAGCGACTGATCGCCGGGATGATAACGCCCGGCACGCGGGTGCTGGATATCGGCAGCGGCGATGGTGCCCTGATCGATCATCTGTTCCGCACCAGAGGGTGTGACGCGCGGGGAATTGAAATCGATATGGGAGAGGTCACGCGTTCGGTGGCGCATGGCCTGCCGGTCGTGCATGGTGATGCTGACCACGATCTCGCACATTATCCGGATGGCAGCTTCGATTATGTGGTGCTGCAGCGGACATTGCAGGCTGTCGAACGGCCCCGCGAGGTTCTGCGGCAGATGCTGCGAATCGGTCGTTATGCCATCGTATCTTTCCCGAATTTCGGACACTGGGAATTGCGACTGAAGCTGCTCACAAGTGGCCGCATGCCCAATACGGCGGTGTGGAACACACCATGGTACGCCACGCCAAATATTCATCCCTGCACGATCCGGGACTTTCTGGCCCTGTGCGGGGAAGAAGGATATCGCGTCCATAACTGGATGGCTGTTGACGAAGACGGAGAGCGCGCGCCCTGGCGGCGCTCCATCAGACTTGCCAATCTGTTTGGCGAACAGGCGCTTTTTCTGCTGGGCAAAACACCCGGAGGAGAAGGGCGGCGCCGTGGCCCGGAGATATCCTTGTCTGACGCGGAGAAAAAACGGTGAGTGCTTCCGTATCCGCCTCCGGGGTGCAGACTGTTCTTGCGGCCATTGACGGCGGCGCGACGAAAACGATTGTCCGGCTCGCCCTGCCCGATGGCACGGTGCTTGGTGAAGGACGTAGCGGGTCAGCCAACATTGCGAGCGATATTCATCTGGCCTGTCAATCGGTCCGGACCGGCGTGGATGAGGCATTACGCAAGGCCGGTCTCTCACCGGCTGATTTCACCTCCGGCGCATTGCGTATCTTCGCCGGGGCCGGCCTGGCCGGAGCGGAAGTCGCGGACAGCGCGCAGCGGTTCAGTCACCTGTGTACAGACTTCGCAGGACTTGAAATCCGGACTGATGCATTTACGTCCTGTCTCGGGGCACATGGTGGTGCCGATGGCGCTGTTGTGGCGGCCGGAACCGGCAGTGTCGCTTATGCCATCCGCGGGGCTGAAATTCGCCGTGCCGGAGGATGGGGATTTCCCCAGAGCGATGAAGGCAGTGGTGCCTGGATAGGCCTTGAAGCCGTGCGCCATATGCTGAACGTGCAGGATCGGCGCACTCCGAAATCCCGCTTGTCGTCCCGGTTATGGGCGCATCTTGTCGAAACCGGACACGACCCGCTGTGCTGGAGTATCGGCGCTTCGGCCGCGCGGTTTGCCTCTCTCGTGCCGGTGGTGGTGGAAGAAGCGCGGGACGGCGAACCGGTCGCCGGGTCCATTCTGAATCGCGCCGGGGCTGAACTGGGGCGTCTTGCAGTTGCTCTGCTGTCAGAGGAGGGGTTTTCGTTGTTGTCATTCTGCCTGCTGGGTGGTCTGGCTCCGGTTATCGCGCCGCATCTGCCGGAGATCGTGCGTCACAGGCTGACACCGTCACAGGGAAATGCCGTGGACGGAGCAATGAGGCTTGCCGTTCGGGCATATGAAAGCACCATTTAAAAACAGGCGTTACGTTTCGTCAAAAAACTATTTCTGAAGTGCTTCTGATGGTGAAACTAATTGAATTTACTGGATAAAGATTGATTCGGGTATATTTTATGAAATTAAATATATAATCCTTTATCCCCGCCTGTGCTAAAAAACCCAGACAGCCAGCTTGAAAATCATGCTAATTTGGCATAGGATTAACTCGTTTGGCGAGGTCGGTATTTTTGCCGGTTCAGAAAAGCCGGCTCTGTTTCTACAAAGGTAATGTCGCACACAGATCAGCGTTCGCGCCGAAAACGGTCGCTTCGCTGTAAGCCTCGCAAAGCCGGGCAACAGACATAACCCCTTACTTTGGAAAGCGACGGCCTCCCGGAAGCCTTCGTTATTTCTCGCGCACCAGGAGGCGTTTTATCTAGATGACGACGTTTGCCGATCTCAAGCTTGCCGAACCGTTGCTACGTGCCCTCACTGACGAGGGGTACACCACGCCAACCCCAATTCAGGCAGGGTCCATCCCTTATCTTTTACAGGGCCGTGATCTGCTGGGCCTCGCCCAGACCGGTACAGGCAAGACGGCAGCTTTCGCTCTGCCCATTCTCCATCATCTTCTGACGCACCGGCACAGTCCGACGCCAAAAGGTGCCCGCGCGCTCGTGCTTGCGCCAACCCGGGAACTCGCGTCTCAGATTGACGCCAGCTTCAAAGCCTATGCCCGTCATATGAAACTGACGCACGCCGTCGTCTTCGGTGGCGTGGGGCAGGGCCGTCAGGTTGAAGCCCTGCGCCGCGGTGTCGATGTTCTCGTTGCCGCTCCCGGCCGCCTGCTGGATCTGATGGGCCAGGGCCATATCGATTTGCACAGTCTGGAAATTCTTGTTCTCGATGAGGCGGATCGCATGCTGGACATGGGATTTGTGCGGGATATCCGACGCATCGTCGCTTCTCTGCCACGCGAACGGCAGACTCTGCTCTTCTCCGCCACCATGCCACGCAGCATCTCGGAACTGGCCAATTCCCTGCTGCGCGATCCGGCCACGGTCGAAGTCACGCCGCCGTCCAGCACTGTCGACCGTATCCGTCAGGCTGTGATGTTCGTTGAGCAGGACAAGAAGAAAGAGGCCCTGCTTCTTCTGATGAATTCACCGAAGGTCGCCAGAGCCGTCGTTTTCACGCTGATGAAACATGAGGCCAATAAAGTTTCTGAGTTTCTCAACAAAAACAACATTTCGTCGGAAGCGATCCACGGCAATAAGTCACAGGGTGCGCGTGAGCGCGCCATGTCAGGCTTCCGGTCCGGCAGCGTGAAAGTACTTGTCGCAACGGATATCGCCGCTCGTGGCATTGACGTTGATGATGTCAGCCACGTTTTCAACTACGATCTGCCGAATGTGCCGGAAAGCTATGTTCATCGGATCGGGCGCACCGCGCGTGCGGGGCGCGAAGGCTGGGCAGTCTCTTTCTGTGATCCGGAGCAGCGTGCCTGGCTGCGGGATATCGAGAAAACGATTGGCAAGAGCGTACCTGTCGTACGGGATCACCCTTATCATTCCGACACTGCCGAGAATTCGACAATGAGGCCGCCCGTGCTGGGTGGTGGCGGTCGCGGTCGTGGCGGGCCGCCGCGAAATGGTGGTCGCAGCGGCGGTGGGCGTCCTGGTGGCGGAGCGCGCCGCGTCGCCTGATCAGAAACAGATCAGGCATCCCGGATCGTCCGTCGCGTTTTGTGCGGCAAAACACGTTCCGGGATAATCAGCTTTCAGAGGGCGTCCACCTTTCCGGTGTGACGTCCTTTCTGATTCTGGCATCGTGAAAACAGACATCACCACCGAAGGTTTATGAAGACGGATAGACTACCCGTCTGTTTCCACATGATCTGACAGTATATGTTTGTATATAGTTACTTCCGAACTTCGCGGTCTGTCTTTTTTCTTCTGTTTTGTTCACTCTGTACCGGGTGTCTGTCTCATCTGTCAGGAGGCGCACGGACGCAACTGGTCACGATGCCTCTGCCGGATCTTTTGTCCTGTGCGGGAAAACCGGCCCGCACGATGCAGATTTCACAGACGGACTGGATTCTGTCCTATGATCAGAACGAACCGGTACAGCCTGCTGTGACCCTTTCATCGACGTTGCCGCCCGGTATTACGCCCACTCTTGCGCTCGGTGCCAGCGGCACCTGCCATACGGTCATCCGGGTTCATGCGGGATATGTCGCGGCAGTGCATTTCACGGGCGTCACGCTCAGCATGGCGGGACCAACAGCCGCCTGCGCGCCGCTCATCAGGGAATGTGTTGAAAACGCTGACCGCACGTCTCTGCCAGCGGATTACGATGCCGGGAAATGGCTGCGATGACGTCCTGGTGCACCGGTGGCTGGTACGCCTGGCGAAATTCAGAAGGAAAAAGAGTCCTGCTTCGTTATGTCGCCGGTGACTGGTCGGATGAATACGGAACGCTTTTTGATGAAGCTATATTGCAGGCGCAGGGATGGCGGATTGAAACCTGAACATCCTCACCGGTGCAGACTTTGCCTGTACGGTCGATGTGATACGATGCCGGCATGACGAAGACCACGCCCGCCACGGCTTTTCTCAAACGGAAAAATATCGCGTTTGAGACGCTTGTTTATGATTATGACCCTTCCGTAGAAAAACTCGGCGTGCATGCCGCCGCCGCCGTGGGCGAGCCGCCGGAACGCGTGTTTAAGACCCTGATGGCGGAAGTAGACGGCAAACCGGTCTGCGTTGTGATCCCCGTTGCGCGGGAACTCAGCATGAAGAAACTGGCCGCCGCATTTTCAGGCAAGAGCGCGAAGATGATGAAGCCGGCGGATGCCGAGCGGATCACCGGATACAGGGTCGGCGGAATCAGCCCGTTCGGACGGCGAAAGCACGTGCCCACGGCTGTAGCTCAGGAAGCGCTGGAACTGTCCTGCATTCTGATGAACGGTGGCGGGCGCGGTGTTCAGGTGAAGCTGGCGGTTTCTGATGCGCTTGCTGCGATGGACGGTGTGATAGCTGATCTGCTCGCCTCAGCGGATTAATACCAGCCAGCATAAAGCCAGCCTGCGCAAAGATTGACCGCCGGGAAGAAAACCGGGCTCTGGCAGGGACCGCAGGTCCCTGCACCCCTGTTTATTTATAATAAACTGGTTTCCAAAGGCTCTGTTGTCATGAGGTGCTGGCACCTTCTCAGGATCTTACCCAGGAACCCGCCAAAGGTCGCAAACTTTTGGAAACAGGCTTAACGGCTTTTATCAACAGATCGGGAGGAAGAGGGCATCGTGTGCAGCACGCCTTCGCGTGACGACCCCTTCCGGGTGCGGGCAGAGCCTGGTTCTTTTGCTAACCCTTTAAAAAATCACAGACCAGCACATAACGACAACTGAGCTTTTTAAAAAGCGTTTTAAAGAAATTACAAAACAGCTTTCCTGAATTCAGGAAGACGTCTCTGATCTAGAAAACACTTTTCGTTATAAGACATAATCCTGAATCCGGGGACAGTTACACTCTGGCTTTGGCGGCCGGGCCGTTCGTGACGCACGGTGTGCCGGCCATTTCCTCCAGATCCGGAGATTTTCCTTTTGACCGGCCAGAATTTTGACGCCTGCCTTGATTTCGTGAGGACCGCGGAGGGTGGGTACAGTAATGATCCTAAAGACACGGGTAACTGGCTGCCCGAAGAGAATGGTAGCAAAGGTGCTCTGATCGGCAGTTGCTATGGTGTCTCCGCCCCCATGCTCGCATCATGGATGCAGCCTGCGAAAATCACCGAAGATGACATGAAAAATCTCGATCTCGCGACATTCGATGCCATTGCGCGTTCCCGGTTCTGGAACCCGCTCGCCTGCTCGGCACTGTCTGCCGGAATTGATCTCATGGTATTCGATTTCGGATGGAACTGCGGCGTTCATCTGTCGGCGCATCTTCTCCAGCGTATGACGGGAGCCACCCCTGACGGCATCATCGGCAATCGCACCCTCACGGCGCTGAGTCAGGCTGAGATTGACGACATCCTGCCTCAGATCGATCCTGATGCGCTTTCAGTCCTCCACGCGCGTCTCGGTCTGCCACCAAGCAGCGGGATCGGACCCGAAGTCAGGCGCGCCCTTGCCCGGCGAGGCGGTATGGATCTTCTCATGGTGCTGGTGCTGTCCGGCATGCAGGAGCGTGAATATCGGGCGCGATCCGGTTTCAGGCGGTGGGGCAGAGGATGGCTGGCGCGCACACGGCGTCGCACGGAAACGGCACTGGCAATGGTCACCGCGGCAACGGTTCGTGAAGCACACGCCGTTCCATTCTGATGCGGGCGGATGTCGTGCGGCTGATTGACCGCACGGCCCCGCGCTCGTCATGATAAGGGGATGACAAATCGCCCAACCGATGCTGCCACCGGCCTGTCTCCTCTGCCTGCGCGTCAGGTGGAGGAGGCCGGCACAGACGATACACATGCCATCGCTGCCGAATTTGGCAGCATCACGGTAGAATGTGCCATTGCAGCCATTACCGGAAACAGCCAGGGCGTGGTGCGGGGCAGCGCTGCTTTTCTTGAGGCCCTGTTCCGGCTGTGGAGCGAGCAGGATCTTGATCCGGATGCAGTCTGGAACGAACTCCATGCCCGGATTGAGATGGGTGAACTCAGTCTACGCCTGAGTCGCGCGTCCGGCCGTCATCGCCCGCGACGGGTTGGCCCGTGGCGGGTTGCAACCAGTAAACTTCCTTAAAAGACGTTATGTGGCTTTATCGCGCTCCTGACGGCATAAACGGCCCTGACGCAGGACTCGCCAGCCCTCCGATGACTCGTTTTGCCCTGTCAGATTTTGCCATATCAAAACCCTTCCGCGTGCGGACAACGCCATTGCTGCGATCCCTGTGACGATGTGGTCTCATTTTGTGCCGGACTGGGCTTCCGTGGGGACTGCGGCGCAGTCTTCCATCACCGTCGTCACGTCCAACCCGACAGGCGCCCCGGCTGTCCTGATTGACCTGATCCTGCTAGTCTCGGTTTTTTATGGCGCGAAGCGGGGGCTGTCGCGTGAACTGCTCTCGGCGGCCGGATGGATCGCCGCGCCCTTTGCCGCCATGGCCTGGAAACAGAATTTTGCGCACTGGGCCTTTCCCTCGGTGCGGCCTCAGACAATGGCGAACCTGCTCGGGTTTTGCGCGGTGTTCGTGATCGTTCTGGTGGTGTCCGGTATTCTGACCAGCATATTTTCCCACCTGGTCCGCAAATCCGTGCTGGCTGATCTCGACCGGCTGCTCGGAGGCGTTTTTGGCGCGCTGCGCGGTTGCATCGTCGTCGTGACGCTCTATTTTGTGAGTGCGTGGGTTGCGGCACCCGGAGGGGCATTGCTTTCCGGTCTCTCAGGGGGCACTTCCTATGCAGGTCCAGCCGCGGCTCTCACATATCTGGCGCCGATGCTGTCCAGATTTATGCCGTCCGGCCTTGCACAGGACGCCGGCACGCGTCATGACCTCGCCGGGCAGGAACTGCCCGATGAAGCCCATACACAGAAACCCTGACGCATCGGCGCAGAGCGCGCGCAATGGATGGTCAGGGAGGGATAAAGATTGATGTCCGACAGGCATTCTCTCCGGCAGGCGCTGACCACGCACCCCTGGTCTGACGCCGTGCATGATCATGATGACAGGTTTCATGAGGAATGCGCCGTCTTCGGGGCATGGAATGTCGCGGATTCCTCCGCGATCGCAGCGCTGGCGCTGCATGCGTTGCAGCATCGCGGCCAGGAAGCCTCCGGGATCGTCAGCTACGACGGAAAGAAATTCTCTTCTCATCGCGGGCTGGGCCTGGTCGGTGACGTGTTCAGCGATCCGAGAGTCATGGCCGGCCTGCCAGGCCCAAACGCCATCGGTCACAACCGCTATTCGACCACCGGTGACACGCTCCTGCGCAACGTGCAGCCGCTGTTCGCCGAATTCGAGTTTGGCGGCCTCGCCGTCGCGCATAACGGCAACCTGACCAACGCCAACACGCTCCGCCGGGCACTGGTGCGCCGGGGATGCCTGTTCCAGTCAACGACCGACAGTGAGGTGTTCATCCACCTCATCGCCATCTCGCTCTACGCAACCGTTGAGGACCGTCTGATCGACGCCCTCAAGCAGGTGCAGGGCGCCTATTCCCTCGTGGTCCTGTCGCAGGAAGCCCTGATGGGCGTGCGCGACCCGCTCGGCGTCCGTCCACTGGTGCTGGGCAAGATGCCTGGTGCTGCGGCAAATGACGCTTCGGGCTGGATCTTCGCCTCTGAAAGCTGCGGCCTGGACATCATCGGCGCCGAATTCGTCCGCGACGTGGAGCCCGGCGAACTGGTGATCATCGACCGGGACGGTATCCGCTCCGTCAGGCCATTCGCACCTGAACGTCCCCGCTTCTGCGTCTTCGAATATATCTATTTCGCCCGCCCCGACTCGGTGCTGGATGGCGTGCCGGTCTATAACGCCCGGAAAAAAATTGGCATCGAACTGGCCCGGGAAAGCGGTGTGGACGCCGATGTCGTGGTGCCGGTGCCGGATTCCGGTGTGCCCTCCGCGATGGGGTTCGCGCAGGAAAGTGGCATCCCTTTCGAGCTTGGCATCATCCGCAACCATTATGTCGGGCGCACCTTCATTGAACCGACGGATCAGATCCGGAATCTCGGCGTGCGGATGAAGCACTCGACCAATAAACCGGTGCTGGACGGCAAGCGCGTCATTCTCGTCGATGATTCGATCGTGCGGGGAACCACATCGCGCAAGATCGTCGATATGGTGCGGGCCGCCGGCGCGAAGGAAGTCCATATGCGGATTTCGTCGCCGCCGACCCGCCATTCCTGCTTCTATGGCATCGATACGCCGGAGCGCAGCAAGCTGCTGGCGGCACAGTATGATATCGAAAAAATGGCCGAACTGATCGGTGTCGACAGTCTGGCCTTCATCTCGTTCGACGGGCTTTACCGTGCTCTGGGTCACAAGGGACGGGACGCATCACAGACCCGTTACTGCGATGCCTGTTTCACAGGTGATTATCCGATTCCTCTTGTCGATCATGACACGGAATTCGGGCCCGGCACGGCCTGAGGGTCACCATGACCGGCCGTAACGGGCCGCTTGATGGCTGCGTCGCGCTCGTCACGGGCGCGAGCCGGGGGATCGGCCGTGCCACAGCCATTGCCCTCGCGGCACAGGGGGCGCAGTGCGTCCTGACTGCCCGCACAGCAGGTGGCCTCAACGAAACCGACGATCTGGTTGCCGCCAGAACAGGCCGCCGTGCGACATTATTGCCGCTGGATCTCGCCGACGGCGCGAAAGTCGACATGCTCGGGCCGTCGCTTGCGGAGCGCTTCGGTCGGCTGGATATCCTCATCCACGCCGCCGCGCTGTTCGTGACACCAACCCCTCTGGCCCATATTCGCGATACAGACTGGGCGCGCGCGCTGACAATCAATCTCAGCGCCACCATGCGTCTGCTGCGCACTGCAACGCCGATGCTGCGCCATGCACCGGCTGGCCGTGCGATCATGCTCACCAACAGCAGTCTGAACGGCCCGGCGCCCTTTCATGCCATCGGCGCAACCTGTGGCGCGGGAACAGAGGCGCTGGTCAGCACATGGCAGCAGGAGATGGCTGACTGCCCGTCTTTCAGGGCGCATCTTTTTGATCCAGGCCCGACGGCAACGCGACTGCGGGCTCAGGCGTTTCCGGCTGAAGAAAACGTTGCCCTTGCCACGCCAGACAGCGTCGCCAGCCGTATCGTCGCTCTCTGTACGGCATCCGCTCCGGGATAAACGTTCCCCCGGTGAAAAGAGGCTGACATGCTCCTCCGGCATCTCGTTCCCGATATCCCCGTCATTCAGGCGCCAATGGCCGGGGTTTCCACTCCGACGCTGGCAGCGGCGGTCTCAGAGGCCGGTGGCTTCGGTTCCCTGGGTATCGGGGCCATGAGTCCGGAAACGGCCCGCGTGGCGATCAGCGAGACGCGCTGCCTGACCCGCCGGCCGTTTGGTGTCAACGTCTTCTGTCACCGTTCCGTGCCGCCTGATCCGACCTGCAATCAGCGATGGCTGGCCTGGCTGCGACCGGAATTCGCCCGCTACAAGGCTGAACCGCCCGCCACGCTGCACGAAATCTATCCGTCATTCCGTGACGACAGCGCCATATGCGACATGCTGATCAAGGAGCGCCCGGCACTTGTCAGCTTTCATTTCGGACTGCCCGACCACGCGATGATATCCGCCTTACGTGGCGCAGACATCCTGCTGGCGGCAACCGTGACAGCACCGGCGGAGGCACGACAGGCGACAGAGGCCGGCATCGATTTTCTGATTGCGCAGGGTTACGAAGCCGGCGGTCATCGCGGACTCTCCGATCCTCAGGCAGAGGATCTCAGACTGGATACGCTCACTCTTCTCCGGCGGATAGCGGCCTGCACGCCTTTGCCGCTTATCGCCGCAGGTGGCATTATGAACGGCGCCGACATCGTCGCTGCTCTGAAAGCAGGCGCGGCGGCGGTGCAGATGGGAACGGCATTTGTCGCCTGTGATGAGAGCGCGGCCAGCCCGGCTCATCGTGCTGCCCTGAGCGCTGCCGGCCAGAGTGGAACCGCCATGATGTCAGCGATTTCCGGGCGACCGGCACGCGGTATCATCAACCGGTTCACATCTCTGGACGTACGACCGGACAGACCCGTCATTCCGGCCTATCCCTGCGCGTATGAGGCCGGAAAAGCACTCGACAGGGCAGCGCGAGCCTGCGGCGAAACAGGCTACGGAGCCTTCTGGGCCGGCAGCAATGCCGGACGGGTCCGTCCGATGCCTGCCGCACGTCTGATGGCCCTTCTTTCTGACGAAATCCGGGAGACGGAATGAGGAAATAATATGTCAGACGACGATGTCGCCATTGACTGGACGATGATATCAGAATGGTGAATATCCGGGGTGATAATCGCTTCCAGGCGGGTGGTGATTGCGCCCCGGTGACAAAGGCAATAAAGATCAGATCATGACTGCTGAACCCTCTGAACCGGCAACGTTCCTGACGCTTCCGATCGAAAAAATCTCCGATTTTACTCTGGAGGACTTCGCCGGCAATCATCAGGCGATGGATTATTACCATACGCATAAAGCAGATACGCTTCAGCATGTGTTTACGCTTGCGAATATTCTGCATATGCACAAACTTGTCAGGGAAGCCGCGAATTTTTACGGTCTTGCCTACAATATGCATTCTAAAAAGCCGGATGAGTACCCGCTGGCATCGTCGCTGCTTCAGGCCCGCCTCCTTTGTCTCCTGAAATCAGGAATGGAACCGCCGCCGGAGGAACTCGGGTATCTCCGCACTTTGTCCCAGACAATGTATGACTACATCAGCGGCATCGAAATCGCATGGCGCCAGCATGATCCTGTCAAAGCTCTGAAGCGCATGGATAACTGCTTCGAGAGCTTTCACACCGGTGAGGAAGTCGACGTCCTCTACCTTGAGACCGCCCTTTCGATTCTGCCGCAGCCCACGCTCCCCGGAACACAACCCGAAGATCAGCGTATCCCGTCAAAGATCTATATGTACTGGGATAAAAGCCCTCCGCCGGAAGTCGAGGAAAACTACGACTACCACTGCGACCTTGATAATTTCGACGTCCATATCTTTGACCGGGACGAAGGCGCTGCCTGGATCTACGAATATTACGGCAAGGAAGCGCGGGATCTGTTCCTGAACGCGAGACACCCGGCCGAAGCGGCGGATTTTCTCCGTGTCCACGTGATTCAGGAACTCGGTGGCTGGTGGCTGGATGCCGATATCCGGATCACCTCACCTGAAACGCTGGAAAAATATACGTCGCAGAATCCGTCACATCTGTTCTTTGTAACGGACAACTACTACGTTCATAATGACTTCTTCGGAAGCCGCAGCAACAGCCCCATTCTGTCCGACTGCCTGCTCTCTCTCTACAGAAACAGCTATCTGCATCACGGGCTGTATATCGCCTATAAAACCGGCCCTGGCGTATTCAACCGCGCCCTGAACCGCAGACTGCATACATCATTCCGGACCGGGCAACCTTTTGATCCGTCCGTGCTGATTCTGCGCGCGCCGGAGTTTGAAAGCATCATCCAGGACATGGATATGGCCTATAAAAAAGGCGGTAACTGGCACGCCGCCTGAGGCTTTAGCTGACGCAGGGTGGTTTTCCGGCTATAGGGGCCCACATCATCAGACCGGGTGGCATCGTCCGCCAGCCCGTCACCCCTGTTTCAGAGCAGAAAGATCCTCTCATGTCCGGTTACCGTTCCCGCACGACCACTCATGGCCGCAACATGGCCGGGGCACGCAGCCTGTGGCGTGCCACGGGCATGACGGACAGCGATTTCGGCAAGCCGATCATTGCGGTCGCCAATTCGTTCACGCAGTTTGTCCCCGGTCATGTCCATCTCAAGGATCTTGGTCAGCTCGTCTGCGGCGCAATCGCCGAAGCAGGGGGCGTCGGCCGCGAATTCAACACCATTGCCGTCGATGACGGCATCGCCATGGGCCATGGCGGCATGCTTTACAGCCTGCCCTCGCGTGAGTTGATCGCGGACGCCGTGGAATACATGGTCAATGCCCACTGCGCGGACGCGCTGGTCTGCATCAGCAACTGCGACAAGATCACGCCCGGCATGCTGATGGCGGCGATGCGCCTCAACATCCCGACCGTGTTTGTCTCAGGCGGACCAATGGAAGCCGGACGGGTGATGGACGGACAGATCGAAAAGCATGTCGATCTCGTCACCTCCATGGTCGCGGCTGCCAGCCCGTCTGTCAGCGAGGCAGAATCGGATGCCATCGAACGCTCCGCCTGCCCGACCTGCGGCTCCTGCTCGGGCATGTTCACCGCCAATTCCATGAACTGCCTGACCGAAGCCCTCGGGCTCTCGCTACCTGGCAATGGCAGCCTCGTCGCGACCCATGCCGACCGAAAGGAACTGTTCCTCAAAGCAGGCCGGCTCGTGGTTTCGATGGCAAAACAGTTCTATGAGGATGGGGACAGCAGCGTCCTCCCGCGCTCCGTTGCGACGCTTCAGGCATTTGAGAACGCAATGACCGTGGATATCGCCATGGGCGGCTCGACAAACACGGTGTTGCATCTTCTGGCAGCGGCTCATGAAGGCGAAGTGCCCTTCACCATGGCCGATATCGATCGTCTGTCCCGCAGAGTGCCCAATCTCTGCAAGGTCGCGCCGTCAAAGGCGGACGTGCACATGGAAGATGTACATCGGGCAGGCGGCGTGCAGGCCATCATGGGCGAACTGGACCGCCTGGGCCTGCTGCACCGCACGGTCCCGATGGTGCATGCGCCCTCTCTGGCGGATGCACTGGTCGAATGGGACATCGGCTGCGAAACGGCCACGGATGCGGCAAAAGGCTTCTACCGCGCGGCGCCGGGCGGCGTTCGCACAACCGAAGCGTTCTCGCAGGCAAATCGTTATAAAGAGCTCGACACCGACCGTATCAAAGGCGCGGTTCGCTCCGGCGATCACGCCTTCAGCAAAGATGGTGGCCTGGCCGTACTTTACGGCAATATCGCAGAGGATGGCGCCATCGTGAAAACGGCTGGCGTTGCGCCCGGCCTGCTCACTTTTTCCGGCCCCGCCCGCGTGTTTGAAAGTCAGGATGCCGCCGTATCCGCCATTCTCGGTGGAAGAATTTCCGCCGGTGATGTGGTGGTCATCCGCTACGAAGGCCCGAAGGGCGGTCCCGGCATGCAGGAAATGCTTTATCCGACAAGCTACCTGAAATCGAAGGGTCTGGCGGAATCCTGTGCCCTGATCACGGATGGCCGGTTTTCCGGCGGCAGCTCCGGGCTTTCCATCGGCCACATCTCACCGGAAGCCGCCGAAGGAGGGGTAATCGGTCTGATCGAGGACGGAGACATGATCGAAATCGATATTCCGTCCCGTATTCTTCGCACCTCAGTGCCGGACGCCGAACTCTCGGCCCGGCGCATACGGATGGATGAGCGTGGCGACGAAGGATGGAAACCGCTCCGTGACCGTGTGGTCTCGACAGCACTTCAGGCCTACGCGGCACTGACCACGAGCGCCGCCCGCGGTGCGGTGCGTGATCTCTCGCAACTGACCCGACGCACTTCGCGCTGAGTTTCAGCGTCTCATAAGTAATAAGGGGCTGTTTCAAAAGGCTCTGTTGTCATTAAGTGCTGGCACCTTCTCAGGGCTTTGCCCTGGAACCCACCAAAGGTCGCAGACCTTTGGAAACCTGCTTATTTATCAACAGATTGGGGTGAAGGGGTCCGCGACCCCTTCCGGGCACGGGCAGAGCCCGATCTTTTTCTAACCCTTTGAAAAATCACAGATCAACACCTAACGACAACAGAGCCTTTCAAAAGCCTCACTGCTGAGGGAGAACACTCCTGACCGGCGTGTGTTTTTGAGCACGGAAGCAAAGCGGCCGTGCGGGCCGCGTGAGCATCGGAGCGCAGCAAACGCGCGTCGGATTGCCGGCTGACAGGCTTTTGAAACAGCCTCTGATACCAGAAGGTCTGGCCTTTGACCTGTGTGAGACTGGCGGGTGCGGGACTGGCAGGGCTCTGCCCTGGAACCCGGCAAAGGCTCGCCTTTGCAAACCGTTTTATGATCAGAAAACCGGGGTGCAGGGGCCTGCGGTCTGATCTGTTGATAAACAGGCCGGTTTCCAAAGGTCTGTGACCTTTGGTGGGTTCCAGAGCAAAGCCTTGGGGTGAAATTCAGGCGGCAGCATCGGCAATTGAAAGCGAGCTTCTGTGCCAGCCTCCGTTTCGGGTTCGGCCAGAGCCATAAAAAACCCCGAAATGCCTGAGCATTCCGGGGCTGTGTCTCCTGCGAAAGCAGAACGCCTTACCTGGGAGAGAGCACCATCACCATCTGACGGTTCTCAAGCCGGGGCATCTGCTCGACTTTTGCCTGCTCGTCCATTTCAGTGCGGATTCTCTCCAGCACCTTCACGCCGAGATCCTGATGAGCCATTTCACGGCCACGGAAACGAAGCGTCACCTTGACCTTATCACCCTCGCCGATGAACGACTTCATGGCGCGCATCTTCACCTGGTAGTCATTTTCGTCGATGTTCGGACGAACCTTGACTTCCTTGATCTCGATGACTTTCTGCTTCTTCCGCGCTTCATTCCGCTTTTTCTGCTGCTCGTACTTGTACTTGCCATAGTCAAGGATTTTGCAGACAGGCGGTTCAGCGTTCGGACTGATTTCCAGCAGGTCGAGACCGACACCATAGGCACGGGCCAGAGCATCACGCGTTGTCATAACGCCCTGCATCTCACCATCCTGATCAATCAGGCGAACCTGGGGTATACGAATCTCCTCGTTGACGCGGGGCCCCTCACGGCTTGGGGGAGAGGGAATGGGTGGTCTGGCTATGGTCAGCTCCTGTCGACGTGACAAAGAAAAGCGCGCGGACCGCAGGCCCGTCACGCTTAATGATTCGCGCTTATAGTATGTGCGTAAACGGCCGCACAAGATCAAGCGTTCCCGCCATGCTTCGGCTGCGATCAGCTATGCGAAAACCGCCCGGCAGACCGGAGATGGTAACAAGGTCGTGTTTCCGGGTTACTTTTACTGGTCGTCGCCATCGTTGTCGCGACCATCATCGGCCGGACGGGCACCGATGGGAACCTGGAGCACCACTGTGGCTGTCTTGCGGCGAACCGTCAGCGGAAGCACCGTTCCGGGCTTTGCCGCCGCCACCGCACGGATCAGAGTCCGGGCGTTTTCCACCCGCTCCGTCCCGACTGTCGTAACAAAATCACCCTTGCGCACGCCACCTTTCTGCGCCGGACCGCCCTTATCGAGGTCGACAACCCGCGATCCGTCCTGCCCGTCAATATCCTCCAGCGTGACCCCAAGCCAGCCGCGATCGATATGTCCCTGAGTCCGCAGCGCCTCAACGACGGGAATCACGATTTCGGACGGTATGGAAAAGCCGATCCCGACCGACCCGCCGGTCGGTGAAACAATGGCGGTATTGATGGCGATCACCTCGCCACTCATGCTGAAGGTCGGACCACCGGAATTGCCGGGATTGATTGGCGCGTCGAGCTGCAGAAAGTCATCGAAGGGACTGGCGCCGATATCCCGCCCGCGTGCGGAGACAATGCCCGCCGTCACCGACGATCCGAGACCGAACGGATTGCCCGCGGCCATGATCCAGTCACCGACCTGCACATGCCGACTGTCGCCCCAGCGTACAAACGGCAGCGGCGTCCGGCTTTCAACTTTGATCACGGCAATGTCGGTCAGATCATCACTACCCAGAACCCGCGCCGGGAGTTCGCGGCCATTTGCCAGTGAGACCGTGATGTTATTGGCATCGCCGACCACATGATTATTCGTCACGATGACGCCCGAAGGATCGATAATAAAGCCAGACCCCGCGCCCAGCATTTCCTCGCCATGCCGGCGCAGACGCTCGCGGAATTTCCGTTCGAGCGGTGTGCCCCGAACATCCGGCAGCACATGCAGATGACGGTTCGAAGACGGGTCCATATCGCGCGTGACCGCGATGTTCACCACGGCGGGCACCACCTTCCGCACCAGTGGGGCGAATGTCACCGGCAGTCCCGCAACCAGAGGCAGACCACCCGTGCCAGTCTCTGGTGTCACAGCAGCATCGCCCGCACCGGAAGTACTGACCTCGGCCCGGGCAGCCGGAATGAGCAGACGTCCCGTAAGCCCGTTCCCGAAAAACTCCGGGAGCAGAACAGCTGAAACCAGCATAAGATCTCTTACGGAACGCGGACAACATGCCATCAGCACGCGGCCCGGACACGGGCGTGAGGACTGTGCAGGGGACATCAGCGGAGGCGGAATTCTCATCAGGAGTTAAGTCTTTGGTCACAACCTCACGAGAGCGCAATGCCCCGCTTCCTTCTGAGACACATTTCCCGGCGGAGTGTGTCTCGCAGCCCTCACCGTTTGCCCTGCTTTCCGGAACCTCCCGGCCTTTCGCCACGCGGCGCCGGTGGTTCGGCAATCGCAGGATTCTCCGGCCAGTCGTGACGGGGATAGCGTCCACGCATGTCCCTCCTCATGTCGAGCCAGCCTCCTGTCCAGAATGCGGCCAGATCCGCTGTCAGCGCCTGCGGGCGCCCTGCCGGAGACAGCAGCGCGAGACGCAGCGGCACGCGACCGCCAGCCAGCCGCGGTGTTTCGGTCGTGCCATAAAAAACCTGCGCCCGGGCCGATGCCACAGGGACCGGCTCCATGTAATCAACTCTGATCCGCCCGCCCTTCAGAGTCAGTTCTGCTGGAAAGTCGCGATCCAGCGCCACAAGATCCGCATGAGAAAACCGTGCACGCAGGATGGCCAGAAGGTCCAGATCTTTAAGTCCGGAGAGCGTGGTGATCCCGCTCAGCCAGGGAGACAGCCAGTCCTCTGCGGAGGCCGCCAGCACCGCATCGGACAGATCCGGAAGATCGTCTCGTCCGAGCGCGCTCCGGGCCAGGGCGACCCGGGCCTGAAACTGCCGGATGGTGTCCGTCCAGGTGAAGGCGGTCGGGAGCGAGGCTGCCGCCTGCGCCAGCAGCAACCCCGCCGCGTCCTCGCTTTTTACCGTTTCCGTGCGATCCCGCAGCACCAGCGCGCCGATCCGCAGACGTCGCCGGGCCATGATCGACCCGCTGACCGAATCCAGCGCGGTCTCGACCTGTTCGGTTGCCCGCGCCAGCAGAGCTTCGGGCAGGGCATCCGGGTCCAGCGGCGCGGCCAGGCGGATTTCGGCACTCTTACGCAAAAATAGCGATGCCACGGCCAGCAGACGTCGGTCAGCCAGCCGGTCGGCGCGCCCGATACGGGCGCTGCCACCACCGGAGAGCCGGAAACTCCCCACTTCGCCGCGCCCCTGTGCGATCCGGTCCGGAAAGCCCGCCGCGATGAGCGCCGCCGGATCCCCGACTGCCTGAACGCCATGCGGGAGACGCAGCCGCCGCCGAAACTGTCCGGCGGCCTGCCGGATTCGGGCCAGAGCGCCACGATCCGCATCGGGATGATCATCACCCGCGATCAGATCGAGCCGGAGCACGATATCGGCGGGAGGAATGGGGGGCGGCCCGCCTCGTCCTCCCCCCATGCGAGGACGCAACGGGTCGCGTTCTTCCAGTAAGGCCGCCAGATCCGCCGCCAGGGCAGCTTCCCGCGCATCCCGCGCGGCCAGCAGCATCGCGGCCAGACGCGGATGCGTTCCCAGCACTGCCATGCGCCTGCCTGATTCGGTCGGTTTTCCATCCGCATCCAGGGCGCCGAGCAGGACGAGCAGATCCCGCGCCGCAGCCAGACCACCGGCAGGAGGTGTATCGGCGAAACGCAGCCGGGTATCCTCGCCGCCCATCGCCTCTCGCCAGAGGCTGATCGCGAGTGCGAAATCGGACAGATCGGCGTCGAGAATTTCCGGACGGTCATGCGGTGCCTGTCCGCGCCCCGTCGCTTCTGTCCATAGCCGGATTCCGAGACCCGGCGCTTCGCGCCCGGCACGACCCGACCGCTGCGTGGCCGCCGCGCGGGAAATCCGCATTGTTTCCAGCCGGGCCAGTCCGGCTCCGGGATCAAAACGCGGTGCCCGCCGGAAACCACCATCGATCACGATACGCACGCCCGGCACTGTCAGGGAAGTTTCGGCAATCGAGGTTGAGAGGATGACCCGTCGCCGCCCGTCCGGTTCGGGTGTCAGAACACGAGCCTGCTCGCCAGGAGGCAGCTCACCATGCAGTGGCAGCACGAGCGCCGGAACGCCTTCCAGGAATTGCGTCGTCCGGCGGATTTCACCGGTGCCCGGGAGAAAGACGAGAATGTCGCCTTCGTTTTCCGCCAGGCTCTCACGCACGGCCTGGGCCGCGGCCTGTGGCAGATCGCGTGCCGAAGCCAGATCCCGTTTCGCGTGGCGGATAGTGACCGGAAACTGACGCCCCATACTTTCCAGAACGGGGGCGTGCATGAGGTCTCGTAACGTTACCGTATCCGCTGTTGCGGACATTGCAAGCAGACGAAGATCTGGTCGCAGTGCCTGTTGCAGGTCGAGCGCGAATGCCAGAGCCAGGTCAGCATCGAGCGATCTTTCGTGAATTTCGTCGAAGATGACGCAGGCGACACCATCCAGCATCGGGTCTGACAGAAGTCGGCGCAGGAACAGACCTTCTGTCACCACCTCGATCCGTGTCGCTTCCGAAGTGGCCGATTCCAGGCGGGTTCGGAACCCGACGGTCTGCCCGACCGGCTCGCCGAGCAGGCTGGACATGCGCTGTGCCGCCGCGCGTGCCGCGAGGCGTCTGGGCTCCAGCATGACAATGCGATCGCGCGCTCCACGCCAGCCAGACTGAAGCAGGGCCAGCGGAACCAGTGTCGTCTTGCCTGCTCCGGGAGGGGCAACCAGGACCGCGTTGGGCTCCTGTTCCAGTGAAGTTATGAGATCAGGGATACAGGCCCTGACCGGCAGATCATCGCCAGACGCGGACAGGAGGGCGGCGATCACTGCGGCCGGATCGATGGAGGAACTGCTGACCATGAGCGGGGTTATGGCGGGGTCGCGGGCTGCCGACAATCGGGGCTCTGGAGGCGTTCAGTGTGTGAGGCAGCATTTCCGGTGACCGGGCTTTGCCCGAATCCGGCGGGGATCTCAGGTTCCTGACCCGTGGTTTGTCTATAACAGACTGTTTTGTATGGTATATTTAGTATAAAGATTTTAGATCCGCAGATACAAAAAGGGGTGCAGGGGGCCACGCTCCCTGCCGGGTTCGGGCAGAACCCGGTCTTTCTCTCCCCGGTTTATCTTTGCTGCCCTGTGGACTCAGCCCGGCTCCGGTATAGAATCCCGCTCCCTCCCGCATTTCTCTCATCGCAGGACCGCAGCGTTGCGCCAGACCATTGCTCTTTTCCGCCTTCTTCCTGTTCTCAGCGGTCTGATGCTGGCAGCCGTCTGTCTTCTGTCGCCTGGCTCCGGCACGGCTATCGCTGCGGAAAGCAACGCCATCACGTCTGCCCGCGACACCGCGTCGCTGATCAGCGACAGCGACACCCTGCAACCGGGCCAGCCGATCCGGTTCGGGCTGCTGCTGCATCTCAAACCGACATGGCACACCTACTGGCGCAATCCGGGCGATGCCGGCGAGGCCCCGACACTGGCTGTCACCCTGTCGGGCGCGGCAACCGGTAAAGCAGATGCCATTGACTGGCCGGCTCCGAAGCGTCTGCCTGACGGGCCGCTGATGTCATACGGCTACATTGACGATATCCTGCTTCCCGTCAGCCTTACGCCCGGCGCCAGCCGGCAGGATTCAGCCAGCGTCACAGTGACGGCGCATGCCGAATGGCTTGTCTGTGCTGCCGTCTGTGTTCCCGAAGAAGGTGATTTTCATCTCACGCTGCCTCTCGGGCCATTGGTACCCTCTCCGCAAGCCCCGCTCTTCGCCCGCGCTGCTGCGGCCCTCCCGCTTCCGTCGCCTTTTGCAGCCACGATTGCGCCGGACGGAATGCTTGGTCTGTCAGGAGCGGGACTTTCTCCGCAGACAGTGAGTGACGCCTGGTTCATCCCGGACACGCCGGGCATCATCAATCAGATTTCTCCACAGCCCCTGAACATTGCCCCCGGACGCCTGACCCTCGCCCTGAAACCACTGGATGCGTTTCATGCCGGCACACCGCTCGGCGGCATCGTCGTTCTGCGTGACGCCGCCGGTCAGGAAAGCGCTCTGACCATTGAAGCGAAGCCCGAAGCCGCTCCGACCTCCGGCTCGTCATCCCGATCCGCCACGGGGACTCGCGCCGGCTGGCTTCAACTCGCCTTGCTGGCTTTTCTTGGCGGCATGATTCTCAATCTCATGCCCTGCGTCTTCCCTGTACTGGCCATGAAAGCGCTGGCTGTCGTGCGCATGGGGTCTGAGCAGGCCCGGGTGAAGAGCGCTCTGGCCTACACGGCAGGTGTGCTTGCAACCTTTGCCGCACTCGGTGCTGCCACGCTTATCGTCCGCAATGCGGGTCTTTCCGCCGGATGGGGCTTCCAGTTTCAGTCCGAAGGGTTCGTCGCCGCCATTTGCTGGCTGCTCTTTGCCGTTTCGCTGGGCATGCTTGGCATCTTCGAGCTTCCCGTGATCGGCGCTGGTCAGTCTCTGATTTCCCGCAGCCATGGTCTGCTGTCGGACTTCCTGACCGGTCTCCTCGCGGTCCTGGTGGCCACGCCCTGCACCGCGCCTTTCATGGGGGCTGCCATCGCGGGCGCGCTTTCGGCACCGCCGGTCTTTGCCCTGAGCATTTTTCTGAGCATGGGGCTTGGACTTGCAAGCCCTTACCTGCTGCTTGCCGTCATCCCAGGTTTCGGGCGTCTTCTTCCCAGGCCCGGCGCGTGGATGGACCTGTTTCGACAGGTTCTCGCTTTTCCGATCCTTGCGACCTGCGTCTGGCTTGCCTGGGTTCTGACCCGGCAGGGCGGTGGAGACGCCACACTCATTCTCGGCATCGGCCTGCTCGCGCTCGGTTTCAGCGGCTGGCTCGCTGTCACTGCCCGCACGCGCACTTCGTATACTGTAATGAGAGGGCTGCGCGTCGCCGCTCTTCTGGTCGCCCTGGCGCCGCTCGCGCTCCTTCCGCTGCTGCCGTCCGCTGTGTCTGCCGTGGCTTCCGCAAAAACCGGCCAGGTGGATGCCAGCTCATTCTCCCCGCAGCGGCTTGCTGCGCTTCGTAGCGAGGGGCGGCCCGTATTCATCGATATGACAGCTGCCTGGTGCATTACCTGTCTGGTCAACGAGCGCGTCACACTGAACAGCACACGCGTGCAGGATGCTTTCACCCGCCATAAAGTCGCCTACCTCAAAGGAGACTGGACCAATCGCGACAGTGCGATCACGGCTTTCCTGCGCGAACATGATCGCGATGGTGTGCCGCTTTATGTCTACTACCCGCCGCACGGGGAGGGGCGGGTGCTGCCGCAGATTCTGACACCAGATCTGGTTGCGGGCGCGCTGGGCGAGTGATTACGGCGCCTTCCCGTCGCGCCGGAGTGTTGTCATAAACTGCTGCAACCCGCCTTCAATCGCTCTCTGAAACTGCGCCAGCGTTTCTCCACCGACATAGTGTTCCACCCCTTCCGCGTCGATCAGAGCATTTTCCCGACTGACACCGAGTGCCAGCAAAAAAGCCTCGACCACCCGGTGGCGTCTGCGTGCTTCATCGGCAACTTTCTGACCGGCATGGGTCAGAAACACACCGCGATAGGGTTTCTGTGTCACCAGACCATCCGTTGCCAGACGGGCCAGCATTTTCGCAACGGTCGGCTGCGACACGCCAAGGCGGCCGGCAATATCGACCTGACGCGCTTCACGCCCTTCGGCCAGAAGATCCGAGATGAGCTCCAGATAGTCCTCAACCAGTTCATTCTGCCGCGCCACCCGCGCGGCGCGAAATCCCTCTGACTGAGTCTGCGCATCGGGCATCACACCTGCGGTCAGGCCTCTCTTTTTTCCTGGCACGTCGCTATCCTGAGCAAACAATATTCGCATTCGAATAAAAGATACCGCGTCATTAATCCAGCACTGTGAAACAGGCCCGGAAACTATTTTAACCGATCATCCGAGGGATTGGGTTCTGATCTGTCCGCAGCATGAAGTGGGTTGCCTGTGATGACACGCACAAGGTCACAGACCTTTGGAAAGGCTCTGTTGTCGTTAGATGTTGATCTGTGATTTTTCAAAGGGTTGGCAGAATCCGGGCTCTGCCCGGATACTCTCATCGACAGGTCAATCTTCACAACCTCTGGTATTATTTATAATAAAATGGTTTCCAAAGGTCTGTGACCTTTGGTGGGTTCCAGGGCAAAGCCCTGGGAAGAAGCCAGCACTTAATGACAACAGAGCCTTTGGAAACCGGCTTGTTTATCAACAGATCGGGGTGAAGGGGTCCGCTGCCCCTTCCGGGTTCGGGCAGAGCCCGGTCTTTCTCCAACCCCTTGAAAAACAACAGACAAACAGGAAACGAAAACAGAACCGATGCCACAGACCTTTGCAAATTACTCTGTTTAATAAACAATACGAAGCGCGGGGATCGGGTTCTGCAAACATGGCCCCGGTGCCATGGCGGCGCTAAACCGGCCGCTGACATCGGCCCGACACGAATTCACACGGAGTTTTTATGGCAAAAGTCTGCGTCTGCTACACGACCGACACGGGCTATCTGTTTCCGAGTTTTGTCAGTGCGCTCCAGGCGAGACGCAACAGCAGTCCGGACAATGCCGATGTCCTCCTTGCCGGCTTTGATCTCGCTCCTGAGGCTGAGCACCTCTTTGCCGAGGCGTGCAGGCAGTCAGGAATCCTCTTCGCCGCCCATCGGCAGGCCGATATTGGTGATGCGCCCGCCATGCTGGGGCGACTGTTTCTCGCCGATCTTCTGCCGACACAATATGACCGGCTACTTTATATCGATGGGGACACGCAGATCACCGGCAGCCTTGATCCACTGCTCACAACACCAGTCCCCGCCGGTAAATTTTACGCAGCGAATGACCCGATGACATTTTTCATCGATGAGAACGATGAACTGGCACGCGACCTGCGCGCTCATCTGACAAGTATTGGCCTGAGCCCGGCTGACTCAAAGCGTTATTTCAACTCCGGTGTCATCTACGCGGAGCGGGAGGCCTGGGCAAAGACAGGGCATGATGCCTGGAGGAAGTTTTCCTCTCAGCCTGCAGGAACACGCTTCCCTGATCAGGATATTCTGAACGTCGTCGGTCTTCCCAACCGTCTTCCTCTGTCACTGGCGTGGAATTTCCCGATTTTTCTCCGCAATGCGAATGTGGAAGACATCATCCGCCCGCGTATTACGCACTTCATGTCTCGCCCTAAACCATGGGAAGGAGTGTTCGCTCCCTGGAACCAGACGGCGTTCACGCCTTACCGCGAAGCAGCCACCCGGTTCCCGGGTCTCGCTCCCTACTGGCACAGGATGAACTGGCGGAAACGGATGCGTTACGTCGCGCAGCAGCGCTACAAACAAATGACCGAAACAAGGAACTGGTCCCGAGGTCTGCGCCACGACCGGATTCTGACGTATGAAGCGCTGACCGGAAACGACTCAGAGTGATTTTCTGAAAGACTGAGGAATCCTGAAGGCCGACCCCGCAGATGCTTTCGGGTTGCCCAACGACACCAGATCCCGGCAAACAGCCCATATGCTTCGCTTTTGCCTTCTGCCGCTACTCATCTTCTCAACAGTTGCGTCTCATGCGGCCTGCCCGGATCACTTTGTCGGGCAGACACAACCGGCAACATCTGCCTCCGTCATTCTTCTGTGCTCGACCAGCTACGCAGCCGGTTACTCCGCTCAGGATCATGAAGCCGCATGGAGTGCTGAACATCTGACACGGGACAATATCACCCGGTCAGAACAGTTGCAGGGTCGCGGCTCGTTTCATGAAGATCTGAGGTTGCCGCCAGGTGAACGTTCAGAACCCTGCGACTACAAACGCTCCGGCTGGTCTCGCGGACATCTCACACCCTCCGGCGATGCACCGACCCGCGCAGCGCGTGAAGAGACATTCGCTTTTTCGAACATTGTGCCCCAGGCAGCCAGGCTGAATTCGAGCGGGTGGAATCATATTGAGGCCAATATCCGCAAACTGGTTAAGCGTAAGGGCGAGGTTTTCGTCGTCACCGGACCGGCCTTCCGCGAGCCAATGGGAACGATTGGCCCGGACCATGTGCGGGTACCGTCATCCCTCTGGAAAGCTGTTTATATCCCGACGATGAACGCGGTTGCTGTCGTGGTCTGCAAAAACACAGCGCCGTATCGCTGCAACGCCGTCAGTCCGGAATCACTGGAGCGGGTCACCGGCATCAATCCGTTTCCCTCTCTTCCTGACGGGAAGACGATCAGATCCCCGGAACTGGACCGCTCGCTTATACATTGAGGTCACTCTGATTATTGCCTGACGTTGCCAACGCAGATCGCGCTGACGAGCCTGATAACCAGAACGTCATTTCACCGGGCACATCCCGGTTTTCACCGATAAGGCCCGACCATCGCTCCGGCAACGACGGCCGATATCATACCGGTTGCAATTGCGGTCAGCAGGAACTGATTGCCGGAACGCACCCAGCGATACCCATAAGGTGGAGCATAGAGTCCAGGGTATGCCTGCCAGTTCGAAATCCACGGATCTCCGCCCCAGTAACGATAGCCCGGTCGCCAGACCGGCGGTGGCCTGTGCCAGCGGCCCGGAGGTCCCCATCGCCCTGGCCCGCGTGGTGGTCCGCCACGCCAATGTCCTGGTGGACCATGCCGCCATGCACCCGGCACTGGTTGCGCCTCTGCACACATGGGAGCGATTCCGAGCACTGTTGCCATGAGCAGCGAAAGAGCTTTTGCCGGCATGGATTCTGCCTCCTGCATCAGTCGCCTGACCGATACGACATTTTGAAAATCACCTGACTGTATCGGGTCTTCGGCCCGGGTCGCAACAATACGGATAAGCCTGATTTCCGCGGGCTATGCTGTTCGGTTTACTGCCTCTACAGCCCTATCGTATCCCCGAATTCCCGCACCACGTGACATGTATCCCATTGTCCCGGGCCGCGACCAAACGCAAAAATATGCGCTCCCACTGCATCCGTCAGCCCTTTACGCACCTGTTCGAAGCGCAGTTCCGCCTCATGGCGTGAGCGGCAGAAGATCAGTCGATCAGGTCCCGTGTAAAGTTTACCTTCCCCGGCTGTTTTTTTACATAGGCCTGAAACGCAAAATCCTTTCCTTCCGGCATGGCAATTCTCCGAATTTATATTGTTACTTAATATGTTTGTGTTTTGCGGATACTGGTGAACAGCACGGACAGCCGGAGGTCCGGACAATCTGCCATCGCGTCTAACTACCCGGATTGCGATTGGTTGCATGACGCTGACTGCATCATACCGGGGCATCATTTTTCCGGCTTCACGTATGGCGGGCTAAGGGCCGGAAGTACAATCGGCCTCGTCGGGTGATTGAAACCGGCAGGACAGACACGACATGCCGCAAGCGCGGGATGAACAGGGCAATAGCCACGAACAGCGCGCTTTCTGACGATGCGGCATCAGATACGAAAAATGAGTGCCTTATTCTCAGGGGTTGTTTCAAAAGCCTCACTGCTGAGCGAGAGCGCTCTTGAAGAGTATGACCGGCGGGATGCCATGGGGTATGAACCCGGAAAATTCCGGCACCTTAAATTTTACACAGTAAATACCTGCCCCGCCTGAGGCACAAAAAACCAGTGTGAACTCAGACAAAGTATCCTGAATTTCCCACCCGGGAGATAAATTTTATCTCATAATTTCAGCTTATTAGCTGGTAAACAAGGCGGCTGGTGGAGCTGAGGGGAATCGAACCCCTGACCTCCTCATTGCGAACGAGGCGCTCTCCCATCTGAGCTACAGCCCCGCCTTAACTGTGGATTACATAGCCCCATGAGACACAGTGTCAAGCCGTCTCACGCCACAGAGACATCGTTACCATATTGTCTGGATCAGGCCGTCTCTGTAGGATCCGGGCTATAATCCCGGCGTTCTCCCGGGCATTCTTCAGAGGGGTCAGAATTTGTTGCTGTTTGGTCTGTGTCGAATCATTCTGACACTACTTAACCTCTATGAAGGGGTCGTCTTCGTCTACTGCATCTTCAGCATGCTGTATTCATTCGGCATTCTCGATGCACAAAACCGGATTGTCTGGCAGATCGGCAATTTTCTCAACAAACTTGTTGAGCCTGTTCTCAATCCCATCCGGCGCATTATGCCCTCCCTTGGCAATGTTGACCTGTCCCCTCTTATCCTTCTCCTCGGGCTGCAATACCTGGTTCAGCCGCTCGTCGTCCAGATAATGGTCGCAAGCCTCACCAGATAGACGTATGGCTGACAATATCGTGATACACGCTGGCATATTATTCGCGCGCCCAAACCCCGGCAAGGACGCGCCTTTGCAAACCTTTTTATTTTAACAAATCGGGGGCAGGGGTCGCCGCCCCCTTCCGGGTGTGGACCGAACCCGCTTCACTGCCCGACTTTAACTCAGTGTCTGTGGGGCAGCGCCCTGAACTCAAAACAACGCTGAACAGACCGTAATTTTTTAAAATCGTGACCAGACAACCACCCGCGTCACGATCCCTTACCGGCGCTCATTATCAGCACCACTCCCACCTTGCGTAATACCCGCACGGTCAGGGGCATCAGAGCCGGGCTCTACGGTACGCGTTACCGAAGCGACGGCAACATCATCTCCGAAATCAGCATCAGGGCCTTTCGCGTATTTATGATGCAGACGTGTCGGCTGATCGAGATTGTCGCGCAGGACGTTTTCAACTGCTTCAGGGTCCGTATTCTCCGCCTGGTCGAGCAGTTTATCGGCAAGCACCTGATCGCCTTTTGATTCCGCGCGCAACGCCGCTTCAGCCAGCTCGCGGGCTGTGCCATGCTTGCCCGCTTCGGAATCATCTCTGATGAATCGTGACATGGGAAGCTCCTTTATCTGTGATCTTCAGTCCGGCCGCCTTCCCGGACCCTCATCAGGACAGCACACCGCCCTGATGAGACCCCAACGCCTTATCAGCAGGTGCGTTCCGTCAGGACACCTTTGCCCGCTTACGTGACTTTGCAACCGGCCTCTTCTTCATAGGCCCTTTCTCCGCCGCTTCCTCAACTTTCCCCTGCTCCAGAAGTGGCCTGAGAAAACGCCCGGTATAACTCTCCGGACAGGCAGCAATATCTTCCGGTGTTCCGGCAGCCAGGATGCGCCCCCCGCCATCACCACCTTCCGGGCCAACATCGAGAATCCAGTCGGCCGTCTTGATGACTTCAAGATTGTGCTCGATCACCACAACCGTGTTGCCCTGGTCGACAAGCGCATGCAGCACTTCCAGCAACTTCCGCACATCCTCTGTGTGTAATCCCGTCGTCGGTTCATCGAGAATATACAGCGTGCGTCCGGTGGCCCGGCGAGCGAGTTCCTTCGAAAGCTTGACGCGCTGCGCCTCACCACCCGAAAGCGTCGTCGCCTGTTGCCCGAGCGCGACATAACCCAGCCCCACCTTCTGCAGAATCGCCAGCCGGTCCCGAATGCGGCTCTGCGCCTCGAAATAGGGCAGTGCTTCATCGACGCTCATCGCCAGCACATCGGCGATGGACTTACCCTTGAACTTCACATCCAGCGTTTCGCGATTGTAGCGCGCGCCTTTACAGGTATCGCAGGTCACAAACACATCCGGCAGGAAGTGCATTTCAATCTTCAGTACCCCGTCGCCCTGACAGGCTTCGCAGCGACCGCCCTTCACATTGAAGGAGAACCGGCCCGGCTTGTAGCCACGGGCGCGGGCTTCGGGCAGTTCGGCGAACCAGTCGCGGATCGGAGTGAACAGATCCGTATAGGTGGCCGGGTTGGAACGTGGTGTGCGACCGATCGGAGACTGGTCAATATCGATGATTTTATCGAGCAGTTCCATGCCATCCACACCTGAGCATGGCGCAGGCGACTGACCGGAACCCATCAGGTTCCGCGAGAGAGTCTTGTAAAGTGTGTCGATGACCAGAGTAGATTTACCGCTTCCGGACACGCCGGTGATACAGGTGAACGTTCCAAGTGGAAACTGTGCGGTGACATCTTTCAGATTATTGCCGGTGGCGCCACGCACAGTAATGAGTCGCTTCGGATCGAGAGGGCGTCGCGTCTCCGGCACCTCAATGCGTTTCCGTCCGGAAAGATAAGCCCCTGTCAGGCTGTTTTTATTAGCAGCAACCTGTTTCGGCGTGCCGGCGGCAACTACAGTGCCGCCCATTACGCCAGCACCAGGCCCCATATCGATCAGCCAGTCCGCGCTGCGGATCGCATCTTCATCATGTTCGACAACGATCAGCGTATTGCCAAGGGATTTCAGACGCTCCAGCGTGCCAAGCAGACGTTCATTATCGCGCTGATGCAGCCCGATGGACGGCTCATCCAGAACATAGAGCACGCCGGTCAGGCCGGACCCGATCTGACTCGCAAGACGGATACGCTGACTTTCACCACCGGACAGAGTCGCGGAGCCACGGGCGAGGGTCAGATAATCCAGGCCGACATCGACAAGAAATTTCAGCCTGTCGGTAATTTCCCTGAGAATACGGCGTGCGATTTCGGCACGTTGCGGAGTGAGAGTTGGCAGAACAGCCTCAAACCATTCAAACGCGGCCCGAATGGAAAGCTCAGATGCCTGCGCGATGTTAAATCCGGCGACACGCACGCAGAGCGCTTCCGGCTTAAGACGCGCACCGTGACAAAGATGGCAGGGCTTATCGGACTGATAGCGGGAGAGTTCCTCGCGTGCCCAGATGCTCTCCGATGTTTTCATGCGGCGTTTGAGATTCGCCATCACACCATCAAAGGGTTTCGTGACGGTGTAGCTTTTCCCACCATCCCGGTAGACGAAATGAATGTCTTCATCCGTGCCGTCGAGAATGGCCGTCCGGACGTCTTCCGTCAGGTCGCGCCAGGGGGTGCTCATTTTCACGCCCAGATGGGCGGCGACGCTTTGCAGAGTCTGTTCGAAAAGCTGTGACTTTTCACCACGCCATGGCGCGATTGCGCCCTGCTCAAGAGAAAGGTTTTCATCAGGCACAACAAGATTCGGATCAAAGAACGTCTCTGTTCCGATTCCGTCACACGCGGGACAGGCTCCCTGCGGAGCGTTGAAGGAAAACAGACGAGGCTCGATTTCCTCAAGCGTGAACCCACTTTCCGGACAGGCAAAACGCGAGGAAAAGACTGTACGCTCAGCGGGCTCGGACTCATCTCGCCTCACCTCTTCGGCATAGACGATGCCATCCGCAAGGGAGAGGGCTGTTTCGAAACTGTCGGCGAGGCGGTTTTCAATACCCGGTTTGACCACGATACGGTCCACCACGGCCTCAACTGTGTGGCGGAGCTTGCGATTCAGATTCGGGACGTCAGCAATTTCATACAGCGTACCGTCGACCTTCACGCGGGCAAAGCCCTTGCGCTGCAACTCACCGAGTTCCTTGCGGTATTCGCCTTTACGATCGCGAACGACCGGCGCCAGCAACATCAGTCGCGTGCCTTCCGGCATCGCCATGACACGATCCACCATCTGGCTGACAGTCTGGGCTTCAATCGGCAGGCCGGTGGCGGGTGAGTACGGCACACCGGCACGCGCCCAGAGCAGCCGCATGTAATCGTGAATTTCGGTGACAGTGCCGACAGTCGAGCGCGGGTTCTTTGAAGTCGTCTTCTGCTCAATGGAAATTGCGGGCGACAGACCCTCAATCGAATCGACGTCAGGCTTGCCCATCAGTTCCAGGAACTGACGGGCATAAGCAGACAGACTTTCGACGTAGCGACGTTGCCCCTCGGCATAGATCGTATCGAAAGCCAGGGAGGACTTGCCCGAGCCTGACAGGCCGGTAATGACGGTAAGCTGGTCGCGGGGAATATCCACATCGACCGATTTCAGATTATGAGCACGGGCGCCTTTGACCCGGATGGCGTGGCTGAAGGCGGATTTTTCGGTCATCGGTGCTGTCGGTCGTCCTGTCATTCACGATGTTAAGATATAGGACGCCGGAACGGTTTTGACAGGGCAGGCAGGGCATATTTGTGGGAGAGCAAAGTCCAGGACGGCAGCCACAGGCCAGAACTATTCGATTTAAATAAATCAGGATGCAGGGGCCTGCGTTTCCAAGCGGGTTCGGGCAGAGTCTGAAAAAGATACTTACATTCAGAAAATCAGACCGGATTCACGAAAACTCTTTTCAGGTTAACCCTGTTTACAAACCAAAAAACCACAGATCCGGCAGCCTCCGTCAATGACCACGCCCCCAGCCGGTATTGCCAGCGCCGATATTGCCCACACCGGTATTTCCCCGGCCGACATTGCCGCTGCCCGTATTCCCGGCACCGGTGTTTCCCCAGCCGACGCCACCGTTGACGCCAGGATTCGGCCCGGATGCACTGTTCATGCCCGACTGACCTTCAGCGCCAGTATTACCGGTATTCCCGTTGTTTCCGGCGCCACCGCCATATCCGTTGCCATACATGCCCGG
This sequence comes from Acetobacter fallax, assembly GCF_011516735.1. Taxonomy (GTDB): domain Bacteria; phylum Pseudomonadota; class Alphaproteobacteria; order Acetobacterales; family Acetobacteraceae; genus Acetobacter; species Acetobacter fallax. Next base: position 31,300 of record NZ_WOSX01000014.1, on the reverse strand, counting down.
AGAAATAATCACCTGCGCAGGCGGCGGCGGATAACCTTCATACGACTCAGACGGCCCAGGCCTGCTGCCGGCGGAATAATCCCAATGTGTCGAATTCTGCGCAGGACTGGTGGAATAATCCTGAGCCCGGGCAACACAGGCAAGCCCGGTCAGACCGATGATAATTCCAGCGAATTTCCTCATATTTCCTCTCCCTTCTGATCGGATGAACAGCAGGACACAGGAAATATCTTAAGAATTTACGTTTTATGAATATGGCTCGCTGTCTCCAGGGCGCTGCCCCATAAGCACTCCGTTAAACCGCTTTGACGTGGAATAAAGCGGGGGAAGGGGCTGACAACCCCTTCCGGGCGCGGGCAGAGCCTGCCTCACTGTCTTAATTGCCTGCGGGACGCAGCCCAAAGATATGCAAAGGAGTCGCGATCCCATTCTCATTCCGTGAGTTACAGGCGTTCCAGGTTATTCCGCCGGAACGTACACTTTATTCCCCGCATCGCGGAACTCCCGGCTCTTCTGCTCCATGCCGGCAATACGCTGCGCATCATCACGAATGCCCTGGCTGATCCGCATGGAGCAGAATTTAGGTCCGCACATTGAGCAGAAATGCGCCGTCTTGTGCGCTTCTTTCGGCATGGTCTCATCGTGATACGCTCGCGCCGTGTCCGGATCGAGCGACAGTTTGAACTGGTCCTCCCAGCGAAAGGAGAACCTGGCACGACTCAGTGCATCGTCGCGCAACCTGGCAGACGGATGCCCTTTTGCCAGATCAGCCGCATGAGCAGAGATGCGATAGGTAATAACCCCCACCTTCACGTCCTCCCGATTGGGCAGACCAAGATGCTCTTTGGGCGTCACATAACAAAGCATCGCCGTGCCGAACCAGCCAATCATCGCAGCACCGATGGCCGAGGTGATGTGGTCATAACCGGGCGCAACATCTGTGGTTAGCGGGCCAAGCGTATAGAACGGTGCCTCGTGACAGTCGCGAAGCTGCTTGTCCATGTTCTCCCTGATCTTGTGCATCGGCACATGACCGGGGCCTTCGATCATCACCTGACAGCCTTTTGCCCAGGCGATTTTCGTCAGGTCTCCAAGCGTTTCCAGTTCCGCGAACTGCGCCGCATCGTTGGCATCGGCAACAGAACCGGGCCGCAGACCATCACCCAGAGAGAACGACACATCATACTTGCGCATGATGTCGCAAATGTCCTCAAAATGCTCGTAGAGGAAGCTCTCGCGATGCTCCATCAGGCACCAGCTCGCCATGATCGAGCCGCCACGTGAGACAATGCCGGTGACGCGTTCAGCTGTCAGCGGAACATGCGCGAGGCGGACGCCGGCATGGATGGTGAAGTAATCCACCCCCTGCTCGGCCTGCTCGATCAGGGTGTCGCGAAAGACTTCCCACGACAGTTTACTGACCTCGCCACCGACTTTTTCCAGCGCCTGATAGAGCGGCACGGTGCCGATCGGCGTCGGAGCGTTGCGGAGGATCCAGTCACGGATGTTATGGATATTGCGCCCGGTGGAAAGATCCATGACGGTGTCCGCGCCCCAGCGGATCGACCAGACCAGCTTCTCCACCTCTTCCGCCGCCGAGGATGTGACGGCGGAATTGCCGATATTGGCGTTCACTTTCACGAGGAAGTTGCGACCGATGATGACCGGTTCCAGTTCCGGATGATTGATGTTCGCCGGAATGATGGCCCGCCCGCGTGCGATCTCATCACGAACAAATTCGGGCGTGACGAATTCCGGGATGGCCGCTCCGAAATCCTCCCCGTCTTTTCGACGCACGGCAGCCCCTTCCGCAGCCTTCAGGCGACCAAGATTCTCACGGTGCGCCACGTAGATCATCTCTTCCGTGATGATCCCGGCACGGGCAAATTCATACTGCGTCACACAGGTCGCGTCGCCACCTTCCAGCACGGCATGGGGCGCAGGACAGGGAGCGACGAGCCGGTCACCGGTCGCGCCGCCATTATCTTCGGGGCGAACCGTGCGGGGCGTTGCCTTCGCAAAGCCACGTCGTGTCAGCCACTCCGTGCGGATCTTTGGCAAACCGTTTGCGACATCAATGGCGATCTCCGTGTCCGTGTATGGACCGGAGGTGTCATAGAGGCGCAGCGGCGGCTCTTTCGCAGACGGGTCGAGCGCGATCTCGCGGAAGGGCACGCGAATATCCGGATGCTTTTCGGGGCTGGAATAGACTTTGCGCGAGCCCCAGATCGGGCCGGTCGTGACTTTCCCCGGCTCAGGAGCCTGTGTGGATGCGGGTGACTGCTGAAGGCCGTCAGACGTTATATGGTTCATGAAATCTGTCCTCGCGTCTCTGCGAGAAACGGGTCAGGCCCGATATTCTGTCGTCACACCCGGGAACGGTTTCCGGGGCACCACGACTCCGCTCGTGGCAGGACCAGTCCCTCCGCCGGTATTAACCGGATCAGGTTCCCCGGACGCCGTTTCCAGCGACCGGCAGGGTCGCCGCGCCATCCTGAATCAGGACAATAGCGGCCTCTCAGTTCCTTGACGGAACCCCCCTTGGTTCGGTGATGAGTCTCTTTTGTCGCCCCGTCTGTCAATCTTTTCCCGGCTCCGGAACCTGTTCCGGCGCGAGTCTCACGGAAAATTGCGACAAACCATGCCCGCGGCGGCGATGAACCACAGAACGATCATGGCGTGAATCGGAGCCACCGGGCTAGCCTGACAACATCTGAAAACGGGCACAGATATTCTGATTTTTACGGAACCATTATGAGAAAAATGTCATTCTGCTCGTCAGATCGAGGCCATATGTTAACGTCTGGCATAGTTCACATAAGTGTTTCCGTCTTTTCAACATGACAAAAATATTAAATATTATTCATTCAAATTACGATCAGAAAATGTTATCCCCTGCACATTATCAATGTTCGCAGAGGAGGCCAGAGGTCCGGCTTACCCGGTTTTTCGTCCTGGATTCAGATTTTCTCTGACATTCAGCGGCTTCTGTTCAAATCCGGTCTTTACGGGAACGTCGCGCACGCCAATGTGTGCTTCTGCTGTCTGAACGGCACGTTTTTCTCCGTTCCCGTCGCGATAACGTGTTTCCAGCGTTGTTCTTCGCATGACCCGGCGCATCTCCGCGCCATCCGATCGTTTTTCGATCGTTCCTCAAAGTCCGCGTCCTACACGCCCCATCCGGCGTAAGCGGAACGCATTTGCCCCGGCGGCAATACGCGTCACATGAGGTCATTCATCCCCAGATTCCGGACACTGCGTCCCCGATGCGTGCTCCGGAGAACTGCAGCCAGTTTTGAAACTCCGCAATCCGGTGGAGACTTTCTCAGTATAACGGTTGCCTGCGTAAAGAGGAGTATCTCCCCTTGACACAGACAGACCCTCTGTCAAATCCAGCCCCGTCCTTTGCGGAACGCCTCGGCATTCCCGCTCCCCTGTTCTGGGGATTCGTCGGACTTCTGTTTTTCATGATCGGTGACGGCGTCGAGGCCGGTTACCTTGCACCCTATCTCGAAGGTCATGGCATCACCTCGCGTGATACCGCTTTTCTGTTCACGATCTACGGCGTGACGGTTTCCATCTCCGCATGGTTGTCCGGCCCCCTTTCCGACCTCTGGGGTCCGAAGCGCGTCATGTGGATCGGCCTTGGAATCTGGACCGTATTCGAAGTCGCATTTCTGGCTGGCGGTGTTGCGACCAGCAACTACTCAATTATGCTGCTGGCCTATGCGATGCGTGGCTTCGGCTATCCACTGTTCACATACGGCTTTCTTGTCTGGATCGCGGCAGCGACACCGCCACGCCAGCTTGGTTCAGCCGCAGGATGGTTCTGGTTCGCCTTCTCGGGCGGTCTGCCGACACTCGGTTCTCTGTTCGCCAGTTTCGCCATTCCGGTTATCGGCGAGATGACAACATTCTGGGCCTCACTCGGCATGGTGCTGGTTGGTGGCCTGCTGGCTCTGCTGCTCACAAAGGAGCCAGCGGGCAGTCAGCGCCTGGCTCCGAAAGATGTAGCGGCATCCACCATCTTCTTCAGCTCGCTCAGCATTCTGTGGCGTGAGCCCAAGACGTTCATCGCGATGATCGTGCGGACCATCAACACGTCATCCGAATATGCGTTTCTCGTGATCATGCCAGCATTCTTCACGAAGGTAATCGGGTTCTCGCTTTCACAGTGGCTGCAGCTTCTGTCCATCGTCTTCCTGTCGAATATTCTCGTGAATCTGTTGTCGGGAATTTTTTCGGATCGCATCGGACACCGTACTGTCGTGGCTTTCGGCGGAGGAATCGGAGCGGCACTCATGGTGCCGGCATTTTATTATGTGCCCCTGATGTACCCGGGGAATTTCTTCGTCGCAGCCGTGATTGGCGCGCTCTATGGTGCGACGCTGGCAGCTTTCGTTCCACTGTCCGGTCTTGTTCCGCAGATCTGCCCGAAAGAAAAGGCAGCGGCCCTGTCCGCTCTTGGTCTTGGCGCTGGCGCCAGCACCTGGGTGGGCCCGGCTATTGTCACATGGTTTGAATCCTGGCGTGGCATTGAAGGCATCGTCTGGATCTTCTCCGGACTGTATGTGGCGTCGGCCCTTATGACTCTGGCCCTGACGGTTTCACCTGAAGCCCGTCGCCATCTGGACAAGATGGCAGCCCGCGAACGCAAAGCAGCGCAAGCCGCCGCACGCGGTGATGTGGCCGAAGACCTGGCTCTGGGCGAACGCGCCTGACGATCACGGAGCATTTGTCGACGTCATAGCGACATCGAATAGTATGTATCCGCGTGAAGCCGGAGCTCATGATCGTGAGCTCCGGCTTTTTCATGGTGGTTATGATCCCTGCCCGTATCCGGCTTCCCCATGTCATTGCGGAGTTTTTCGTTGCCAGGTCCTGGTGCCCGAAATCTCTGCCTGACGCTGCCCTGCCTCGCCGTAAGCCTTCTGAATGCCCGCATACAAATGCCTGCACAGGAAAATACCGTGCGCCTGGCTCTTTCTGCGATCCGGCCGCCCTAAGGCTTGTGGGGATTCACATGAGGCTTGAGCTATGATTCAAGCTTGTGATGGAACGCTTTGTGCTGACGGACGCCCAATGGGCGCTGATTGAACCCCATTGCCTTGGCAAATCGACGGATCCGGGCCGAAGTGGTCGGGACAACCGCCTTTTCATGGAAGCGGTGCTGTGGATTGTGCGCACTGGTAGTCCATGGCGTGATCTGCCCGCCCTGTTTGGCAACTGGAGCACGGCTTTTCGTCGCTTCAGCGACTGGCGCAATGCTGATGTCTTCGAACGGATTTTCGATGCCCTGTCGGGTAATCCGGACATGGAATATGCCATGGTCGATGCAACGATTGTGAAGGTTCACCGGCACGGCCAGGGAGCAAAAGGGGGACTCAGAGCCAGGCCACAGGCCGCTCGAAAGGCGGCATGACGACGAAAATTCTCGCGCTGACGGATGCCCTGGGTAATCTCGTGCGTTTCCGCCTGATGCCCGGACAGCGCTTCGACAGTGTGGAAGTGCCCCCGTTGATTGACGGTCTCACATTCGATGCCTTCATCGCCGACAAGGCATTCGACAGCAACACCATCATCGCTGAACTGAATGAAAGGGGTGCAACAATCGTCATTTCCCAACATCCGCGACGTTCAAAACCGCTGCCGCTGGATCGGGAAATGTATAAATGGCGGCATCTGATCGAGAACTTCTTCTGCAAGCTCAAGGAATTCAAACGCATCGCAATGCGGGCCGACAAAACAGACAAAAGCTTCAGCGCCATGATCTGTCTCGCCGCAGCCATCATCCATTCACGGTGAATCCCCACAGACCTTAGAGCAGGATTGCAGAAAACCTGCCAACGTCCCAGAAACAAACCGGACGCAAAAAGGAGGCTCCATGACTGAGACCACTATTCAGCTGGACCCGAGCTGGCGTGCAGCCCTGCAACCGGAATTTGATGCGCCTTATATGAAGGAACTCAAGGCGTTCCTTGTGACGGAGAAAAAAGCCGGGAAAGTTATTTTTCCGAAAGGCGCTGACATGTTCCGCGCCCTCAACCTGACACCGCTCGGTTCGGTGAAAGTGGTCATCCTCGGCCAGGACCCTTATCATGGCGATGGTCAGGCCATGGGTCTGTGCTTCAGCGTACGCCGGGGCGTGAGAGTGCCTCCGTCTCTGGTCAACATCTATAAAGAGCTTCAGAGCGATCTCGATATTCCGCCAGCCCGCCATGGTGATCTGACACACTGGGCAAAGCAGGGCGTGCTTTTGCTCAACAGCGTCCTCACCGTTGAACGTGGCCGGGCGGCTTCCCATCAGGGCAAAGGCTGGGAACGTTTTACGGATGCGGTCATCGCCCGTGTCAACGAGCAGAAGACGCCGGTGGTGTTCATGCTTTGGGGAGCTTATGCCCAGCGCAAGGCATCGTTCGTTGACGCCACAAGACATCTCGTCCTGAAGGGACCTCACCCGTCACCACTCTCAGCACATAACGGATTCTTTGGTGGCCACTATTTCTCAAAAGCCAACGCTTTTCTGGAAGAACACGGCCAGAAACCGATCGACTGGCGCCTGCCGGAAGACCCGGGCGAAGACTGATGCTGAGACCCTTGCAGACTGATTTCTGTGCGGCCCGGCCCGTATTCACCAGCAACAACAGGGGCGGAAGCGACAGAGTAAAGCTGGACAACCGGAAGCCAGGACTGTCGACCATGCAAGCCTGCTACATAAGAGGCTTTTGAATGGCTTTGTCAGCGTTACGTGCTGGCATCTTCTCAGGGCTTTGCCCTGGAACCCACCAAAGGTCACAGACCTTTGGAAACCATTTTATTATTAATCAATTGGGGTGAAGGGGTCCGCGATCCCTTCCGGGTTCGGGCAGAGCCAAGTCTTTTGCTAACCCTTTGAAAAATCAAAGATCAACACGTAACGCTGACAGAGCCATTCAAAAACCTCTGAATAAAAAACCCGCACTCCCTTGTCAGGAGGCGGGCTCTTTCTCTGTCACCGGATCTGCAGTTTTCCGTCCGCACAAAAATCTGTCCGGCATAAATTACAGCGTTCCGGGAAAAATTTTATTTCTTCGCGGCTTCCAGGGCAGCTTTAATCAGTTCACCTGCGCGGGCCTTATCACCCCAGCCTGTGACTTTCACCCACTTCCCCTTCTCCAGGTCTTTATACCGGGTGAAGAAGTGCTCGATGGCCTGAATGGTGATCTCGGGCAGATCCTCGATCTTCTCAACCTTCGAGAACTCGGGATGAACCTTGTCATGCGGCACGCAGAGAATCTTCTCGTCCTGCCCGGCCTCATCTTCCATCAGCAGCACGCCGATCGGCCGGGCGCGGATCACGCAGCCCGGTACCACGTCACGTGGCGCCAGCACCATGGCGTCAGCCGGATCGCCATCGGCCGCAAGCGTGCCAGGAATAAAGCCATAAGCTGCCGGGTAAGCCATTGGCGTAAACAGGAAGCGGTCAACGAACAGTGCGCCGCTTTCCTTGTCGATCTCATATTTAACCTGCGATCCCTGAGGGATTTCGATCACGACATTGATGTCGTTCGGCACGTCCTTGCCGGGGGAAAGTTTCGACACGTCCATCAGGCTGCTCCGTCTGCAATAATAGCGGGCGGAGCCTATCCGGGCGGGGACGTATTGCCAAGCAGAAGCGACCGGCTACCAGCAATCAGTAAAGAATTGCTGCACGTCGCATCTTGCAAAAAGTGTTGGGTTGAGCGAATCAGGGGGCGCCTGCGCGCCCGTAGCTCAACTGGTTAGAGCGGGCCGCTCATAACGGCTTGGTTGCGGGTTCAAGTCCTGCCGGGCGCAGGCACACCATATTGCGGGCTTCTGCTCACCGATGTGGTAACCTCGCCTTCAGCATTCCGGTCCTGCATCGGTCGCTTTTCACCGCCCGTCTTTCAGGAGTTCGTCTCATGGCGCCCTATCAATATGTCTATGTGATGAAGGACCTGACCAAGGCCTATCCGGGTGGTCGCGAGGTCTTCAAAGGCATCACCCTCTCCTTCGTGCCCGGCGCCAAGATCGGCGTACTCGGCGTGAACGGTGCCGGTAAATCGACGCTGCTTAAAATCATGGCCGGCATCGATAAGGAATACGGTGGCGAGGCCTGGGCCGCTGAGGGCGTACGCGTCGGTTACCTGGAGCAGGAGCCGAAACTCGATCCTAAGCTGACAGTCGGCGAAAATGTCGCCCAGGGCTTTGGTGACCTTAAAAGAGCGCTGGACCGGTTCAACGAAATTTCGATGAAATTCGCTGAGCCTATGGAAGAGGATGAGATGAACACTCTCCTCGCCGAGCAGGCCGAGCTTCAGGAAAAGATCGACGCCGGCGACGGATGGGAACTCGATCGCAAGCTCGAGATCGCTCTGGACGCCCTGCGCTGCCCGCCTGCCGACAGCCCTGTGGACAAGCTGTCCGGTGGTGAGCGTCGTCGCGTGGCCCTATGCCGTCTGTTGCTCGAAAAGCCCGAACTGCTCCTGCTCGATGAGCCAACCAACCATCTCGACGCCGAAAGCGTCGCCTGGCTGGAAAAAACACTGCGGGATTATCAGGGCACCGTCATGGTCATCACCCATGATCGCTATTTCCTCGACAACGTGACCAACTGGATCCTCGAAATCGAGCGTGGTCGCGGCTATCCGTTCGAAGGCAACTACTCGTCCTGGCTGACACAGAAGCGCAAGCGTCTGGCCCAGGAAGAGAAGGAAGAGAGTTCCCGCCAGCGTGCCCTCGCCGCCGAGCAGGAATGGATTGCCTCCAGCCCGAAAGCCCGTCAGACCAAAAGCCGCGCCCGTATCACGAAATACGAAGAGATGCTGGCCCAGAGTGCCGAGAAGGTTAACGGCACAGCCGATATCGTCATCACGCCTGGTCCGCGTCTGGGCAATGTGGTGATCGACGCTGAAAATCTCAGCAAAGGCTTCGCTGACCGTCTGCTGATCGACGATCTCAGCTTCAAGCTGCCGCCCGGTGGTATTGTCGGTGTGATCGGCCCCAACGGCGCGGGTAAATCCACGCTGTTCAAAATGATCACCGGTCAGGAACAGCCCGACAGTGGAAAGCTGATCGTCGGTGACACCGTGAAGCTGGGTTATGTCGATCAGTCGCGTGACAGCCTTGATGACAACAAGAGCGTCTGGGAAGAAATCTCCGGCGGCACGGATGTCATCTATCTCGGCAAGCGGGCTGTTCCATCACGCGCTTATGTCGGAGCCTTCAACTTCAAGGGTGCCGACCAGCAAAAGAAAGTCGGTATTCTCTCGGGTGGTGAGCGCAACCGCGTCCATCTTGCGAAGATGCTCCGCAAGGAAAGCAACGTTCTTCTGCTCGATGAGCCAACCAACGATCTCGACGTCGACACCCTGCGCGCCCTTGAAGATGCGCTGGCCGAATATCCGGGTTGCGCGGTGATCATCACCCATGACCGCTGGTTCCTGGATCGTCTCGCAACGCATATCCTTGCGTTCGAGGGCGACAGCCATGTCGAGTGGTTCGAAGGAAACTTCGAGGCTTACGAAGCTGACAAACGGCGCCGTCTTGGCGATGCCGCGACTGAGCCAAGCCGTATCAAATACCGGCCTCTGGCTCGCTAAGCCTCACATTCCGGCCCTGACGATGGGTGTGGAGCATTGACGGAAGACAGAAAAAGCCCGGATTTCTTCCGGGACACTTCCCGGTCATGAGTCTCAATACCCTCCGTACGGCTCGCCTGGTGCTGGAGCCCGTCTCCTGGCGCGACATGGACGACATTGCCCGCCTGAAATCGGATGGCGCCGCATTTGGCATGATGCTCGGGGGCGTGCGCAACCGGCAACAGGCTGAAGAGGAAATGGCGTCTGATATTTCCTGCTGGGCCCGCCATGGTTCGGGAATTTTCGCAATCCGCGAAAATGGTCGTCTGGCTGGCATCACCGGAGTTCATGAGCGCCCCGACGGACGCGGGATGGCACTCCGCTTTGCGATTTACCCCTGGGCAGGTGGACGTGGCCTTGCCCGCGAAGCTGCCGCTGCCGCACTCAGACAGGCTCATGCCGCGGGGATTAACCGCGTGATCGCGATCGCCCGGGAAACCAATATCGCATCCCGCAAGGTGCTCGGCGGCATCGGGATGCGTGTCTGCGACCAGTTCGAACGGGACGGTCATGACATGCTTGTTTTCGAAAGTGATGTGAGCGCAGCGGATTAAGGTCTGGTCCTGCTACCTCATACCAGAGGGTCTGGCCTTTGACCTGTGCAGAACTCTGTCAGGGCTCTGCCCTGGAACCCGGCAAAGACTCGCCTTTGCAAACCGTTTTATGATCAGCAGACTGCGGTACAGGGGCCTGCGGTCCACGCCGGGTCCGGGCTGAGCCCGGAAGGGAGCATGGACTCATCCGGAAACTCATCAAAAGCTGACAGCATCCGCAAATTTTACCGCACAGTTTCCTGATCGCCACACATAAAAAAACCGTGGCGAAATTTACTCGCCACGGTTCCTTTAAAAACGCTGACTACTCTGAAGATTCAGAGATCAGGCACAGAGACGAACGCGATCTTCAGACGTCTCGACAAGATACGGACCAGCTGCGGCAATACGGATCGTCAGCATACCCTTCGTATCCGGGGTTCTGTCACCCAGATCCAGAACGGCCTGACCAGCTGTCCAGCGGCTATCCGCATCAGGCTCCATCGCATGCCATCCGGTCGCAGTGCCACCATCCACATGACTGCGAATAACGCGGCGCACGCTGCCATCCTGCAGGGTCACATCGCTGACCAGAACGCCAAGCTGACGACGGTCATCGACAAACGGTCCGATAACATCGGCCGGGCTGCTCGTGCGTGACAGAATACGGATCTGCGTGACGTTTTCCGGCACTTCGATCGTGACCACACCATCCTTCTCGTTGAGACGACGCAGAGCAGTACCCTGCTGTGTCTCAAAGTGAAGCTCCGACTTGCGTGTCGTCGCATGACGAACCGGCGCTGCCAGAGAGAGAGTCTCAACAGCACGGGCGAGAACCCGCTGATGGATGGCTTCCACCACATCGCGCTGCGTCAGAAGCGGTGCAGCCGCATCATCTGCCCAGTTCAGCTGACGGGATGTCAGAGAAACAACGGCTCCGGATGTGAACGAACGACGATGTCCGGTGTCGAGATAACTCTCCGTCGGCGTGTTTTCAGCAACGATCACACTGTGCTGCTCAGCCTCGACGTGGAAATAACGGTATTCCGTGATTGTCCGGTCGTAGAAGATACTTGCACCGTTCACCAGCATACGCACTGGCACGAACCCCCCGTCGATGAAGAGGCAATGCTCCGCCGTGACCAGAAGGTCGCGGGAAGGAATATTCTCTGCAATCGCGTCCTTCAGAATACGAACCGGATACCCGGCTTCGCTATCATCCAGAGCAGGATTCACCACCGTGCTCTTGCAGCCCACCCAGACAACCGGACGAGTCGCTTCACCTGCACCGAGAACAACGAGCTGATCGCCAGCCACCAGATCCTCAACCGCAACGTCCCCACGATCCGTGCGGATCAGCGTGCCTTCCACGAAACAGACATCAGTACCGGAAGTGCTGATAACCCAGTCACCAGCGGCATCCTGCGTAAAGGACGTGCTACCCGGCACGAAGCCCTGCGCCGCGTTGATATCGCTCAGCACAGTGGTGCTGCCATTGCTCAGTCCGATGGTCAGCGTGTAGCTGCCGTCACTGTTCTGCGTATAAACGGCAGAAACAGGCTTCGCTCCGACATCAGCATCAATCGCGAACTGCGTGTTGGTGCTGACATTGTTGAACACCGTTGTGATATCACCGGAAGCGCTGCTCATGACGACGGTGTTGCGTGAGTCGTCGAAGTTGATCGTGCTGCTGTTGCCATTCAGCGCCGTATAGAACGTGCTGTCATCCTTCAGATTGATCGTTGGCAGATCAACACGGATCGGATTCGCTGGCGTGCCGAACGTAGAACCATCAAGCGTCAGCGTACCGCCACCTGCCAGATGGTCACTGTCAACAACAACATTGCCGTCATTATTTGTAACCGTCAGCGTACCATCAATGGCACTCACACCGCCGAGTTCAACGCGGGCAGCCGTGTCTATATTCAGCTGACCATTGCCACGCACCTCGACGCCGGCAGTAGCGAACACATAGCTGTTCGGATTCTGACCAGCAGGCGCGGTAATGGTCAGTGTTGCATCATTCAGAACCGAAAGACTGACGAACTGCCCGACATTGGCCTGACTGAAAACAACATACAGAGGATTGTCAGACGATCCCTCCAGCGTCCCCTGATAGCAACTGTCAGATTGCGGGATAACTCCCAGCTGCCAGTTTGACCCATCTGACCAGTCCGCCGGATTTGTGGCCGTGCCGGCTCCGGTAAAGTGGTCATTCTCCATGGACGTGTGATTGACAACACCGCTGGTTGCATAATCCGACGTATCGCCGCCCGTCTGGCTGGCTGCTGTCGCAACCTGCTGCAGATCTTCATGTGTCGTGGACGTCGTATAATCTGGAGTCGTTGATGCCGCGTTCTCATCGGTGATGACGTAATCACCAGCGGCGTCCTTGGAGATCGTAGCGGCGCCCGGAACGAAACCAGTTGCTACGTTCACATCAGACAATGTCAGCGCATTGCCGTTCGACATCTCAACAACAAGCGTATAGGTGCCGTCGCTATTCGCAGAAAATGCGGCACTGACCGGCGTCACACCGTCATCACCGTTAATCGCGAAATGAGAATTCTCGGAAACACCGTAGATCGGTGTTGAGAGCGTCGAATCATTCCCCTTCAGAACCAGCGTATTGCTCGTCGCCGGATCGAATGTGACCGAAGCGCCGGCAGCATTCCAGCCGGAATAGAATGTGCTTCCACCCTGCAGAGTGACATTCATGCCAGAAACACTGACCGGCGCATCCGCACTGCCAAGTGTCGAGTTTACAAGATTGAGCTGACCATCACCGTTGAGCGAATTACCATCCGCAACAACCGTACCCGGGTTGTTCATAATGGTGATCGTGCCACCCCGGTTCTGGGTATACAGGCCCAGTTCCACAGGCGCCGCCGTATCAATGATCAGTTGCCCCGTGGGGGCAATCTGCATCGCATAAACCGAGAACACGTAACCGGAAGAATCCGCAGAAGCTGTGATCTTCAGCGTGCCATCATCGCCTATAGTCAAAGAATGAATCTGACCGTAGGAAGCGCCGTTCGCTACCGCCGTGCCATCGGAAATATTCGCATCCTGACACGTCGCGCTTTGCGGCACATCGCCATTCTGCCAGTTTGAATCGTCGTAAAAATCCCCGGAGGTCGACCCCGTCCAGTATGCCGTCGCCATATCTCAACAGACCCTTATCGTGCGGAATCTATCGCAGTGACTCCCGCATACAAGACCGAATTTCTCGGGCAAACAGACGGGCAGCAAACGGTTCGTTAATATTATCCTGACAATATTATACACACTTAATTAACCACCATCAAATGTTTGTGTTGCGTATAAAATTCTCGTGAAATATATGGGGCAATGCACTATTTTTTAGATTTTTGACATAAATCTGTTTGACGTCATCATTAATGTGAAAAAATTATCCGAAGCTCCGACCGCAGCAGCATTCACATTTCGACGTAGCCTGCCGCATCGAAAGACTATCGTCTTCAGAAAGATTAACAACAAAGAGCAATGCTCATGCAGACGAGTCGGCCATGCCTCACCAGCCCGAACAGAGGCCATCATTTTTCATGATGTCAGCATAGACGTCGGATCTGTAATCAGCTGCAATTCTATCCTCTGGATTTTCTTTATCGTAAAAATCGGGCTGAAACTTCAGCCTGCGCTCTGAAAGCGGCCCACGAAAAATATCCTTCAATTCGCCCCGTCAGCATCCTCAGATAATACCCGGCATAGCCAGGCATACCGCGAAGGAGACTCAGCAAAATTCCGCCAAAAGGACGAATCATAAAAATCGCTACGAGTCCCGCGGAAGCATTATTTTTACGCAGAGCGTAGCCCATTCCCCGGGCATAACTGCGAGCCCGATCACGTTTGACATCATCCGGTTTGTCCGGGTGCATCACCAGAAGATCGGAATCAAAATACCCTCTCGCCCCGCTTCGCAGCAGACGCAACCCCAGATCCTGTCCTTCAGCAGCTACAAAATCACATCCCGGCCCCATATCGATATCGAACCCTCCGACGGCCTCGTAGAGATCACGGCGGATGAACATGTTAAATTCTATCAGGCCAGTCCATATCGTTTTCTGATTTAGCCACGCACTTTTCTGCAGCCAGCGTCCCATACGCGTTCGACTGCCTTCAAAATTGATGACAGCCCCCGTGAGAAACCCCAGCTCCGGATCATCCCGGAAGTGTTCGTCAACCCGGGTAAGTGTATCAGGCCTGTACACACAATCATCATCAGGAAACGCTATGATGTCTCCGATTGCATGAGCTGCGCCAACGGCGCAGGCATACCGACATCTGCGCACATTACTCCGAATATGTCTCAAACACAGGCGCGATGAAAACTCCTCCACAACCTGATCATAGAGGTCGCTTCCGCTCTGATCGACAATGATGACTTCAAGATCAGTAAAGGGCTGACCGATCAGCCCTTCCAGAAACATTTTCAGACTGTCAGGTCTGTTCAGTGTCGGTACGACAAGAGAAAAGCGCATAGCAGAGGATAAAACGTTCATTTCCTTAATTTAGATAGAACGGATGCGTTCCGGATCAAGACGTCCGGAAAAGAGATCCCGCCAGGCTTTCCAGTTACCGCTCCTTCGTCCACGACGATCAATCCACGATTCCGGGCGAAAACTACGGACAATATTGATAAGCGTGTGCCGTCCGGCACTTTTAAGGGCATGATCCCACGGATACGTCCCTTTACGCGCCATATAGATGGGATTGGCAATCTGAGAATATCCCAGTCTTACACCAGATGTTTTTCCACTTTTGCTTCCCAGATGCACGCCGGTCGCCGCATCTGCACGCACAATACGACCATACGGCAAAAATCTCCGCGAGAAATCAATATCCTCATACCAAGCATATAGCGGCAGTCTTTCATCAAAACGCAGACCGGCTCGCCTGATCGCGTCGAGTCGAAAAGCCATATTGCAGCCATATGTATTGAACACGTCAGTTATACCTGAATCGGGATCAGGCACCGCACGAGCCAACTGATCCGCAGCATATTCGACCGGATACCCTGGCCCCTGCGCGCCATCCGCCAGTACATTTCCTGTGATGCCAAGAACACGCGCATCCTTGCTAAACACATCGATAATCGTCTTGATATAGTCCAGTTGAGGGAAAAAATCGTCATCAAGAAACAGAACTATGTCAGCGTCTTCCGAATGATCCAGAATAACATTCCGCTGCGCCGGCAAACCACGGCTTCCCTGCAACAGAACAAGCTGCGTACCGGGAACCAGATCGTCGGAAATTCCATTGATATCGTCCGGATTCCGATAACAAACAACAATCTCGGATGGACGAACCGTCTGGCGGCCAATATCTGCAAGCAAAGCCTTCAGGATTGGAGCACGACCGGAGGTCGCAATCCCGATAATAACCCTGGGATTATCGGGGAGTGCTGGCATCGTATTTTGCAGACCGAGCAGATCATGTGTCAGTCTGACATGCTGCTTCGCAGAAGCAACCGAATTAAGGCAATCACGCATACGCTGCTGTCCGTGCTCCGTTCTCACACGCGCCGGACCCATCTCATCCGCACGAATTCCAGGCCGGATCTGCTCAATACGCAGGCCCGGAAACAGTTCAGAGCCAGCCGCCATATTCCGCGCAGAATGAACCGTCAGAACATCCAGTCGCTTCAAAAGAAATCCGAACAGAATCCGTCTCGGCAAGGGCTGCCTTTTCCACCGGTCTATCAGCCAGACAGCCTGACCTATAACCTTCGGCGGATGCCGCGGATGCAACAACCTGAGCAACAACAGCACTGCCAGCCCCTGAGATTCAGTCTGCGTCCAGACGACATCCGCGTTCAGGATACCTGCACGATTTCTCCATGCATGAACGAAATCAAATCCCAGGACAGAGCAAACACTATGACGGAGCAATTTCTGAAATGGATTTTCAGGCTGGTCTTCCGAGCAGGTAATCGTCACCGCATCCGATGCCGCCCGGTGACATCCGTACACCTGTTCCTCATCCATCCCGAGGATCACGTCGTCCTGCCAGCGTTTCTGCGAGGTTGCCCCTCCCAAACCGTAAGCTAACTGCACAAATACTTTCATCAACACGTGCCTGGGAAATCCTGGTTACCTGTTTCCGTAGCCTCAGAGCTTTACCATGGGAATACCACAAAAAAGCATAGCTTTTATGACCTTTTATTTAGCCGGCAAAAGAAAAAATATGAAACTTCCACCGGAAGACAGAGCAGACCCTTCAAACCGGCATTTAACGGCAACAAACGCCCAGTTCTGAAGACCGCTTTAAGTCCCGGTTACAGGTCGAGCCCCTTCAAACTCCAGAAGCCACAATTTATCATCAACTCCGCCATCACCGGAATATCCACCCAGGGAATGAGCACCCACAACCCTGTGGCAGGGAATAAGGATCGGTATCGGATTACGCCCGACAGCCTGCCCCACAGAACGGGCCGAACCCCCGATCTCCGTAGCGAGTTCTCCATATGTCCGAACCTGCCCGACGGGGATTTTCATCAGAGCGGCCCATACTTTTTTCTGATAAAGCGTCCCTTCAGGCGCCAGCGGAAGCAGGAACTGCCCTTCCGGCTGATCGAACCATGCATCCAGCCATTCCCGCGCAGATGTCAACAGCACAGTTTCAGTCTGGTCACGCCCCCAGCCCCAGTCAAGCGCGATGATGGCGCCGTCTTCCTCCGACAGCGTTAACGGCCCGAGAGGAGAATGAAGGGAAAGCTGAGGCATTATTCCGACCTTGCAAGACGCACAGAGAGCCACGACGTGGTAACATCTTTCAGCCTGCAAGGCAGGCCCGTCAACCAGTTCATCACCACAGGCCGAACAGCCCGCGCCCAACGGAACCGTCCCCTTGTCCACACACCCGACAGAGACTCATCAACAGGGTCTCCCACCCGTTTTTGCCCTCGCGACAGGAAGTGGTCGCGCCGCCGTCGCACTCATGCGTGTCAGCGGAAACGGCTGCGCGGACATTCTCACCAGACTGGCAGGCAAACTTCCACCACCACGGCGCGCTGCACTCCGCCGTCTCTGGCGAGATGCCTCAACCAGCACGGACCATCTCGACGATGCACTGGTGCTCTGGTTCCCTGCACCGCGCAGCTATACCGGGGAAGACAGCTTTGAACTCCACCTTCATGCCGGACCGGCCGTTATCACAGCCGTCGCGGATGCCCTGATCGACGCCGGAGCACGCCCCGCCGAGCCGGGCGAATTCACCCGCCGCGCCTTCATGCACGGGCGCATTGATCTGACCGAGGCCGAGGGCATCGCAGATCTTATCGCGTCAGAAACGGAAGCCCAGCGTCGCCAGGCACTCGCCCAGCTTGATGGCGGCCTCAGCACTCTCTATCGGGGATGGGCTGATCGTCTCAGGATCGTCCTCGCGCAACAGGAAGCCCTGATCGATTTTCCGGATGAAGATCTCCCCCTCCACGTCGAAGCAGGTCTCCTCGCCGAAATCACGTCTCTCCGAAACGAAATCACCGCCCATATCACCGATGGAAATCGTGGCGAGCGCATCCGTCGTGGCCTCGCTTTCGCGATCATCGGGCCGCCCAACGCCGGCAAATCCAGCCTTCTGAACTGGCTGGCCGAACGGGACGCCGCCATTGTCTCCCCCATTGCCGGGACAACACGGGACGCCATCGAAATCGCCATTGTCCTCGCGGACGCAAAAGTGACCCTCGTCGACACAGCCGGTCTCCGCGAGACATCCGACCCGATCGAAGCCGAAGGTGTCCGACGCGCGATGTTTCACGTGGAACATTCGGACTGCGTCATCCAGATGTTCCCGTCCGATGAATTACCAGACACCCTGCTCCCTGACAGCATTGCCGTGTGTAATAAGATTGATATTATCCCCGCACCTGACTTAATCAATGACACACCGGTGCTCGGCATCAGCCTCAGAACGGGCGACGGACTCGCGCGACTTCACGCCGCTCTTGAGGAAAAAGCCCGAATCCTTACAGCCGGAAATGGCGCACCACCGCTCACCCGGGCCCGTCATCGCGCCGCCGCTGAAGCGGCACTGGCAAACCTGGATGAAGCTTTACGGGTTGACTGGCCGGAGATGCGCGGCGAGGAACTCCGGCTCGCCATGCGGTCACTGGGCAGGCTCACTGGCGAAGTGGGGGTTGAAGACATACTGGATACGGTCTTCGGACAATTTTGTATCGGCAAGTAAGGAAAACGATCATGAAGACGCGGTTCGACGTCATCGTCGCCGGAGGAGGCCACGCCGGTTGCGAAGCCGCCGCAGCAGCAGCCCGCTGCGGAGCAAAGACTTTGCTGCTGACCCAGCGCCGCGACACGATCGGAGCCATGTCCTGCAACCCGGCCATCGGTGGCATCGGCAAAGGTCATCTCGTCCGCGAGATCGACGCCCTTGACGGACTCATGGGTCGGGCCGCCGATGCCGCCGGAATCCATTTTAAGCTCCTCAACCGTTCCAAGGGTCCGGCTGTCCACGGCCCCCGCGCTCAGGCTGATCGTGGCCTTTATCGGCAGGCCATACATGATCTGCTGGCGGGAACTGAAAACCTTACTATCGGGGAAGGCACAGCAGGCGATCTCATCCTTGCACCGGACGGCTCAATCGCTGGCCTTTCATGCGAAGACGGGTCGATATTTCACGCCCCATCTGTCGTCATTGCCGCCGGCACTTTCCTTCGCGGCATTATCCATTTCGGACATGAAACAGAACCAGCGGGCCGCCTCGGTGATCGTCCGGCCAATGCTCTCGGACAACGTCTCGAAGCGCTCGGTCTCCCGATGGGGCGCCTCAAGACCGGTACACCCGCGCGTCTTGCTCGCGACAGCATCGACTGGGACTCACTCCCCGAAGACAAAGGCGACGCTGATCCTGAACCATTTTCCCGCCTCACCGAAAGCATCACCAATCCGCAGATTTCCTGCAGGATTACAGCCACAAATGAGAGAACTCACGAAATCATCCGTGAATATCTTCATCTTTCCGCAGTCTATGGAGGCGCCATCGCCGGTCGTGGACCCCGTTACTGCCCGTCAATTGAAGATAAAGTCGTCCGCTTCGCAGATCGCACAACTCATCAGATATTCCTTGAGCCGGAAGCGCTTCAGGACAACCCCGGTGGTGATCTCGTCTATCCGAACGGCATTTCCACCAGCTTGCCTCCCTTCGTGCAGGAAGCAATGATTCACACCATTGCCGGCCTGGAAAATGCCCGGATCGTCCGTCCCGGTTACGCGGTTGAATACGATTACATCGACCCGCGTGCCCTCGCGAACACGCTGGAACTCCATGCCATCCCCGGGCTCTATCTCGCAGGTCAGATCAACGGCACAACCGGTTATGAAGAGGCCGCTGCCCAGGGCCTGCTCGCCGGTATCAATGCCGCCCGTCGCGCTGGCGGAAGCTCCCCCGTCACCATTGACCGGAGCGAAGCCTATATCGGCGTCATGATCGATGATCTCGTCACTCAGGGCGTATCTGAACCCTATCGCATGTTCACATCGCGTGCCGAATACCGTCTCAGCCTCCGCGCCGACAACGCCGATCTTCGCCTTACCCCGCCGGGGATTGCCTGGGGTTGCGTCGGAGCTGGTCGCGCAACTCTCTTCACACAGATGGAAATCACATTGCAGGCTGCGACAGATCGGGCCCGATCCGATTCCTGGCTTTCCGGCGCTCTGATGGAAGCTGGCATAACCGTCTCCCAGGACGGACGCAGACGAACCCTGTTCGATATTCTTGCCTCAGGCGCCGACCCTGCAATCGCAGGCCGTCTTGCCCCGTGGTTTACCGAACTCCCTCCCCGTATCCGCGCGCATCTCGAAACGGAAGCACGCTATAGCGGCTACCTCACAAGGCAGGCGCGTGAAATCAAACAGCTCAATACGGAATCCGCCATCACGGTCCCCGCCGGTTTTGACTTCTCCGACATCGGCGGCCTCAGCAATGAAATGCGCGAGCGCCTCGAACGCGCCAGACCCGCCAGCTTCGCCGCCGCACAGCGTATTCCCGGCATGACGCCATCCGCGCTCATGGCCCTGCTGGCTCATCTGAAACAGGCCGCCTAATGCCTGACCACACCAGCCTGCCCGATGTTTCACGTGAAACCCTGGAACGCCTGACCTGCTTCGCCGATCTGCTGACGCGCTGGACAGCCCGAATCAATCTCATCTCGTCAGGTGACGTTCCCCATCTCTGGGACCGTCACATCAGGGATTGCCTGCAACTGGTTCCTCTGGTGCAACGGGGCACACGAATCACCGATCTGGGCTCAGGTGGTGGCTTTCCAGGCATCATCCTTGCTATCGCTGCCGACGCGGAAGTCACCCTTGTGGAATCAGACCGTCGTAAAGCCGCTTTTCTCCGTGAAGCCAGCCGCGCTACCGGTTGCCGCACCCATATCGTAGATCAGAGGATTGAAAATATCGATATCCCGCCAGCACCTGTCGTAACCGCTCGTGCGCTTGCCAGCCTGTCACAACTCCTGAGCTGGACGGAGAAATTTCTCACTCCGGACGGCTATGCTCTCTTTCTGAAAGGACAGCATGCCCCGGACGAGTTGACCGACGCCGCCCGCGACTGGCACATGACAGTTAACCAAATTCCAGGCCGCACCGCAGGCGGCGTGATCCTGAAAATAAGTGATATCAGGCGTGTCTGAATCCTCGAATACCCGCAAGACAAAATCCGGCTCCCGCCCCGCGCAGGAGCAAAAAAACGCCGTCATCCTCGCCATAGCCAACCAGAAAGGTGGCGTCGGCAAAACCACGACTGCCATCAATCTTGCAGCAGCTCTGGCCCAGGACGGCGCGCGTGTCGTGCTTATCGACCTCGATCCGCAGGGCAATGCCTCCACCGGGCTTGGTGTCGATTATAATTCAAGAAAGCTCGGATCCTATGCCCTGCTAATGGGCGAACGCGACGCGCCATCACTCGTGCAGCCCTCCAGTATCGACAACCTCCAGGTAATTTCCGCCGGGACTGAACTCGTCGGTGCGGAAATTGAACTCATCAGCGTGGATGATCGCGAACAGAGGCTCAAAGCAGCGCTCGAACCGCTCCTTGAGCACAACGATTACATCCTGATCGATTGCCCACCCAGCCTGGGGTTACTCACCCTGAACGCACTCGTTGCCGCCAGCGGCGTGATCGCACCACTTCAGTGCGAGTTCTTCGCCCTGGAAGGCATCAGCCATCTGACCCGCACTGTCGAACATGTCCGGCGGCAGTTCAATCCGGCCCTGCAGACCACCAGTATCGTGCTGACCATGTATGATCGCCGGAACAATCTCTCAGAACTCGTTGCCGCCGACGCCCGCAGCTTCTTCGGTGATGCCGTGATGGAAACGGTCATCCCCCGTAATATCCGTATTTCCGAAGCCCAGAGCCACGGCACGCCGGTAATGTCCTACGACCCGCGATCAAGTGGCGCCGTATCCTATCTTGCACTCGCCAGCGAACTAAAATCCCGCCTGACCCGACAGAAAAGCTGAGGCCCCGCGTGAGCACGAACAAGACACCTTCCCGTCCACGCCTTGGTCGTGGCCTCGCTGCTCTTCTCGGCGATCAGCCACCCGCTGCTGCTGCAGGCCCCCAGCCACAGGCAAAAGGCGGTATCAGTTCCCTCCCGATCGAGTCTCTCGAACCCAGCCCCTTTCAGCCGCGTCAGGTGATGGAACCACAGGCACTGGCCGAACTTGCTGAGTCGATCCGTTCCCGTGGCGTGCTGCAACCTCTGCTTGCACGGCCGCATCCGGAAAAGCCGGGTACATATCAGATCATTGGCGGCGAACGGCGCTGGCGTGCCTCACAGCAGGCAGGCCTGCATGAAATCCCAGTTCTTGTCCGCGATCTCAATGACTCCGACGCCATGGCCGCCGCCCTCGTCGAAAATCTCCAGCGCGCTGACCTCAACCCAATGGAAGAAGCAGAAGGTTTCAGCCGTCTTATCGAGGATTACCGGCTGACCCAGGAAGAACTCGCCCAGGCCATTGGCAAGTCCCGCCCGCACATCACCAACACGCTGCGTCTGCTGCGTCTGCCACCTGCTCTGCGGCAGGATGTCACACAGGGTAAACTCTCCGCAGGCCACGCCCGCGCCCTTCTGGGCCATCCCGATCCGGTTGCCGCCGCTCGTGACGTCATCGCCAGAGATCTATCCGTGCGTCAGACAGAAGCACTCGTGCAGAAAGCTAACAAGGCTCCCGCCACCGATCCCGCAAAACCGGTCCGTGAACGCCGCGATCCTGAGATCTCCATGCTGGAACGTGATCTTTCCGCAAAGCTCGGCCTTCAGGTTCAGGTCCAGTTCGATGGTAAAGGCGGCTCGATCCGCTTCTCCTACCGCACACTGGATCAGCTGGATTCCCTGCTCGCCCTTCTGAACAGATAAATCTGGTGGCAACGCTTGCACTCAGGCAACACCACTGATAAAAACCCGCCAGTCGCCGCGAAAACCGGTGTCGTGAAAATCCTGGGCGCATAGCTCAGTTGGTAGAGCAGCTGACTCTTAATCAGCGGGTCCAAGGTTCGAGCCCTTGTGCGCCCACCAGGATTTCATCTCTTTATAAATCGGTAAATGTTTCACACGAACGCTCTTTATTTATTGCGGTCGCCTGAGAGCCTGAATCAGAAAGCGGTTTGATTGATTTTCCGCAGAACTCTGCGGATATGGGCGATCATCAACCACGCGTGGGATGACGAGATTGTTGCCTCGACATCCTTCGTGAGGCGGCGGCAGCGTCCGAGCCATGCAAAGCTGCGCTCCACGATCCAGCGTTTGGGCAGGACGACGAAGCCTTCGGCCCGATCGCTACGTTTGACGATCTCGATCGTCCATCGGCCGAGTTCAGCCAGCGCACCATGCAACTTTTCGCCAGCATACCCGCCGTCACCGATCAGATGGCGAAGCCAGGGAAACAATGAGCGTATCCTGACCGCTACCAGCGGCGCACCATCACGATCCTGAATGTCGGCGGAATGTACGACAACCGCCACGACATGACCCAGCGTGTCGGTCGCGATATGTCGCTTGCGTCCCCTGATTTTCTTGCCCGCGTCATAACCGCGTGGGCCGCCATTTTCAGCGGTTTTAACCGACTGGCTGTCGATAATGCCCACTGAAGGCGTGGCGTCTCGCCCGTCCTGCTCACGCGACAGGATCACGAGAATATGGTTCATGGCTTCCCATCTTCCCTCGCGGATCCAGCGGTAGAAATAGCCCTGTACGGTCGTGAAGGCCGGAAAGTGCCGGGGCAACTGCCGCCATTGGCAGCCGGTCGTGACGATATAGAGGATCGCCTCCATGACCCGGCGCAAATCCGTACGTCGTGGTCTGCCCAGCCGTTTCTTCTCGGGCATCAGCGGCGCAATCAGCGCCCACTCCGCATCGCGCAGGTCGCTTGCATATTCCAGGTCGTCCCGGCGATACTGCGCTCGGGTGATTTCAGTCCAGGCCATCTTGATCTCATCAGGTTCTCGCAAACCCATGAATCATAACCTGCTGAAATCACTCAACTCATTTTCGGTCAGACACTGAAACTAAACATGCGGGTTCTACCTGCGATAACCGACAAAAACTATCAGCCATTCTGTTTCAGAAAACCGGAATGCAGGTGATCCCTGATCTCCTTCAGGCAGGGGAAAGTCCGGTCTTTCTCCCTTGCGAACCCATGAGAAGCAGGGCGTTATGCCGCACAGACCAGGTTTCAGTTTGACAGGATACGACCATGGACGTGCAGACAATCGACCAGACCTACAATCAGCTTCAGACGCAGGCACAGCAGTCAGCACAGGCTCTGCAAACACTTGGCAACAAACTCCAGGCAGCAGCCAGCAGCGGGGACATGCAGGCCCGTGAGTGGCTGCTTGATCTTCGTGAACTCGCTCTCTCATTCCAGGCCGAACAGCAGCAGGTCACAACCCTGCTTCAGACACTTCACACAACCTGCATGCAACAGATCGCACCCGCCGCGCCGGAGACGCAGGCGCAGCCTGCTCCGACACCACAGCAATCGGACGGGTTCTTCAGCGATCTTCTCAGATCCAGCTTCGGTCAGGCCATCGCAAGTGGTGCAGGTTTCGGAATCGGCGATGATCTGGTGAAGAAAATTTTCTGATCTGCATTCAGGCGGTCAATTTCTCTCCGCCTGTCGCCTTTTTCATGAACTGGCAGGCTCCCCGACCGAAGGCCTCTGTGCCCCAGTTTGTTAATCAACAGGCTGGTTTCCAAAGGTTCTTTTAGCATTGAGTGCTGGCTTCCTCCCAGGGCCTTGCCCTGGAACCCACCAAAGGTCGCAGACCTTTGGAAACCATTTTATTATAATCAAACTGGGGTGCAGGGGCCTGCGGTCCCTGCCGGGTTCGGGCAGAGCCCGGTCTTTCGCCAGCTCATTGAAAAATCACAGATCAAAACGCAACGCTAACAGAGCCTTTACCGGGGCTCCATGGTTGAACCCTGTTAAGCCCCACATCGGCCAAAGGCCGGACGCTCTGGTATACGATTACAAAAACCTGAGCTCTGAAAATAATATATTCGCAAATTTTTGCGAACTCCGATGCAAGGGGCGCTATTTTCCATTCACTGTCTGATACATATTTCAAACCCGAAAAGGAGCACATTCATGACTACACCTGTTGCAATCATCACTGGCGGAAGCCGCGGCATAGGCGCCGCCATCGCAAAACGACTGGCAAAAGATGGCTTTGATATCGCGATCACATATGCCCGTAACGCCGAAGCCGCCAGGCATGTCACCTCCGCAATTGATGCCCTCGGACGCAAAGCACTGGCCATTCAGTCCGACAGCGGCAATGTCACAGACAATGCTGATCTGGTTAAGAAAGTTGTCGATGCTTTCGGCAGACTTGATGTGCTCGTCTGCAATGCCGGCGCCTACCCTTATGGCGGCCCGGACACAATAACGATAGAAGACATCTCCCGCACACTCGATCTCAACATGCGTGGCGTCATGGTCGAATCCGTCTGCGCCGCACGGGCCATGCAGAAGGGTGGTCGGATCATTCTGATCGGTTCAGCCTTCGGCGAGCGGGTTCCGCTGCCTGGAATTTCGATTTACAGCGCCACCAAGGCCGGTCTGGTAGGATTTGCAAAAGGCCTGTCCCGCGATCTCGGACCAAAAGGCATCACTGTCAATGTCGTCCAGCCCGGCCCCATCGACACGGAAATGAACCCGGCGGACGGACCGGCTGGCGACGCTCTGCGTGCGGTTCTTGCTATTCCAAAATATGGTGAGGCTGCGGATGTCGCCGATCTTGTCAGTTTCCTCGCCAGCGACAGCACGTCCTACATCACCGGCACAGCGCTCAGCGTCGACGGCGGTCTGACGGCATAATTTCCCTTCCGAAGCACGGGGACAGCATCGTGTCCCCGGCAAAGGGTCACATATCTGGCCAGGCTCGTAAAAACCGTCAAAAGTCAAAGACCTTTGGAAATCGAATTGTGAATACGGAATATCCAGGCACAGCCCGAACCCGGCAAGGACCGCAGGCCCCTTCATCCCGATCGGTTGACTAACAAAGCAGATTCCAAAGGTCTGCGACCTTTGGCGGGGTACGGAGCGGAGCCCCGGGACTTGCTCAGCCTCAACACTGGTCGGTATTACAAGGGCGAGCCTTTGCCGGAATCCAGGACAAAAGCCCCGTCAATCTCATACAAATCAAAAACCAGACTGGCGTTAACTCTGCAAAAAATCACACTTCAACAATGCTCTGAAAAGAAAAACTTCTGGCAGAGACGGATAGGCTTCACGCCAGTTCCATCCCTTTTGAAGAAGCGTAACGCAACGCTTTGCGGAGACTCTGCCCGCTTATGAATACTGCCAGCATCCTCGACACAATTTTCAGGCTTATTCCACCATCATATCTGGCAACCGCGACATCCATCGTTTCTTTTATTATCGCAGGATGCGCCCTGGCCATGCGCTTCTGGAAGCCACCCGCGAAAGAGTCCCGCTGGGCCACTGTCTATCGCGTTGTCAGTGCGCTCGCACAGGCGCGTGGATGGAACGCAAGCGCTTACCAGCCTGACCGCAAAGCGGTCATGATTCCAGTCTCTGCCAATCGCTCAGAAATTGCCGAAAATCTTGGACTCGACGTAGACGAAACCCGCCCATAAACGAAAATTTCGATATCACCTGAACTCTGTTCCAAACCCGGACAAAAGGCAGGGGCATATACTACCCCTGCCTTCTTCAGACAGAACCGTATCCGCAGCTCTTCAGTCCTCATCTTTCGGGTGCATGAGCGCATGCAACTGATCCATCAGCGCAGAGATCTTATCATGACGGTCTTTCGCCTGCGTCAGTTGCTCTGTCGTCAGAATATCGTGGATTTTCACCGCCATGGCCAGCCGGTCAGCATCCTTTTTCGCGGCCAGCGCCGTTTCCTGCTGCGTCAGACTCTGCAACTGCGTCGTGTCAATTTTCCCCGGCGTCAGGAGAAGATTTTCCACCTGATCATGAAGGGCCCGCTCCTGCTGGTGCAGATCCTTTGTGCTGTCATGGCTTTGTTTGAAAATCTGATGCACCGCGTCTTTCTGTTTTTTCGTCAGATCAATCCCCTCAAGCAGGGGCATGCCTCTACCAGGCCCACCTGGCCCGAAATCACCCGGACCATGACCTGGAAACGGCGGATGAGCCCACGCTCCGGGTGGATCAAAAACAACAGCACCAAATGCAAGCGCTGCCACGGGTACCATCGCCATCAAGCTGCGTTTCATCATCTATCCTGTTCAGCAGGCAACCAGGCCTCTCCCGGTCGCACTCTCTGATCACAGTGAAAACTAAAAAGCGTGACGAAAAAATCGCAAGATTGCTACGAAATGTAAGATTAGTTACCGGGATCCGATCGGATATAATCCGTTTTTCAAGTTTAATGCTGATCTCAGAACGGTTTTACTACAACCATGATGACAATAATGATCATCAGAATCGTCGGAACCTCATTCGCCATCCGGTAAAATCGCTCCGTGTGATGATTGGCATCCCGCGCGAAATCAGACCGCCAGCGGGCACAGCCTCCGTGAAAAGCGAACAGACACGCAACAGCCAGCAGCTTGACGTGCCACCACCCGGCAGACCAGTCGATGACGCCCGGAGTCAGCACAAGCAGCACACCGAAAAGCAATGTCGCCAGCATCGCCGGTGTCATAATCGCCCGGAGCAACCTTTGCTCCATAATCTTAAATCGCTCGCTTTCGGCGCTGCCTGAAGCGACCTGACAATGATAAACGAACAGACGGGGCAGATAGAATGTCGCCGCCATCCACGCGATCAGCGAGATAATGTGAAACGCCTTCAGCCAGGGATACCATGGCTGCAGCACCGCAATCATGACCGCCGCTGATCCTGCACCGCGAGCACGTTCGCAAGAAGAACCGGAAACTCGGAAAGCTTTTCAATCCGGACCAGGCCAGGCCAGGCCGGTGCCGGCTCACTCCGTGGGCGGAGCAGAACACATGCCATCCCTGCCACAATCGCTGCCCGTGCTCCGGTATCACTGTCTTCCAGCACAACACAGTTTTCAGGCTTTAGGCCTTCCTCGGCCGCAGCTTGGAGATAAACATCCGGCGCGGGCTTAGGCGCATTCATATCGACCGCAGAATGGATCCTGCCGGCCAGCCGGTCCTGAAGACCGGTAGCGCCAAATTTCGTATCCATCTCCGCGACAGATGAATTCGAACCGACACGAACCGGCAGCCCAAGAGCCTCCACCGCATCAAGCATGTCATGCGTGCCGTCGATCACCTCAACTCTTTGCGCGAAAGCCGCGATGAACCGCTCTTTCATCACCTGAGCCCAGTCATCAGACAGGGATTTACCACTTGCCTGTTCGATCTCACGCCTGAGTTCGGGCAACGCCTTGCCCCCAAAACGTTCCACAGCATCGTCATCGGAAACAGTCAGCCCTGCTTCCCGTGCGACTTCAGCCACAATGCGGCAACTTGTGCCCTCACTGTCAATCAGAACGCCGTCACAATCAAAAATGACAAGACGCAGAGAACCATCCGGGGACAATGCTGATGTCATCTCAGTTCACCTTTCTGATTGCCGCGATCAGTTCCCCGACATGCTCCGGAGGAGTGGTCGGCAAAACACCATGCCCCAGATTGAAAACATGCGGGCGTCCACGTCCGGCTTCACGAATAGCCAGCGCCTCTTTCAGCATTGCCTGACCACCAGCCAGAACCGAAACCGGGTCAAGATTGCCCTGCAACACCAGATCCGGGCTGACCTGTCCCGCAACCGCCGCAAGATCGGCACTCGTATCAAGCGCCATCGTATCCACACCAGTCTCACGCGCATATTCAGCCGCCATGCCGCCAGCCAGACGCGGAAAGCCAATGACCGGAACGCCTGGATGACGTCGCTTCAGTTCACTGACAATCTGTCGTGTGGCCCCGATCACATGCCTCCGGAATTCGAGCGGCGGCAACAGCCCGGCCCAGGAATCGAACAGCATCACAGCCTGAGCGCCTGCCTCGATCTGAGCGGACAGCATGTCCGTCGTCGTCTCCGTGAGAAGAGCAATCAGCTGGTCGAACAGCCCGGGCTCCTGATACGCCATCAGCCGTGTCTGCGCGAACTCTCTGGAGCCTCCGCCATCAACCATGTAGCAGGCCACTGTGAACGGCGCTCCGGCAAAACCAATCAGAGTCACCGTATCCGCCGCCGCGACCCCCACAGGCTCCCTGAGCGCCTTACGGAGCCGGGACAGCGTCTCCATCACCGGCGCTGTCACCTCCGGCACCCGTTTCGGATCAAGCCGGTTCAGATCAGCCTCACTACGGATTGCTCCCAGAACAGGTCCCCGGTTTTCAACAAACTCCAGAGACTGCCCCATCGCCCAGGGCAGCACGAGAATATCCGAAAACAGAATGGCCCCATCCATGGCAAAGCGCCGGACCGGCTGAAGCGTGATTTCCGTTGCAATGTCGGGCGTCATGCACCGTGTCAGAAAATCAGCCTTTTCCCGAAGAGCACGGAACTCAGGCAAAAAACGACCAGCCTGCCGCATCAGCCACACCGGAGGTGGCCACATCGTTTCCCCTTTCAGGGTGCGCAGGAGCCGTCTGTGTTCATCAGTCCCGTATGTCGCCGTCACTATCCGCCCACCAGCTTTCTCGATCAGTGCTCCCATCTCTAAACAAGAAAAGAGAATAAAGAAATGTTGAGTTGGTTATAGGGCCTGTGGATGACGGGGTACCCGCTATTCCGAAAATGTACCCCATGTTTCCCCAGATGTGTACAGATTGGAGGCCTTTGAAAAAGCGCCATTTTTCCGACTTATCCAGAAATTCCGCTCAGGCTCCTGTGTACAACTCACCGCGTTTGCAGTTGTGCTGTTTGTCCACGGTACTCGGTACTCCGCATCCTGCACTCCCGTACTATCCCCATGTACCCCATCGCCGCACAAAGTACCCGACATAGTACTCACTGAAGTACTAACGTCTCCCAAAACCGGATGTGTTTCCGATTCGGCGTATTTTTAAAAGGAAAACCTGCAATGACCGAATCGAGTTTCGGACGAAATGAAGTACTGAGGCTTTCAGGTCACTTCATTAGTACACGTCTCGTGCTCGCCAGCAGCTCCGCTGCACGCCGTTCCCTTCTGGAGGCCAGCGGTCTTCCGTTTGAGGTTCACACCGCAGATGTCGATGAAAACGTTCTCAAACAGGCAGGCCAGGCAGCCGGAGATTCCCCCGCAACCGTCGCCATCCGTCTCGCCAGCGCCAAAGCGCTCGCCGTTTCCGAAATGCTTGCTGATCCGCATGCCATGACCATTGGCGCGGACCAGATGCTCAGCTGTGATGGCACCTGGTTCGACAAACCAGTTTCTTCTGCCCAGGCGCGCGAGCAACTCGGACAACTCCGCAACAGGACCCATCACCTGTATTCCGCCGTCGTGCTGTGCCAGGGCAGTACCATCCTCTGGCACCACGTCTCCACACCGGCCCTGACCATGCGCGCTTTTTCCGATGCCTTCCTCGATACTTATTTTGCCCTCGACGGGGGCGCCTGTCTCTCCTGTGTCGGAGCCTATCGTCTGGAAGGCCCAGGTATTCATCTTTTCGACCGCATCGAAGGTGAACAAAGCGCCATTCTGGGGCTTCCTCTCCTTCCTCTGCTCCGCGCATTGCGAGATCATGGAATCCTCGCCGGATAAAACCATTTCCGAATTCAGGGCTTGTCAGAGACAATTTCCCCCGCTATATCGCCCGCACTCCGATACGTGTCTGACGACGCGGTTCGCGAGCGGGGCCATAGCTCAGTTGGGAGAGCGCCTGAATGGCATTCAGGAGGTCGTGAGTTCGATTCTCATTGGCTCCACCAGTTCCCCGGAAAATATCAAAATAAAACAAGAGATTATGGTTGAGCCCTCAATGGCTACTCCCCTTAAAAACGGCGCTACTCTGAACCGGTCGGCATCATAACCCCTGTCACCGGGAAGCCATTGTGCTTTGTTGGGAAGGCTGTCCGGCAGGGCTGCGGCGCCGGTGTAATCGCTGATCTGGCTTGCGGTCATGAAGAAATTAAGGGGACGACCGTTCGCATCGGTCACAACCATGCAGTTTCGTGTTCATCCCGCCTTTGGTCCGTCCAGTCAGTCGCCCTGGATCCTCTTTTTATCCGCAGGCTCGTCGAGGCCGTGCGGTGCGCCTTCAAACAGGTCGCATCAATCATGACGGTCCGGGGTTCTGCCTTCCTGGACGACAAGCCCTCCATCATCCTGGCGAAGACCCCCATGGTTCCCCAACGTTTCCAGCGGTTACAGAGCGTCTTGTGAGGACCATACTCTCGCGGAGCATCCTGCCAACGCAGGCCGTTCCGATTGACGAAGACGATGCCACTCAACACACGGCGGTCATCCACCCGAGACCTGCTGTGGCTCTTCGGAAAAAAGGGCGCAAGTGCGCCATCAGAACCGCCGCCAACCGGGTAAGAATGTTTCGGCAGACCGGCAGTCTGGCGCCTTAGCAGTCTGTCGGGTTGGGCATTTTGCGGCTGATAACGCCGAGGCTGACCCGGCTTATGCTGTTTGAAGCCGTGCCATTCTTTTGCAGTTGTATGCGAGAGCGACGAGTGTCCATTC
>NZ_WOSX01000013.1 GCF_011516735.1 Acetobacter fallax | reverse complement strand
ACTGCGCTCGGGTGATTTCAGTCCAGGCCATCTTGATCTCATCAGGTTATCGCAAACCCATGAATCATAACCCGCTGAAATCACTCAACTCATTTTCGGTCAGACACTCAGACAGCAAAAATAACTCACTCACAGGTTCGTCTTTCTACGAAGACCTGTGAATTACCACTTCCGCATCATTTCAACAAATTAATAGATCCTGAACCTAACCATTCACATAAAACTGTAATTCGTGGGACATAAAATCTGCTTTTGTCGGTCGAATGAAATATCATCGACCGCTAGCCATGAATTTGCGATAGTCCGAATTGTGATAATCGGGCAAAAGGAAAGACGGGCCAACCATGACGGAACTGATTGTCGCGCAGGGAACACTCTGGTTGCTTTTGGTAACGGTAGCAATGACGATGCTGCTGTTACTTTGGCGCATTCGCGAGTTTTATCGGCATGTTGCGCCTCTTGGAGCACTTACTCCGGCTCAACCTTCTGTCAGTCATCTGGAAAGGCATACTTTTATCGCATCGGACGGCTCCTGCTGTACCATCGGCGGTATCCGTCCTGATGGGCAACGCCAGCTACTGCTGTTTATATCCGGGACGTGTCCTGTTTCAAAAAAAATGATACCCGTCACACGTAGTTTTTGTGATCGGGAAAATATCAGTCTTATCTTTGTAACTGATGACACTGCAGAAGGCGAACAAAAGCTTGTCAGAACATTGGATATTGATAGTGGTCATCTGATCAATAATACAGAGACAGGACGCATGCTCGCAGTTGATCGTGTGCCGTTTGCCGTGCTTCTGAAGCAGAGCGGAGATGTCGAAGCACGCGGCCTGGTTAACAATCGTGAGCACTTGGAAAGCCTGCTGACCGTCACCGAAACCGGATATGAGTCTATCCAGTCCTTTCTTGCCGCTCACCCGCACGCTTTAGCCTCCTGAAACATTCTTTTCTGTGGATTTAAGGCAGAGCGCACGCGCACGCTGAATTACTGCTATGCGAAGTGTCATGATATCTGTCGTCGCAACCGGCTGGCGGCGCAGTTCGTGAATTTCCTGTACTGAGTATGGCTTTGTTCCAAGCGGGGTGCTTTCTCCCCCCATTCGGAACAGAACCAGATTCAGCACATCCGCGAGTTCCTGATCGTTCCGGATCAATGACATTGAGACGCCGGGAACGCGGGCAAGATAATGACGCCCTTCTTCTGAACAGGCGAACACACCGACGTGGTTACGAAGTTCGGGAACAAAAGTGCGACCAGAGATACCTTCAATGCCGTGACAGCCACCACAATGCGTCAGATAATTCGTTGTCGCGCGGTCCAGTGTTGCGGCCGGAGACGGCGAGACCGTTCCGACCATCATCATAATTGCTACCCGCATAATATGCAGGAGAGTAGCTGATGTCCCTTTTCGCTCTTTACGGAATAGGATGAGTAGCATTCAGGGCGTTCCGCTCTGCAAGGATCTCCTGATTTTTCTTTGGTGCGGCTCGCGCTGCGGCAATGTCGCCAGAACTGATAACCGGCGCAGGTTTTGTATCACCGAGGGATGACAGATAGGTCAGAATAGCAGCAAGTTCATCGTCAGAACGGGCTTTCATGGGCGTCATAAACCCGGCGTACGATGTTCCGCCCGCCGTTATGGGGCCATGCAGACCATTCAGCACCACATCGGCAAGATAAGTCTTTCCTTCCGCAGACGAACCAATTTTATCCACCCTCCCTTTCAGGACAGGAAACTGACCGGGCATACCGGCACCGGCGCTTTGATGGCAGACAGAGCAATTCGCGTTGTAGAGCGCGAGGCCGTCGGTGGCTGCGCTGGTGGATGTTGCAAAAAACGGCGTTGTGCCGGCGAGGGCAGCGAGGAGGAAAGACGCTTTCCTGATCATGTAGCATTCCCAACGATAACAGATGTCGAACAGTTGTAGATTAACGCACCGGTACCAAAGCACCAGATGATGTCATTATTTGCTTGCGGCCGGTAGCTGGGCTGGTCCCCCTCCATTCCGAGACATGGCGGCTGGCTGCATGCGTCCTGACCGCAGCAATCCCGATAGGCCACGAGATAGGAATGACCATCGGCAGGGTTAAAACAAGTACCGATCCAGGATGTCGGCGACGGACTGGTTCCTGGAGGGCAGCTATGCACACCACCACCACAGGACGCACAAAGATATCCATCAATGGCGCAGTATCGCCAGTAATTGCATGCTGTCGGATCGGTGGTCTGTGCCTGTGAGGCAAAAGGGGTTGGTGGTTTAGGCTTACCCCTGGCCTGTATAGCGGGAGATGCGGCAAATGCACGACTCACTGGCAGGGTCGGAATCAGGCTTCCAAATGTCAGCCAGGCACCAGCCCGACCCGCGAAGCTGCGCCGGGAAGAGTGACTTGCCATCTGGCGTGTCAGGTATTCCACCATATGGTCCAGAAGGCCGCTTACGGCCCGGACCGGGCGAACTGCTGCACGCTGTCCCATCAGATCGAACCTGTCAGACTGCGACATGAAGAGCATCCTCCGTTCGGGCCATTTCTGTGGCCGGGGGCAAGGTGGCAACCAGAGCTTCGATTTCCGAACGGGTTCCGGCCAGATCCCGTGCAACGATAACACCTTGCGGATCGAGAATGATCAGAGTGGGCAGGCGGTCAATCTGCATCAGAAGAAGAAGTTCGATGCTGGTCAAAAGCGGTGTGCCATGCAAGCGGGTCTGCTGTGTCATAACTAGGAGAGCTTCGACATTCCCTTCTCCCACAAGAACCAGATCAGCACCCCGCTTCTCTGCCGCAGCCTGAACTACTGGAAATGCCCTTTTGCAAACCGGGCAATCAGCGGACACAAACATCAGAATCGTAAACCGCCCAGAAGGATTAAGGCCGCCCACTGGAAAAGGAGTTCCATCCAGGCAATGGGCAACGATCCGGGGGAGTACCTGCCCTGATCTGAGGCCTGACAGGATCGGCTGCACACCAATTGGTGAGAGCCTTTCATGGAGCACGCCGATCTGTCGCGCCAGCACAAAGACAGAGGCAGCGAGTGCGAGGACACAAACCGTAAGCAAGACCGTTGAGACTGTCAGCACGGCCAGCATCACTCGCGAACTTCGCGGACAGAGAGATGCATCACGGCCAGAGCCAGCAGCAGCAGTGTCATCCCCAGACAGGCACCTTCGATACGCAACAGGATCGACGTAATAGCGTTGCAGAAGCCCGAAAGGGCCACAAGCACAGCCAGCACAATGTTACGCAGAACAGTATACCACGAAATACGAGCATCGGCGCCGGGAAGACAACCACAGTCCAGACCTGTACGACCCCGCAGAACGTTGACTGCCATTGCCCCGGCAAAAAACATAAACATGAACGCAGCTACGATACCGGCGCCAAGCGGATTCATACCTGAAAGCAGCCAGCCTCCAAGAAGGATTTCCACCCCCGTCAAAATACGGGCAGCCGGAAATGCGACGTCGAGAGGCAGCAGGCGCCAGGCGGCGATCCCGGAAGCTGACTGCGCCACATCAGAGACACGAGCAAAACCGTTTCCGAGGAAAAGTGCACCTGTGGCACTCCGTATCAGCATTCCGGCCATCGCCATGAAAGAAACGAACAGACTCACTCTCCGAGGGCCACAGTGAAATAAAGATCCTCGCCAAGATGAGGGATCTGGCGCAGGAATTTTCCGGTGGTGGCGTCCCAGATGCAGAACGCTCCGGCCTTATCCGTTGTAAACATCAATGGTCTGGCATCCTGGGTCACACCCACCATCGTGCTTGGATGTGGCAACCTGATGCGACGAAGAAGTCTGTGTGTATCGACTTCCAGTTCCCACACTTCGGTTCCGGCCTGCTTATGAGTCCAGAATGTCCCCATATGCATCAGAACGAACAGATGACCGGATGCATAGTGCAGAGCAGAAAGCTGCCACCCGCCAGGACGCCAGGTTTTCACGAAAGGCGCCTCCGCAGCGGGAGCCCGTTTCATACCAGCAGCTTCCTGAAGTGACCAGGCGGCCTCGATTTTTGTGTTGGCGGATAATGAGGCCGGATACACAAGCCCGCTATAAGAAATAAACCAGGTCCGGCCATCCGGGCGTCTTGTCGGGCTGTGCTCGAATACGGCATCTTTTTCAGGATCAAAGAAGGGCGTGGTATGTTCTGCGGTGGCGTGGTTGCCGCTGAGCGAAACATTTACCAGACCGCCATCCGCGCAGATCGACGTGAAGCCAGAATTACCCCAGGGATAAGTCAGCGAGCAACCGGGGACATCGACTGTCTGCGCGACTTTGTGGCTGATGCTCTCGACGACGTAGACAGCACTTGTCGGGACCATGGAAAAAACATAAATGTTTTTCCCATCATTACTGATTGAAAGATCGTTTTTCTTCGGCGTGATGAGCGCACGCCCAGGCAGCACTTCATCATTGGTGATTGTCAGGGTCTGAGGATCATACGCAGGCAGAAGATCAGCGCGGTCGCCACGGTTCCCCCGAGACCAGACCGTCTCTGCAACATAGAATGCCTTCCCGCCCGGATCCTGCACGACATTTGCATTATAAGCGGCCTGTACCATGCCCAGGAGCTTACCGGCATCGGCATCCACGACATACACGCGACCATCTTTCGCGTGCTCTCCGACCACATCCTGCACCAGGATACGATGAGAGGTGACTGGAGGAAGACGGATGACGTCACTTTCCTCCTCCTGCAGCACAGGTTCACCAGCAAGCGCCGGATCGGCCACGCTGCCGACCATGAAGGCTGTGGCCAGCATCACTGTCACGAAATAAAACCTCTGCGACAGGCTCACGATACTGCGTTCCTTACCTGATAAAACTGAAGAATGATCCAACATATTCTGATATGAAAAGAGCCTTTTCATGATCACACGTCCTGTCGCGACACAGTCCATCCAGCCTGTATTATGACCGCGAGATCAGCGAACATGGCTAACAATTCATAATACGATATCGGACACATGCGCACCGATAGCAGAGCATCCGGAATTTTACCCGAGACCTCGTGCGGATCAGAATTCGGCACTGACCGTTCCAAAGAACTGACGCACGGCACCCCGTTCCAGAGACTGATAATCACCAGACATCGGATTGCCGTTCTGCCCCATCATTGAGACGTATTTAGAATTAAACAGATTTGAGACATCAAAATGTACAGAAAGGTTCTTTGCGAAACCAACCTGCCCGAAATCATAACGCGCCCCGCTGCTGGCAAGCCAGTATCCAGGAACGGAAGTATCATTGACATAACTGAAGTAGCGCTTCGAATAGTAATGAACATCGAAATGCACCTCAAGCTTTTTCCATCTATAGGATAGGTTCGCTTTATACATAAACTGTGGATAATTGACGATTTTCTTCCCCTTCGTATAGTATATCTGATCCGGGGTGACAATATTTCCACCATATGTTGAATGATTGTAGCTTACACTGTTATAGATCGCGAGACCTTTGACAGGCGTGAGAGTGACAGCAGCATCAACACCATTCATATGGACGGTTGTCGGGACTACGGTTGAGATCGGATCTGTGATCGTACCTTCTGTTGCGGCTTGCAAACGGTTTCGTGCATCAGAATGATATCCTGCGAGGCTGGCCTGGATCAGATTGCTTGTGTAGCGATACCCGACGGCATACACCCAGTCTTTTTCCGGCGAGAGGTTACGCCGCAGATCATTAAAAGCTCCCTGATCCTGAACGGACCATGCAGAATTTCCGACACCATTGGGAAGAACCTGATAAGTCCGCATATTTTCAGCAAGATCGAAATAAAACTCATGATGTTTCATGAAATTCCAGCTTGCGCCCACATGCGGAAGGAAAGCGTCTGAAGCGGTAAGACTGCCATTCGGCAGGGCATCAACGCCGGTGTAGTCTGAATTGTTATAATTCGCGCCACCTGATGCCGTCGAAAGCATCGATTTAAATCCTGCTGTCACCCGCAGATTTGGCAGGGGACGCCATGTATCCTGCAAATGATAGGTAAAATTATTCGTATTCCACTGGAAACCGTAACCCTGCATGAAGGCCGGACCGTAGGTATCGTAAGGGCCGACAGTCTTTAGTGGCGCACCCTGCCCTAATGTCGGCTCGTTATACCAGAACAGACCTGCAGACTGGTTGTTATTCTCATACCAGACACCACTATCGATCGTATGATTGGCAATTTTATACTGTAACCCGGTAGTCGCACCATAACGCTCCTGCCGGGTCTGCCAGACCTCTTCAGAAAACGATGCCTCTGTGTCTGCTGATGGCGTCGCGTAATCAGAATATGTGTAGTAACCAGTCTGGCTCGTGCCGTAGATGGTTGAACGCCAGCGAAGCCTGTCCGTCAGAGCAAGATCGAAGTTCAGGCCGCCCGTCATATCTATTTCGTGCTGACCGGCGTCATAAAGAAACGGCTCGTCGCCATTGGCGATAATGCCGTCGGAAACCGGGAACAAATAACCGCCATTCTGTTCGGCCGTCGCTTCGGCGGTCGCCAGTGCGTAATTCGGATAGAGATGCGGCGTGCGCCAGCCGAGAGTATGGATCATCGCCAGAGACGTATCAGGATAGCCCCACTCCTGAAGATCACTCCAGTTAAAGAAAGCTTTCATGACACTGTCATTGCCGATCGGCTGCACGAGCTTCGCGTCAACCTGCTGCTGGAACTGCCGCCCGTTACCGTTCCACTGTCCTTCATCGTTACGTGCATAGGCGACCATGAATTTAGTACCGGTGCTGTTGAGCTTCCCGCTGTCGATGCGGGCATAGGTACGCCAGGAACTATAACTTCCGAAACTCTGGGAGACCTTTCCACCCAGCTTATCTTTAGGGTCTCCTGTTTCGAACTGCATTGTTCCACCCAGCGTCGAGGTCGAAGGAACCTCAACACCCCCCGGACCTTCAGAGACAATTGTTCGCTCGATATCATCAGGGATAGCTGCCTGCACTATATTCAGACCGTTATTGCTCTCATACGTCTGATCATTAAGAGGGATACCATCCAGCGTCGCGCCAAGCTGATCCTGAAAAAAGCCGCGCACGTAGATGCTCGCACCCCAGAGATCAATCCCCATAGGATCAGTAGAACTGAAACTGACACCAGGAAGACGATCGATCACCTTTAATACCGACGTTCCGGGCATGAACTGTTCAGCGACGGCCCGGGAGACGATGTTATCCGCACCACGGGATACATTCCGCCGGACACTGACACTGACGGCTTCATCCGCTCCGGATCGGAGCGATTTATCAGATACTTTTCTGCCTAATACCCGATCTGAAGCATGGTTTTCGGCGGAGGCCGGCTTCCGGGAGGCAGAGTGAACTGAATGCCCGCGATGTGACGCGGGTATTTGTTCTGAACGGTCAGTCGATGCGGCTGAAGAGATTCCTGATGCAATTAGGCCAGGGAACGTCAGCGCCGAGAAGGACAGGATACGGTGCAGAGACATAATACGCCGGCGCGCGGCAGACGGAGCAGCGGACCTTATTTTTTCTCTCACGCGTCGATCTTCCTCTCTGGGAACTGCTGTATGGGACAATCATAATTTTGCGGAGCCCGGCGGCACTGAAATCCGTCTTCTCCTGCACAGCGACGGATGCCTGCCGGTAACCCGGCCCGCACAGTCATATGGTCAGTCGGATACGCATGGAAGAGCAATTCATTATAAGAATGATATGAAGACCGGATGAGTGCGGCAATAGTTTTGTTAATGAACGACGGACCCGTGAAAAGATTATAGGGATGGAATGTGATATTCCGGATACAAGACAGTTGACACACCCTCAATGCATTTTTTGACCTTATCCGCACTCCGGAACCTGGATAAAAACTTTCAGGTCAAACCACTAAACTGGTGGAATCCACCGCATCCTCTCCATCCGGCACAGCCAGTCACGACAAACACCCATACGACGTTGCAACAACGTCTCCGCGTTTGTCACAGCGTCATCAGAGCAACATTTCCGCCCGCTGCCGTCGTGTTGGTACTGACGACCCGCTCCAGGACAAGGCATTCCAACCGATAACGTCCATCGGCAGAAGGTGTATGCAGCCCTATGATTTGCCCGGGTCTTTCTGCCAGTTGTCGCAGAAAGACCAGACGCTCCGCAGCATTACCTGCGATGAGAACTGCGTCAAAAACCGTTCCACTCCGACTTTCCATGATGATATCGACCAGTTCAGGAGGCAGATGTCCGAGTTGTGCCAGCAGGACGGAAGGTACCGCAACGTAATTGCCGGTTGCGAGTGCCGCATCAATCTGGCCGGGAAGGTCATTCATAGTCGGGCCAGCACACAGCACGGTGCCGCGAGGGAGAATATCGTAGATATTTTCCTCACCCACGGGACCGGGAAGCCGGAGAGAAACACCAGCAGGTGTTACCGTATGCGGCAGCCCTCCCAACGCCCTGTCGTAGCGCCACTCCCGGAATCTGCGGGCAGCAACCGGGACAGAGCCCACGAGTTCAGCCTTAAGTGGAGGAGCAACCCGGAGCAGGCGACGCAGATAGAGCGCGCCACCGGCTTTCGGACCAGTACCAGAGAGGCCACGCCCGCCGAACGGTTGTACGCCGACGACAGCACCGATCAGGCTTCTATTAACATAAACATTTCCGGCATGAGACCGACTGGTCGCTTCTGCTGCCATTGCATCGATCCGGGTATGGATGCCGAATGTGAGAGCATAACCAGTGGCATTCACTGCGTCGATGACGGGTAGCATGGCATCACGCTCAAAACGGAGCACATGGAGCACGGGACCGAAAACCTCCCGCTCAAGTGAAAAAACATTGTCAATTTCGATCAATGTTGGCGGGACGAAATAACCGTTCCCACATTCATCTGATACCGGCGCCTGATGCACACGGTGACCGCGATGACGCATAGCCTCGATATAGTAGAGAATTCCAGCCTGTGCTTCCGCGCTGATCAGAGGGCCGACATCGGTATTCAACCCGTCCGGACGCCCGGTTCTCAGCTCTGACATAGCGCCTTTAAGCATAGTCAGCACATGATCTGCGCACTCTTCCTGGAGACAGAGAAGCCGTAACGCGCTGCATCGCTGCCCGGCACTGTCGAACGCCGAAGCCAGCACGTCGGCGACCACCTGTTCAGCCAGAGCTGAACTGTCGACAATAAGCGCGTTCTGCCCTCCCGTTTCCGCAATCAGGGGCACAGGCGCGTCATCAGGATTCAAACGGCGAGCAAGCTGCCCGCGAATGGAACGCGCCACATCAGTCGAACCGGTGAAGACAACCCCACGTATACGGGTATCGGCTACGAGACTTGCACCGGTTTCTCCCGAACCGGGGACGAACTGAATGACCGCAGGCGGAATACCGGCGGCGAGGAGGAGCTTTACTGCTTCGCGCGCGATCAGCGGCGTTTCTTCAGCGGGTTTGGCAAGCACGGTATTGCCTGCCGCAAGCGCCGCTGAAATCTGCCCGACAAAGATCGCCAAAGGAAAATTCCAGGGGCTTATGCAGACGACCGGACCGAGAGGCTTATGGATTGTGTTGTCGAAGTCATCACGCACCTGCGCGCCGTAATAACGGAGAAAATCGACGGCTTCGCGGATTTCACCAACCGCATTAGCGAGGGATTTTCCAGCTTCACGCACAATAAGGCTGATCAGACGCGGGGTTTCCGCCTCAAGCAGATCAGATGCCCGAAACAATATTTCAGCGCGCTTAGCGGGCAATGTCACACACCAGGAGGGGAAAGCCGAGACAGCGGCGGCGATGGCCGCATCTGCCTGGTTGGATGAGGCGAGGGCAACGTGCCCGACGATATCCCTCAGATCCGCCGGATTACGAATAGTTTCGCCTCCGGAATCAGGATCAACCGGCAACGTCGGAAGCGTGACACCGAGCTCGCGCAGGACGTTTTCATCCGTGAGATCGAGGCCTGCCGAGTTGGCACGCTGCGGCTGGAACAGATCCGGCGGCAGCGTAATATCGACAGAAGAGGTTTCAGATGAGACTGCCTGCGCAGGGTCAGCAATCAGGTCATCAATGGTGACGCCATGATCCTGTATCTGGTTGACGAAAGAGGAGTTGGCGCCGTTTTCCAGCAGACGCCGGACAAGGTAAGCGAGAAGCGTTTCATGCGTACCAACCGGAGCGTACACACGGACAGGACGGTTGAGTTTATCAGGACCGACGACTTCCTTATACAGGCTCTCACCCATGCCATGCAGACACTGGAATTCGTACCGCGTGTCAGAGAAATCCTGCCCGGCGATGCCACAGATACTGGCAAGTGTCTGAGCGTTATGCGTTGCAAACTGCGGAAAGACCGCGTCCGGCGCGGCAAGGAGCTTGCGTGCGCAGGCGATATAAGAAACGTCCGTGTGGACCTTTCTGGTGAAGACGGGAAACTGACTCATCCCCTCCATCTGCGCGCGCTTGATTTCGGTATCCCAGTAAGCGCCTTTTACAAGGCGAACCATGAGACGGCGGTCGTTGCGACGAGCAAGGTCGATGATCAGATCGAGAACAAACGGCGCACGTTTCTGATAGGCCTGCACGACGAAACCCAGACCATCCCAATTCGTGAGGTGCGGGCTGGATACCATGGCCTCCAGAAGATCGAGCGATAACTCCAGTCTGTCAGCTTCCTCGGCATCGACGTTGAAGCCGATATCATAGTGTGCGGCCAGAGCTGCCAGCGATATGACTGCTGGCAGCAGTTCCGCCATCACGCGGTCGCGCTGCAAGCGCGAATAGCGTGGGTGAAGGGCGGATAGCTTTACGGAAATACCGGGACCGCGATACACGCCCTGCCCGTTCGAAGCCTTTCCAATGGCATGAATAGCCTGCTCGTAATCCTGATAATACCGTTTTGCATCCACTGCGGTTGTTGCCGCTTCACCGAGCATATCATAAGAATATCGAAAGCCTTTTGCATTAAAGGAACGACTGTTCTTCAATGCTTCCTCGATTGTCTGGCCAGTAACGAACTGCTCGCCCATCATCCGTATCGCGAGGTCTATGCCGCCTCGAATTACCGGCTCTCCGCAGCGGGAAAGAAGTTGCGCAAGCACACCATTCAACCCGCGGCGTTCAGGGGCTGTAAGTATTTTGTCAGAAATAGTCAGCCCCCAGGTGGCGGCGTTCACAAAAAGGGATGATCCGACGCCGAGATGGCCTTGCCAGTTTCTGCCTGACAGCTTGTCGCGGATCAGCGCATCACGCGTGGCAGTATCGGGAATCCGCAGAAGGGCTTCTGCGAGGCACATCAGCGCAACACCCTCTTTTGTCGAGAGATCATATTCCTGCACAAGCCTCTGCACGATCCCGGCGGGCTTCGCACGACGAAGAGCCTGAACGAGATTCCGCGCCGTTTCTTTTACCTGAGCAGCCATTTCCGGCGAGAGAGTCGCTTCCTTCATCAGTGCTGCGACGCGAGGCGGCTCCAGACAACGGGTATGATCAGTAATGGCGCAGCGCAGAACGAGACGGAACGGCATTACGGAGGTTATCAAAAAAAGCTGTCATCAGGATAACTCGCACGGAGTAACATTGCACTGTGATAGAGCATCTGTTTCTGAATTACCTTCGAAAGATCGGTTCACTGGCCGGATTTAATGTTTATGGATAAACCTGATCGAAAAATACTGTAGATTCTGCAATGTGAAAGACGAATGTTGAACTCGCCCGAACAATTCATCTCAGCCCGGCCGCGACACTCGAACGCATTCGCCGTCTGGAGCAAGCAGGCACAATCCGGGGTTATCTGGCCCACCTCAATCCGGATGCTTTACAACCTGGCCTTCTGGTTTTTGTGGAAATCAGCCTGGACCGGACAGAAGATGATCTGTCCAAACGGTTTTCGTCGGATCCGGCACTACCTGTGTAAAAGATCACGCCGAAGCACGTAAACCAAAGGGATCGAGAGCCTTTTTAGACTTTCAGGGAAGGTCCGGTTGTTATGAATGGTCCTGAATGCGCGACGGCCTCACGGGTGGCATTGGGCAACTTCACGAATTCCGGTTATAATTACAGCCATTGCCTTGTATGGAGACAGAAATGGCTGACGGACGGCTTGTTATCGGAACCAGACGCTATTCGTCATGGTCTCTGCGCGGCTGGCTTTGTGTGCAG
This sequence comes from Acetobacter fallax, assembly GCF_011516735.1. Taxonomy (GTDB): domain Bacteria; phylum Pseudomonadota; class Alphaproteobacteria; order Acetobacterales; family Acetobacteraceae; genus Acetobacter; species Acetobacter fallax. The sequence continues at coordinate 77,595 of NZ_WOSX01000013.1, read as the reverse complement.
CTGGCGGGGCTGGATGTTGTCGAAGAAATAGTCCCTCTGGCTCAGGAAGACACGACGACGCGAATTGCGACGCTCTCACCCAGCGGGAAAGTGCCTTATCTTGAGCACTGGCGTGTTCAGGTGTGGGATAGTCTGGCGATTGCCGAATACTGCGCGGAGATTGAGCCCTCTCTCTGGCCGTCAGACCCTGTCGCCCGGGGATTTGCACGTTCAGTTTCGGCGGAGATGCATTCGGGATTTCAGGCGCTGCGCCAGTCCATGCCGATGAATCTCGGCCGCGAAAACCGGCCGCTCGCCAGCGTCGTATCCGAATCCGTTGCTCGGGATATTGCCCGGATCGACGCGTTATGGACTGAGGCACGGGACCGCTTCGGGGCGCATGGACCGTATCTGTTCGGAGCAACATTTGGTAATGCGGATGCGATGTTTGCACCGGTTGTATCGAGATTTCTGAGCTATGGTATTGTGCTTTCCCCAAAGGCACGACGATATGCGGAGGCTGTTCGGGCTCATCCGCTTCTTGCCGAATGGTACAGAGATGCGGCGACTGAGCCGAAGGCGTGGATTGCGGCACGATACGAGTCCGTTGACTGAGCATTCAAACGGGCCAGCGGTCACAGTTCTTCCTCCACGGGAACGTTTTGCGCCAGGAGAGGCGGGAGCCATTGCGTTGCTGGTGCATCGTCTTGCCGAACCCGGTGAAATTGTCGTTGGCCCGCCGACACGGCGACCTCCCTTTTCTGATGTCCGTTTCGTGTCGGCTGGAAATGATGGCCTTCTGACGACCCGCTGGCCGAGGGGAGTTTTCTGGCCACCCTTCGGACTGCGTTTCGGGCCGCTGCGTTATGCCGCCGCAGTTGCAGGACGGATTGCCTCTCTCCGGCCTTCCATGATTGAAATTCACAACCGACCTGAACTGGCCATCGCACTTCGGGCCTGGTTTCCAACGATTCCAATGCGCCTTGTGCTACACAATGATCCGCAGGGGATGCGTCGGGTGCGAATACCAGGCGAGAGGGAGACACTGGCACAGAGACTTGCGGTTGTCTGTGTTTCGGACTGGGTTAGTGACCGTTACTGCGAAGGAACAAAATTGCGCCCGTCGGATCTGTTCATTCTTCCGAATTGCCTTGATCTGTCTGCCCTCCCCTCCCCTCTGCCGGTGGATGAACGCCAGCCGGTGATTCTGTTCGCGGGCCGAATTGTCGCTGACAAGGGGGCGGATGCCTTTGTTACAGCCTGTGCGGAGGTTCTTCCTGAGTTGCCAGGCTGGCGGGCGGAGATGATCGGGGCCGATCGTTTCGGAGACGACTCCCCTGAGACGCCGTTTCTGGCAGCACTACGTCCGCGCGCCCTGACGGCGGGGATTACAATGACGGGCTACCAGCCTCATGAAGCTGTGATGATGGCGATGAACCGGGCAGCGATGATGGTTGTGCCCAGTCGCTGGCCGGAGCCGTTTGGTCTGACTGCCCTGGAAGCAATGGCCTGCGGGGCGGCGCTTATTGCATCCCCTCGTGGTGCGCTGCCGTCATTGGTCGGGGATGCCGGGATTCTGGCTGATCCCGACCGAAAGTCGGATCTGGCCGGAGCAATCCGACAGATGGCGATGGATGCTGACCTGCGAGAGCATTACCGAGATCTCGGACGACGGCGGGCCATGATGTTTGATGTTGGTTCAGCACGGGCCAGACGACGAATGGCACCCGCTTTCTGATCGTCTTACATGGCAATGCCATTGCGTCATGGAGTTCGCACGGACTTTCAGAATCAAAAAAGATCCCTGAGGGTAGCCTGTCATCCTGCGTCATCACCGTGTCACCAAAAAGCAACACTCACCACGCAAGACGATACACAATCGCAATTTTCCTATTGCGTAATGAGCAGGCTCCGTATTCGTTAGGCTCATCAGGTTTCAAAAAGACCACATGAGGGCCACACCGGATCATGACGTCACGCCGCAGACTTTTCACTGCAACAATTCTCGCCGTTCCCATGCTGGGAGCATCTGTTGCGGCGCAGGCCGCTTCTGCGGAGAAGGCGACCTCCGTTCATGCACGGACACATAAATCCACCCCCGCCAGTAGAGTGCCGGCCCGGTCTTCGCGAAATGCGACAACGGCTAAGCACGCGGCGACGCCTGCCTCTCCGCATACACGACCCACGAATTATGCTTCTGACGCGAATGAGGCGGTCATTGTAACGGGAACACATAGCACAAACCGTAAGGCCCGGCAGAGCATCAGTCCGGTCACGGTTGTCTCGTCCGCTGTTCTGCAGCGTTCGGGTATGATGAACCTCGCCGATGCACTGACGCGCACCTATGCGTCGATCAACGTAGAGACGATGGGTGCAGATGCGGCGGCTCTGGTGTCGTCAATTCACATGCGGGGTCTGACATCCAACCAGGTTCTGGTCCTGGTAGATGGCAAACGCCGTCACACCACGGCCAACATCACGGCTGATGCCGGCCCGAACTTCGGCGCAACCGGCGTTGATCTCAATATGCTGCCCGCGAACATGATTGATCATATCGAGGTGCTGGAAGACGGTGCCGCAGCGATGTATGGATCGGACGCGATTGCCGGTGTGGTCAACATCATCACCAAAAAGACCAATCACGGCGTCAATGTAAGCGCCCAGACGGGTGCAAATGCCTACAACGGCGATGGCTGGCAGTATCAGTTCAATGCGGATGGTGGCACCAAACTGGGTGATGACGGATACCTCCATGTCTATGGCCAGATGTATCATACGGATCATTTCGTGCCGAAGAATGTTCGCGATCATCGGCTGATCGGCAGCCAGCCAGCCGATGCGAGTGCCACAAGCTACACCAGTTCGACGGCGTCGATTCCGAGCACATCCAACCATATTATGAGCACCCCGGAAGAGACGCGCGAGAACTTCGGTCTCGACTGGGGTAAGCCGCTCAATGACGATGTGATGTTCTACGGCAACATTACCTATGCTCATCGTCATTCTGAAGCTTATGAAAACTATCGCGTGCCGAATGTCGGTGGTGGTGTCGCTGAATCTTACTATCCTTACGGTTTCTCCCCGCTTGAGACGATTGAGGAAAATGACTACGCCGCGACAGTTGGTGCCAAAGGCGACAACTTCATGGGCTTTCAGTGGGACGCATCCTCAACCTACGGTGCGGATTACGATAAAGTCGGCAACAAGAACACCATTAACACCGGCATGCTGCAGTCAACCTGTTCGACGGACGCATCAAGTAGCTATTACTCTTCCGCAGGATGTGGATCGAGCCCGACGCAGGCTCGGGCAGAGAGCTACAACATGGCTCAATGGACGAATAATATCGACTTTCGGCGGCCTTTCAATATCGGTCATGTCGTGCCAATGACGCTGGCTTTCGGTGCGGAACAACGCATGGAATCCTATCAGATCTGGGCCGGCAATCCGACATCCTACGCACTTGGTGGCACACAGGGTTATGCGGGTCTGGCGCCACAGAATGCAGGCAAGTGGTATCGTGATATCTGGGCCTGGTATATGGATGGAGACTTCCATTTCACGAAGAAATGGGAAGTCGATTTCGCGGGACGCTTCGAGCATTACACCGATGTGGGCAATACCGAGAACGGCAAGATCTCTACGCGTTACGACATCACGAAACGGATTGCCCTTCGCGGGACGATCAGCACGGGATTCCGCGCTCCGACACTGGCTGAAGAACACTTCAGCGCGATGAACGTTTCACCTACGGGTGCGTCCGGCATGTTGTCTGCAGCGTCTCAGGGCGGACTGAAGCCTGAGCGTTCAACCAGCGAATCGGGCGGTATCGTGGTCGAACCGATAAACGGGTTGCATGTCGAGGCCGACGTTTATCAAATCAATATTCGTGACCGCATTGTTCAGGGAGCGCAAATTCAAGGTGCGGCAGCGATCGCCGCCATTGAGAACATGGGCTTCAGCCTTCCCGCCAATTCCTATACCGATAGCAACATTCAGGCTTACTCCCTGACGAACGGCGCCAGCACGCGGACACAGGGCGTGGATATCAAAGCTGATTACACTTTTCATCTGCATCAGTATGGCAATCTTCTGCTAAGCATGCAGATCAGCCTCAATCGAACCCGGCTGCACCACAACGGGATCGGTGCTAACGGCCCATTGCTGAATGCTGAAAATATCGGATACATCACGACGGCTTATCCACGCAGCAAGATTATTCTGAATGCTTACTACACGTATCGGAACTGGGATTTCAATATTCGCCAGACCCGGTATGGCCAGACCACGAACATGCTGCAGTATGAGGACTGGGCGCCCACAGCTCTTCAGTACAGTCTGAAACAGTTCTACAAGTTCAATAACTCCCCACACTGGCTGACGGATATTGAGGTCGGTTATCGTTTCAACAAGACGTGGCATCTTGCTGTGGGTGTTAACAACATCTTCAATGTTCGCCCGCGTCGTGTGAACGAAATTGCAAACTACCTTGGAGCTGAGATTTATGACGAAGCGTCATCTCAAATTCCGATGACCGGCGGTTACTACTACGGACGTATCAATGCTTCGTTCTGACGAGAAAGATCTTACTTTTTCGTCTCGGGAACAGAAAGCAGGCTTTGGCCTGCTTTTTTGTTGTCTGTTTTTACCTTACATTTTCCTGTGTGGGATGCGTTCCGTTTCCATGATGTAGACTGATATTTTACCGGATTGCCGACGTGGTACGGCAGTACACTTTTGTCTTTTCTCTCCATATTTTGAAATTACTATCTGACTGACATGTCATTAACCATGGTTTTTCTTTACAATTCTGCCTGCACCTTTCTTATACATGGTTTTCATAACTATCTTCCATAATTTCAGCAGATATTCATTTATAATTACCATTTATACCTGTGCGATCGTATTGATATCAGAAGTCGAGCCTTCAAACCCGGAGGAGGGACGATTACTGTTCACGGAATTACTCCAGGTTGTCGCGAGATGTACGATTTGGTCTGCAGCTCTGGCGGAATCTGTTAACTGGAAAATCAGTCAGATGCTTACGCTGGAATATCACGAACCAGATCCGGATCAGGAAAGTCGCGCGCAACTAACTGCGGCCATAGTCTCTGACAGCTTTACAGGTCACGTTAAGCATCATGCCCGGAACAAGTCCGGACTTTATCCGGACAACCCTCCCAAACATGGAAGCTGAGTTGCCGTGCGGACTTGAGTGAGTCACAACAGCGACCACGGTTTAAAACAGAATAACCGACGGAGACGAGTGTGCGGAACACAATTGCAAACGTGCAGAAGATGAAGCAGCAGGGTGAGCGCATTGCCATGTTGACGGCTTATGATTGTGCCTCCGCGCTGATCGCCGAGCGCGCCGGGGTTCCAATGCTTCTGGTTGGAGACTCTCTGGGGATGGTGATGCTTGGATATGACACTACCTTACCTGTGACGCTGGATGACATGGTACGCCACTCCAGTGCGGTCATGCGCGTCAGTCAGCAGGCACTCGTGGTCGGAGACCTGCCCTTCATGAGTTACGCGACTGTAGAGGATGCTGTCACTTCCGCAAGACGACTAATGCAGGAAGGCGGCGTACAGGCAGTCAAACTGGAGGGTGGAAGCGCAATTGTCCCGCAGATCAGGCGACTGGTAGAATCTGGTGTGCCAGTAATGGGACACCTTGGTCTGACGCCGCAGTCACAACATCAGATCGGATTACGGGTGCAGGCAAAACGAGCAGTGGAAGCACGCCGACTGCTGGAGGATGCACTGGCGCTGGAAGCTGCGGGCACATTTGCTCTGGCTCTGGAGGTCGTCCCAGCGTCACTGGCCGAGGTTGTATCGAAACGGGTCAGTATTCCGGTGATCGGGATTGGTGCCGGCGCAGGCTGCGACGGACAGGTGCAGGTCTGGCACGATCTGCTGGGGCTATTCGACAGAAAGACACCGCGCCACGCCAAGCGTTATGCCGAAATAGGAACTGCGATGGAAAAAGCAGTGCGCACTTATGTTGAGGATGTACAGAGAGGCGCATTTCCCACGGCTGCACAGAGTGCGATAATGGACGAAACTGAGCTTAAAGCTGCGCTGGATGCGATCGACGCAGGAAATCGGAACTGAAGCACATGCAGGTTTTTTCAACAATATCGGCCGTTCGGGCAGCACGACCCCGGATTGGAACACTGGGATTTGTTCCGACGATGGGATTTCTGCATGACGGTCATCTCAGTCTCGTCAGACGTGCAGTCACAGAGTGCGATAATGTCGCAGTCAGCATTTTTGTAAATCCGACACAGTTTTGTCCTGGCGAGGATTTCTCGCGTTATCCGCGCAATATGGAGCATGATCTCGCACTTCTTCGCGAGGCTGGCGTCACGTTTGTTTTTACGCCAGAACCGGCCGAGATGTATCCCCCTAGGTTTGCAACAAGCATTGATGTTGGCGCTGTTGCTCATCCACTGGAAGGCGCTGTTCGACCCGGGCATTTTTCTGGTGTGGCAACTATTGTGTGCAAATTATTCAATATTGTGCAACCTGCACGAGCGTATTTCGGACAGAAAGACGCACAGCAATGTGCTGTCATCCGGCAACTGGTGGCCGATCTGAATCTGCCGATTGAGATTGTTACCGGCGAGATAATCAGAAATTCGGAGGGACTCGCGCTTTCAAGCAGGAATAGCTATCTGAGTGAAGCAGATCGAACACGGGCAACAGTTCTTCATGCGGCACTGCAGGCAGCAAGGACACAGGTAGAAGCCGGAGAGCGCAATGTTGACGTTCTTAAAACTGTAATCAGAGACATTCTGACACGAGAACCTGATTTTCTGGTTGATTATATCAGTATTGCTGATCCTGACAGCCTGCATGAACTGAGCCGAATAGAGCATAAGTCGCTGGCTTCACTTGCGGTCCGCGTAGGGCCGACGCGACTGCTGGATAACGTGATATTACAACCAGTCCTATAAAACCCCGAATGTTCTTACTGTGGTAGTGTTTCCTGCAACCGCAGATCTGTTTGTTCACTTACTGGCAGTAACCATAAAGCACCCATTTTTATTGAAATCGATGATGAATTGATACTATTACAATTCTCATCGGCACAGCATCGTAGCATTAAAATCGAATGTATTTGCTTTTAGTTTTAGTCGTTTTTCCCACTAATCCCCCACGTTTTATCATATCACTTCCGTTTTTTGTGTACGGGATAATAGTACGCTCCATTCACCTGCAAGGAACTCATCTGATGTGGAGGTGTTAAATCTTCTGAAAGGGAGGGCACTGCCTTGACGACAAAAATTCCGGAAGACCACTCAGGTCTGCCGCGTGGGATCGATCATGTCGGTGTCACGGTTCCAGACATCAATGAAGCCGTTCATTTTCTTGAACGAGCTTTTGGTGCAGTTCCACTTTACCGCAATGTTACGCCGGATCATGCTCAGAAGGGACCTGAATCCGAGACAATTCTTGGCCTCGCAGCCGGAACGATTGTCCGCGAGGTGTGCATGATGGCGCTCGGATATGGACCAGGAATTGAGTTATTCGAAATGCATGGGCCCGACCAGTGTCCGGCATCACGCCCCTGTGACTTTGGGCTGCAGCATTTTGCAGTTTATGTCGATGACATCGAAGAAGGATGTAAACGCTTCATTCGGGCGGGCGGAACACTGCTGACTGAGCCTCAAAAGCAGCCTTTTCTGGAAGAAGGTCCCGGCAATCTGTTCTGCTACGGTCGCTCTCCCTGGGGCATGATTGTCGAGTTGCTCGCGACACCGAGCCGTGGGCGTTTTGACGCTGTTTCACCTGAAAGACGGTACGAACCACCGTTACGGCAGGCTTCGTAATGCGTATTTCTTTTTTTCTCGCTGTTGTATGTATTCTGGGTTTTACCAGAATCGCTCATGCAGACAGCCCATTACCGCGTCCGACAATGTGGTATTGGCATAACTGGACTGACCATGAAGGCGTCAGTCATATGACCCGGTGTCCTGTTCGCAATTTTGATCTCAAGACGATGTCGAAACCGGCTGGGCCACAGTGGCAGGATCGATTGAGGGAAGGACAGTCTCAGGTGATCTTTACGGTTCAGCCAGCACACTGGGACGGGTCCTGGCACCCGGACCCGAAAGTGCAATGGATCATTCCGCTGAAGGGTTCATGGTACGTTACAGCAATGGACGGGAAAAAAGTGGTTATGGGACCGGGCGAAGTGTCACTCGGCGAAGATCAGATGAGCCGCAGAGATACTCAGGGACATATCGGGCATTTCGCCGGAAATGTCGGCGACGACCCGGTTGAATTGTTTGTTATTCAAACAGATGAAATTCCAACAGTCGGACAGCCCTGTCGATTTAAATAACCTGCATTATATATCCTGCGGCAGGGCAAAGAAAAAAGAGGAGCATCTCTTCCAATTCATTACCATCTTTATGTCTGAAGACAATTATTGCACCAGAAGTTAGTATTTAATCAGTCATAGCTTTGCATTGAAACCGAATAAATGTCTCCGACAACGATTATCTGAATCACAGAACTGGTGTTCAGTGTAATGGCGTGAATTAAACTCTCTGCTGGAAATCGGCTCCTGCCGCAGCAACATCAGTTATTCCGGTCAGGCTTCTTTTGCAGTTCACCTCAGAAGCGCGATAATGGCAGTTCAAAATGATGATCAGGTTTGTCACCGACCATTTTCAGAACACCAAAATTCTCTGAAGTCATAGTAAACGTGACGGTCACTTTGGTATCTTTTGCTTCCCAGGTGTTGTCTATGGTGTGACTCAGCGCAAAATCAGCCTGACCGCTTTTCTGCAAATTCTGCGGAAGATGTATGAGCAGACGGCTTGCCGGACCCGCAGCGCGATTAGCAGCGATGACAACCGGCGGCATGCCCATGGATGTCCATGTTCCCGCAATGGCGGGAGCAGAGTAAATCGTTTCCTTACCAGCCGGGATATCAGCCGCTGCCACAGGCAATGTGCAGAAGCTGGCAAGTGTGAGGAGCAGGGCAGCAAAGAGGGTCTTACGCATGGGAATATCCTTAACCGGTGGGTTGGCCGTTGTCAGCGTGACAGGTCCATGTTTCGCCCCGATAATGGCCTGTCTGATGTGCCGCACCCGGGCGATACCGTCCAGACCGCAAGACGAGGTTCAGATCTGCACGATACTGTCAAAGTCGAACGACTGCCCGGCCGGGCTCTCGCCAATACGAACACGCGTTGCCGAAAGCATGCGGTGCGGCGGAACAGGCAGATTGTAAGGTGCCGGCACGCCCGCGAAAACACGGCCAGCGAGATCGAATTTTGATCCGTGGCACGGGCAGGCATAGCCACGTTGACCGGGATCAGCATTGCCAGAGCCATAGGTCGGGACACAGCCGAGATGCGTGCAGACGCCAACAAGAAGTCCGTAGTCAGGGACCAGTGAACGATGCCAGTTTACTGCGTAAGGTGGCTGCTGAAGGATCTTTGACTCGGGATCGCGCAGTTTTGCCTGCAATCCGGGTGATTTCAGACGTTCAAGAGATTCCGGTGTACGACGGGTAATGAATATCGGATTTGCTCGCCAGACGACGACGATCTGCTGACCGGGGGCAAGAGCGGAGAGATCGACATCCACAGGAGCATGCGCGGCTGCATTTTCTGGCGGGATCAGGCTGTCAAGAAACGGCCACGCAACACCACAGGCTCCCACTATCACCGTCGCACTGGTGACAAGGGTGAGAATATCCCGACGTTGCGGATTGGCGGGGCCGTCTTCAGTGGACGCGCTGGTACTGGATGAAGAGCCGGTCATGTCTGCTCTGCTAGCGTCACAGCCCCTTTCCGGCAAGAGCCAAAGCGTTGTCAGGGGATCGGATGGAACGTACCGGACGAGCCCTGATCTGTTTCGACGCGCTGCGCGGGACGATCGACTCTGAGCGTAAACAGCTTTGGCAGTGACAGGTCAGGCTTAGGGCATGTTCCGGAATGTTTTTCCATTACGTCGATCATGGTCGCGGATGGAGGAGAATTGCCGTTAACGACGAAGAGCAGGCAGTCTGGCCGGTCTCCGGTCATGCCGTTTCGGGTAACAGTCAGCCTCAGATGCTGCACAAGCGCCGTATCATCGAACCAGCTCGTTGGTTTGAACGTATATTGATCGACGAGCCTGTCCATCAACCCCGATTTCGCCAGGATAATCATGAGCACCGTGAGCGGCAGAACGAGGATCAGCCGCCTCATAACGTGCTGCCGCAATGTCCGGCCTTTGAAGGGACCGCTGCTAAAACGGCGGGGCGCGTTAGTGTCTCCGGGTGTTCCTGGAGTTGCCATCAGGCTTTTTCCTTCCATACGAAACCGTCATCCCGGAGCAGATTATCGGACGAGGCGGGCCCTCGGCTTCCGGCGGGATAGGTTTCCATCGGGCGGGCATTTTCTGCCCAGCCGTTGAGAATGGGTTCGATCCAGCACCAGGAGGCCTGCACCTCGTCGCGACGAATGAACAGAACCTGATCACCTCTCACGACAGCCATCAGCAGATCCTCGTAGGAGTCCGGGTAACGTGTTCCGAACGCCTTTATATACGACACATCCAGACTGGCTTCACGCAAACGGAAACCTTCAGCAAGAGGATCCTTACCTGACAGGGAGAGTGACATTCCCTCATCCGGCTGGATCCGGAGCACGAGCCGACTGGGTTCGGGAGAATCAACAAAGATCGCCCAGGGCTGGGGACGAAACTCAATGACAACTTCGGTTTCCTTATGTGCCATTCGTTTACCTGTCCTCAGATAAAACGGTACACCGGCCCATCGGGTGGTACGGACCTCCGCCCGGATAGCGAGGAAAGTCTCGGTATTGCTCATATCTGCGCCGAGATCCGTCAGGTACCCATCAACGGCTTTGCCGTCTATCTCGCCTGCCGTATATTGAGCACGCACCGTGTCGCATGCGATGGCCTCTGTATCCATGGGCTTCAGAGCTCTCAGAATTTTCAGCTTTTCATCGCGCAGGTCCATGGCGGAAAGGGCAGTGGGCGGCTCCATGGCCACGAGGCTGAGCACCTGCAGCAGATGGTTCTGTACCATATCGCGAAGCGCGCCGGCCGTGTCGTAGTAAGGACCGCGCTTGCCGACACCGACTGTTTCAGCAGCGGTAATCTGGACATGCGCAATGGAATCAGCATTCCAGACCCGTTCGAGGATCGGGTTTGCGAACCGCAATGCGAGAATATTCTGTACCGTCTGCTTACCGAGATAATGATCAATCCGGAAAATCTGTTCCTCGTTAAAATGCCGCCCTACGCCGTCGTTGATGGCTTTGGCTGACGCGAGATCGGTACCGATCGGTTTTTCCAGCACAATACGGGTCACGTCCGTGATCAGGCTGTGATCTGCAATCGCATCAGCCGTTGCAACGTAGAGTTTCGGCGCTGTCGCTACATAAAACACCCGAACGCGGGCCGCGTATGTAGCGAGAAGCGTTTCAAGCGGACTCCAGTCGGCAGCCGTGTTACTGGCGTCCAGTGAGACATAATGAACGAGTTCAAGGAACTCTCTGACAGCTTTTTCGTCCTGAGGCGCTGAGGTAGCGAACTCTTTCAGGGCGGCTTCGGCTCGCTGCCGATAGGTTTCGGTCGAAAGGTCAGAACGGGCCACACCGATGATTTTTGAATCGGCGGCAATCTGTTTCAGCCGGAAGCGCTCATAAAAAGCCGGAAGTAACTTGCGCATCGTGAGATCGCCAGTCGCGCCGACGATTACGAAGTCAAACGATGCCGGCTGCGATTCGTCCGGCCTGCTGTCGGTCGCGGCATGCACAGTTCTTGCTTTACCGGCGTTTTCAGCCATCTGCGGTTTCCCTTCTGGGTGAAATTACCTGGGACCAGGCATTGCCTCGCGGCTGCGGCATCACGCGTCGCATATCCGGGTAAGATGCGGCAAGAGCGGGCTGTGAGTTTGCGGTCATCTCAAAAACGGAACCACCCCGGTGAGGTTCCATTGCGTACGGATCGACAAATTCCTCAATTGACCCGCAGGGCTCCAACGGGATAATCCCCCGATTCAAGCTGATCCCCGCCGGGGATCGTCTGAATCAGGAGAGCGGGAATGGATAGCGATGTGATGTCAAACGGCGACGATGCCGCAGTTGGTGGCATCGCAGCCGATCGGCTCCGCAGTATTATCGAGCGTGTCGAGCGTCTGGAAGAAGAGCGCAAGGCGCTGGCCGGCGATATCAAGGATATTTTTTCTGAAGCGAAGTCCGCCGGGTTCGATGTGAAGGTGATTCGTCAGATCATCCGTATCCGCAAGCAGGAGCCTGCTGAAGTCGAAGAGCAGGAAACCCTGCTCGACATTTATCGGCGTGCGCTGGGCATGTGAAGCTTCGGCTCTCACTGTTTCGTGTGATCAGTTATGGTGCATTTTTCGCAACTGCGCGATGATCGTATTCTCTGGCTTTCGCACTTGTGCGGATTGCCAGGGCGTCCTTACGGAGCGTTCGTCTGACAATGTCACCAGTGCTTCCTGAATGGCTGCCTCTCTGGGCGCAATTGCTTGTTCTCGTGGCGGCAGCCGCTTTTGGCATGGCTTTTCTGCTCATGCCATTTGCCGTGTTTGGGCTCAAAGGACGACTGGCCGAGGTCGAACTTCAGCTTACGGATGCCCGGGCTGAGCTCCGGGTAATCGCCATGCGGCTGGGTTCAGCGTCTCAGGAACCGGGCCGCCGGCCGGAACAGTCTGCCCCGGTGATACAGAAGGAGTGGGTTCCTCCGGCAAAACCCGCATCGGTAGCTACTGAACCGGAGTTCCGGCCTGCTACAGCGCAAAAAAACGATACTCCGCCGGTCGCACAGCCAGATCTGGATCCCTCAGCACCGCCTCCCAAAAATAGTAACAATGGTTACTTTTTCCCTCCCTCTGCCGGGGAAGCCAGCCAGAGCGACAGAAAAGTACGGGATGGTTCAGAAAGGATCTCTGTTGCGGATCGCGAAGCAACAGAGCGCAGGGGATCTGGTGAAGTCACACGACCAGATGCCGATACTGCGTCACGTGTCACATATGGCTTTTCGCCAGCACCCCATGTGTCAGATGCGTATGAGCCCCGCCAGAATGTTTTGCCTGAACTTCGCGCTTCCCGACAGGACGATGCCGGGCGCGACAGGGAAACCCACCCGACTCACGATCAGATCGGGGAGGCTCGCCGCATGCCGTGGCATCAGCCGCCTGCCAGATCGCGAAACGACAGCCCCGGCCCCACTGAAACAAACGATGGACGCCTGCCCGGAGAACGTACGGAACCGATGCTCCGCTGGCCGGCCCGTCGCCCTGAGTAGACACGTCTCCATCGGAGAGCACATGACCTGACCATACATTATTATCGGAGAAGAGCGGTGAATGTCGCACATTCGGAAGAGATGCTGTAATCCGTCACTGTTTCCGGAACACCGGACAAAATCAGGTCGGATTCAGAACCTGGCCTGGAGCCTGTGATGGCATACGGAACAGGAATTGCGTTAGTCTGCCTTCCGTTTCAACGTCAAGTCTGCCTCCGTGCTCATGTGCGATTTCAGAGGCGATGTATAAGCCGAGCCCGAGCCCGTGCTGCTTACCGCCGGAGCGACCGCGACAGAAGGGTTTAAACATCTCCCGCACGATTTCCGGCCTAAGGGGTTCACCCTCATTGGTAACGGACATCTCCAGTTCGGATGAACGGCTATTGACCCTGACAATGATCGGCGTTCCGGGCGTGCCATAAGAAATAGCATTGCGAAGAAGATTGGCCAGGAGCTGAGCGATGCGACCGGTATCACATGGCACGGGCATTTTGCAGTCCAGTTCGGACCTGATGACCGCTTCGGGGAAAGCCGTGCGCGCCTCCTCAATGATCTGTTCCAGAGCTTCCGCGAGAGTGGTGCCATCGCTCCGCTCCAGCATGAGCCCGGACCCAAATCTGATTTCAGTGACATCAAGAGTGGTGCGAATGAGACTGTTCATGCGCGCGGCCACGCGCCGGATCTGCGGGATCAGCTCCCCAATTCGTTCGGGACGACGTTCAAGTAGTCTCAGACCAGATTCAAGGGCGGTTAGCGGGTTCCGCAGTTCATGGATAAGGACCGCGATGAATTTTTCACGGTTCGTTCCGTGTTCCTGTTCCTGCTCAAGCGCCGCCTCGCTTTTCCGAAGACGGCCCAGTGACTGCAGATTGAAACCAACCAGTTCAGCGAAGAGTCGGAAAAGGTCGCGGGTCTTTTCTGAGCCGACATTGCAGTGATCCCGGCTGAAACCGCAGAGCGTGCCAAAAAAATCACCGCCGGGTAGCAGGATGGGAACAGAAATATAGCTTCTGATCCCATAGCTGGCCAGAATCTCGTGCTGATGGTCATCTGACTGCGCCGTCACAGTGTCTATGATAACAGGCTCTCGTGAAGTCCGGACATCCCGACACACGGTTCGGCTGACGGGCAGAAAATCTCCCGGGACCAGTCCGAATTCAGCCTGGTCCTCAACGGCACAGGCAACCCAGCGTGCTTCGGTGACGTGAGCGATTGAAGCGAACGAAACACCGGACGTACGGCACACGGCGTCAAGGATCGTTGATACGCCAGGAATCTCTCTTACGGCGACAACTTCCGGGGGGAGATCAGTTTCACGGGTCACGGCGTTTGAAGATGCTTCACTGGAGCGCCTCTCATCTCGCGGACCCTTTAACAGTCATTGAATGGGAAGTCGATCGCCGCATTCCTTTGAAAACCTTAGGAAAACCTCAATAATCTCGCTTTTGTGTTCAGTTTTCGCGCTCGCGAGGAACTCCTTGCAGGGCATGGAGCAAAGCGGCTCTGATCTCACTGACCGGACCCGCTTCGGCGATCCGTTCGCCTCCATTCAGTGCCGCGGCCAGGAGACGCATCTGCCGGCGCGTGGTGTAGAGCTGATCGAGAAGGGACAGTACGACCGGAACGGCATCTTCTTCCACACCGAGATCATCACGCAGCTCCAGGATCAGACGCGCTCTGGCTTCATCTACTTCCTGGAAAACGTAGTGGCCCGGAACACCATCAGCCCGGAGCCACTCCCGTTCTATCCAGCCTTCGATCTCCACAGTGCTTATCCGCCCGAGACGGACAGCGAGTGTCTCGATCGTGATCATTTACCCTCTCCGTCCCCTGCCTCCGCGAGATCGGGCGCAGGCGCATGGTCCTTCAGGAATTCCCTGAACCTGTCATCGACCTTGCCGACATGCACTTCAAGAGTCACGTAGAGATTTCCTGCCTCATGCCTGCCATGCTCCTTCACGCCGCGCCCGCGGAGACGCATGACGGTGCCAGTGTCCGAACCAGCAGGAACATTCATCCGCACGGAGCCTGACGGGGTTGGCACTGTGATGGGACCGCCGAGAACCGCTGTCCGGACATCGACAGGCAGACGCTCCCGCAGATCGCGTCCGTCCCTGACGTAACGGGCATCGGGCATGATCGTGATGGTGATCAGCGCATCGCCGGTGGGGCCACCCTGGGTGCCTTCTCCACCTTTGCCGCGCAGGCGCAGCACCTGACCGTCTTCGATTCCGGGCGGAATTTTGACGTCGAGCGTCGACCCGTTCGGCAATGAGACGCGAGAGGTCGTGCCGAGCACCGAATCAACGAAGTTGATGGTCAGCGCATAGGAGCGGTCGGGGCCACGCTCGGGACCTGCCTGACGCCTGCCGCCGCGATTGCCGAACATGCCGCCAAAGATATCACCGAGGTCTTCCTGTGAGAAACCTCCGGCGCCCGGGCCACCGCCGTAGCGAAAGCCCTGCGCACCCTCTGCGAAATCACGGTAGCCACCGTTCGCGCCGTAGCCTGGCGGGGCGCGTTCCTGGCCTGCAGAGTCGATTTCACCACGATCGTAGCGGCCGCGCTGTGTCTCGTCCGAAAGAAGATCATTCGCACGGCTGATAGCCTTGAACTTCTCTTCCGCTTCCTTATCGCCCGGATTCAGATCCGGATGATATTTCTTGGCCAGCGCGCGGTAGGCCTTGCGGATCTCGTCCTGGCTCGCGGTTCGCGCGACTCCCAGCGTCTGATATGGATCGCCTGCGCTCACTCACTCCCCTCCTTCTGGCGGTGTTTTGATGCCGAAACTCTCTGTATCGAGAAGATCGATCAGAACAGCCACAGCCACATCTGCTGTGATGCCGTTCCTTGCAGCCTCCGCGATCAGTACATTCAGGCGTGGCTCAAGAAACGCCGCCGCTTTTCCCAGGGCCATAAGCCTGCTCCGATTCCTCTGCGCGGTCTGACCGCGAATTCATCTTCAGTGACCTGTCACCGGCTCCCTGCACGAGGCGAGCCTGACGGGTCTGTCTCCTTCTGACCAACCCGACACCTGCGATTAAGCGGGCGCACTCTGGTTTTACGGCCTCTTTCTAAAAATAATGGGAACGCGGCCCCGTCGGGTCAATGGTCTGCACGAAATGAAAGCGAAGCATCGCACGTTGTTCCGGATTTTTTTACCACGCGGGCCACGCGGTTTTCTGCTGTTTCGGCGGTGTGGGATGGAAAACCTGACCGGCTCAGGGCAGAGAGTGCCGGTATCCGCATTGCGAGAAGTGCATGACCCCGACTCTGATCGCCATTACCCTGCTTCTTGTGACGGGCCTTACGGGCGCGCTGGCCCGGCTGTTGCCGCTGGCCATTCCCCTCCCCCTGCTACAGATCGCTGCCGGGACGGTGGCGAGCGTTGCGGGGTTCAGCCTGCCGCTTTCTTCTGAATTGTTTCTGCTACTGTTGATTCCGCCGCTGCTTTTTCTCGACGCTTACCGGATTCCGATGCGTGAAGCGGGAGAACTGCGGGGGATCATTTTCTCTCTGGCGCTTGGGCTTGTTGTATTCAGCGCCGTTAGCGGCGGGTATTTCGTTCACTGGATCATGCCGGCGATCCCGCTCGCCGCGGCGATTGCCCTGGCTTCGGCGTTGTCGCCCACAGATGCTGTGTCGGTCGGCAGCATGTTATCGGGCGGAAAGACGCCGGCGCGGATCGTGCAGATCCTGAATGGCGAGGCGTTGCTGAATGACGCTTCGGGCCTGGTCTGCTTCAAATTCGCGGTCGCAGCGGCGACGACCGGGCTGTTTTCGCTCAAGGCGGCGTCCAGCAACTTCGTTTATGTCTCCTTTGGGGGCGTCCTTCTTGGCGCGGCGATTGCGTGGGCGTTCTGCCGCCTTGAGATCTGGCTGATCCGGCGTGGCTATGATGATCCTCCGAGCCACATCCTGCTCTCGCTGATGCTGCCGTACGTTATCTGTCTCACAGCGGAAAGCGTCAATTGCTCGGGCATTCTGGCGGCGGTCGCGGGCGGGATGACAGTGCGGCTGAGTGGCGTGATGAGCGACACGCAGATCGAGACCCGGCTGAAAGCCACCATGCTCTGGGATATGGTGGGGTCGACGTTTAACGGGCTGGTGTTTGTTGTGCTCGGGCTCCAGCTTCCGCAGCTTGTAGCGGAGGCCAGTCAGGTTGTGCGCTCCGAGGGGCTGTCGCCATGGGTTCTGCCGCTGACGATCCTTGCGATTCAGATTGTGCTCAGTGTGCTGCGTGCGGTGTGGATCACTGTTACGGGGGTAGTCCGGTGTGTTGTGGGCCGGTTGCGGCACCGGTCGGAAATGATGCCGTCCTGGCGGGGTGTTCTGGTGCTGACGCTGGCCGGGACACGCGGGGCGGTAACGCTGGCGGCGATCATCTCGCTTCCGGCTGAGAGTGACCTGCCGGGGCGCACGGTGCTGGTGGTGCTGGCGACCGGGGTGATCATCACATCGCTGGTCAGTGCGGCTTTCGGTCTGCCTCAGGTGCTGCATCTGCTGCCGCAGAACGAGGGGGAGACGCCGGCACAGCGGGAACTGATGGAGACGCGCATCGCGCTCACCCGCTCGGCCATTGCCGCGTTGCAGGCGGAGCAGGCGCGCAGGCAGCCTGATGCCTCACGCAGCAATGATGCCGTGTCGCTTCTGATGACTGAATTCACTGACCGGCTGCGTCGGCTTGACGCCAGAGCTGCTGATCCTGATGGCAAGCGGGCGACGAGCGTGCGGCAAAAGCGTGAGGAGGTTGCCCTGCGGCTGCGCGTCCTTCGGTTGCAGAGGCAGGTACTCAGGAGTCTGCTGTCTGATCGGGTGATCAATGATGTGACGGAGCGGGCGATCGGGCGGCAACTCGACGTTCAGGAGCAGGATCTTCTGATTGAGGCGGGTGACATACCCCGCCTGCCCGAACTGGTGCCTGGCGTGGTGAAGCCGGCGGCTCCTGCCGTGCCGGTTGCGTCACAGGAAGATAAAGCGGCGTTGCAGATTGTCTCGGACAGCCTGGCGACTGAGGAGGCTATGCCGCCACCGCGACCGAAAGTGCCGGAGGCGCAACCGGCGCGACTTGCTGTTCTTCGTGCCCGGTTTGCTGACCTGCGCCGGAGGATAGGAAGACGGATGCGGTTCGGGCAGGATCAGTGAGGGCAGCGTGTGGGTGCGGGGCGCATCTCAAGCGTGCGGAGGGTGGCGAGGATGCGGGTGCTGCTGAAGGTCATTTCGACCTGATCTGAGACGCCATTCGCGAAGAGGCGTGCGGCCATCTCGAAATCAGGGGTCATATCATCGGAACCGCTGGCATAGGACGCCAGGTGGAAGCGTATGGCGGGAAGGCCGGACAGGATTGCGAAGGGCGGCGGATCTTTCGGGACGGTCCAGCCGAGGAGCGTGGCGTAGCTGTCTTCGGCGCCATCGGGTGTGGTGCCATCGAAGATGGGACGACTGAGGCCGGTTTCGCCGTGCTGTGCGGCTTCGAGGATGGCGAAATTCTGGGCTGTGGGGAAAAGTGTGCCCTTTCTGAGCGGGACAGTCTTCTTTTCGGGCAGAATGTAGCTGACCGCACCGGTTCCGTCGCGGGCGAGCGTGGCTTCGCCGCGGATCATGCTGTCCGTCTGACCATTGGTGACGGAGCTGGACGCGAAGGTCAGATGGAGGCCGTCTTTTGTCTCGAGGCTGGTGTTATCGCCGACGGAATGGAGGGTTTCACCGCTGCGGGCGAAAAGATCCAGTTCCATGTGCTGCTGTGTGGACCAGGCGGAGCAGACGTCTGAGATAACCCAGGTCATGGTGCCGGAAGCGCCGCTGAAGGAGCCACTGGCGCCACTGGCCAGGCTCAGATCGTAGACCGCGCGGTGGGGGGCGACTGTGATCGGGGCCGGAGTTGCCGCTGTGGCGAATGTGGTGAGCATGAACGTCAGGAGCGCAACCAGTCTGGCGGGAGGCCGGGATGGGGGAAGCGTTCGGGGGGCTGCTGCGGAGGCGGTCATTCTGGGACAGTGACGTTATCCGGTGAGGGGATGCAAGATCCGGGACATGTGTGGTGAGACTCCTGTGTGAGGAATTTTGTGGCAGGATGCCTGTCTCTGTCCGGAAATGGGTTATTGGTTTGTTCTGGAGACGGGACGGATCCTGAGATGATTCCAGAAAGTTCCGGACATTTTTGGTTCATTATCAAAACATATTGGATGACCGTCAGAGTGCGGGAGTGATCTGGTCTGACCCGGGTGGTTCTCGTCTGTGTGAGCAGGAATGGCCTTCAGTAAAAAGCCGTAACGAAACGCACAGGACGCCATATAACCATATAACCGGTTTATCCGCTGGAGCTTCCCCCGGCTGGGATTTTTGAAGGTCTGGCAGAAAAAGCTGGCCGATCGGAGCAACAGATAATTGATGCGATTCACCTGAAAGCACACCGGACAGCAGCCTCCCTGTTCAAAAATGGGCTTTTCCCCGCCATATCGGGCACATCCGTGGCGGCCTGAACTCAAAGCCGCTTACTGCGCCTGCGACGGAAAAGAACGGCCTGTCCATCGGCACCTGACGACAGGCCAGGTCAGCAATTACAGGGTAGCCAAATGTTTCCTGCTGATCTGCCCGAAGAGGCCAGCGCACGCATCGGCGACCATGGATACGACAGGCGTCTTCACACGTTCGTGGCCGCTATCCGTCTCGCAGCAGAGTGCATCTTCTGCCTCAGATAACACGTCAGGAATCTGGAAAATCTAGTTAATATTAAGAATATAATCCGATAAAACGCATTCCGTAATATTGTTTTTTCCGGTTGTTTCCCGAGGTGCGGTTGGTCATCTGCGGAAAGAAAAATCCTGGGCAACACCAGCAATACATTGTTGTTTTTCAGCAACATTGAGTCGGGAAATGTATAGTGAGCACTGTTATCACGTTGACAGTTCCGCCTCCTGGAGACGTAAAGTTACTCATATCGAGTTCGAAATGTAACGCCGTGCCCCGAAAAAGCAGGGCTGGCATTTCCGGACGCAATAGCAGGTGAAGTGCGGTTTACGGGCAATACCAGCACTTCCCGGTTACGTCGTTTTTTATGCCAGTCCTCGCTCCTGGCTAAACTTTCTGAAACCGAGCACGTCGGAAGCGAGGAAATATTCATGTGGAAGCATGCGGAATGACCCATACGCCACCAAAGACTCTCCGTCATCGGAAGCTGTTTTTTCTTACTTTTTCAGCTATGAGCGGGATGATCTGTTCTTCCGCCTTTGCCCAGAGTACAGACACGCAGACTCATACGACCACCAAAGCTCATACCAAAAAGGCCAGAGTGGCCAGTAAAACGCCGGCGACAAAGACTTCCGGGGCAAATCCTTCAGCGCCTGCCTCAACAGCCCCCGCAACGACTGTGCGGGCAACGAATGCATCGGTCGTCTCAAGGGCTGCGGCCATGCACAGCATGGAGGCCAATCCGTCAGAGTCAGAAAACGTCGTCGTAACGGGCACACTATTTCATGACCCGAACGCTGCCAGCGCGGCACCGATTGAAGAGTTGACATCCCGCGATCTTCAGCGCCGCGGCATCAAGACTGTGACCGATGCCCTGCAGCAGTTGTCCTCGAACGGTTCGGGCAGCCTGACCAATGCGTTCGGCTCCAACGGCGCTTTTGCTGCTGGCGCGTCCGCTCCGTCGCTGCATGGCCTGACCAGCGATTCGACGCTGATCCTGATGGACGGTCAGCGCCTGTCCTACTATCCGCTGGCCGATGACGGAGAGCGTGACTTCGTCGATACCAACTGGATGCCGAACTCGATCATGGAACGGATTGACGTGAAGGAGGACGGCGGCTCCGCGACCTATGGCGCGGATGCGGTGGGCGGCGTGATCAACTTCATTACCCGCAAGGAAATCAAGGGGTTTGAAGGTAACGCCGAAGGGGGCCTGAGTCAGCTCGGGATTGCGGGACACCAGCGGCTCTATGCGACCTATGGTCATGGCGACCTGGCGAAAGACGGTTACAATGTCTACGTCAATGCGGAATACCAGCAGGACGACGCCGTCTATAACCGGGATGTCGGCTATCCGTACAACACCTCCAATCTGACCGGGATCGGCGGTACGAACTGGATCAATAACAGCAGCAATCCCAGTGCGACTTACGGAAGCACGCAGGCCATCGTCGCGCCCGTGGTCAATGGGCAGGTCGTCGGTTCCTATCGACCGCTGAACGCATCAGCGTCGTGCGGAAAATATGGTTCGCCTTCAAGCGGGACTCTTGGCGCGACGAACAATTACTACGGCAGCGGTTCGGCTTTCACAGGCTGCAGCACCGACACGACCAAAGCATATGGTCAGATCAGTCCGTCGCTTCAGCGCATCAATACCACAGCGCACTTCACGGCCAATGTCACGCCGCGGTCACAGTTCACAGCGATGTTCACCTACTCGCAGACTCTGACGGTTGCTC
Source organism: Acetobacter fallax (assembly GCF_011516735.1). GTDB lineage: Bacteria > Pseudomonadota > Alphaproteobacteria > Acetobacterales > Acetobacteraceae > Acetobacter > Acetobacter fallax. Next base: position 55,882 of record NZ_WOSX01000013.1, on the reverse strand, counting down.
AGGGCACAACACCGGCCACTCTGCAGTCGCAGACCCAGTCCAAACAGGACAGTTCGTATGATCTGCTGATCCCTGCTGTTCTGCCCAACGGACAACTCAATCCGAACGATCCGTTCGCGGCACAGGGCCAGGCCGCGAGCATGAATTATATGTTTGGTGATCTCGTCCCGACAACCACTTATTACAACCAGAATTTCCGTGGTTCGACGCGCTACAATGGCACAGCGGCATCGAAATGGGGATCGGACTGGAACTACGACTTCAATTTCGTCGGCATGAATTCCGCTCTGACGCAGACTTATACTGGTTATCCCACGATCAACGGGATCGAAAACGCAGTTAATAACGGGACGTATAACTTCGTCAATCCGTCGGAAAATTCAAAGTCTGTTCTCAATTCGATCGCGCCGAAAGACGTGGTCCATGACCGGACCCAGGAATATTCCTATGAAATGACGGCCAGCAAGGGTCTGTTCCGGCTTCCGGGCGGCATGGTGAATCTGGCCATCGGCGGGAACATTCGCTGGGAATCCCTGAACGCCCCTAATGCAAATCCATACAATACCGCCGATCCGGGAGCACAGTACTGGACTATCAACCCTGTCAACGCGAAGGGCAGTCGCTGGGTGGAATCCGGGTTCTGGGAACTCGGGCTTCCCTTCCATAAGATGCTGAAGGCCGACCTTGCCGGTCGCTACGACCATTATTCGACCAGTACCGGGGTCGATTATCACCATTATACGCCGCAGGCCAACGTTGTGTTCAAGCCGGTCGATGAGTTCGCGCTCCGTGGCACGTTCTCCCGTGGCTTCCGTGTGCCCAGCTTTTCTGAAACAGGCGGTGAAACTGTCGGTTACATCCAGAACAGCATCAGTAATCCCGCCTGGCTGGCGGCGCATAGCAACAATTCCTATACTCAGGCTTACTATGTTGGCCTGAACTCGGTTGGCAATCCGAACCTGAAGCCGGAAATCGCGACGAATTTCAGCGGCGGCGCGGTCATCAGGCCTCTTCCCTGGATAACCCTCAGTGCCGATTATTATTATATCAAAAAATCCAACTATATTATGGGTAATCCCCTGGGACAGGACGCGGCGACAATCAGCGAAGACTATGTTACGGGTGCCGCGTTGCCCGCGGGTGTAACGGTCACACCGGATACAGCTGATCCGGCGAACCCGACCGCGACTGCACGGCCCGGCCTGATCAACTACAGTTACATCAACGCGCCATGGATGCGCACGGACGGTGTCCAGCTCGGCTTCACCGCTTCCCATCGCCTGCCCGGTGTCCTGCATGAAGTGAACTGGTACAGCAAAGGCGAAATGACCTTTGTCCGTCGTTTCTCAGTCGCTTTGCCTGACGGCGGCGGAGTTGAACAGTTCGCCGGGACGATCGGCCCGTACAACACCACATCGGCCTCCGGCACGCCGCGCTGGAAGGCCAACTGGTCCAATACGTTCATGTGGCGCAAACTCGCGGTGACGCCGACGGTCTATTACACCAGCGGTTATAAGACCGTTGCGCAGGACGCTGAGGGACCTGGTGTCACGTCCTGCTCCGCTGGCCTTACCGGCTGGGACCAGGTGCCCTCCGGGCAGTGTCATGTCAAAAATTACTGGGATGTTGATCTGACCGTTAATTATCAGATCAGCCCACGCTGGTCAGTCTACGCTAACGTCTACAATCTGCTTGGTTTCCGTTCGCCTTACGACTACGCGACATACGGGTCGTATCTGTACAACTCTTCCTGGTCGGGGAAGGGAATTGTCTATCGTTCGTTCCAGTTCGGCGTCAACGTGAAGCTTTAATCGGAACGGTCTGTCGGGAGCGGTCTTTTCCGGCCGCTCCTTTTATTTTAGTAGTTTGAAAACTTCTTTATTCGGGCAGATGAGATATCAGGAGCAGGGCCTGTTAACGGACCTGCGTCAGGGCAGCGCCTGATCACTGATAGTCTGACGGAGGCTGTTGATGAAGAGGGACGATCTGCCCGCCTGCATCTGAGCGCAGACCAGCGCAGCGATTAAAGGGTGCCGAAATACTTCCTGCCGATTTGCCCGAAGAGGTCACTGAGTTCATCAGCGACGGCGGATACGACAGAAGCGTTCACAGATTCATGTCTACCATCAATCTCGCAGAAGCCTGAGCCTTCTGTCTCAAAGAACGATTCCTGAACTTCAACAAAGCGCAGGCTCTGCCCCGTCCGCCGGAGGACAGGGCAGAGCCTCGTGAAATGTCCGGTCAGCAAATCTGCTGCGTTCAGGCCTTTGCGGTGGGTTTCGGTTTTGGAAGGTCGAGGGCGATGGACAGTTCTTTCAGGCGGGCGGGTTCGACGGGAGCAGGGGCGCCCATCATAAGGTCTTCGCCCTGCTGGTTGAGGGGAAAGAGGATGACTTCGCGGATGTTGGGCTCGTCGGCGAGGAGCATGACGATACGGTCCACGCCGGGAGCGGAGCCGCCGTGCGGCGGGGCGCCGTAGCGGAAGGCGTTGAGCATGCCCCCGAAGCGGGCTTCGACTTCGCTCTCGGGATAGCCTGCGATTTCGAAGGCACGGATCATCAGGTCAGGGAGGTGGTTACGGATGGCGCCGGAGGAGAGTTCGATGCCGTTGCAGACGATATCGTACTGATACGCTTTGATCGTCAGCGGGTCCTGGGTGTTGAGGGCTTCGAGACCGCCCTGGGGCATGGAGAACGGGTTGTGAGAGAAGTCGATCTGCTTCGTCTCTTCGTTCATCTCGTACATCGGGAAATCGACGATCCAGCAGAAACGGAATGCGTTCTCTTCGATGAGGTTCAGTTCGGTGCCGATGCGGGTGCGGACGAGGCCTGAGAATTTCGCGACGTCATCACCCTTCCCTGCTGCGAAGAAGACGGCGTCACCGGCTTTAAGGCCGGTTTTCTCACGGATGGCTTCGACGCGGTCGGCTTCGAGATTTTTGGCGATGGGGCCTTTGCCGCCGTCTTCACCGAAGATGATATAGCCGAGGCCGCCTGCGCCGCTTTCACGAGCCCAGTTGTTGAGTTTATCGAAGAAGGCGCGGGGGCGGTCACCGGCTCCCGGTGCGGGGATGGCGCGGATTTCGCCGCCGTCGGCCGCGATTCTGGCGAAGAGGCCGAAGCCGGAGCCGGCGAAGGCTTCGGTGACGTTGCTGATCTTCAGCGGGTTGCGCAGGTCGGGCTTGTCGGAGCCGTAGATGGCCATTGATTCGGCGTAGGGGATGCGCACGAACGGGGCCTGGCTGACGGTGCGGCCGTTGCCGAACTCACGGAAGATGCCTTCCATGACGGGTTCGAGCGTGGCGAAGACTTCGTCCTGTGTGACGAAGGCCATTTCGAAGTCGAGCTGGTAGAATTCGCCGGGGCTGCGGTCGGCGCGGGCGGCTTCGTCACGGAAGCAGGGGGCGATCTGGAAGTAGCGATCGAACCCGGCGACCATGGCGAGTTGTTTGAACTGCTGCGGGGCCTGCGGGAGGGCGTAGAACTTGCCGGGATGCATACGGGCCGGGACGAGGAAGTCGCGGGCGCCTTCCGGCGAGGACGCGGTGAGGATCGGGGTCTGGAACTCGGTGAAGCCCTGTTCGATCATCCGCTTGCGGAGGCTGGCGATGACATCGGCGCGGAGCATCATGTTGCGACGGACCTTGTCGCGGCGCAGGTCGATGTAGCGATATTTGAGGCGAAGATCCTCGGGGTAGTTTTCGCTTCCGGCGACCTGGAGCGGGAGGACGGCGGCGGCGGACTGGACGACGAATTCCTTTGCCTGGACTTCGATATCGCCGGTCGGGAGGTTGGGGTTGCGGGTGGTTTCCTCGCGGAGGACGACGTCCCCCGTGATGGTGACGACGCTTTCGACGCGGATGTGTTCGGCGGTTTCCATGACGGGGGAGCCTGCCGGGATGACGATCTGCGTTAGGCCGGTGTTGTCGCGGAGGTCGATGAACAGGAGGCCGCCGTGATCGCGTTTGCTGTGCACCCAGCCGGAGAGGCGCACGGTTTTTCCGGCGTCTTCGGCGCGGAGGGCGGCGCAGCTGTGGGTGCGATACGGATGCATGATCTGGTCCTGTCCGGTTCAGTTGGTGTGGCCGCTGCGGGGTCCGTCGGGACGGGCTTTGCGTGGCACTTTAAAGTGGGGTCGGAGGAAGCCGGTCGGGGTCTGTTCTGTCAAGTCCGAAGGCGGGTTTGCCGGGCGAAGTGCTTCTGTCGGGGACACGTTTTCAGATGGACCGGGGTGTTTTTTGTGGCGGACCAGGGGTTGTTTCGATGAGGTGGGATGGGGGTTTGCGAGGGTTGGGTGGCGGGAGAGGCATGGGTGCGGGCGGCCGATCTGCTGCTGGCTTCTGACGGGTCTTCATGCTGGTGAAATCTGACGTCAACGTCTCGTACGCCGCGTTTCAGGTCGGCTATGAGAGCCCGTCCCGGTTCAGCCGGGAGTATGTTCGGAGCTTCGCCGCAGCGCGATGTGACGGAAATGAAGTCAATCGCGGCCTGACGCAGGTTCGAGAGGTGCTCTCGCGCGGCAGTGAGGTTTCTGAAAAGCTTTGTTAGCATCAGGTGCTGGCGCTTTCCCGGGGCTTTGCCCGCGATGACCACCAGAGGTCACAGACCTTTGGAAAGGCTCTGTTGTCGTTAGGTGTTGATCTGTGATTTTTCAAAGGGTTAGAAAAAGATCGGGCTCTGCCCGAACCCGGAAGGGGTCGCGGACCCCTTCACCCCAATCTGTTGATAAATAAGCATGTTTCCAAAGGTCTGTGACCTTTGGTGGGTTCCAGGGCAAAGCCCTGGGAAGAAGCCAGCACTTAACGATAACAGAGCCTTTGGAAACAGTCTCCCGGACTCCGAAAATTGTGGGTTCAGAGCACAAACGCCAGGCCCGGCGATATTCGCATACAAAAATTCTGGCAAAAATTCTGGTCTTCAGTCGTCTTCGAGGCCGAACTGACCGGGATACGGCATCGCGTTTCGCCCCAGTTTCTTTTTTTTCCACTCCGCCATCGCCCTGTTGTATTCGACATGACGCAAGACGAACTGAAGTGCTTCCACATGGCGTTCATCATTGGCGTCCATCGTTTTGCGACGCCAGCCGGCCGCGATCAGCCAATGCTCACCGGCAAGCTGCCAGGAGCCGGCCTGATGGTATTTCAAAGCAAGCCGTTCGAGCCCGTGATACTCGTTATTCGGGTTGGCGAGTGCCTTCGCACTGATGATGAAGTCGTCGCCTTTCCATGTGAACGTCGATTTCATGTAGGGAAACTGCCGCGTCAGGCCGCCCGGATCACCGAAATGATCCTTAATCAGCATTGGCACGAGCCTGTCGTAAGATCGACGCCATTCGCACTGCACAGGCTGCTCCCTGAAGATCCCGTTGATGAATATTGCCCCTATAACGAAGCGGCAGGTCAGTGTCGATTTTCTGACGCGCACTCACAATGCAATCCCGGGAAAGACGGACAAAATCCCTTTCTCAGGGCGGATCTGCCGGCCTGAAGCGGGACGGCCCGCTTCCCTGGCGAGACCAGCCCTGTCTGCAACCTGCTGTAATTGCATGCTTCCACAGATCGGGATCAGAGGAATGGTGTCTCTGTGCGAGGTTCGGAGCGACGCCCTGAAGACGGTCTGGCTGTTCGATGACGGGCTGCGCGGGGGGCTCTTTATCGGAACGATATGCTAACGGGTTTGGGGTTTGGCCGACGAGCCTTCTGTGCTTCCATCAAAACGGCTTCGAAACGTGTGAAGAGTTCCTGTGAGCGATGGCAGTTATTCGCCGGGGCGCGGAGGGACGACTGCCATGAAGGGATATCGTTATGCGTCGCAGACTTGTTTTGAAGATGCTTCCGGCGGGGGCTCTTGCCGGGATGGCTGGTTTTTCGGGTGTGGGGCGGGCGGTGGGGCTGGTGCCGGCTTTTAAGGGGACGCCCCGGATTGCGGTTGGGGGGATTGCGTCGGAGTGCAGCACGTATAGTCGCATCCGGTCGCGGATGGGAGATTTCACGGTTCTGAGGGGGCAGGAGGTGTTTGGGGCGCCGCTGTCTTTGCCGTTACTTCGGTATGAAGTGCCTTTTCTGCCGACGCTGGAGGCTTCGGCGCCTCCGGGCGGGCCGGTGGAGCGGGGGACGTATGAGTCTCTGAAGGCTGAGTATCTGGAGCGTTTGCGAAAGCTTCTGCCGCTGGATGGGATTTATCTGGCGATGCATGGCGCTCTGAGTGTTGAGGGCATGGAGGATGCGGAGGGGGACTGGTATGAGGCGACCCGTTCTGTTGCGGGGCCGGACTGTCTGCTTTCGGCGTATTATGATCTGCATGGCAATCTGAGCCGGCGGGCTGTTGATACGCTGGATGCGATGACGGCGTATCGCACGGCGCCGCATGTGGATCGGGTTGAGAATGTGATGCGGGCAGCGGACATGCTGACGCATTGTCTGCGTTACGGGATTCGTCCGGGGATTGTGTGGGCGAGCATTCCGGCGTTGCTGCCGGGTGAGCAGAGCAGCACGGAGTGGGAGCCGGGGCGTCGGCTGTGGTCGGATCTGAGCGAGTATAATCGTTTGCCGGGCATTCTGGATGTGTCTCAGCTTGTTGGTTACGTGTGGGCGGATGAGCCTCGGGCGGCGGCTTCTGTGGTGGTGACGGGAACGGACGTCGAGGCGCAGAAGCGGATCGCGGCGGAACTGGCGGGGCGTTACTGGGCTGCGCGGCATGAGTTCCGGTTTGGCAGTCCGACGGGGACGATTGAGGAGTGCCTTGCGCGGGCGATGGCGGCGAAGACTCATCCGGTTGTGATTTCGGATTCAGGTGACAATCCGGGTGGTGGCGGCAATTCGGATCAGACGTTCTTTCTTCAGGCTTTGCTGAAGGCGGGGGCGAAGGATGTGTTGCTGGGCGGGATGACGGATCGTCCGGCGACGGATGCGTGTTACCGGGCGGGTGTGGGGGCGATGTTGCCGCTTTCGATCGGGGCGACGCTTGATCCTGTGATGTGCCGGCCTGTGCGTGTGAAGGCGGTTGTAAAGCATCTGACGGCGGTGACGCGGCCGGAGGATGGTGAGGCGGTGGTTGAGTTTGACGGGATTACGGCGACGTTGTCGGCACGGCGGCGGCTGTATCATTCGGCGGAGGCGTTTCGGGATATGGGGCTGGACCCGGTGCGGTTCCGGATTGTGGTTCTGAAATGCGGGTATCTGCATCCGACGATGAAGGCTCTGGCCAATCCGGCGCTGATGGCGCTTTCGCCGGGGGCGATTGACCAGGACATTGTGCATATCGGCAACCATCGGCGCAGGCCGACATGGCCGTGGGTGTCTGATCTGGCGTATGAGCCGGCGCCTTATGTATCGGCGCGTTTTCGCCAGAGGTAAGGCCGGAGGCCGGGCGCTCCTCTGAGCCGGCAGGGACCCTGCATCCCGATTTGTTTATAATAAAATGGTCTCCAAACGCTCTGTTGTCATTAAGTGCTGGCTCCTTCCCAGGGCTTTGCCCTGGGACCCACCAAAGGGCGCCGACCTTTGGAAACCATTTTGTTAAACAGATCGGGGTGCAGGGGCCGTCGTGCGCAGCACGCCTTCGCGTGACGGTCCCTGCCGGGTCCGGGCAGAGCCCGAATTCCGCCAGCCCTTTGAAAAATCATAGATGAACACGTAACAACAACAGAGCCTTTCCAAAGGTCTGTTACCTTTGGTGAGTGCCAGGGCAAAGCCCTGACGCTTCCCTGCCAGCATCAGCGATCCAGGTATGGTTCCGGCTGTACCTTTTTGTTTTTGCGAATTATTTTCAATAATTTTCGTATTCCGGCGGGGCTGGCAGGATTGATGGTCCCGTCGTAATCATGCGGCGTGCCTGTGCAGTGCCATGCGGATTTTTTCTGTGCGGTCATGTTCCGGGGCCGGAGCGTGATGAGGAGGCCCGACGATGCGGAGTTGGATGGAACGGAACGAGCTGTGTTTATTTCCCGGCATGTGGTCGCTGTCGTGACAGGTCTCTCCCCTCCCCTGCTTCTCCGGTCGATTTTTTCCGGTGTTGTTTTGCTGCCTCTGGCCTGCGGCGTGGCGTGCGCAGAGGATGGTGGCTCATCACAACCTGCGCCGGTTGTGATGAGTGCCGAGGCGCAGAAGATTGAGGGGCTGGAGACGGCGCGGGCGGTTATGGGGACTGTTGAGCGCGTGTTGCCGGCGATGGCGCAGATCAGGCCGGATGAGCGGGGTGTGGTGACGATCCGGCCCGCGGGATCTGGCAAGATTGTGGCGGTGCATGTGATGCCGGGGCAGCCGGTGAAGCGTGGGCAGTCGCTGATCGATTACATCGACCATGCGCTGCATGTCGCGCATTTGCGGAAGGATCAGGACCGGGCGACTCTGGCAGCAGCTGTTGCGACGCAGAAAGAGGCGCGGCTGTCATATGACCGGGCGCGGGTCTTGTCTGGCGGAGCTGTCGCGGCGGGTGAGGTTCGGCGCCGGGCGGCTATTTTGCAGCAGGCGGATGCGGCGGTGACGGCGCAGGAATCGGCTCTGGGGATGATCAATCATCAGTTTCATGAGGAATTTACGTCCGTTACCGAGCGGATTGTGCGGGATGAGTTGTCCGCGCTGATTTCGCCGGTTGATGGGGTTGTGCTGGATGTGAAGGCGGCGGCGGGCGGAGATGTGACGCCTGGGATGGATCTGGCGACGGTGGCGGATCTGTCACGGGTGTGGCTGGTGGCGTGGATCGCGCCGGAGGACGCCTCGCTTCTGACTGTGGGGGCCGGGATGGACGGACGTCCGGCGGATCAGAACCAGGGACTGGCGGGGGGCGCTGGTGGCTGGACGGTGCGGGCGCGGATCACGACGATTGCTCAGGCGGCCGATCCGGTGACGGGGCTGTTGCGGGTGATTGCGGAGGTGCCGAACGGAAGCGGGGCGTTGCGTCCGGGCGTGATGATGGATGCTGGGCTGCACACGACGGAGCGGCAGGCGGGTGTGGTTGTGCCGTCTGAGGCGGTGCAGCGGAGTGGTAGTCAGGATGTGGTGTTTGTGCGGGCGGGGGCCGACCGGTTTCGTCCGGTGATGGTGCGGGCGGGGCTGGAGGAGGCGGACCGCACGGTTGTGCTTTCCGGACTGCGCGCGGGTGACGAGGTGGTGACGAAGGGGAGTTTTGCTCTGAAATCGATTGGCGCTCTGGCGACCCTTGGCGACAGTGACTGATCTGATGAGGCGTTTTCTGTTGGCGCTGCAGGGCAGCCGGTTTGTTTTGCTTGCGTTGCTCGCGGGGCTTCTGATCGTGGGTGTCGGGGCGCTGTTCGGGCTGCCGGTTGAGGCTGTGCCGGATATTTCACCGCGTCAGGTTCTGGTCTCGGTCGTCGCACCGGGGCTGGCGACCGAAGAGGTTGAGAAGCTCATCACCTTCCCGGTGGAGAGTGCGATGACGGGGCTGCCGTCGCTGGTTGATCTGCGGTCGGTCTCGCGGTCCGGTGTTTCGGTTGTTTATGTTCAGTTCAGCGATGATACGGACATTGACCAGGACCGGACCTGGGTGAACCAGCGTCTGGACATTCTGCGGGGCGTTCTGACCATGCCGAATGTGAGCACCCTGATGGGGCCGCGTTCGACGGGCATGGGCGAGATCATGCAGTTCCGTCTTGAGGGCGACGGGTATTCGCCGATGGATCTGAACCGGATCATGACCTGGGACATTGTGCCGCAGTTGCGTCTGATTCCGGGTGTGACGGATGTGAACGTCAATGGCGGAGCGGAGGAGACCTGGCAGGTTGCGATGAGCAATGCGCGGCTGGTGGCGTATGGTCTTTCGACTGGCGATGTTTACCGGGCGGTGGATGCCGGCAATGCGGTTTCGGGTGGTGGCTGGATTGAGCATCATGCCGGGCAGCAGATCGTCGTTGGGCGCGGGCTGGTGCGCAGTCTGGCGGATTTTGGCGCGATCCCGGTGAAGACTTCCGGGGACGGAATTGTGATCCGGGTGCGGGATCTGGGACCTGTTTCGGCGGGGCCCCGGACGCGGCTGGGGGCTGTGACGCGGGACGGACTTGGGGAAACTGTTGTTGGCGTCGTGATGATGCAGCAGGGTGCGAGTTCGGATGCGACGCTGGCGGCGATCCGGGCGCGGTTGCCGGCGGTGCGGCAGTCCTTGCCGGCGGGTGTGAGGCTGGTTCCGTTTTATGAGCGGTCGACGCTGACGAACATGACGCTTGATACGGTCAGGGAGAATCTGATTCTTGGCGCGCTTCTGGTCATTGCGGTTCTGATTGTGGTGATCGGTGACTGGCGGGCTTCGCTGGTGATTGCGTCGAGCATTCCGTTTGCGCTGATCTGCGCGATGACGGGAATGCGGGTTTTTGGCATCTCGGCCAATCTTCTGAGTCTGGGCGCGATTGATTTCGGGATGATTGTCGACAGTTCGCTGGTGGTGATCGAGCATGTGCTGGCGCGGCGGGCGGGTGAGCGGGATGTGCCGCTGACGGAGCTGGTGGTGTCGTCTCTGGAGCAGGTGATCCGACCGGTCAGTTTTGCGATCCTTGTCATTATCATGGTGTATTTACCGGTTCTGACGTTGCAGGGCATCGAGGGCAAAATGTTCCGGCCGATGGCGCAGACGGTGATCATGGCGCTGGTGGCGTCGCTGGTCTGGTGCGTGGTGTTTATTCCGGTCATCGCGGCGATGGTATTGCGGGGAAGTCCGGTGCCGGTGATGGCGGAGGGGGCGCATCACGAGACGCGGCTGATGGTGTGGCTGCGGCGTCGGTATGAGCCGATGGTCGCGTGGGGGGAGCGTCATTCCACTGTGATGTTTGCTTCAGCGCTCGGTATTTTTCTGGTTTCCGTGTTTCTGGCGACGCGGCTGGGCGGGGAGTTTATTCCCCGGCTGGACGAGGGCACGCTGACGGTGACGACGACGCGGTTGCCTGCTGCGTCACTGACCACGGTGCTGGAGGGGGTGACACGACAGGAGCGGATTTTACGATCTTTCCCGGAGGTGACATCGGTTGTCACGACGACGGGGACGTCTGCCATTCCGACGGACCCGATGGGGGTGAATGAGTCGGACAGTTTTATTTTCCTGAAGGAGCCGTCCGGGTGGGTGACGGCGAAGACGCAGGACGGGCTTGTTGAGGCGATGAGCCGGAAGTTGCGGGAGGATCTGCCGGATACATTGCAGAACTGGAGCCAGCCGGTTGAGATGCGGATGGACGATCTGCTTTCGGGTGTGCGGTCGCAGATTGCGGTTTCGGTTTACGGGGATGATCTGGCGGAGCTGAGCCGGCTGGCGCGTCAGGTTTCGGACACGATAGCGGCGATTCCGGGGGCGGCGGATGTGGCGCCGCAGGATGATGGTCAGGTCTCGTTTATTCATGTTGATCCGGACCGGGACCGGGCGGCGCGACTGGATGTTTCGGTGAGCGACATTCTCGATACGGTTGAGGCTGTGGGCGGACATATCGGCAAACCGGTGACGGTGGGGAATGCGATTATTCCGACGCAGGTCCGGTTTTCGGCTGCGGACAGCGCTTCGGTGGATCGGATCGGGCAGTTGCGGGTGCGGCGGGCGGACGGGCGCGGGAGTGTGCCGCTGTCTTCGGTGGCGCATGTTGTGGTTGAGGACGGGCCGCCGCGGATCAGTCGGGACGGGATCAGGCGACGGGTTATTGTGCAGGCGAATGTTCGCGGGCGCGATCTGGGGTCGTTTGTGACGGAGGCGGAGAAGCGGGTTACGAAATCTGTTGTTTTGCCGCATGGATATCGGATGGAGTGGGCGGGGCAGTTCCGTAATCTCCAGTCGGCGATGGCGCGGCTGGAGATTGTGGTGCCGATTGCGCTGGCACTGATTTATGTTCTGCTGGTGGCGGCACTGGGTTCGGCTGCGGCGGCGGCGCTGGTGTTTCTCAATCTGCCGATGGCGGCGACAGGAGGAATTTTTCTGCTGTGGGCACGGGGGCTGCCGTTCAGCATCTCGGCGGGGATTGGATTTATTGCTTTGTTTGGCGTGGCGATTCTGAACGGGGTGGTGCTGGTTTCGGCGATCAGTGTGTTGCGCCGGAGGGACGGGCTGGATGCGGCGACGGCGGCGTTCCGGGCGGCGGAGGAGCGGTTCCGTCCGGTAATGGCGACGGCCCTGGTGGCGAGCCTGGGGTTCTTCCCGATGGCGTTTTCGGGGAGTGCCGGGGCGGAGGTGGAGCGGCCGCTGGCAACGGTGGTGATCGGGGGGCTGGTGTCTTCGACATTGCTGACGTTGCTGGTGCTGCCTTCGCTTTATGCGCGGGTGATGCGGAACAGGGTTTGAGTTCCGGCTTGTGGTGTGGTGCCGGAGGGGCTCTGTTCGCGTTGCGTGAAGACCGGGCTCCGCCCGAAGCCGGAAAGGGTCGCGGCCCCCTTTCACCCCGTTATTAAATGGTTTCCAAAGGTCTGTGACCTTTGGCGGGATGCGGGACGGAGCCACGGAGCTTTCGTTCCGGTGCCAGCGCCAAAGCATACCGGAGGGTCTGGCCTTTGACCTGTGTGAGACTGGAAGTGGCAGGACTGGACCCGGCAAAGGCGAGCCTTTGCAAACCGTTTTATGATCAGCGAACCGGTGTGCGGGGACCTGCGGTCCCTGTCGGGTCCGGGCTGAGCCCGGATACTCTCATCCACAGGTCAGTCTTCACAACCTCTGGTATAACTCGCAGATATCCGGCCTGAGTAAAAAAATATCTGTCTGTATCGTGATCATTTCAGGCGGCATTGTCCGGTCTTTACGTTGTGGCGGGTTCGGAGTGCCGGAATAATGACTGCATTTCGATAGTGACGGCATCGCTTGCGGACGCGAGTGCGTCGTCATGGGTTGAAAACAGAATCACGCGTTCCTGGTCGGGCTGGCGGAACAGTCGGGCGAGATAGTCGCGGGCCGGGCCATCGAGGCCGTTGCCGGGTTCATCCAGAAGAATGACTCTCGGCGCGCCAATCCAGGCGGCGCAGAGCATGATTTTCTTTTGTGTGCCGAAAGACATCGCATCGAACCGCGTGCGCAGGATGTCGGTCAGACCGAATGTGTCAATCAGAGTACGCACGGTGTCATCAAGTGTCGTCTGCTTTGCGGCTGCGACGAACCGGAGAAACTCTTCGCCGGTCATAAATGGATAAACAGGACAGATATCCGGCACGTAAGAGAGCTGTCTTTTTGCGGTTTCCGGTGACGCCAGGAGATCGATTCCGTCTATGCGGATCTGGCCTGTCGCCGGTCGCTGAGCGCCGGCGAGGAGACGCAGCGCGGTCGATTTTCCGATCCCGTTTGGACCGCGCAATGCGAACACTCCTGGTTTCAGGGCGAGCGTGAGTGAGTGAAAGATGACGCGACTGTTGTAAACGGCGCTCAGGTTTTCGCAGGCAAGGGGTGAGATCGCGCTCATGGGGATACGGCAGCGAGGGCTGCTCCGGACCAGACGAGTGAGAGAAGAGCACCGCAGAGCAAACTGCGTCGTCCTCCGTGGATGACCGGCCAGCGCAGCAGCGCCAGCAGGATCTGCCAGGCGGCGATCAGAGCGGCGAGCGTGATCAGTGACAGATGGCCCTGGATGATCAGCGGTGTGGAGAGAATGGCGAGAGGGAGTGTGTTGAGCATCAGCATGAAGAGGATGTCGCGCATCGGCCAGTAATAACGCGGGAGAGGCAGCGCTGACAGATAATCGCGCATCGCGTGTCGCGGTGCATACAGAAGGCGGTAAAGTCCTGCCAGGAGAAGGCAGTTTGCTGTCATTGCCAGAACGAGCACAAGCGGGGACCGTGAGTCGAAACTGAAGATGCTGATCAGGCGGGCGGCGCCGGTGGCGAGCGCGAGTGTGGCGATGATCCGGAGAAGTGCTGGTCCCGGATGTTCGGCGAGTGTTTTGCACTGAATGAGCAGGGCTGGTGCCCGGCTCGCCAGAAGGGCTGTTCCGGCGGAAAAAAATGGTGATTTCCGGCGGTTCGGCGAGCGTTGTTCAGGGTTTCTGACGTGACGGCTCAGGAACAGGGTGGCTGCCGCGCTTGCGATTGCCAGTGTGAGCAGAAGCCAGCGGATGGGCGACACGGGCGTTGCGAGCCCCATGGCGAGTGCTGCGTTACCTGGGAGGATTCCGGGCAACGCCCGTGTCTGCCTGTTCAGGACGGCGTTCTGTGCGACCGCTGCCAGGGCGAGCATGACGAGAACGCTGCATAACGGGTAGGGGTTATGCTGTGTATCTGGCAGACCTGCGACCGCGAGTGCGGTGATGAGCAGAAAGGGGCTGTTCGCGGCGGCAAGAAGTGTGGCTTCGACGCAGGTTTGTGTACGGTGAGTGATGGGGAGTGTGGTGGCCCAGGTGCTGAACGGGCCACCGGACATTGCCTGTCTTTGCGGCAGAATCCACAGGACGGCGGCGCCCTCGAGACCTGTCATAATGAGCATGTGCTGCAACGGGTCCGGGCCGGGGCTGACTGATGCCTGCATCAGCATGGCCCCATCGAGGAAGAGTGACACGACCGGGATGCCGGGCACTATGATGCAGGCGAGCAGAATCCATTGCCAGTGTCGCAGAAGAAGGTGGCCGCTGGTTCGTGCGTACCAGCGCAGCCGCAGCGTCACGAGCGGAACATACATGCTGTGGGCGGCCCTCACACAACCATCATGCGGTCCACGATACGCGATCCCGGATGGCGGGCCAATCTTTCGGCGTCATCCGGGGTTCCGGAGGGCTCTGTTGTCATTAAGTGTTGGCTTCTTCCCAGGGCTTTGCCCTGGAACCCACCAAAGGTCACTGACCTTTGGAAACCATTTTATTATTAATCAATCCGGGTGCAGGGACCTGCGGTCCCTGCCGGGTTCGGGCAGAGCCCGGAGACGCTCATCGACAGGTCAGTCTTTGCCGATCTGCGCTTTGATTGCGGCGCCAAGCTCTTTTGTGCCTGCGGTTCCACCGATATCCGGTGTTCGCGGGGCATCGGGGCGGTCCAGGACTGTTTCAATCGCTTTCATAATGAGGTTTGCGGCTTCCGGCTCACCCAGATGGTCCATCATCATGGAGGCGGCCCAGATCTGACCGATCGGATTGGCGATGAACTGCCCGGCGATATCGGGGGCTGAGCCGTGAACCGGCTCGAACATGGAAGGATATTTCCGTTCCGGGTTGATGTTGGCGGACGGTGCGACGGCGATTGTTCCTGTCACGCCCGGGCCGAGGTCCGAGAGGATATCACCGAAGAGATTGCTGCCGACCACGACATCGAAGCGTTCCGGCGACATGACGAAACGCGCGGCGAGAATGTCGATGTGATACTGGTCTGTCCGGACTTCCGGGTAGTCTTTGCCGATATCCGCAAACCGACTGTCCCAGTAAGGCATCGAATGGAACAGGCCATTTGATTTCGTGGCGGATGTTACATGCGGGCGGCCGAGTTTGCGGGCGTAGTCGAAGGCGTAGCGCAGAATTCTGTCGGTGCCGTAGCGTGTGAAAACGGCAGTCTGCATCGCGCCTTCGGCGGGGGTTCCTTCTCCGAAAACGCCACCGATCTGCGAATATTCGCCTTCGCAGTTCTCGCGCACGATCCAGAAATCGATATCGCCGGGCTTTTTATTGGCGAGCGGACAGGGGATGCCGGGCAGCAGGCGGACGGGGCGGAGATTGACGTATTGATGGAACTCCCTGCGGATGGGAATCAGCAGGCCCCACAATGAAATATGATCAGGGACGGAGGGAAATCCGACGGCGCCGAGCAGGATGGAGTCATGCTGCGAGAGCTGGCTCATGCCGTCATCCGGCATCATTTTTCCTGTTTTGAGCCATGTTTCGCAGCTCCAGTCATAAGTGCGAAATTTCAGGCCAAAACCGCACAGCTCCGCTGTGCGCTCAAGGACGTGCAGCGCCTCCGGCATCACTTCAGTGCCGATGCCGTCTCCGGGGATGACGGCGATATCATAGGATTTCATGAAGGAACGTCTCCATTTCAGGCCTGAAATTCATCAGGGGATGTCACAGTGCCGTGGCGCAACTCTGTGCGAGCGTGTGCCAGTAGCGGATGCCACGGGGGATGATGGCGTCGTTAAAATCGTAGTCGGGGGCGTGGAGCCGGGCGGAGTCACCGTTGCCGATCATGGCGTAGGCGCCTGCTTTCCGCTCCAGCATGAAGCCGAAATCTTCCGAGGCCAGGCTTGGCACGATGTCCAGTTCGGGCGCGGGGCCGCCGTCCTGTTCCATGAGTTTCAGCATGGCGGCGCGGGCGAGATCGGCGGCGTCCGCTGCGTTGACGGTCACAGGATAGGGCTGATGAAAGTCCACCGAAATGGCGGTGCCGTGGGCTTGTGCCAGACCTGTGCAGAGGCGGGTGAGTCCGGCCTTCAGGTCGGTGAGGACGCGTGGATCGAGCGCGCGCAGGGTGCCTGCCAGCGTTGCGGTCTGTGGCAGGATGTTATCCGTTGTGCCTGCCTCGAAAATGCAGAAGGACACGACGGCGGCGACCATCGGGTCCGTGCGTCGGGCGACGAGCAGTTGGGCTTCCTGCACCAGAGCGGCGCCGATTGTCAGCGGGTCTGTTCCGAGATGTGGCTGGGCGGCGTGTGAGCCTTTTCCTGTGATGACGATACGGAACCGCCATCCTCCGGCCATGACCGGACCTGTGCGGACGCCCAGCCGTCCGGCTTCGAGACCGGGCCAGTTATGCAGGCCGAAACAGAACTGCGTCGGGAAACGCTCGAACAGTCCTTCATCAATCATCACTTTCGCACCGGCACCGCCTTCTTCAGCGGGCTGGAAGACGAAATGCACGATGCCGCGCTCCGGCGGGTCGGCGGCGAGGGTTTCGGCTGCGCCAAGGAGCATGACGGTGTGGCCGTCATGTCCGCAGGCGTGCATGATTCCTTCGTTGCGGGAGGCCCATGAGGTGGTTCCGGTTTCCCTGATCGGGAGAGCGTCCATATCCGCGCGGAGCAGGATGGCTGGTCCCGGACGTCCGGTGTCCAGGGTGGCGACCACGCCGGTTCCCGCGACGCCTGTCTGTGGTGTGTAGCCGAGACTGCGCAGGCGGGAGGCGACCAGGCCGGCGGTGCGCTTTTCCTCGAAACGCAGTTCCGGGTGGGCATGAAGATCGTGTCTCAGATCTGTGAGAAACGGGATATCGCTCTGCGAGGGTGTTGTCATCATACGCTCAGCCTGCCGCCATCAGCACGCTTTTGAGGCGCAGGTTCGCTTCAAAAGCCTGACGACCAAGATCCTTGCCGATGCCCGATCCACCGTAGCCGCCTGTCGGGATGACGAAATCGGATGACCGTCCGTAGCGGTTGATCCAGACCGTTCCGGCTTTCAGCGTGCGGATTGCGCGCATCACCCGGCTCATGCTTGCTGTGTGGACGCCTGCTGCCAGCCCGTAGACGGGGTGCTGCGCCAGAGCGAAGGCTTCATCGTCCTCATCGAAGACGCGGACGGACAGGACGGGGCCGAAGATTTCTTCCTGCCAGGCGGGGCAGTCCGTATCGGAGACCGAGAGGATACCGGGCGAGAGGAAGACGCCACCGTTGCCGTTGTCCATCCGTGCGCAGGTGGCCAGGCTTTCCGCGCCTGCGGTCTGGCTGTCGGAAACGATTTTCAGGATGCGGTCCGCCTGGGGCGCTGAGATGATCGGGGACCAGGCGGCCTCACCGTTCCATGGCGCGAGCGCACGCGGACGGGCGCATCGTTCGATCAGGGCTTCCGTAAGCTGGTCGGCGACGGAGCGGTGCACGATCAGCCGGGAGCCGGTGACGCAGACCTGGCCGGCATTGCCGGTGAAGGCGCGGAAGATGCGGTCGGCCACGTCAGCTACGGAGGGGATGTCACCGAAGACGAGTTGCGGGCTTTTGCCGCCCAGTTCCAGCGTGACCGGTTTTGGTCCGCTCTCGGCGGCGGCTTTCATGACCGCAATGCCGGTGCGTGTTGAGCCTGTGAAGCTCAGCTTGCCAATGAGGGGGTGGCGGCAGAGTGGTTCTCCCGTGATCAGGCCGGTTCCCTGAACGACGTTGAACAGGCCGGCGGGGAGACCTGCCTCGCAGGCGAGTTCGGCCAGACGCACGACGGAAAACGGCGTCATCTCGGAGGGCTTCAGAACCGTTCCGTTGCCGGCGGCGAGGGACGGCACGACTTTCCAGCTTGCCATGACGAGCGGAAAATTCCACGGGGCGATCGCACCGGTGACGCCGTAGGGTTCACAGATCGTCATCCCCAGCAGATCTGAGGACGTTGCGGCGACCTCTCCGCCGGTTTTGTCACAACATTCGGCGAAGAATCTGATTCCTTCGGCAAGGAAGGGGATGTCCCAGGCGAGCGTCTCCGCGATCGGGCGTGTCGAGCAGACGGTTTCCAGCCGTGCCAGTTCCACTGTGTGCTGGTCGACCAGATCGGCCCAGCGACGCAGCACGCGCGCCCGTTCACGCGGCGCGCAGGTGCTCCAGCCGCTTTCCTGCTGCACTTTTGCCGCCAGCCGGACGGCCTCGTCGACCAGTCCTTCTCCGGCCTCGGGCAGGCTGGCGATGACTTCTCCGCTTCCCGGACTGATGACGGCAATATCTTCTGCGCCCGTGATCAGTCTGCCCCCCAGGAAATGTCCGGATGGGAGCTGTATTTCCGCCGGGCTGAAGCTGATATCCGTCACAACACATTCTCCTGCGGCTGGTCGGAAGCCAGTCTGTTTCTTGCGGGACCGTATCTTTTTCCCATTGCCCCGGTCAGCGCAAATGTAAAATGAGATGAAAAGCGATTTGACGCACCCTTTCGTTGTCACCGGGCAGAACGGCACAATCTGCTTTTGCGTCCGGCCTTTCCGGTGACATATTCTCCACGGTTCCGCTCATAGCTCAGAAACCAGACACCACAGCGGACTGCAGAGCGCCATGACCCCCGAGACTCTTGCCAGACTTGATCGCGCCCACCTTATTCACCCGGTTTCTTCATGGCGCGATCAGGAAGAACACGGCCCGCGCCTTCTCAGCTCCGGTCAGGGGGCGTGGCTGAAGGACATGCATGGCCATACGCTGCTCGACGGGTTTGCCGGTCTGTGGTGCGTGAATGTCGGCTATGGTCAGGACAGCGTGGTGAAAGCCGCCACGGAGCAGATGACGAAACTGCCCTACGCCACGGGCTATTTCGGCTTTGCGAGTGAGTCGGCCATCACGCTTGCGGCCCGTCTGGCCGAGGTGACGCCGGGCGATCTGAACCGGGTGTTCTTTTCTCAGGGCGGATCGGACGCCGTGGACAGCGCGCTCCGCTTCATCCGGTTTTATCAGCATGCGCGGGGCACTGCGGGCAAACGTCATGTGATCGGTCTGGCCCGCGGCTATCACGGCAGCACCTATACGGGGGCCGGTCTGACCGCTCTTGCCGCTTTCCACCGGGATGCCGACGTGCCGCTGGCCTGGCAGCACCACATTGAGAGTCCTGATCCGTATCGCCATCCGGCCGGACCGGACGGCGAGGCCATTATCACCGCGTCTGTTGCGTCCCTGCGGGCGAAGATTGCGGAACTGGGCGGGCCGGAGCACGTGGCTGCATTCTTCTGCGAGCCGGTTCAGGGCTCCGGCGGCATTGTCGTTCCCCCGCGTGGCTGGCTGACGGCCATGCGCGAGTCCTGCCGCGAGATGGACATTCTGTTTGTGACGGATGAGGTCATCACCGGCTTCGGGCGCACCGGTCCGCTTTTCGCCTGTGAGCATGAAGGCGTGGTGCCGGACATGATGACCGTCGCGAAAGGTCTGACCTCCGGTTATGCCCCGATGGGCGCCGTGTTCATGAGCGAGGCCGTTTACAGCACGATCCGGGACGCGGCGCCGCCGGGCGTTGCGATCGGTCATGGCCAGACCTACAGTGCGCATCCTGTCAGTGCCGCGATTGGTCTGGCTGTGCTGGATCTGTATCAGAACGGCGTTCTGGAAAACGGGGTCAAAGCCGGGGCGCATCTGGCGACGCGTCTTGCGGGGATGAAGGATCATCCGCTGGTTGGTGATGTTCGCTCGGCGGGGATGCTGGCAGGGATCGAGCTTGTCACCGACAAGAAGAACAAAACAAAGCCAGCGGCTTCCCTTGGTATTTCGAAGAAGATGGCGAAGGCTGGCTATGAGCAGGGCGTGCTGTTCCGGGCCTTTGGCGACGACATTATCGGGCTGGCGCCGCCTCTGACCTGTTCCGTGGAAGAAACAGATATTCTGTGCGATCGTATTGAGGGTGTTCTGAACACGCTGATGGACGACAAAGAGATTGTCGCTGCCATCGTCTGAATCGGAAACAACAGGGCGCGGCATGAAACGCATGACCGCGCCATCACGTAAGCGAGGAGATTCCGGCGTCCATGACAGGACTTTTCAGGCGTGTTGCTGAAACCGGGCGACCGGAGATTGCCATTACGGTGGACGGACATGCGGTGACGGCGCTGGAGGGAGACACGATTCTCACGGCTCTGCTCGTTGCCGGGGACCGACTGCGTTTCAACGAATTTGATAAAATGCCGCGGGCAGGCTTCTGTCTGATGGGAGCGTGTCAGGATTGTCGCGTGTGGACGGAGGACGGACATGAACTCCGCGCCTGTTCGACGTCTGTGACACCGGGTTTGCGCATCGTCACAAAGGAAGTTCCATGGACGCGCCCGTAATCGTCGTTATCGGTGCGGGTCCGGCCGGAACCCGTGCCGCGCAGACCCTGGCCTGCGCTGGTCTGCGGCCCGTCATTCTGGATGAAAATCAGCGCCAGGGCGGGCAGATTTACCGTCGTCAGCCTAAGAATTTCACGCGACCCGCCACGAAGCTCTATGGTGCATCGGCGGCGTCCGCGACGGCTCTGCACACTGACTTCGAGGCTCTGCGGTCATCAGTCGACTATCGGCCCGAAACGATGGCATGGGGCGTTTCGGGCGACATGCTTCTGACCGAGTGCCGGGGCCAGGCGGATGCTCTCCGCTTTGATGGTCTCATCATTGCGTCCGGCGCGACGGACCGGATCATGCCCTGCCCGGGCTGGACGTTGCCGGGTGTTTTTTCTCTCGGCGGCTCTCAGATTGCCCTGAAGGCGCAGGCCTGCGCAATTGGCCAGGCACCTGTGTTCATGGGGACCGGGCCGCTGCTGTATCTGGTGGCGTGGCAGTATTTGCAGGCTGGCGTGAAGCCCCGCGCGGTGCTCGATACATCGTCGCTGACGACGCGGCTGCGTGGTCTTGGCGGTCTGCGGAGACGACCTGCCGTTCTGGCGCAGGGGTTGCGCTACATGGCCGATCTGGCCCGGTCCGGCGTCACGCTTCGGTCCGGCATCCGGCCTGTGCGGGTTGAGGCGCGGCAGGACGGGGAAACGCTCTGTGCCGGGGCTGTGGTCTGGAAGGACGGCCGGGGTCGGACGCATCGGACGGAGTGCGATGCTGTTGGCATGGGATATGGGCTTCGTTCCGAAACTCAGCTTGCCGATCTGCTGAAATGTGACTTTGCGTTTGACGCGACATCGCGCCAGTGGCTGCCGGTCACGGACAGGGATGGCGCGACATCGCGGGCGGGCGTTTATCTGGCGGGTGACGGCGCGGGCATCCGGGGTGCTGATGCGGCTGAAAGTGCCGGGGCTCTGGCGGCGCTGCGCTGTTTGCAGGATATGGGCCGTCCGGTCATGGAGGGTGAGATGGCCCGGCTTCGGGCCGCGCTCAAACCGATGAACGCGTTCCGGCATGGTCTTGAGACTGGCTTCCCCTGGCCGTGGCGGCATGCGGCTGATCTGCCGGACGACACGGTTGTCTGTCGGTGCGAGAACGTGACGGCGGGGGATATCCGTCGCGCGGCGGGGCCGCTGGACAGCCCGGAAATCAATCGCGCCAAGGCGTTCGTCCGGGTTGGCATGGGCCGGTGTCAGGGTCGTATGTGCGGACTTGCCGGGGCGGAAATTCTTGCCGCGGCGAGAGGAATCACGATCGAAGAGGCCGGGCGCATCCGCAGTGCTGCTCCGGTCAAACCGCTGCCTGCGAAAATCCGGGGTGTCGTGACATGAGTCTTTCCACACAGATTGCAGGGCGTGCTGACGTCATCATCGCCGGAGGTGGCGTGATGGGTGCCGCGACGGCGTTCTTTGCGCGGCAGCTTGGTCTTTCCGTGATTCTGCTGGAGCGTGATCTTGTCGGCCAGTATGCCAGCGGGACCAATTTCGGGAATGTGCGGCGTCAGGGGCGATTTCTGCAACAGCTTCCGCTGTCCAATCGCTCCCGCGAGCTCTGGGGACGTCTGCCTGAACTGATCGGGGAAGATGTCGAGTTTGTTGCCGCCGGGCATGTCCGCGTTTCCTTTAAGGAAGAGGACAGTCAGCGGCTGGAAAAATATGCCGAGGATTGCAAGCCTTACGGGCTTGATCTGGAGATTTACAGCGGACGGCAGGCGGTTGACCGCTTTCCGATGCTGTCGCCGGATGTGCATCTGGCGTCTTTCTCGCCGCTCGACGGGCATGCCAATCCGCGTCTTGCCGCGCCTGCTTTTGCACGTGCGGCGCGGCGGGCCGGAGCGACGGTTCTGGAACGCACGGAAGTGCTGAATATCAGCAAGAATTCCGAGGATTTTGTTGTTGAAACCTCGGGGGGGCAGCGTTTCGTGGCCCCTCAGCTCCAGATTTCGGTTGGCGCCTGGGCCCGCAAGGTTGCGGCGGCTTTTGGTGAGGATCTGCCTCTGGTTCCCAAAGCGCCGCAAATGGCTGTGACGGAGCCGGTGCCTTACCGGATTCATCCGGTGATCGGCTACGCTTCCTGGGTGGAGGAAGAGGGTGTCTATCTCCGCCAGGTCGAGCGTGGAAACATCGTATTCGGCGGGGGGCGGCGCAGCACGGTCGATCTGGAGGCAAAACGAGCCAGGCTCGATCCGCTCAATACGTTGCGGCAGATGCCTCATATGGAGCGCCTTCTGCCTGATTTCGCCCGTCTGCGTATCATTCGCACATGGGCGGGCATTGAGAGCTACACGGATGACGATCTTCCGGTGATGGGCGCGAGCAGTCTTGTGCCTGGTCTCTTTTATGCTTTTGGCTTCTGCGGTGCCGGATTCCAGCTTGGACCGGGCGTGGGAGCGACGATGGCGGATCTGCTGGCGACGGGACAGACGGAAATACCACTGGCTCCGTTCAGCATTGCCCGCTTTGCATCGGCTGCGGTGGCATGAATGGGCCGGCGGGGTCAGAAGCATATTATGCTTCTGATTTTTCCTCAGGTTTTTCTAACAGTATTTTCTGCTGCCACTTTCTGGTCATTCAAAACTCTCTGCCATAAAAAACGAAAAAGAAGTGGCATCCGCTTTCCTCCGCATGTTGTCATATCGCAACATTAACCAGCACGGACAGGACAGATCATGACGACGTTCAGGCCGAAATACGTAACGTTTGACTGCTACGGCACCCTCACCCGCTTCCGCATGACGGATATGGCGCGGGAGCTTTATGCCGATGTTGTGCCGCCGGAAGGCATGGAGCAGTTCTGTAAGGATTTCGCGGCTTATCGCCTGGATGAGGTGCTTGGTCCGTGGCAGCCCTATCGCTACGTTCTGCTGAACGCTGTCGAACGTACCTGCAAAAAATGGGGCATTGCCTTCGATCCGGCGATCGCGAACAGATTTTATGAGGCGGTTCCGACCTGGGGGCCATGGGATGATGTGCCTGCCGGTCTGTCGAAAGTTGCGAAAGAGGTTCCTCTCGTCATCCTTTCGAATGCGTCCAACAGCCAGATCCATTCCAACGTGGCGAAACTTGGCGCGCCCGTTCATGCGGTTTTCACGGCTGAGGATGCACAGGCCTACAAGCCGCATATGCGTGCTTTTGAATACATGCTGGACCATCTTGGCTGCGGTCCGGAGGACATTCTGCATGTGTCGTCTTCGCTGCGTTATGACCTGATGACGGCGCACGATCTGGGTATCCGCAACAAGGTGTTCGTGGCGCGCGGGCATGAGCCCTCCACTCCTTATTACGGCTACACTGAAATCAGGGACATTGGCGGTCTGCCCGGCGTTATCGGGCTCTGATTCGCGACTGTCTCCGCGGGGCTGTTCCCGCGGAATCCTGCCTTTCCTGGTCCTGTCGTTTCCAATGATCGGAGTCCGCGCATGCTGAGCCGGCGAGACATGATGAAACACGGAGCTCTGCTGGCGGTAGCCGGTGGCGCTGCGCTGCGCTCATGTCCCGCGCGGGCGGTGCAGCCGGTGCGCGGCGGGCATGTCCGGGTAGCCTCCACCACGGGATCACTCAGCGACACGCTTGATCCCGCCCGTGAGTCTATGGTCACGGATTATATACGGAGCGCCATGTTTTACGATGGTCTCGTCATGCTTGACGAGGCCCTGGTGCCGCGACCGGCCCTTGCCGAGCGGATTGAAAGTGACGATTTCCGCACCTGGACGCTGCGTCTTCGCTCCGGTGTGCAGTTTCACGACGGGGCCACGCTGACATCGGCGGATGTCGTGTATTCGCTGCTCCGGCATCGTGATCCGCTGGTAGCCTCTCAGGTGCGTTTTCAGGCCGCGGCGATGCGTTCTGTCCGGACGGATGGTCCGCTTGGTGTTATCATTGAACTCTGCGAACCCAATATCTCGTTCCCGTCCGTTCTTGGCATGAGTAATTTCGCGATCATCCGCAACGGCACGAAAAATTTCGAGACAGCAAACGGGACCGGGCCATTCCGCTGCGCCGCGTTTCAGCCGGGGATCCGTTCTCTGGCTGTCCGCAATCCTGATTTCTGGAAGTCCGACGGCGCATGGGTCGACAGTCTTGAAGTGATTTCGATCAGCGACGACATGGCCCGCCACAATGCGCTTCTCTCCGGTGATGTGGACATCATCGCGGAAGTCAATCCACGTCTGGTCGCGTTGCTGCGGCAACGCGGCATGGGCGTGATGGAAAGCCCGACCGGAACCTACACAGATTTTGCCATGCGGCAGGATATCGGTCCGGGGAAAAATGCGGATTTCGTTCAGGCGATAAAGCATCTTTTCAATCGTGATCAGATAGCGGATTCCGTCTGGCTTGGCTTCTGCCGCCTGGGCAACGACCAGCCGCTTCCGCCTGAAGACCGTTATTACAATCATGATCTCCCGCAGACGACTTTCGATCCCGATCGTGCAAAATGGCTTCTGAATAAAAATGGTTTTCTGCATCAGGATCTGCCGCCGCTGATCTGCTCACCCGCAGCAAATGCGTCTGTCGATATCGCCGTTCTGCTCCAGAACGAGGCTTCCCGGATCGGCCTGAGGCTCGATGTCCGGCGGATGCCGGCGGATGGCTACTGGAGCCAGTCATGGATGCATTTTCCGCTGGGTTTCGGAAATCTCAACGCAAGCGTGTCCGCCGACATGACGTTTTCAGTCGCCTTTGCCTCCGCCGCTCCGTGGAATGAATCTCACTGGCGCAGCCCGCACTTCGATGAGCTTCTGACACTCAGCCGCCGCGAAGCCGATGAGGAAAAACGCAAGGCGATCTACTACGAGATGCAAACTCTGATTCATAACGAATCCGGACTCTGCATTCCAAACTTCATTACCAGTCTGGATGGCTACCATCAGAGAATAAAGGGCCTTCATCCGTATCTGGGCGGCCATCTGATGGGGAATAATTTCTCGCGCTTTATCTGGGTCGATGACGGGGCCGGCGCGCGCCCGGCTGAAAGCGCGCCGGCATGACCATGGACGCAGCCCTCATCCGCGCGATTCTCCGGATTATCGGTGCGTCTCTGGTGTCACTTATTTTCGTGACTGTCGCTGTATTTTTCATTACGGCGGTGCTGCCGGGGGATGTCGCGGACGCGCTGCTCGGGCAGGCCGCCACACCTGATGCGGTCGCGGCTCTGCGTCATTCCCTCAATCTTGATAAGCCTGTTCTGGTCCGGTTTGTTATCTGGGTGAATGGTCTTCTGCATGGCGATTTCGGTGTCTCCCTTGTCAGTCGCCGGCCGGTTCTGGCGATGGCGAGCGAGCGGCTGATCCACTCTCTTCTGCTTGCGGGCGTGACGGCGCTTTTTGCCGTTCCGGTGGCGCTGGTGCTTGGCACGACTGCGGCGATCTTTCGCAACACGCTGTTCGATCGTGCTGTCTCGCTTCTTACGCTCTGTGTTGTTTCCGTTCCTGAATTTCTTATTGCTACCCTTGCCGTTTTCATTTTCTCTGTTCAGCTTCATCTGCTGCCGGCCCTGGCCAGCATCAGCGACATTCACTCCATCGGCAGCTTTCTGGCTTCGTTTTCCATGCCGGTGACGACACTTGCCTGTGTGATCGTGGGGCAGATGTCGCGCATGACCCGCGCTGTCATGATCGACGCGCTCGGGTCCTCGTGGGTGGAAATGGCTGTTCTGAAGGGAGCGTCGCCGGCGCATATTATTCTGCGCCATGTGATCCCGAACGTCATCGCGCCGCTGTTCAACGTTATCGCGCTCAGCCTGTCCTATCTGCTCGGCGGTGTCGTGATCGTTGAGTCGGTGTTCCATTATCCGGGCATCGCCAGTCTGATGGTGGACTCGGTCGCTGCCCGCGACATCCCGCTGGTTCAGATCTGTGCGCTGATTTTCTGCGGGGCCTATCTCTTCCTCACGACCCTGGCTGATATTGTCGCCCTTCTGTCCTCACAGCGGAGGCATGCTGCATGACTGTAGCGTCTCTCGCCAGGTGGTGGGCCGCGATCCCACGTATTCCGGGCGCGCTGATCCTGTTCTGGCTTCTGCTGGCGGTGCTCGGCCCCCTGCTTGCGCCTTTTGCGCCAGGCGAGGTGGTGAGCCGGACGGTTTTCGCCCCGATCTCGGCGCATCATCTGCTGGGCACGGATTATCTGGGGCGTGACGTGCTCACCCGCCTTCTCTGCGGCACCAGCAGCACGGTGCTGCTGTGTGCCACGGCGACGCTTCTGGCCTGTACCGGGGGTGTTTTTCTCGGCACGATTGCCGCGCTGAAGCAGGGTGTGACCGACACGCTTCTGTCACGCTTCATGGATGGGGTGATCTCCATTCCGTCGCTCCTGAGTGCTCTGGTCGCCGTGGCGGCGTTTGGTTCGTCCGTTCCGGTGCTTGTGCTGGCGATGTCACTTATTTACATGCCCGGCTCCTATCGCACGAGCCGGATGCTGGCGCTCTCCATTGTCCGCCGCGACTTTGTTCTCGCGGCCCGGATGCGAGGTGAAAAAGCGGGCTATATTGTTCTGCGCGAGGTTCTGCCCAACATGATGGGGCCGGTCATGGCCGATGTCGGGCTGCGGTTCATCTATGCCGTGCGCCTGCTGAGCAATCTGAGCTTTCTGGGTGTCGGGCTTCAGCCGCCTCTGACCGATCTCGGTTCGCTGACGCGCGAGAATCTGCTGGGCCTCGTCTATGGCGCGCCTGCCGTTATTGCGCCTGCGTTGACAATTGCGGTGCTCACGGTGGGGCTGAATCTGGCGCTCGACAGCAACAGAG
Source organism: Acetobacter fallax (assembly GCF_011516735.1). Lineage (GTDB taxonomy): Bacteria > Pseudomonadota > Alphaproteobacteria > Acetobacterales > Acetobacteraceae > Acetobacter > Acetobacter fallax. The sequence goes on along the minus strand of NZ_WOSX01000013.1, from coordinate 28,515 downwards.
GGGAGCCGGACTGATGACGGCGCAGAGCGGCATCATACAGCCCCCTCCCCTGATTTCCGTCCGGAATCTCCGCCTTACGGGGCGGCGGGGCCGTGGTCCTGAGACGCCGATTGTCGATGATGTGAGCTTCGATGTCGCGGAGAAGGAAATGCTTGCGCTGATCGGGGAGTCAGGCTCTGGCAAGACCAGCATTGCTCTCGCCCTGACAGGCTATGCAAGGCGGGGCTGCCGCATCGCGGGCGGGAACATTCGTGTTGCCGGTTATGATGTCACGAACATGTCACCTGCTGAACTGCGGGCCTTTCGTGGCAAAACCATTGCTTATATCGCGCAAAACGCGGGGGCTGCCTTCAATCCGGCCCTTCCGCTGATGGATCAGGTGATCGAACCGGCGCTGCTTCATCATATCATGCCGCGCCGGGTTGCCATCGAACGGGCGATTTTCCTGTTTGAGCTGATGGCGCTCCCGTCGCCTGGCACAATCGGTACGCGCTATCCGCATGAACTTTCCGGTGGCCAGCTTCAGCGCCTTATGGCGGCGACGGCCCTCATTACCGGGCCGGAGATGGTGATTTTTGATGAACCGACCACGGCGCTTGATGTGACGACCCAGATTGAGGTGCTTGAGGCTTTTCGTACCGTCAGGCGCGAAGAAGGGTTCACCGGGGTGTATGTCACGCACGATCTTGCGGTGGTGGCGCAGATGGCTGACAGGGCGGTCGTGCTGAAGAACGGCGTTGTGCAGGAAGAAGGGACGACGGAGCAGATCCTGAGCGCGCCGCGTCATGCCTACACGCAGGCTCTTCTTGCCGCCAACACGCCGCAGATCAGAAATGACACGGCGCAGGTTACGGATTCCGGGAAAGCTGTTCCGGTTCTGGATGTCCGCGATCTGGTGGTCGGCTATGGCGGGGCAGGCCCTGACGGGCGTCCTCGCCATACCATTCTCAGCAATGTCAGTCTGCCTGTTCTGCCGGGTGAGACAATGGGCATCATTGGCGAGTCCGGCTGTGGCAAAAGCACGCTGATTCGCGCGATTGCGGGAATTCAGCCCTGGACGAGCGGCGGGATCACGTTTGAGGGGGAGGCGCTCGCGCCACGGATCGAGGCGCGGAGTGCCTCTCAGCGCCGGCACATTCAGCTTGTCGCTCAGAATGCGGACCTCGTTCTCAATCCCGCGATGTCTGTCGGCGACACGCTTCGCCGCGTTCTCACGTTCAACGGCGATGCCGCCACGGAGGCTGAGATCGGGCGTCTTCTTGACATGGTGCGGCTTCCGTCCGTGCTTGCTGATCGTTTCCCGCCGGAGCTTTCGGGGGGGCAGAAGCAGCGCGTCAATCTGGCGCGCGCGCTTGCGGCGCGTCCGCGACTGGTGCTGTGTGACGAGATCACTGCCGCGCTCGACACGGTTGTTGCGGCGGCTATCCTCGACCTGATGATGGAGCTGAAGCGTGAACTGGGTATTGCGTGGCTGTTTGTGACGCATGATCTGCATGCGCTTCGTTCGGTCTGCGATCGCGTTGCTGTGCTTTATGCCGGACATCGCGTGGAGTTCACGCCGGTTTCAGCACTGGAGGCTCCGCCGCATCATCCCTATACCCGTCGCCTGGAGAACTCCGTTCCGGAGATGCGCGCGGACTGGCTGAGTGAGGTCATCGACCGGCGTGGCCAGACTAGTGATACCGTGTCTGCTCTATCTTCTTCCCCCGGGAAAGGCTGCTGCTATGCCGCCCGCTGTCCGGTCAGAATTGCTGTCTGCGAGGTTTCAGTGCCACCTGTCTGGCGCAGCCCCGCAGGCGCTCTGATCAGTTGTCATCTCGCGACGCAGGACCTGTCCTGATTCACTGTTTCCGGAGACTCATCATGACCCCTGAACTGAACGATTCCTCTCTTTTCCGCCAGGCGGCTTTTATTGCCGGGCAGTGGCGCGATGCGTCCGGCGATCAGCGGATTGACGTTGACAATCCGGCGGATGGCAGCCTTGTCGGCCATGTTCCGGCCTGCACGGCGCAGGACACGCAGGACGCCATAGAGGCAGCGCGGGTTGCACAGGTGGCATGGCAGCGCACGACGGGGACACAGCGTGGAGCCGTGCTGGCCGAATGGCACCGGCTTATTCTGGAAAATGTCGAGGATCTTGCCCGGATCATGACGGCTGAGCAGGGCAAGGTTCTGGCCGAAGCCCGGGGTGAGGTGCGGTATGCGGCCTCTTTCTTCAAGTGGTATGCGGAGGAGGCAACGCGCTCTGAAGGCCAGGTTCTGACGACGGCTGATCCGCACCGGCGTGTGCTGGTTCTGAAACAGCCTGTTGGTGTGACAGCGGCTATTACGCCGTGGAATTTTCCGCTGGCGATGATTACGCGCAAATGCGGGCCTGCCATTGCAGCCGGTTGCAGCATGGTCATCAAACCTTCGGAACTGACGCCGTTTTCCGCGCTGGCGCTGGCTGTTCTTGGTGAACGCGCCGGTCTCCCGGCCGGATTGCTCAGCGTTGTGACCGGCTGGCCGGCGGATGTGGGCAAGGTGCTGACAGACAGCCCGATTGTTCGAAAACTGACATTCACCGGCTCCACCGGCGTTGGAAAAATCCTGATTCGTCAGTGTGCCGACACTGTCAAGAAGCTCAGCCTCGAGCTGGGAGGCAACGCACCGTTTCTGGTATTTGACGATGCGCGTGTGGAACTTGCCGCCGATGGCATCATGCAGAGCAAATTCCGTAATGCCGGACAGACCTGTGTGTGTGCCAACCGGGTTCTGATTCAGGACGGCATCTGGGATCGGCTTCTGCCGGAACTGGCGTCCCGCGTTGAGACTCTGCGCGTTGGCCATGGGACTGATCCGGACAGCACGGTTGGCCCTCTGATCAATGAGGCGGCTGTGCAGAAAGTGCGGGGGCATGTTGAAGATGCGCTGGCGAAGGGCGCGCGTTATGTGGGGGCTCCGCTGCGCATTGAGGGACGCTTTGTCTGGCCGGTTGTGCTGGAAGGTGTCACAACTGACATGCGGGTGGCTCACGAGGAGACATTCGGCCCGGTTCTGCCGCTCTTCCGTTTCAAAACGGAGGAAGAGGCTGTCAGCATTGCCAACAACACGCCGTTTGGTCTGGCCAGTTATTTCTTCACCGATGACATTCGCCGGACCTGGCGGGTCGGGGAAGCGCTGGAATTCGGGATGATCGGCCACAACACGGGCTCGATTTCGATGGAGAGCGTTCCTTTCGGGGGTGTGAAGGAATCTGGTCTGGGTCGGGAAGGCGGCCATGCGGGCATGGAGGAGTTCCTGGAAATGAAAAGTCTGCATCTTGGTGGCCTTGACGTTTTCTGATCAGAACGTTTCGATTGTTCCTGGCTCAGCCTCGCGGGGAGGCTGAGCGCCATCCGTTCCGGAGACAGACTTTCTCATGCAGCCCGCCCCCAAGCTGGACAGGATCGATCTGAAAATCCTTACTCAGCTACAACGCAACGGACGCCTGACCAATGTCGAACTGGCCAACCGTGTTGGCCTTTCGGCCAGTCCGTGCCTGATCCGCGTCAAGCGACTGGAGTCAGCCGGGTATATTACCGGATATGGTGCGCAGATTGACGTTCGGAAAATCACGTCTGTTCTCACGGTTTTCACTGAGATCACGCTCTCCGATCACCGGCGGGATGATTTTTCACGGTTTGAGGCTCAGGTTCGCAAGCTGGATACGGTTGTCGAATGTCATCTTATCAGCGGTGGCTACGATTATCTGATGAAATTCATCACCAGGGATGTCGAGCATTACCAGACCATCATGGAAAATCTTCTCGATCTGAACATCGGTATCGAGAAATACTTCAGTTATATCGTTATCAAATCCCCGATTGTGAAACAGTCTTTTCTGATCGAGGATATTCTTCCGGAGAATGGCACTTGACCGGGACCGCCACCTACAGAGATCAGCAGGAAACGCAGATCGCGTTCAGGCCCATGCATCCGGACGATCTTCCTCAGGCGGCCCGGTTGTCGAAGGATCTGGCCTGGCCGCATCGGCAGGACGACTGGTCGCAGATGCTGGATCTGGGTCAGGGCACTGTCGCCACGACGCAGGACGGTACCGTGATCGGGACAATCCTCTGGTGGAAATGGGGCGGACAGGCTGCCTGCCTGGGCATGATTATCGTCAGTCCGGCATGGCAGGGGCATGGCATTGGCAAACAGCTTATGGCACTCGCCCGCCAGGCGTTGCCTGGCTATACGCTTTATCTTAACGCGACCTCGGCCGGCGTGCCGCTCTATGAAAAATCCGGCTTTCGCTACACGGGTGTTGTCGAACAGCACCAGGGTAATGTTGCTACCGCGCCGCTGATCCCTTTGCCGGAAGGTTGTCGCATACGCCCTGCCGGGGTGGCTGATCTTGAGGCTCTCTGCGCCATGGACGCTGCAGCGAAAAAAATGGACCGCCGGTCCCTCATTGAGTCCCTTCTTTCTGATGCACGGTGTATTATTATCGATTCAGAAAGTGGTATTCTGGGGTTTTCGTTCTGTCGCAAATTTGGCTGGGGGCAGGCTGCCGGTCCGGTCATGGCCACGTCCGAAAATTTTGCCCTTGCGATGGTCGCTTACTGGGCAGGGATCTGCGCCGGTCAGTTCCTGCGTGTGGACATGCCGCAGAATGATGTTATTGCGACGGCTCTCGACGAATGGGGGCTTCTGCGTGTTGGAACTGTCGTTTCGATGACAACCGATCGGGCGGATAGTGTGCCACCGCTTCCGGGCGAGGCGACCTGCTTTGCATTGTGTGGTCAGGCTTTCGGATAAGTTGTGCCATCGTCTTTCACCTTCCCATTACGGGGACTTAAAAAATGTCATTCCTGCTGAAATCGACAAAAGAACGAGCGGATGTCTGGGGGCCTCTCTTCCGGAGCGCGCTTCCCGATCTGCCCTTTCATGTCTGGCCCGAAACCGGGAATCCTGAGGATGTGCGGTTCCTTGCAACATGGCAGCCGCCAGCGGATCTGCTGACGTTATTTCCTAATCTCGAAGTAATTTTCTCTGTCGGGGCCGGTGTCGATCAGTTTGATATGACCCAGATTCCTGATCATGTGATGATCATTCGCATGATAGAACCCGGTCTGACTGACGGAATGGTGGAATATGTCAACTGGGCGGTGCTCACGCTCCACCGTGACATTCTGACCTATGTCAGGCAGCAGCGGCAGCATGAGTGGAAGCCACTGCACAACAAAATCGCTTCTCAGAGGCGGGTTGGTATCATGGGCATGGGAACGCTTGGCTCGCCTGTTGCAAGTGCCCTTGCCAGGGAAGGTTTCGTCTGTAGCGGGTGGAGCCGGTCCCGCCATGAGGTTGAAGGGGTCACGTCATGGGCCGGGCCGGATGAACTGGACGCGTTTCTGGCGGCTTCGGAAATCCTGGTGTGTCTGCTGCCACTGACGGATGCGACACGCGGCATTCTCAATACCAGCCTGTTCTCCCGCCTGCCGAAGGGGGCTCAGATCATCAACGTGGCTCGCGGGGCGCATCTTATCGTACCCGATCTGATCGCCGCGCTTGACAGCGGACAGCTCAGTGCGGCCATTCTGGATGTGACCAGCCCTGAGCCGCTGCCTGCGGAGAGTCCGCTATGGGACGATCAGCGTGTGCTGATTACGCCCCACGTAGCCAGTGTCAGTCAGACGGAAACTGCCGGGCGCGTTCTTCTCGATACGGTCCGCCGTTATCTCGCGGGAGAACGCAATTTCCCGTCCGCGGTCGATCGTTCAAAAGGTTACTGAAGCGGCATGGAGTTTTCGGGCAGGGGGTGTCATCCCCTGCCCGCCTGTCTCTGATGACGGGACAGACGTTCTGGTCTGTCGTTATTCCTTCATTTCCTGCACAAAATCCTTAGCCCGGTAAAAGGCCCCCACCAGGGGCAGGAAGTGAGACGCCAGGCCATAACAGGGGATTTTCTGCCATGCTCTGCCGGCCAGCGGGTTAGTGTCTGGCATCCCTGCCATCGCTTCCGCCATGCGCTGGCCCATATAGACCGACATCTGTGTTCCGTGGCCACTGTAGCCCATGGTGTAGAACACGCCGTTCCACTGTCCTGCGTGGGGCAGGCGATCGACGGTCATATCGACGTCACCGCCCCAGCAATAGTCGATTTTCACATCCGGCAGTTCCGCAAATGTACGGCGCATGGCGGCCAGAAGCATGTTTCCGCTGGCAATGTCTGTCGTGGTGCGCGAGCGGGAGAAGCTGGCTCGACCGCCAAAAATAAGTCTGTGATCTTCTGTCGCGCGGAAATAGTTATGGATATTCTGCATTGTTACGACATTCCGTCCGCCTGGCATGATCCGGCGTATGGCTGCCTCATCCATAGGCTCGGTCGCGACAATGAAACTGCCCACCGGCATGATCCGTTGCCGGAACCAGGAGGGGCTGTTCCGGCTGATCCCGGTAGCCATCAGCACTGATTTTGCGAGAATCTTTCCCCGAGGGGTCGTGATTTCAAAAGAGCTGCCATTCCGTTTCATACCGGTCATCGGCGTGTTTTCAAAAATCTGGCCGCCAGCATGCATTACGGCGTTCGCCAGACCCACTCCGAAACGTCCCATATGCATCCGCGCACTGTCGGGATAGAGCAGGCCGCTGCTGAACAGGTCTGATCCGAGTTCCTCGCTGACCTGATTTCTGTCCAGAAGGCAGGCTTCAGGGTCTGCTGCTGCTGTCAGCCGCGCATGATCGGCCTGAAGCGCCGCCGCATGAGCCTGCCGGTTGCCGACCTTCAGCTTGCCACATCGCGCGAAATCGCAGTCGATGTTGTTTTCCCGTGTGATGGTCTCAACGGTATCGACCGCGCTGTTAAACACCTTATACAGCCGTGTGGCAGTCTCTTCTCCCAGCTTCGCGCAGGATGCGGAAAAGCTGCCGGCCAGGCCATTATTCACATGACCGCCATTCCGGCCGGATGCTTCACCGATGACCCGGTCACGTTCCAGGACCACGACGGACGCCCCGAGCTGTCGAAGACGAAGGGCGGCTGAGAGGCCACTGAATCCTCCTCCTGCGATGACCGCGTCCACCTGTCCCGGCAATGCCGCCTGCGGCGTGCCGGTGAAGAGCGGTGCGGTATCGAGCCAGTAGGACGTGAGTTTCATAAGACGACTCCATAACCCTGTCAGGAGGGTGTGATGTGGCTGGCCTCGGAAAGGCTGAGTCCTGACGTCTCAGGGGCCCATCGCCACGAGATAAAGGCCCCGGCTGCCAGGATTGTGCAAGCCGCAAAAAGCGTTGTCCTGACACCATAATGCGACACACCGAGCGGCAGGAGAAATGTGCCCAGTGCGGCTCCCAGCCGGCTGGCCGATGACGCGAAGCCCACGGCCGTTCCGCGGATTTCTGTCGGGAACAGTTCGTTGGGATAGACGAACTGCAAACCACTCCCAGCTGCTTCGACTGCGGAATAGATAATGAACGCCGCAATGACGAGCCAGCCGACCTGACCTGGCCATGCAGCAATGAACAGAAGCGCCGCGGCGCCCAGAATGAACGACCAGATCAGCAGCGTGCGGCGTCCCATGACGTTGATCAGGCCGAACGAGACCGGAAGGATACCCAGAAACGTAAAGCAGGTCACCACGCATGCGGCCAGGAGCGGGTTGCGCATATGCATCTGCGCCAGAATCTGCGCCTGAAGAGTGTGAATGGAAAATGCTGGCGCGCTCTGGAGAATCCAGAAAGTGCATACGAAAAGCAGTGTGCCCCGATAGCGCGGCGAGAGGAGCATGGACAGGGCACGGCCCGCTCCTCCGCGCATGCGGTTTGTGCTCACGCCCTCGAAAGAGACGTCCGTGTGCAGGAACGTTTTTACGATGTGCCGCGCTTCCGTAACCCGGCCCGCGCCGGCCAGCCACAGAGGTGATTCCGGCATTCCGGCCCGGCACAGCAGGAGCAGGGAGGAAGGAACAAAACTCGATCCGAGGACCAGATTCCAGTTTCCGGGATACCAGGAGATCAGGACATAACCGATCAGGAAGCTGGCGACGTAACCGAGCCACCAGAAGGTGATCAGCCCGGCCAGGGCGGGGCCTCGCCAGCGGCGGGGCATGAACTCTGTCACATAGGCGGTTGCGATCGGATAATCGGCGCCGATAGCGACGCCGATCAGGAATCGCCACATGAGCAGGGATGTAAAACTGTCGCTGAAAAACTGAGCTGCAGAGAAGGCCGCAAACATGACAATGTTGACGGTGTAGAGGAGTTTGCGCCCGAAGCGGTCGGAAATCATGCCGCCTGACAGGCCGCCCACGAACACACCCAGAAGTGACGACGCTCCGATCAGCCCTGTCGCATCCGCGCTCAGATGAAAATCATGGACCAGCAAGGGCAGCACGATGCCGATCAGGCCAAGAATATAGCCGTCACAAAACGGGCCGCCTCCGGCGATCAGCGCAAGACGGAGATGGAAGGCGGAGGGAGGTATTTCATCAGGTGTCCGGACTTCCATTCCGTCCCCTCCTCAGGATCGCAGCATCAGCAATGCATCCTGATCCGCAAGGTCAGCCAGTTCCTTCAGTGTTGAGAAATGATAATCGGGCGTGGTGAGGTTTTCGACGGCTATTGTTCCGCCAAAGCCGCCTGCCCCTTTGCGGCGTTCGATCCAGCACACGGTGTAGCCCAGCTTTCTTGCGATACCGATATCATGGTACTGGCTTTGTGCGACGTGAAGAATATCGTCTTTCAGGATACCGTCGCGGCTGAGGCGTCCGCGTGCGAAACCGAAAAATGCGGTATCCGGTTTTTCGCAAAGCGCATCGTCCGCCGTGATCGAATCATGGAATGGCAGTCCGAGCGTCTTCTCCATACCGGAGAAGGCCCAGCGCTGTGTATTGGTCATGGCCACCAGCGCAAAATGCTGGCCGAGACGCTCCAGGGCTTCGACCGAGTCCGGAAAAGCCGGCCAGTCTTTTGCGGCGAGGACAAAAGCATCCGCGTAAGCCTCGTCTTCCGGCAGTCCGAACTGAGTGGCCAGAGTCTGATAAATCGGTTTCAGATCTTCCGGGAATGGCAGCGTTTTACCGCGTGCGCGCATTCCACGGTAGGCTGAGAGAAAGGCTTCACGGTCGATTTCTTTGTCGCACAGTGTCTGCAGAGCACGGATCATCCCCGTTTCAAAGTCGATCAGAGTACCAACGACGTCGAAAGTGAGGGCTTTTGGAAATCTGGTCATTACACGTCTCCGATTTTGATGCTTTCAGAAACCCACTGAGAAAGAGAGCACACCTGCGAAACCGCCGCCGACATAATACTGGGGCGACGATCCGGCCACTGAGTGGCCTGCCACGGAAATGCTGCGGGCATTGGTCTTGATGCTGCTTGTCCCTGACAGATAGCCATTGTTTCCGATATTCAGAAGATTGAGCTGAATCTGGGGATGTTTGGCGAAACCAAAGTTTCTGAAACGATAGCCGAGATTGACGTTGAATGTCTCGTAACCGCCGATCGATTCATCATTCATGAAGGTGGAGTACTGTTTGCCGATATAGTTCATATTGAACCCGCCAAACGTCGATCCGTCATCATAGTTCAAACCGACAGCGGCCGTGAATTCAGGTGTATTGACCGCAAGCTTTCCTTTTGTCGGCAGATTGACTGCCGTGCCGTCGGACGCAACCGCAGGGAGATTACTGTCAATCGTGGCGTGTTCATATTGCCCGGAGAAATAGGGACTGAAGTGATGCCAGCGCTTCAGTCCGACCTCGATCTGCGCGCCGCGCATGGTCTGACCGCCAGCATCAATCGACTCCGAGATCGGCAGGCCGTTCTGATAAGTTGTTGTGCTGAGCTGACGATGTGTGAAGTTGTAATTGAACAGGGCCACGTTGACATTGGCAAAACCACTGTGACGGAAACCAATTTCCTCACCGATAGCGAATTCAGGATTGATATCTGATGCGTGTTTTGATGACAGCTTTCCTGTGGAAACACTGTAGCGATCGGCATAGGTCATGATGGAGGCCGGCATACGGAAAGAAGCCGTGCCATTGATATAGATCTGATCGTGCGGCGTGATTTTGTAGCTTGCCATGAATTGCGGCAGCGGTTCTGCGGCGCTCTGGCCGGTCGCATAGGTCACGCCGGGCACATTGTTTGTCTGTGAACGGGTTACCATCACTTCCTTAAACCCGGCAGTGACTGTCAGCTTATCATTCAGCGCCTTGTAGGTGTCGTTGATGAAAAGCGCATTGGTCTGCTGGACAAGGTGAATGTCATATGTTCGCAGAATACTGCCGTTCTCTGTCAGAATCGGATTGTTACCCCACATGCTCGGCACGCCGCCATCCGGATTGACTGCCTGATAGCTCTGCGGTTCCGCCTGATCGAAATAGGAGTACCAGGCTCCGCCTGTCAGCGTATTATGGCCCTTTGTCCAGGACATCACGGCATTTATGCCGGAATATGCCAGAGTATATGTGTCGATTGAGGCTGCCACGATACTGTTGTTTGTTCCACCCACCTGCAACGGGCCAGCCGGATCGGGACCAAGATAACTGCCGTCCCGGCTCAGCGTTGAACCGCCGTTATCGTAGCCCCACGAATAGGTGAAATAAGGCGTGATATCCAGTGACAGTCCGTGGTCGAATTTCAGATTGACCGGAGCGCCCAGGATAAATTTCTTCATCCTGTTTTCTTCGTATTTATAGTAATTTGCCGGAGAACTCCCCAGCGGTGTGTCATTGTAGTTGAAATTGACACCATACTGATTCCACTGCGATTTCGTAGGCGCTCTGAGATAATACTGCTTTGCGTCGTTATAGCTCATCACGAAAGAGGCCCGGCTGCCGCCTTCCCACTCTTTCAGAAGCTTCATGTCAATATGATAGCGCCTTGTCCCGCCAACGCCACGCCATTCATCTGCCTGACGATGAGAGAATGAGATAAATCCGCGGATGCCGCTGTTTCCCAGTTCTCCTGTATCAACCCGGATAAAATGGCGCCGCAAACTGAACGAACCGTATGTGGCGTCAATCAGGCCGCCAAAATGATGTTCGGGATCACGCATTGTCTCTGAGAGTTCACCGCCAACAGCATTGTAAAGCGGGGAGCGCGTGTCCGGAGATCCCTGAGTCAGCGTCAGGGACTGAATGTTTTCATTATCGGCCGCGGCTGATGTGTAGGGCAGAAGATAGACTGGCGCAGCGGCCGGAATGCCTTCGAAGAGATAACCGATTTCCTGCTGATTCAGTCCGCGAACCGTCAGTCCCTGCTGATCGTCATTTGTCCCGAGCGGGTCATTGCCGGCATAGACCACGCCCGGAAGACTGGCCACGAGGGCGGCCGCGTTACTCGTCGGGCTCTGTTTTGCGATGTAATCGCGGGTCAGCCCGCTTCGTGATTTTGCGATCGTCTGAGGCGGCATCATACCACCACCGGGAGTCGTGTTTGTCACGCCGTTCGGCAGGGAGGCGCGCCCTGTCACTTTCACGGTTTCCTCACCTGAGGCCGTAAAATTCTGCGGTGGCTTTTTCTGCGGAGCCGATTGCTTTGTCGCGACAGGCTTCCGGGAAGTGACCGCTGATGAAGCCTGCTCATCCGCCAGCGGGTGATGCCCGGTCGCCGCTTCAGCCTTACCGGAAATACTACCGGAAAAACCATACATTCCGACCAGCGATGAAACGGAAAACAGCAGACGCAGGGATCGTGATACTCTGCCGGCAGCGATACCCGACGGAAACGGCGCTGATACAGAGCGCCACACTACGACAACGTTACGAGTGGTAGCCATATTTATTCCTCCGGGACGATCCTGAGAGACTGAAGAGCGTAAAACCTCGCCCTTCTTCGGATGATTGTGGGCGTAACGCGACAGAGGAAAACTCTGATTTCGTTACTAATTCAGAATATCATGTCGTTTTTATATCGGAATAAAACAGACTGCGACCTGAACTGTGCGCTTCGGGAGAACGCCGCCAGCAGCACGAGACTTTGCATCAGGTATCGCGGATGACGTTCCGGGACCTGAGGACTGGCTGTCCGGACACACTATGAAATTCGGGAGTCGTCTGGCGAGCACGGCGATCATTCCGATCTGTCCGCAGGCCGAGCGGAAAATCACGAACTTTTTTTACACGGCACTGACTGTCCCATGTCCACACCGCATCGCGACCGACGAGAAAGGCATCACCGGCATGAAATGTCTGTCGCTCTCCCCTCCTAGCTGACAAAGGTTGCACTTCCTTCATACAGATCCATAAATTCATAATGCACAGAGGGAACAGGGCACCGGAAATAGTGTGGACGCCCGTATTCCGCTGCAGAACTGTTCGTCAGCCGACCGCCATGCGGTGCTGCTTTCACGGTCTGACGTCGGACCGCTCAGATACGCCACCGGCGATGAAGAGGATGGGGACAACGGGGCATCCGCGTCCATGCCGATGATAGCCGGACTGTTGGTTTCGGACCCCTGAACCTGCATTCTGATCAGATTTGTGTCGGTGGACGCTTTCCGGTCGAACATCATTCCGGCTGTGATGATCAGCCCCTCATTCACACCGGCCTCTGTCCGGTTCAGGGAGAGATGTCCTTCAGGAACAAAGAGAAATGTATCGGCGGGCAGGCGTTCGACAGTGGCGTCCGCGGCCGGGACGATGACATCGACGGTGATACGGTCATCGGGAAACGGAAGGACATGCCGGGATGTCAGACAATCTCCGGCTGAGTCGGAAATTTTTCCTGCGAGATCTCTCTGATCAGTGACGCTTCTGATATCGGTCGCAGTCACAATATTCTTGTCTCCGGCAGGGGACGGCAACGGGAGTGGTCAGTTCCCGACCGACACGTTTCGACTACAAAAGGATAATACAGGTGACACATCGTAATCGTGTCTTTTTCACCTTCGCACAGTGTTCTGGCGATACAGAGTCAGCGCAATTCAGCATTTTCTGCTGTGGACCATGACGGCGCGAGGTTATCTCTGTACGACCTGATGCGGCGCCAGAGGTCGCGGCCCTCCGGATAGCTGGCACGCTCTGCCTCCTGTTCTGAACAGTCCGCAACAGACTGGCAGGGCTGGCGACGTGCGGCGGAAACATTCCGGGCCGGAAAAATGTGTTCAGACAGGGAGGCAGCGGATTTTCCACGATGAAGCTTCTTTGTCTGACGGGCGTCTCAGGGAGATGCCATTTTGTCTGAATGTGAGCAGGAAAACTGTGTCGCTTTCGGGTAAAGTGTTGTTTTTCAGAGTGGAGCACGCGGCAGTCTCTGCCTTCACTCCGTCGCAACCGCTTTCCGCCGGGTCTTTTTGTGATTTTCTGACATCAGTAGGATATCTCTTCCTGAGACTTAGCGAGGTGCTTCTGCATGATTGCCCGTTATCTGATCAGGACCGGAGAGGTGCGGCGTTGCGGATCGGCTTTGCCCCGGGTCATCGGACTGGTGATGCTGTTCGGGCTGGCGATGAGGCTTTATCATCTCGGCACACCTTCATTATGGCTGGATGAGACTTTCAGCGCGTGGTTTTCTTCCCGCGACTGGCGCTATCTCTGGCAGGAGGTACCCCGGTTCGAGACTCATCCGAGTTTCTATTATTCGCTTCTGAAACTGTGGCGGACAGCTTTTGGCGATGATGAATTTACGTTGCGGCTGCTCTCCGCGCTTGTGAACACCGTGACAATCCCGTTTGTCGCAATGACAGCTTATGTGTGCGGTGGTCGGCGGACGGGGTGTAGTGCCTCCATTCTGAGTTCTCTGCTTTTTGCCTGTTCAGCGACACAACTGACGGCGGCGCAGGATGCCCGGCCCTATGTGTTCATGACTCTTGGACTGTCGATCGCGTTGCTTTCAGCGATCGGCGTCATGGCTGCCGGCGGGCGGGCGGCGCAGCCGATGTCGCGGCTGCTGGCGCGAGATCCCGCAATGGCACTGTATTTCTCGGGCATCGGTTCTGGCATTGCGCTTCTGGCATGGAGCCACAATTTCGGGCCGCTGTTCGGGTTGGTGCTGGGGGGATGTTTGCTGTTCTGGTGGCTGACCGCTGGCGAACGGTCCGCGCCATTGCTGGTCAATCTTCTGCTGTCAGCGGCGCTGGCCGGGTTGCTTTATGCTCCCGATATTCCAATCATCCTGATGCAGATGGAAACGATGGGAAAGCAGGGGTTCTGGTTAAGCCGTCCTGGTATCGGGGACGTTTATCACGTGGTCGCACAGATGCCGCTGGGATATCCTTCTTCCGGGCCTGTCATGGCGCTCGTGGCGTTTCCGGTGATCGGCATCGGATTGACGGGGCTGTGGGCGCTGTGGCGGAAATCCGGTGACGGTGACATCCCGCGGGCTGTTCCGCTCACTCTGCTGGTCATGGCTGTAGCGCCCACACTGATATCCTTTGCGATCAGCCGGAGTGGCCAACCGGTTTTTCTGTTCCGGACATTACAGCCTTCGCAGGTACCGGTCATTATCATGATGGCCTGCGCGCCTTTAATCTCGGTACGGGCACGAAAGATCCTGATTATTACGGTGGCCATGATGGGAGCGGCCGCATCATGGTTTTTCTGGTCTGGTCCTGTATCAGCCTCTGAGGACTGGCGAGGGCTTGTGATCGCGATCCGTGACAATGCCCATGGGGAAATTCCGAAGGTTGTTATTCTGGCGGCAGATTCTGAACTTCCCTTTCTGTACTATACGGAACGGCTAAAGATCAGGATGGAATTATTACCGGTTCCGGGTCATTTCCCTGTTACCGGCCCGCATTTTTTCTATCCGGGTGGTGGAGGCGGCGATCCTGGCATTACTCCGGAAATGTTGCCTCCTTCTGAAGATAAGATCAAAGATGCCGACCAGATCTGGTTTGTTTCACGAATGGCCGGTATTTTTGATAAAAATACTCTGGTCGAAAAGGCATTACATTCCCGGTTTCCCTGTGAGTTGAGAAGGCAGGGATATGGCAGACTCCTTGCACGTGGAAAGGCGGACGGGAGTTGTCCGCCGGAGGGCTCGCAATGACCGGATCAGAGCTCATTCAGGTGCGGCGGGGCAGGAAGGCGGGAGGGAGCCTGTGTTACGGGCCGGCGACAGTGTCGGTCATCAGCCCCTGTTCAGGCTGTACCTGTGAGCAGGTGCGCGCAAAGCGGGCGGCGAAAGAGCTTTTGCGCCGCGGACGCAGCGAAGCGTCCCTTCCCCGTGAGACCTGTGACCTGGTGGGCCGGACTGCCTGAACGGAGACGCCATCGCGGTGATCTGGAGCGAGGTGTCGGCTCGGGCGATCCGTTATGGCGGAGACGATCCCGACATTCCGGAGCAAAGCCTTCGGGCCTCTGCACCCGGCTGGCTTATGACCTGAAACTTATGTTCCGGCGCTATCAGCAGGATGGAACGATGGCGGAACAGGCGGAAATCGATCGTCTCACGACGGTTCTCGGCCATGCCCCGCGTTCATATCGTGACTTTGCCGTTGCCATGGTGAAGCAGTGGGCGGTGACCTGACGGCCGGGAGCGCCGGAAGCAGCGACAGGTCGACAGGTCGTGACCGCTGCGTGCCGGCGGCCCTGCCTGCGCTCCGTATCCTCCGGCTTTGAGCTTTTCTCTGACGAATGATTTCTGAAGTCAGGGCGAAGCCGGGAGGACGGGCAGGTCTATGTGCGAGGCGGCCTGGGGGCTGGCGTAAACACGCTGGGTGGCAGGGCGGAAGCTGGATGCTTTAGCCTGGTAGATACTGGTGACCCAGGTTTGCGGGTTGCGGTCGATCAGGGGGAACCAGGTGGACTGGATCTGGACCATGATGCGGTGGCCTTTGAGGAAGACGTGGTCATGGTCGCGTAACGGGACGGGCCAGTCGGTGACTTTGTTGGGTGTGAGCGGAGCGGGGTGACTAAAGTCGTGGAGGTAGCGGCCACGGCGGACTTCCATGGCGATGGGGAGTTGGTAGCCGTTCATGGACTCTGCCCATGTGGCGGTTTCCGGGCTGGTCAGGGCGGTTTTCTGATCTTTTTCCGGGAAGGCATCGATCAGTTTCACGATGAAGTCGGAATCCTGGCCGGAGGTTGAGGCGAAGAGGTGGGCTTCGAGGGGGCCGGCGATGCGGAGGTCATGATCGAGGGGGACGCTGGTGAAGGTGAGGACGTCGGGGCGGTGATCGACGAAGCGCTGGTCATTGGTTTCCCAGGTTCGCCATTCGGGTGTCGGATAGGTTGGCGAGATGGGGCGGGCGCGGTAGGGCACCGGGCTGGCGGGGTCGGAGATGTATTGACGGAACGGGGTTTCGGCTTTTGCGGGTGGCGTGAAGGACAGGGTTCCGTCGGAGTGGAACCAGAGGGTTTCGGTTTTGACGTGTGCGTCCGGCCAGGTGGCGTAGCTGCGCCAGGTGTTTGAGCCGGTTTCGAACATGCGGGCTTTCCACGTCGGTTTTTCGCCTTTGTCGTGGAGGTAGTAAGCGAAGAACGGGGCTTCGATCTCTTCGCGGAATTCCGCGCCGGTTTTGTGGCCGCCCATAGGCAGGAGGCCGATCGTGTCGCCGTCGGTGCGTTGCCAGCCCCCGTGATACCAGGGCCCGGCGACGATGAGGTTTGTATTGTCCGGGTCATGCTGTCCGGCGGCGCGAAAGATCTGCCAGGGTCCCCAGGGGTCTTCCTGGTCCCAGAAGCCGGCGACGTTCAGGTTCGGGACTGTGGAGGCGTGGATCTTTTTGTACCAGGCTTCTTCTTTCCAGAACGCATCGTAGTCCGGGTGGGCCATGGTGGCGTTCCAGTAGCCGAGTTTGTTATGCAGGTAATGATCGTTGACGTTGGTGAGCGGGCCGAGGGCGAGATACCAGTCATAGACATCATGTGTGCTGAAATCGAAATGGGTGTTGGCGTTGCGGTCCGCCTCTTCCATGACTGTGTATTCGAAGGTGTAGCTTTCGCGCAGGGCGCCGTAATGGTGATCGTCGTCGTTCATCCACTGATCGGCGGGAGAGGCCTGTTCGCTGATGGCTTTCAGGGCTGGATGCGGGTTGAGGAGCGCCATGCCTGAGGTGAGTCCGGCGTAGGACACGCCGTAGAGGCCGACGCGACCGTTATTGTTCGGGATGTTTTTCACCAGCCAGTCGATGGTGTCCCAGGCGTCGTTCGTTTCATTGGGCTGTTTTGGGTTGTTTTCGTCGTATCGGGAGCTTTTCAGGAATTCGCCTTCGGATTTAAAGCGGCCACGCAGATTCTGGTACACCATGATGTAGCCGTCTTTCTGAAATGCGTGCCAGCTTGGCAGTTCCCGTGAGATCGGTTTGGGGGATTCCTGGTCGATCATGGCCTGATCGGGCACGCCGTAGGGGGTGCGCGTCAGGAGGATGGGGAGCGGGCCGGTCTGCCCGGCAGGGGTGACGATGACGGTTTGCAGGCTGGCACCGTCGCGCATGGGGACCATCACTTCTTTTGCGATGAAGGCGGCGTGCGGGGCCTGGGTGGTATCGGCAGCCAGGAGGGGGGCATTTGCGGCGAGGGGCGGCAGGGTGATGACGGCGCCCAGCAGCAGGTGGCGGAAGGTGAGGCGGCGAGCTGGCGTTACTGGCATGAGGTTCCACACGAATAATTTTGATACGATTGTGTCATGATTTTTAGGGGTGGGCAAACCGGCGATGCCTGTTGTCCGGGTGTGAGGAGGGCGGGGTGGCCTCCCTGCCCTGCTATGCCGTTCTTTGCCTGGTTTTCTGAGTGTCGTGGTTTGCGAAGCCTGCTGCCCGGGGGCCGGGTCGTCATAAAACTATAATGGCGGGGCAGTCCGGCCATGTGGTTACAGGAACCGTGGTCACTTAACGAACGGGCACACCGATGCTGGACAGGACTGCCGGACAAGCGGCCTGTGGCGCGACCGGATTTGGCGCTGTGGCGGGCATCCCTTGTTCCGGATATTTTTCTTTGCCGGTGCTCCGGCGTTGCCCGGTCTCCTGATGTGATCGGCGCAGGGCTCTGAGACGCATCGGGGACTGTCGGGATTTTCTTGCGACGGCGCTGGTGATGGCGGTTCCTGCGCTGGGGGCGGACCGTCTGGCGGTCACGGATATTCTCCCGTCAGGCGTTCCCCTGCCCTTTCCGTCTTCCGCTCTCGACAGTTCTTCGGAGAGCTGGGACACGACCATTATCGGCGATCCTTCCAGCCTCCGGTCCCGCATGCATGATTATGGAGTCCGTTTTAGTCTTCAGGATGTTGAGGAACTGTGGGGCGACGTTGCCGGAGGGCGAAGCAGGGGGGCGAGCTATAACGGCATGACGGCCATGATGCTCACGATGAATACCGGTCCGCTGCCGGGCTGGCGAAATGGTCTGTTCAATGTCAGCGCGCTTCAGATTCGGGGACGATCTTTTACGGGTGACAGGGTTGGTGCGCTGAACACCATCAGCGGCTATGATGCCGGACGATCGACGCGCCTGTTCGAGCTTTGGTATGGCCAGGGGTTTCTGGGCAATCGTCTGGATATCCGGCCTGGCGCCATCGACCCGGATACCGAATTCATTGTCAGTGACAATGCCTCCCTGTTTCTGAACGCGAGTTTTGGCTGACCTCTTTCGGGCGCCCCCAATCTCTATTCCGGCGGTCCCTCCCGGCCTTATTCCTCACCCGGCGTGAGATTTCGCGCTATTCCGACCTATCCGCTCGTTCTGCTAGTGGCTGTGACGGATGACAATCCCGCCGGGGGGCCGTTTTATGGCACAACCAGCCCGGCTGTCCGAAATGCTTCCGGCACCCGGTTTGATCTGTCCACCGGTGTTTTCATCATTGCGGAGGCGCAGTTTTCCGTGGATGCGGCACGCCGTCTGGGCGCTGACCATGCGATGCTGCCGGGCACGTGGACGGTTGGGGGTTTTTACGACACGGGGGCATTTCCTGACCGGAGATATGACGACCGGGGGCAGCTTCTTGCCAGCCCGACATCAACGGGTGTTCCTCTCATGCATCGCGGCAACTGGATGGTTTACGCCGTCGCTGATCAGACTGTCTGGCGCACGGACGAAACGACGCCGCGGGCGGCCAGTCTGTTTTTCAGAATCAGCGCGACCGATGGCTCGCGCAACACATTTCCATGGCAGCCGATGCCGGGGTGACGTTTCACGGGCTTGTTCCGGGCCGTCCGGATGACGTTTCGGGCCTGGGGGATGGGACAGTTTGGAGACCGGACGCTTGCCAACAGTCTGGATGAGACATTGCTTCACGCGCCGGACGCGGCGCCGCTTCATGCCGAACACCACATTGAGCTCACCTGGCAGGCGCCTGTGTGGAGGGGTGATCGACAGCGCGACGGGCCGGAGGATTCCTGATGCGGCGGTTGCAGGTCTGAATGTGACAACGAGTTTCTGAATTCAGGCTCTGTTTATGTCTGTTCCGTGAAATCTGACCCGCGGGCCGGAGAATGCCATGACGAACCCATGGTGATGGGTCAGAGTATGGTGATGCTCCGACAGGCAATCCGTTGGAACTGACAGTGAGTGAGAACAGCATGAACACGTGGTCTGAAACAGAGCGCAACCGGGTCCGGAACGAGATTATTGATGATCTTGACGAAGAGTTTGAACTCGGGCTCGACGATCGCCGGATGGACGGGGCCGGGAACGCCGAGGCCCGCGCATTCAGAAAAACGTATTTTCATGAACTGCTCCGGCTTCAGGGTGAACTGGTAAAGCTACAGGACTGGGTCAGGGACACCGGATATCGCCTGGTTGTTCTTTTTGAGGGGCGGGACGCGGCTGGCAAGGGCGGCGTTATCAAGCGGATTACCCAGCGTCTCAATCCCCGCGTCTGCCGCGTGGCTGCGTTGCCGGCTCCCAGTGAACGCCAGCGGACGCAATGGTATTTCCAGCGTTATGTCGAGCATCTTCCTGCCGGAGGCGAGATCGTTCTGTTTGACCGCAGCTGGTATAACCGGGCTGGCGTTGAGCGGGTGATGGGTTTTTGCACGGATGAGCAATACGAAGAGTTTTTCCGTTCCGTGCCTGAATTTGAGAAAATGCTGGTCCGCAGTGGGATCAAGGTTGTGAAATACTGGTTTTCGATTACGGACGAAGAGCAGGAAGCGCGTTTCGGGGCGCGTATCGAGGACTCTCTCAAACAGTGGAAGCTGAGTCCGATGGATCTGGAGAGCCGTGTGCGCTGGGAGGACTATACACGCGCCAAGGAGGTCATGCTGGAGCGTTCGAGCATTGAGGAAGCGCCGTGGTGGGTGGTTCAGGCGGTTGATAAGAAAAAGGCCCGCCTGAACTGCATCAGTCATCTGCTGGCGCAGGTTCCGTATCATGAGGTGGAGCGGCCGCTCGTGACACTTCCACCGCGTCTGTGCAATGAGGATTATGTGCGTCAGCCGACACAGGACTCCATGATTATCCCTGAAATTTACTAAGAAAAGTTGATTTTCAGCACGCAGACGCTCCCCCCGGAACATTGCGACTGAGGGAGCACGCGCCATGGCTCTGTCCGAAGTATCTGGCGGTGATGAGGCGGCGCAGTTCTGTCATGAGTGCGAACAGGTGACGGGAGGCTGACGGGGCTGCTACAGTCCCTGTTTTCTTCTCTCTGCTGACAGGGTGCTGTTTTCATGGCTGACGGTTCTGATTTGCCTGCGTCGCGTATCCGGCTTGTTATCACAGCGCTTCAGGAGCGAATGGGCGCGCGGGTCAGCACTGTCGGATCCGTGCGGGAGGAGCACAGTCACGGCGAGGCGCTGGATGCATCACGTTTGCCCGAGGCGGTGGTGTTTGCGGAAAGCACCGACGATGTCTCGGCTGTTTTAAATCTGTGTCATGAACATCGGGTGCCGGTGGTGGCGTTTGGCGCGGGAACATCGGTTGAAGGGCATGTGACGCCGCCGGAACATGCGATCAGTCTGGATCTGTCACGCATGACGGGGATTGTGCAGTTCAATCCTGAGGATCTGGACTGCCGGGTGCAGGCGGGACTGACGCGGCAGGGGCTGAACGCGCAGATTCGTGACGCCGGGCTGTTCTTTCCGGTTGATCCGGGTGGTGAGGCGACGCTGGGCGGGATGTGCGCGACGCGGGCTTCCGGGACGGCGGCGGTCCGGTACGGGACGATCAAGGAAAATGTGCTGGGGCTGACGGTGGTTCTGGCGACGGGCGAGGTGATCCGCACGGGCGGGCGGGTTCGGAAGTCCTCGACGGGATATGATCTGACGTCGCTGTTTATCGGGTCCGAGGGGACACTCGGGGTGATTACCGAGGTTCAGTTGCGGCTGTACGGGCTGCCGGAGAGTGTGGCGGCGGCGGTGTGTCAGTTTGAGACGGTGGACGAGGCGGTGCGCACGGCGGTTGAGGTGATCCAGTATGGAATCCCGGTCGCGCGTGTGGAACTGGCGGATGAGATGCAGATGGAGGCGTGTATTCGCTATTCGCATCTGGATGAGCTTCGGGCGTTGCCTACTCTGTTCTTTGAGTTCGCTGGCGGCCCGGGGGCGGTGAGCGAGCAGGTTAAGGCGACGGAGGAGCTTGCGCGGGAGAATGGCGGGCTGGGCTTTGCCTGGGCGGACACACCGGAGGAGCGGTCGCGGCTGTGGAAGGCGCGGCATGATGCTTACTGGGCTGCACGGGCGCTGGAGCCTGGGGCGCTGGTGATTTCGACGGACTGCATTGTTCCGATTTCGAAGCTGGCCGAACTGATTGCGGGGGTGCGCGAGGACATCGCGGCTTCGGGGATGCGGGCGGCGATGGTGGGGCATGTGGGGGACGGGAATTTCCACACGCTGATTCTGGCGGAGGACAATGCAGCGGGTCGGGCTGAGATTCTGGCTCTGGACCGGAAGATTGTCGGACGGGCGCTGGCGATGGGCGGCTCGTGCTCGGGTGAGCATGGTGTGGGTCTGGGCAAGCAGGAGTTTCTGGAGACAGAGCACGGAGCCGGGGCGCTGCGGGTGATGCGGGCGCTTAAGGCGACGATGGACCCGACGGGGATTTTGAATCCCGGGAAGCTGTTGCCGGCCGGGGAAGTTTATCGGGGGTGACGGATGTGTCCGGGAAGTCTCGCCTGTTCAGGGGAGATCACGTTCGGTTCGTCTGAAGGACACCATTGAGGGCCAGACGCTGTCTCGCAGAATGAGCGCGTGCAGGAGGGCCGCAGCGAGATGCAGCAGGATTGTCGCGAAGAGGAGGATGGCGAGCCAGGTGTGCAGGTGTCGGAGCGTGGCGAACAGGACGGGGTTATGCGGGAGGATCGGCGGCAGGTGGAATCCGCCCCACATGATGACGGGATAGTTTCCGGCTGAGAGCATGCCCCATCCGATCAGAGGCATGGCGATCATCAGGGCGTAAAGCAGGACGTGGGAGCCGAGGGCGGCGGCTTTCTGCAGGGGCGGCATGGTGTCCGGCAGCGAAGGCGGTGGCACGAGCAGACGGTTTGTCAGCCGGACGAGCGCCAGAAGCAGGATGGCGATTCCCAGCGGGCGATGCAGGCTGAGCAGTGTGTAATAGGCGGGGCCGGTGGTAGTGGCCATGAAGACGCCGACGAACAGCATGGTCAGTATCATGACGGCCATCAGCCAGTGCAGGATGCGGGCCAGTCCGGAAAAACGGATTGAGGTGCTCATGTTTTTTCTCCCGGCCGGATCATGGCGGGCGTGATGGCGCCCGGGGGTTTATGTTCACCTGAACGCAGGGTGAGTGAGCGGGCATAGGCGGCGGACCGTGCGGCGGGGATCGGGTCATCCGAGGGAGTGATGCCGGACGGGAGCACCAGCGGGTCATAGGTGAAATTGGTGCAGGGGCCTCCGTCCTCGCTTTCCGCAGCGTTCAGCGTCAGCACGCCGGCGTCGATCTGTGGCCGGGAAGAGGGCCAGGGGAGTGCGGGATCGGCGACGGGGTCTCCGGGCTCTGCCGGTGTGATCATCAGGTGCCAGCGCAGTGGTGCTCTGGCGAGCGCGGCGATGAGGTCGGTGAAGAGGTAGTCCCTGCCGTCATGCGTCTCATCGGGGCGTGGTTCGGATTGTTGCCGGGCCTGTTCGGGCACCATGGCCCAGCGCACCGGGGTTGTGGTTCCGTTCGGGCTGACGAACAGGAAACTGTCGAGGCTGTTATAGGTGTCGTTTGCGAAACCTGATGTGATGGGACGGCTCTTTATCAGGGCGATGGCCTGCGCTGTTTCCGGGTGGGTGGTCACGAAGGCGCCCATGCGGGCCGGATCGGGTTTGCCTGTTCGGGGATCGGGGCGCGTGGCGAGTGTGAAGGTGTTGAATTCGCTGACGTTACGGACGGGGAAGACCGGGATGTCGTTGATCCCCATTCGCCATTCCGCGCCATCGGGGGGCATGATGCGCAGGGCCATGCTGCGAACTTTCGCTGGCGCGTCGTTCTGATACGGCATGCCTCCGGCCAGGGCGAAGCGGCCGATGACGGGCGAACGGACGGGGCCGAACAGGGTGGCGCGGGACAGGTGCATTGCCTGTCCGCTGCTTTCGAACCAGCCCGTAACACACATACCTTTTGCGTGATTGCGTCGGAAGCCGGGGTGGAGGCCGTCGACGGCCTGGAAGGTGTTCATCAGGGTGGACTGTGTCAGCCGGTGTGGCGAGAACCATCCGGCTGCGCCGATGAAGGCGAGCCCGAGGACCAGCGGGACAGCGCCGACGACAGCAAGGCGAAACACGATGCCCGGTTCACCGGGGCGGTCGTCGGGCAGCATCTTCATGATGAGAGGCCTTCTGCGTTTTTTCGGGATAACCGGGACTGTCAGCGGGAGGGCGCTCTGGCGGTTCCATGATGGCCAACGGATGCTGGTGGCAGGAGTTCCTGCGTGGCGTGTGTTCATGGAGAAAAACAGGTAGATGAGGTTTTGTGCTGGCGCGCAGTGTTGCTGGCAGAGGAATTTATGGCGCAGGCTTTTAGTCCACGATCTCCTGCTCCACGACGATCGGAGGCAGGGACTGGCCGTTGGGCAGCCGGCCTTCGTCCCAGCCGCTGGTGATGTAATGCAGGAGAGGCCACTGTCCGTAGAAAGCGTCCTGAGCCACATCGGGATTGGTGGCGGCGTAGAAGGCGGCGTCAAACTGGACGAAGCGATGTCGTCGTTCGTCATCATCCGATTTGTGGACCAGAAATCCGGCAGGCGGTGTGACCGGCAACTGCACGCCGCCGGTTCCGAGAAGTCTGTGCCAGTCTATGCCAATTTCTTCAAACCAGGAGAGCAGGCCGGGGGCGTAGATGTCCGGATGGTCACGATACTGCTTCAGGAAATCCGCTTCCGGTATCCGGAAATAGGAATAGAGATGATATCCTTCCGAAGTTGGTGAGACGGATGCGGGGTCGGCATCACCGATCAGGTGGCGCAGTTTTTCGTGGGCGGCGCGCTGGATATCCGTGAAGCGCGGTCGGTTATGCAGGTGCAGGCAGGCGAGCAGGGACTGGCCCCAGCGATCGGGATAGATTGTGCCCGGATTATGAAAACCATGATCGAGTGAAACGATGGTGTTGGCGGCGAAGATCGCCCGTCGGATGATTTGCGGGCGGAAATAACCTGGTCGGGAGGGGACGTTGAGCAGCACGCGGTTGTTGACGAAGGTTGCCTGCTGGTCTGCCATCCGTGCCAGCGCGGCGAACACTGAATCGCGGTCCCACGCCAGGCTGCCGGTCATGGTCACAATGAACTCGTCACAGTCGAGCGGCAAAGCGAACGCGTAGCCGCCGTCACGGTCCCAGCCCCGGATCACATCTGCAACGATATCGCCTTTTCGGACGAAGTCTTCCTTTGTCGCGTAGTCTCTGAGAACGGTGACTCCGGAGGCCTCGTAGCGACGCAGGATGTCGAGCACGACGGGATCATCCGAGCCGTTGTCGATCACGGTGAGAGCGGAAAAGCCGAACAGGGCGCCGTGATGCAGCAGCCATGGTTCGAGCAGCGTCGTCTCATTTTTTTGCATCGTGACGCAGCGTGCGGCGAGGGTATGGGTCGGCGAATGTGGCGAACGGGTCATGGATTTACGCTATCTGATAGCGTGCCGGTTGCAAACAGCTTCGCGGTGGTATCTGGTCTGTCGGCTACGGTCCTGCAGGTGGGAGGAGGCCGGGGAGATCCGGGCGGTTCCCGGACCTGACAGGAGCCTCGGGGCCCCGTGCCCCGGTTTATTAAGATAAACGATTTCTGAAAATGTGAAATTCTGGTGAATTTTATTGAGAATTTATGGGTGTTTCAGAAATCGCATGAGAGTCTCGCACCGATGAAGCGTGGGGTGCCGGGGATGTACATATAGACTGTTGTGGCCTGACCGCCGGACTCTGAGTAGTGGCGATTGAGGATGTTCTGGGCGTAGAGGGTAGCCTGCCAGTGGCTGGAAGCGGGACGGAAGGTGACGTGAGCCCCGAGGAGGAAGTAGGGCGGCAGACGGTAAAAGCCGGTTCCGCCCGGTGTCATGGCCTGACTGCCGCGATAGAGCCAGTCGGGACCGAAATCGAGACCATAATGATGGCCGAGCGGCTGGCGCCATTCGGCTGAGCCGTTAAGGGTCAGTTTGGGCTGGCCCATATCAACACCGCTGAAATTGTCGTTGATGGCCCTCCAGATGCCATGTGCTGCGTAGTACGCATTGGTTTTGGCACGGTTGACGGTCGGGAAGTTCTGGAAGGTACCGCGCTGCCAGCCGAAATTCTGGGTGATGAACAGGCGTTCGACCGGACGGGCTTCGATGGTGCCCTCGAAGCCCCAGCTTTCGGATTTCGGGGCGTTGGTGATCTCGCTGTCCGGACCGTAATTCGGGATGAGGACGGTGCCGAGGATCTGCTGATTGTGATAATCGTTATAGAAGGCAGCGCCATTGATGCGCAGACGGTTGGGGATCGGATCACTTTTGAAACCAACCTCGTAAGTGAGGACAGTTTCCGGTTTGAACGGATCGAGCTGGGCCTGAAGCTGGGTATTATTGGCAGTGAAGCCGCCGGGTTTGAAACCTTTGCTCATTTTATAATAAAGCATCGCGTTCTGCGTCATCTGCCAGGAGATGCCGATCTGTCCGGCGAACTGGTTTGCGGCGGTGCTTTCGCCGTGAAAATTCCTTGTAGAACCACCATAGATGACGGATTGCAGGTTGCTGATACTGCGATCGTCGAGTTCGTGGAGCAGGCCGGCCCAAAGGGTGATGTTATGGGGCAGTCTGTAACTGATATTTCCGAACTCTGATGTGCTTTCCTGATTAAGCCCGAAGGTGGTGGACATCATGTAGCCGCGGGCGGGGACATAATCGGTATAATCGAAGAAGAATCTCTGGTGCATGCGGCTTCGTTCGTACATCGCGCCGACAGTCCATTGCAGGCGGTCTTCGGAGTGCGATGAGGAGAGACGCAGTTCCTGGGTGAAGACATTGCTGTCGATGTCGCGGTAGGTATCGGCCTGTGACTGGGCGGTTGCATCCTGATCGGTGTATTCGCCACGGCGTTCGGTGTTGAAGGCGCTGATGGAGGTGAGGGTCGCGGGGCCGAAATCGTGGCTGATGTTGAGGTCAGCACCCCAGTACTGATTATGTTCGCCGGGCTTGAGGCCGGCGGGGCGGCCGATGAGTCTGGCGAATTGTGGGCGCATGCCCCATTCGGCCTGCTGCCAGGCGAGTTTGGGGAGGGCGGCGGTTCCGATCAGGCGGTCGATGGGAATGCCGGTGACGACCTGGCTGTCATCCTGGGTGAAATGGCCGGACAGGGTGATGGTGGTGTGGCTGTCCGGTCTGTAGCGGAGTTTGCCACGGAGCGCCCAGAGGTCGGCATCGCCGAGATGGTCGCCGTTGAGCGGATTGGTCTGCCAGCCGCCACCCTGCTGCGTCTGGCCGGAGAGGCGGAATGTCAGACCTTTGGCGAGGGGGCCTGAGACATAAGCTTCGGATCGGCTACGGGCGTAGGAGGCGATGTCCTGTTTTGCGCCGGCATGCCAGGTGTCAGTGGGGTCAGCAGTGCGGAGCATGACTTCGCCGCCGGTATCAGACATGCCGTGTTTTGTGCCAACGGGGCCTGGAGTGACGGTGGCGCCGGCCATGTCGAACATCATGCCGTCAGTCATGCCGGAGTAGATGAAGGGTACGTCATCGAAATAGGTGAGGACCGGCCCCATATTGTTTTGTGTAAAATCATTGAAGCCGACGCCCCGCAGGTAAAAATTGGTTGAGGCTGTGCCGTTGATGCTCTGGATGGTGAGGTTGGGCGCGATGTATTCGAGGCCGCGCAGGGTGACGATGCCGCGGGAGAGCAGTCGGTCGGCGGTGACGCGGGTTGAGGCGTCAGGGGTATGCTGGGCTTCGGGGTAGCTGAAATCGCGACGCTGAGCGGTGACTTCGACGGTTTCGGGTTTTGCGGCGAGTGTTGCGCGCGGCGGTTTTTGCGGTGATTGGGATGGCGCTGGTCTGGCGTGTTTTCCAGGTGCGGCGGGACGCAGTGTTGCCGCGTGTGCTGCGGCTGTCGTGATGACGCAAACGCCCAGAACGAGGGATATGCCAGCGGGAACGGCGCAGCGTGCGGCAGGAAACAGGCGTTTTTGTCTGGCGCCATGGGCTGCCGGGTGCGGAAAACAGCGGGAGACAGACCTGAAGGGACCGTTCGGAGGCACGGGGGGAGAATACTCCTGACATATACGAGATTCTGATATGCGGTCAGCCCTTACACGGTATTGCCGGGCGGGTCACCGCAAACCGCTTCTCCGGGATTATTTTCCGGAGCGCGGACGCTACTACCGCGAAAAATCCTGCGGATGGTGCCAGTCTGTGTATCTCCGTGCTGATACGCAGGGAGCCGGTTTTCCTGTGAATGGCGGCGGCCCTGCGCATCGCCGGCCATGTGTACCATAAAATATCATCATCGCGGCCTGACCGTCTGAGTTTCAAGGCTTCCTTAATAAAATGTTCGGAGAATAAGTGGCTCCTGGAGCGCGGACTGACGGGTATTATGCCCGGAGACTGGATATTTTCGGAAGGTTTGGATGGATATCCCATCGGTTTCACCTGAGGGTGAAATACCCGCGCGCAACAAAAAAGAATGGAGCACTGTCATCAGGGATGTTGATGACGGCGTGCGTTTTGAGGTGTCACGCCTTGTCGCCGGTATTGCTCATCTGTGTGCAGATTCATTTTATGACACTCTTCTGAGCAATCCGGAGGCGGCGATTTATATTTCGTCGGAGACGGTTCATGAAAGGCTGCATACAGCACTGACGAACTGGCTTATTTTTCTGTTTCCGGAAAATCAGCCGGATGTTGACGCACTCATTTCTTTACAGGAACGGGTTGGCGTTGCGCATGCACGCATGCGGATTCCCATGACGCTGGTGCTTCAGGGGATACGGACTCTGAAGCAGACATTGCGCCGGCGTCTGTTTGAACTGGATATGTCGCGTGACCGGCTTCTGGCGGCGCTGTCCTATATGATGACGATTGTGTTGAAAAAGCCTTGTTGTGATTGCGGATGAAAGCACCGTGGGGTTAGCCTGATTGGCCTCTTCACCTCACCCTGCCGCCATCGCCTCCCGCGGTGGGACGAGCCTGGCCATCTTGCGGAGGTTCTGGGCGGTTGCGGCGAGGAGGAACTCGTCATGAGCGCCGTTTGGGCCACGTAATCGCAG
>NZ_WOSX01000012.1 GCF_011516735.1 Acetobacter fallax | reverse complement strand
CCACGTCCGGCTCCGCACCATGACCCTGCCTGATCGGTTCATCGATCATAATTCGCAGTTCGAGCAATATAACGTCGCAGAACTCAACGCCCCGCACATCGTCCATACCGCACTCAACGCAATCGGTGTCAGTGAGGGAATGATGGAAAGCGTTTCTTCGAGAATGGCATCAGGAATAAAATAATGATCAAGACCCGCCGCCCGCTCTCGTCCGCACTATTCGCCAGTGCGGCGCTGGCCCTGTTTACGGTCGCCCTTCCTGCCCCGGCATATGCTCAGGCCACGAATGCCGTGACAGCGCCGGTAGCAGCTCTGGACCAGGCCCTGGATGGGATCCAGCAATCGGGCGCCGGCTCCTTTGAAGCAAGGGCTAAGGCTCTTGGGCCTGTTGTTGATCAGGTTTATGACCTTGAAACAGTGTTGCGCTCCTCTATCGGAGCTGCCCGCTACATGCAGCTTTCAACAGATGACAAGCAGAAACTTCTGCAGGCATTCCGCGAGTATACAGTGGCACGCTATCTCTCCAGCTTTAAAAAGGGCTCCGGAGCGAAATTCACCCTGAGGCCCGAAATCCGTAATTCGCCAACGGGTGGCAACAAGATCGTGACGACTTATATCGGATCAGCCGACAATATGCCCGGTACCGAAATCGATTACATTCTTCATCCGGATGGCGGAACGTGGAAAGTTGTGGACGTACTTCTGCAGGGACATATCAGCCAGGCCGCAGACCAGCGGTCGGATTTCGGCTCAACGCTTTCCTCGGGTGGCGTCAACGGTCTGATCGCTGTACTGAATAAGAAAGTTAAAATTTTCTCCGAGGACTAAGACCTCATGCACCGGCCGTCCCGTTCTACGCTTTGCTTTTCGTCTCGCACAGGACGGAGAACGTGACGGCCATGGCTGCATGTCGAATCTGATGCTTCCTTTTTTTCCGTTCTCAGCGCTGATCTGCAGTGCGATCGGTGTCGCTGGCTGCGTTCAGGCTGCACTTGGGACGCTTCTTGTTGCGCGATTCTGTGCCCGGCAGAGGAAATCTCAGCCGACGCAGGGGCTGCCTCCGGTTACAATTCTCAAGCCGCTCCATGGTGATGAACCCTTACTGGAAGAGGCGCTTGAGAGCTTCTGCACTCTGAGCTATCCGGAATTTCAGATTGTTTTCGGTGTTCAGCGAGCCAATGATCCGGCCATAGCAATCGTTGAAAGATTGCGGCACCGTCATCCGGCGGTTGAAATGACTCTGGTCGTCAATGGCGCCATGCATGGAGAAAACCGTAAGGTCAGCAATCTGATCAATATGCTTCCACATGCGAAACATGAAATTCTTGTCGTTTCCGATTCCGATATCCATGTTGGTCCGGATTATCTCCGTCAGGTAGTCATTAGCCTCAGGAAGCCCGGAACCGGCCTGGTGACGACGCTGTATGCTGGCCTCCCTGCCACAAACAGTCTTCCTCGCCTGTTATCCGCCTGTCAGATCAATCATAACTTCCTGCCAGGTGTACTGCTGTCCCGTTACCTTGGACGGCAGGACTGCCTGGGCGCGACCATGGCGCTTACAAAGGCCACACTTGAAGAAGTCGGCGGCTTCGAAGCACTTGTTCCACACGTAGCGGATGACGCCGTTCTCGGGCGGCTGGTCCGTGCCCGCGAAGACAATATTGGAATCGCAGGTTGCATGACCTGGACCACGATTGGCGAGAAAACATTCTCCGATCTTCTCAGCCATGAATTGCGCTGGGGACGTACAGTGCGGGCACTTGCCCCCGGCGGATATCTTGCCTCCTCGATTCAGCTCCCTCTTTTCTGGCTTGCGCTTGCCATATTATTCCAGCCTCATGCTGACTGGCCGCTCACGGTTTTTCTTTTCGGGTGGCTCTTCCGGGCGATTTGCGCCTTCGCCATGGATCGCACCGTCGGCCAGCGATCACTGTTTCCTCTTCTTCTCCTGCCTTTCCGTGACTGGCTTTCGGCTGCAATTATGCTGGGAAGCATGACAGGAACCCGTGTGGACTGGCGAGGCCACACTATGCATGTCACACCACACGTAACGCCTCCGGCGTCCACCGCTCCGATTGTGACACCACTTTCTCCCGGTGAACGACGATAGATCGGGTCCGCCAGTCAGCAAGCTCTGCTGCAAATGGGCTGTCTGCTATTGAAACACGGCTATTGCAACGCGATCCTGAGAGCGATACCCGTCTGAAACTTTTTTTTGCTCCGGTTCTGCCTGGTAAGGATTTCACGCCATGATGAAGACCCTGTTTCTGCAG
The DNA here is from genome assembly GCF_011516735.1 of Acetobacter fallax. Lineage (GTDB taxonomy): Bacteria > Pseudomonadota > Alphaproteobacteria > Acetobacterales > Acetobacteraceae > Acetobacter > Acetobacter fallax. The sequence goes on along the minus strand of NZ_WOSX01000012.1, from coordinate 88,886 downwards.
CCGCCCACATTTGATGGCTTCGACGGCGGCGCAGGCTCACGCTACCAGGCGAAACGCGAGATCAAGTCCTTCTGGTATCCGACATGGCTGGCGCAGCCGGCGGCCCTCGTCGAAGGCAGCCGTCTTATCGACGCCCCTCCGGCTGGCCTCACGATGGAGCCCGTGCTCGCAGACGCCAGGAATCGCGACCTCGTCGTGATCCACACCTCAACCCCGTCCTTCGCAAAGGACGTTGAGGTCGCGCAGATGCTCAAAGACGTGAACCCGAATCTGAAGATCGGCTTCGTCGGCGCGAAGGTCGCAGTCCAGCCGGAAGAAAGCCTCCTGAAAGGGGCTCCGGTTGATTTCGTTGCCCGCAACGAATTTGATTTCACGATTAAGGAAATTGCCGAAGGTCGGGATTTCAAGGATGTCGACGGCATATCGTGGCGCAACAGCGAAGGCGTCATTGTCAATAACCGCGACCGCGCCATGATCGAAAACATGGACAGTCTCCCGTTCGTGACGGAAGTTTACAAGCGCGACCTGCGGATCGAAGACTACTTCATCGGCTACCTGATGCACCCGTATATCTCGATCTATACGGGCCGCGGCTGCAAATCGCGCTGCACGTTCTGCCTGTGGCCGCAGACCGTCGGCGGACACCATTACCGCACACGTAGCCCACAGCATGTTGCTGCTGAGATCCGACTTGCACGCCAGTATTTTCCACAGGTCAAAGAATTCTTCTTCGACGATGATACATTCACCGATGACCTGCCTCGCGCCGAGGCTATCGCAAAAGAACTCGGCAAAATGGGAATCACCTGGTCCTGCAACGCCAAAGCCAATGTCCCCCGTGACACTCTTAAAGTCCTGAAGGATAACGGCCTGCGCCTGCTACTTGTCGGCTACGAAAGCGGCAATCAGCAGATTCTGCACAACATCAAAAAAGGCATGCGCGTCGAAGTTGCCCGCGAATTCACGAAAAACTGCCACGAGCTTGGCATTAAAATTCACGGCACCTTTATCGTCGGCCTGCCCGGCGAGACGAAAGAGACGATTCAGGAAACCATCAAATTCGCTACCGAAATCAACCCGCATACCATGCAGGTTTCCCTGGCCGCGCCTTACCCAGGAACGGCGCTGCATAAGCAGGCTCTGGAAAATGGCTGGTTCGATGCAGACCACGCGGAGTTGATCGACGAGAACGGTGTGCAGATGGCTCCGCTGCATTACCCGCATCTGTCGCACACTGAAATCTTCAACAGTGTTGATGAATTCTACAAGAAATTTTACTTCCGCGCGCCTAAGATCGCCTCCATCGTCAGCGAAATGGTCCGCAGCCCCCAGATGATGAAGCGCCGTTTGCGTGAAGGCGTGGAATTCTTTCACTTCCTGCGTGACCGCAACGCGGCATAAGAACCGATTGTCTGGTCTATGAAGCGTGCAATCGTCTCGGCTGATGATTTTGGTCTCTCGGTTGAGGTCAATGAGGCGATCGAAATCGCGCATCGCGACGGGGTTTTGTCCACAGCGAGCCTGATGGTTGCCGGTCCGGCTGTGGACGATGCCATCGAACGGTCAAAGCGGCTTCCTGACCTGCGGGTCGGCCTGCACCTTGTGGTTATAGAAGGACCTGCTGTTTTACCTCCTTCGCAAATACCTCTTCTTGTTTCCGAAGACGGTCAGTTTCCGTCCGATCAGCTGAAACTTGGTATCGAGTATTTTTTTCGCCCTGCTGTCCGGCGGCAGCTCGCGGCGGAAATTGAGGCGCAGCTGAATGCTTTTGCAGCTACCGGACTGACGCTTGATCACGCCAATGCGCATAAGCACATGCATTTGCACCCGACAGTTGGGAAAATGCTGATCGAAACGGGAAAACGTTTCGGGTTGCGGGCGGTTCGCGTGCCGCTGGAACCACCCGAGCCGCTTTACGCAGCGGGGACATATACTGATACGCTCGGCGACGCCGCACTGAGACGCTGGACAGCTGTGCTTCGACACCAGGCTCACGAAGCAGGCATGGTGACAAATGACTGGTGTTTTGGCATAGCATGGAGCGGACATATGACCGCCGGCCGGGTCGCGGCACTTGCCGCTCATCTGCCGGAAGGTGTGTCTGAGATCTATTTTCACCCTGCAACTGCAAAAAACGCTCTGCTGCAACGGCTGATGCCGACATATGAACACGAAGCAGAACTCGCAGCACTTTGCAGCCCGGGTTTTCGAGCCGGATTTAAGCACTCGTCGACAAAGCTTATTGGATGGAATGACGTCCGTTAGTCAGATCGGGCGCCGTCTGGCTGCCATACGCTCATAGGCTGCTGAAAATCGTTCGGCCACATCTGCCTCCACGTTCCACGGCAACGAGACGCGGATTGCATGTCCGGACAGTTCTCCAAACCCCATTGCTTCCAGGACGTGTGACGAAGCAGCCTTGCCGGATGAGCAGGCCGCGCCGGCAGAGACACAAAACCCATCAAGGTCAAGCGCTATAAGCTGCGCTTCGCCTTTCATCCAGGGCAGTATAAGACAGGTGGTATTGGCAAGGCGGGGAGCACTCGTACCACTTAGTATAGCCCCGGACTGAAGTGCGGCCATCTCGATAGCGTCCCGTAACGGGCTCAGATCGCGAGGGCTGGCAAGAGCGGCGTCAAGGGCGGCAGCCATTCCCATGATAGCAGGCAGGGCCGGAGTGCCGCCGCGCCGGCCGCGTTCCTGCCCCCCTCCGGCCAGCATCGGAGAAAGTGGAACAGGCGCCTGATCTGCGAGGAGCAGGGCTCCGGCACCCTTGGGACCACCAAATTTATGACCTGACACAGCGATACTATCGGCACCAAGAGCCAGAATATCGACAGGCACTCTGCCTGCGGCCTGCACCGCATCGACATGCAGCTTAGCCCCGGCTTTCCGGCACAACCGGGAAATTTCCCGGATGGGGTTGATTACCCCGGTCTCGTTATTAGCAAGCATCACACAAACAAGTGTGGCCTGTGATGATGACACAAGCTGCGTTTCCAGGGCTTCGCAGTCAATTATGCCATTCTCAGAGACAGGGATAATGCCAGTCCGGGCGCCTTCTTCAGGTGCACGGCGGACTGCGTCATGTTCGGTTGCCCCTATGAGAATCCGTCGGCCCTGCCCAATTCCCCTTACAGCAAGAACGTTCGCCTCGGTCCCCCCGGAAGTGAACACACAGTTTTCTACTGATCCTCCCATATGCTTCGAGACGGTGCGCCGCGCCTGATCAAGCAATGCCCGGGCTACCCGGCCGGCTTTGTGAGATGAACTCGGATTGCCGGTTGTTCGCATTGCGTCCATGACGGCAGCAAGACTCTCGGGACGGACCGGCTCCGTCGCGTTCGCGTCACAATAAATCATCCTGGCGTCACTGATCCGGATATCAACCACGTGCCTGATCCCGTGAAGATACTGTAATTCAGACGGTTGTACGATTTCTGTGGCAATACCCACGCTCACGCAGCTATATGTGGCTTCAGAGACACGATTCGATGGAAATCGTCAGTGTCTCGCTGACTGCAGGCAACCGGTGCGTCTGCGTCTCGCCTTTGCGACGGGAGAGCATATTAATGACCGGGCACACGGTTGAGTCAATCGACTCCGACGTCGACTTACACCCGACAGATTCGGGTGAATACATGATACGGTGAAATTTTCCTCTTCCGCCGCTCGTTACGTATTTTCCGCGAATACGAAGCAGATGGAGCGATTCACCCTGCGTCTGATGCAATGCACCTTTTCCGTAGGTGCGAAGCGGTTATTTCCATACACTCATACCAATCGGATATAATACGCGTCTCCACTTAGTCCGACAATGCTCCTTTGTGATCAATTTTCACATCGGTCGTCGGCTTCGGTCTCTTCGGAGATATTTTTCGATCCCGGACGGAATGGCAAGGCATTGCTCCCGATCCGGATGACATTTCAAACAGGTGCCCGTCATGCCCAGGGACGGAAGCCAGAAAATGCGGAAGCCTAATGCCAGAGGTTATGTTCGCCGGCCCGGATGGCCGCCTTGAAGGACGCTACCATCACTCAAGCGAGCCCAACGCGCCTCTCGCGCTGGTGCTTCATCCGCATCCGCTGCATGGCGGCACGATGAACAATCGCATCACGTACGCGATGTATCGGTCATTTGAGAAAATGGGTTTCTCGGTGATGCGCTACAATTCGCGTGGCGTCGGACGTTCACAGGGTCGCTATGATGGTGGCATTGGAGAAATTTCCGATGCGGCGGCCGCACTGGACTGGATGCAGGCGGTCAACCCGAATGCCGGGGCTTTGTGGATTGCCGGTTATTCTTTCGGGGCTTTCGTGGGCATGCAGCTTCTGATGCGCCGTCCTGAGATCACCGGCTGGATCAGCGTTGCACCGCCGGCTGCGCATTACGATTTTGGTTTCCTCGCACCCTGCCCCTGTGGCGGTCTGATGATTGCCGGAGGCAAGGACGACCTCGCACCGGAGCCTGCAATCCACAAGCTTGTGGACAAGCTCAACACACAGAAAAACGTGCAGGTCGATTACCGTATCTTCCCCGAGGCAGACCATATTTTCGCCAAACAGGCGGACCAGGTTGTTGAGGCACTGGAAGATCACGTCACAACAAAAATGGTGCGACGCACTATGGCGCTCGCAGCTGACTGAAGCTCTGATCAGGGGCCGGTCCTTTCAGGGGGACCGGCTTTTTTATGTCCTGCGGACCGGCTGGATTGTGATCCCGCCAGAGACCGGGTACGGAACGCCTGTCGTTCCCGGGAATGACAGCGGCAAACCTTTTACACTCCTTATCGCCAGAAATCCGAAACACTGAGCCTCCATGGCATCGCCATCCCAGCCATGACGTTCCGCGGATTCGACAGGCGCATTCAGACGTTCCGCAAGTACCCTCATAAGAACAGGGTTATGACGTCCTCCACCGCAGACTATCCATCGGCCAGGCTTCTCCGGAAGGCTAAGACTGGCAACGGACGCAGCAGTAAAAGCAGTCAGAGTCGCAGCGCCGTCTTCGACGGACAGTCCTGCGAGGGCATCGAGAGCGGCATGAAAATGTTGCCGATCCAGCGATTTGGGAGCAGCTTGTGTAAAAAACGGGTCGTCCAGCAGACCATTCAGGACCGGCACATCGATTACACCGGCTTTAGCCAGCTGTCCGTCAATGTCGCAGGGTATTCCGGTATGACGCAACACCCAGTCATCGATCAGAGCATTTCCCGGTCCGGTATCACAGGCGAGAATGGAACCGGATGCACCGATAAATGTCACGTTGCCGACGCCCCCCAGGTTGAGCAGTGCAACCGGCCGCGCGACATCAGCGGCGAGCGCCACATGATAAACCGGAACCAGCGGTGCACCCTGTCCTCCTGCAGCGACATCGGCGGACCGAAAATCATAGACAACAGGTGTTTCCGTCTTCTCCGCCAGCAACGCCGCGTCGCCAATCTGCCATGTCCTGCCATGAGTCGGATCGTGAAGAATGGTCTGACCGTGAAATCCAATGATATCCAGCCGACTCTCCGGACGCACTACTTCGACTTTTTCTCTCAACGCCTGCACTGCCTCAGCGTGTCGTAGCGTGAGTGCCTGGACTGCATCCAGCAAATCGGGATCGCTGGCGAAGAGCGTCGGCGCGCGATCAAGAAGAGCCCGAAGGCGTTTACGCAACTCCGGGGAATAAGGAAGCGTCAGAGAGGGCCCCTGCCACCCGATACGTTCACCGTCAGTTTCAATCCATGCGGCATCCACGCCATCCAGCGATGTGCCACTCATCAATCCGATAACAGACTGCATCCGGTTCCTCCCCGCCTCTGCTTCATGGTAGAGCATCGCCGTGCCAGACGAACAGGATCTCTCCGTGATGACTCAGCAGACCGACAGCCGGCCAGCCGGTACTTTCCGTAGCGATTTCATGCGCGAAGCAGAAGCAAGAGGCTTCATATTTCAGTGCACTGATGCAGAAGCACTTGATACCGCGATGCTTGCCGGGCCTGTCACGGGCTATATTGGCTTCGATCCCACAGCAGACAGCCTTCACGTTGGCTCAGCAACCCAGATTATGCTTCTGCGGCTTTTGCAGAAACACGGCCACCGTCCCGTGGCTCTGCTTGGCGGCGGCACGGCAAAGATCGGTGATCCGTCCTTTCGTGAAGAAGCCCGCTTGCTGATGAGTGAGGAAACAATTGGCAACAATATCGCCGGGATCGAACGCAGCCTGCGACAGATGATGACGTTTGGAGATGGACCATCAGATGCGATTCTCGCCAATAACGCAGACTGGCTCGACAAGCTGTCCTACATTGAACTTCTGCGTGAAGTCGGCGTGCATTTCTCGATCAACAGAATGCTGGCTTTCGACTCTGTCCGCTCGCGACTGGAACGTGAGCAGGGTCTCACATTTCTTGAGTTTAACTACTCCATTCTCCAGTCATATGATTTCCGTGAACTGAATCGTCGTTATGGTGTCACGCTGCAGATGGGTGGCTCGGATCAGTGGGGCAATATTGTCTCGGGAATCGACCTTGTTCGCCGCACGGACAGCAAGCATGTTTTCGGACTGACGGCCCCTTTGCTTACGACAGCATCCGGCACCAAAATGGGTAAAAGTGCGAAAGGGGCGGTATGGCTGTCCGCTGACAAGCTGCCGGTCTTCGAATACTGGCAGTTCTGGCGTAATACAGAAGATGCCGATGTCGGACGCTTCCTCAAATTGTTCACGGATCTGCCAGTCGAAGAATGTGACCGCCTTGGTGCACTTGAAGGCGCGGAGATCAACGAAGCCAAAAAGACACTGGCGACAGAAGCAACCGCGTTGTGTCATGGCCGTGCAGCGGCGGAGGATGCGGCTGAAACTGCCCGGCGTGTTTTTGAGGCCGGGCAGAGTGCTGCTTCGCTGCCAGCAAAAATCCTGCCTCGTGACATGCTGGAAGCGGGCATCCCGGCTTTTCGGCTCTTTGTTGAGGCGGGGCTGGTTGCCAGCAACGGTGAAGCACGCCGCCTGATCCGGGGCGGTGGCGCACGGGTTAATGACGTACCCGTGGGAGATGAAAGCCAGATTGTTTCAATGGCAGACGCCAGAGAGGGTGCCATTAAGCTCTCATCCGGCCGGAAGCATCATCTGCTTGTGCGACCAGAAAACTGAGAGTGGCTGGTCCGATTTTCATTTATGGAGCGAAAGCTCAGGGGCTCCGCCCCTGAGCTGATAAAGACTGACAATCTGCAAAAACTGAAAAATGAGAGCCCGGAGTGCTACGCTTTCACAGGCTCGGGAATGATTTTGGACGCACCTCACTTCCAGCAGGACTGCCCGAAACTCCGGTCGGAAAGATCCGCTATCAGCCCTGGTAAGAAGCAATTTCGATCAGATTGTGATCCGGGTCGTGACAATAGACGGACGTAATCGGTCCCAACGCTCCAAGACGGGCTACGGGCCCCTGAACAACCCCAACGCCACATTCACGCAAATGCTCAATCACATCTGCGCTTACCACCGCTGTGATAAAGCAAAGATCACTTGAGCCACAGGTCGCAAACTCAGCTGTTTCCCAGCCGTCTTTACCTTCAGGGCGGAGATTCAATTTCTGACCACCGAATTTCAGCGCCGTGCGATTATGGCGCCCATATTCCTCCATCTCCATGCCCAGCACACGCTGGTACCATGACGCAGAGACTTCAACATCACGAACTGTCAGCACCACATGATCGAGCCGATCAACAGTGAAACGCATGAGAGCAGCACCTTCCAGGACCGAGCAAGCACAGGCCCTGTTTACGACCCGTGCCATCATGCGTCTATGGGGCCTTGTACCGGGAGAAAATCAACCCCCCGGACAAGTTTTCCCAAATACAGGTTCAGGTCAGCCCGGCGTAAAAGTCATTCCCTTTGTCATCAATGACAATGAACGCAGGAAAGTCCTCGACCTCAATTTTCCAGACTGCTTCCATACCGAGTTCCGGGTATTCGAGAACCTCGACCTTACGGATGCAGTCTTTGGCAAGACGCGCCGCCGGACCACCGACAGAGCCCAGGTAAAAGCCCCCATAGGTCTGGCAGGCATCTTTCACCGCTTTGGAACGATTCCCTTTTGCCAGCATGACATAGGAACCACCTGCTTTCTGGAACTCGGCAACATAGGAATCCATCCGCCCCGCCGTGGTTGGGCCGAAAGAGCCAGTCGGCATACCGGCGGGAGTTTTAGCGGGTCCTGCGTAGTAGACCGGGTGATCTTTGAGGTACTGAGGCAATCCCTCCCCGCGTTCCAGCCGCTCCCTGAATTTTGCATGAGCGATATCGCGGGCCACCACCATCGTACCTGTCAGCGACAGACGCGTTTTGACAGGATATTTTGACAGTTCGCGCCGGATTTCATCCATCGGACGATTGAGATCGATTTTGATTTCCTCGCCGCCAAGGTGCTCATCCGTTGTCTCGGGGAGGAAACGCGCAGGGTCACGTTCAAGCTGCTCAAGGAACACACCTTCAGCTGAGATATAGGCCTTTGCCTGACGATCGGCGGAGCACGACACGCCAATACCTACCGGAAAAGAAGCGCCATGCCGTGGCAGGCGGATCACCCTCACGTCGTGGCAGAAATATTTCCCGCCAAACTGAGCGCCGATACCGAGTTTTTGGGTGAGTTTCAGGACCTCGGCTTCCAGTTCCCGGTCCCGGAACGCCTGCGCCTGTTCGTTCCCCTGCGTGGGAAGTGAATCATAATAATGCGTAGAAGCCATCTTGACGGTCTTCAGCGTCTGCTCAGCGGACATGCCACCCAGCACGATGGCGAGATGATAAGGCGGACAGGCTGAGGTACCGAGGCTGCGGAGTTTACCTTCCAGCCATTTCAGCAGATTTTCCTTACTGGAAATCAGAGCCCGTGTTTCCTGAAACAGGAATGTCTTGTTCGCGGAGCCGCCGCCCTTGGCGACAAACAGCATATCATACTGTTCAGGATGATAGTCGCCGGGATTGGCTGCGACATCGACCTGCACGGGCAGATTGGTCCCGGTATTTTTTTCTTCAAAAGTCGTAAGGGGCGCCATCTGCGAATAGCGCAGCGCGGTCGTTGTGTAGGTTTTGTAGACGCCTTGTGAGAAGGCTGCCTCGTCATTTCCATCGACCCAGACGCGCTGACCTTTTTTGCCAACCACGATGGCCGTTCCTGTGTCCTGGCACATTGGCAGGGCACCGCCAGCGGCGATGCAGGCATTTTTCAGCAGATCGAGAGCGACGAATTTATCGTTATCTGAAGCTTCGGGATCTTTCAGGATTCTGGCCAGGGAGGCCAGATGAGCAGGACGCAGTAAATGCGCCACATCGTTAAACGCTTCTGCTGCCAGGGCGGCCAGCGTTTCCGGCTCAATATGCAACACCGTCTTCTCGCCAACAGCCGATGTGCTGACCCCACCGACGCTCAGCTTACGATAGGGAGTGTCGTCTGTGCCCAGTTGAAAGAGCGGCGCATACGCGAACTCTCTGATCGCGGGAGCACTCCCGGCAGATTTTGTCTCACGGGCCTTTGACATGGGCTCCTTTGATGCAGGGGCTTTCGGAGCAGCGGTCTCAACAGTCATGTTCTCGGTCTCCCGGACGGACAGTCCGTCTGGCGTGACTTTGCGTCAGCGCGGATTCGGGCCCTTTTTACGAAACGCATCGAGACTCACGACCGCGGCGTCGGACGGCGGGGACTCCTGTTCTGCCTCCTCCTGAGGAGTCGGGACAGGAGTCTCCTCAGCCTCGATTTCCCCGGGCTCATCAGCTGTGCTGAACCGCATGGAAAGCTGAATATGCGGATCAGCGAAACCGGTGACGGCTGCCACCGGAATCGTGAGTATCGAACCGACCCCACCGAAAGAAAGGCCGACCGAGATGAGCTGCCTGGTTCTGTCTACATTCAGATCCCAGAACTGATGCTGCACCACGATCGTCATCTCATGCGGGTACTGTGCGCGGAGGCGGGCCGGAATCTCCACACCAGGCCAGTCGGTGCGGAAAGACAGATAGAAATGATGGCCGCCGGCAAGTCCTTCCACGCTCACATGTTCGAGTGCTCGCAACATAACGTCGCGATAAGCGTCTTCCATCCATGACTCATAAGGAAGGAGACTCTCAGGAAGCTCACCGTCAAATTCGCCACCATCATGATCGTCAGCCATAGCAAAACCCCCGTCTTCTGCCTGCTTTCTAAGACTGGCACCCGGATTTTGTTCAGGCACCACAGCCTCCCCGCTGCATCTTCCGAGAGGGATGCTGCAAAGGAAGAACGAACGCAAGCTGCGTCCGATTGCATTATGTCACAGAAGGGTGAGAATGGGGAAAAGAGTGGGAGGGCTTCTGTTGCCCGGTGCCCTCCCGAACCGCGCTTATCGCTTATGCAGCGACAGCGAGCACCTCAGAGTTATCATTGGCACTTGTGATTTAGCCCGATGACGGTGGTACAATGCCGGGCAAAAGGAAAGGTTTTACCACGCGTGTCGAGCCTGTTTCGTCCCCATATCTCCTGACCGTGAAGTCTGAAGAAAACTGGTGGAGACGCCGGGTACCGCCCCCGGGTCCACAACGCTTATTCTACATTCCGTTTATCGCCATAGCCAAGAGACCGAAGCCCCTCCTGCATTGACACATATAGGTGTTCAGACCGTCTGGCGCAAGAGAGATTGAAGACACGCCAGGAGCAGTGTTCGGGGCTCAGTTACTCCCTTGTCACGTCCGAAGACCAGGCCGGCTCTGATATAATGGAATTCAGGTCACAACGTTATGATTTTATTATGTAATAGCTTCGAAAGGATGCAGATGAAGCATTCTCCTCTCCGGCATGGAATTGCCGTCGCTACGGCTGTTATAATTTTCAGTTCAGTTCACCGGAATGAAGCCGGAGCGACACCTGAAGCCAGCACGCACGCCGGCCGCCCTGCTGCTTCGGGCAGTGCCGCACAGGCAGCAACAAGACTGCGTGATGACGTCGGGGTCACACGTTTCACGGCAGCCGGTTTCCGCCCCGGCACTGTGCGACACATGGTGATGTTTCAGCTCCGTCCTGAGGTTACTGCGGCGGAACGCGAGGAAGTCATTAACGGCTTCCGGGATCTGGCAAAGCTTTCAAAGCGGCCGGATGGCACGCTGGTTGTCCAGTCGCTGGATATCGGGGTTCAGGACAGTGGCGAAGGGACTGATCTGGAACTTGAGCTGGGCTTTCTTGTTACCTTCCGTTCTCAGGGCGACAGGAACTTCTATGTCGGGCGACCAGTCGTGAATGATCCGACATTCTTCGACCCGGCGCACGAGCGCTATAAACAGCGCATCGCGCCCTTTCTGAAACAGGTTGTTGTGTTTGATTTTCCGGTTGAGGCATCTGCTCCGGGAAAGTGACACACGGTCATCCTCCGGCTCTTCTCTTATGCCCGCGTCATCTGGTAGAGGCGGGATCAGGTGGCGCGCCTGGTCCTGATATTCTCCGGGGCTGTCGCTTCGCTTTGTGCCGAATCTGATCGAAAGCCCCGGACCCAGCCATGCCCCTGACAGACGCCCAGAAAGCAGAAATCGAAGCCCATGCGCAGGACTCCGCACCGACGCGACGCCCGACGGTGCCAGCACTCGAAGATATGCTGTTCAGGGCATTTCCGGTTCTGGACCATGGCTTTGTTCGGGTTATCGACTACATGGGTGACGATTCCGCGATCGTGCAGGCCGCCCGCGTCTCTTATGGACGCGGCACGCGCAAGGTGTCTGAAGATGCGGGACTTATCCGGTACCTGATGCGGCATCGTCACTCAACGCCGTTCGAGATGTGCGAAATCAAATTCCATATCAAGCTGCCTATCTTCATTGCACGGCAATGGATTCGGCATCGTACTGCTAATGTAAACGAGTACTCCGCACGCTACTCCATCCTCGACAAAGAGTTTTATCTTCCCGCTCCCGACCATATGGCCATCCAGAGCGCGAGCAATCGTCAGGGCCGGGGAGAAGTGCTGGATCCGGCAACAGCCCATAATGTTCTGAATCTGCTGCGCGATGACGCGGTCCGGACTTACAACACATATGAATCGCTGCTCGACACCGAAAACGGTCCGGGCCTGGCACGTGAACTGGCCCGGATGAACCTGACGCTGAACACCTACACCCAGTGGTACTGGAAGGTGGATCTGCATAATCTCATGCATTTTCTGTCACTGCGGATTGACCCGCATGCACAGTACGAGATTCGGGCCTATGCTGAAACAATGCTTGAGATCCTGCGCGCCTGGGTTCCCGTCACGGCTAAAGCCTTTACGGAATACCGGGTCGGCGCGGTTACCTTCTCTGCCACAATGCTTTCCGTGTTGCGCAAAATGCTCGGAGGTGAAGTTGTGACGCAGGCCGAATCCGGCCTCTCCCGGCGCGAATGGGACGAGTTTCAGGCTACACTTCATGAATGATCAGGACTCAATTTTCAGTGCGGCGCGGGGAAACGCGCCAGTCTCGCCACCACAGAGATTGCCGACCTTTACCCCTTTCGTCGTGCTGGCCGGAATTCTCGTTGTGGTCTGGGCGTTTCTCGCCTTTGTATTGCCAGCTCCGCACCACGATACACCAGCTCGTACCATCATGCAGAAGCTGGTATTCGGCTCATAATTCGGTCATCTCAACAGCAGCGAGACTTAAGAAGCAGTCGCTTAAAACAGGTTTCCGGTAAAAGCTTTCACAGCGGCCGGGGCGGCGGGGGCCATGCGAGCAGAAGGTGGTGATCAGTCGTACGCAACGCCGGATTCACTGCCGGATCACTGGCCATTACCTGCTGCCAGCGCCCGACGAGCCGGGCTGTTTCGCTGCAATGCTGCCAGAGCCGGTCGACACTGACATCCCTTCCGCGTGTTGCACCATCAAGATGAGTCAGTACCGCATGCGGGGTCCACACAACCCGCCAGCCAGCGTTGACAACACGCAGGCACAGATCAATGTCGTTGCACGTGACACGAAATGACGCGTCCAGACCTCCGACACGGTTATAGACGTCTCGCCGGATCAGCAGGCAGGCACCCGTAACTGCGAGCAGATCCCGCTGCCAGGCCAGCTGTCCGAGATAGCCTGGATCTTCGGGTGAAGCGCCGCGCAGGATGTGGGTTACTCCGTCTTCGGACAGGACGACGCCCCCATGTTGCAGGGAGGTATCGGGATAAAGCAGCTTTGCGCCAACGATACCGACATTCGGCCGCATGATCTGCCGCACCATCTCCTCCAGCCACTCCGGATGAAGAATTTCGATATCGTCATTAAGCAGCAGGACAAGATCACTGCGCACCGTTCGAATGGCTTCGTTATTCAGCCGGGACCAGTTAAACGGAAAATCGAAGTGACGGATCGTGACACGCGTATCTGTTTCGAGTTGCCTGAACAGATGCAGCGTCTCTTCACCGATACTGCCGTTATCGACGATGACCACATCCAGTGCGTGATAGTCGGTTTGCTCCAGAAGTCCTGTCACGCATTTACTGAGAAGATCCGGTCTGTCTCGCGTTGGAATAATCACTGAGACGGTTGGGTAACGCGCAGGCAAAGGGTAGAGGACACGCGGCCATAACGGACCAGGATCTGACGTGTCTGATCGATCAGACACACAGGCATTCAGTTTTGCTTCAGTCAGACGGAGATCTGGCCGGTGATGAGCCAGATGTGATGCAGCAATGTAGTGCTCAGGAGGATGCTGGACGGCAGCGCTGGCTCGTTTTGCCATAAAGGATAGATCATCGGGTCCGCGCCTCCGATGAAACAGAAGATCCGCAAGATGCTGTATCCGTTCTGACGTCAGTCCCTCCGCAATGGTGAGTTTCAATGCGTAATGAGACATGCTCCCTGAGACGGCCTGCTGGCCGCTTTTGCCGGCATGACGTGTTGCCGCAGCGAAGCCGCCGATCTCTTCGATCCTTTTGCGGGAAAAAACGGCAAGCTGACCTACCGTGTCACCAGCGAGCAGTTGATCGTCACTCCATCCAGGCTTGAGTCTTGCATCGCGATACCAGCCGCCCTCCCCCATCACGTCTTCGTCTGTGTAAAGAAGAGCCGTGTCAGGCGCTGCTGCGAGCGCACGAGCTATACGGAACAATGCGTCCTGTGCCAGTTCGTCGCCAGGATTCAGGAATGCCACGTAAGGTTCCCGGCTCGCCGCATATACCGTTGCCTGCAAGCTTTCTCCTTTCCCCACCTTACAGAAATGGATCTTCTGCGATGTCTCGTTATACCGATCCATGATCTGCATAACCTGAGATGATAAATCAGTACCAGCTATATAGGCTGACCAGCCATCATAGCTCTGCTCCGTGAGTGACCGGATCGTCTCTTCAAGAAGATCCGGGCGCACACAGGATACTTCGATCAGCAACGCAATCCCCGGCCAGTCAGCCTGACCTGAGATGCCACATGGAAGTGCGACCTGACGTTCCGCCCTGGAAAATATGTCATACCAGCGAGCCCAGAGCCCGTAGGCGAGATTATCATCAGGTGATGCGCCGGCGGGATAAAACATATCGAACGGATCGAAATCCCGGAGCAGATCAGCTGCCAGTATCAGCGCCGCTGCCCGGTCCCGGGTCGTCTTGAGAGCAGCGTACTCCACACTTGTCGGCCCGCGACCCGTGGCATTGTAAACCATCGCATGAAGAAACGTGTCGGAGCACCCTGTGCCGGCGCCATGTAATTTCCGAAACTCTGGCAGAGCGATAACAGCATCTGCCACAGCGTTCCGAATAAACGATCGCCCGAAAGATTCGCCCGAAAGTCTCTGACTCAGCGCCTTGAAGCGGTTCAGTTCGACAGAATCCGGAGACCTTCCCAATCCCGTCCGAAAAATTCGCAGAATGAAGATCATATCCATGACGGGAAGCGAACTCATTCGGCGACCTGTTTTATGAGACATCAGGATGTCGTTCCATCACGCGAAACCAGCAGACACACAAAACCATCCGACCAGATTTCGTTGGTACCGATGCCCCGAAAGCCGCATGCACGCAACTTTCAGGGTAAACTGCCGGGTTGACGGAGAGGAATTCCTGGTGGTGGATGCTCTGACGTCTGGCTCCCTCGCCATACCCCCCAATGACCATCCGCAACAGGACTCAATGGCGCGTTCTTCTTCAACTACCATGCCGACCTATACGATATGGGTCGATGTCGATGATCTGTTCCACTATGCTCTCACAAATCCGCGGCCCAGCGGGATTCAGAGACTTGTCTACGAAATCCTGAGGGTTATTGAAGGACGTGCTGCCCTGCGCGCCGATGCGCCGCAGATCCGGTTCGTCCGCCAGGGCGTTGATGATTCGCCGCTTTCAGAAGTGACATTCGCCGAGATCTCCGCCCTTTTCGGAAAGTTATCCGGGACGCACCAGACACCGGCCCGATCGTCGCGAACAGCGTCGTCCAGACACGAAACGTTACCCCGCACATCGGGACGGCTGCGCCACACCATCAATGCGGCACGGCAATTTATAACATCCCATCTGGAGTCCTGCAGCGAATCTGAGCGCTCTGCGATACAGCGACTGCGGCACAGTACAATCCGCAAACTTGAGAGCATGCCAGTCGATATTTCCGGTCCCCTGCTTGCCGCTGGTGTCTCGCAGATTCGCGTCCTGCGATTATTGCGCCGTTACTGGAGAGAGCGCAGGACAGCCCCCTTACAGAAAGAATACCTGGCACAGGCGAAAACGAAAACAGATCTGCCTGTTCGGACCTTCCTGCCTGACGAGTCCCCCCTAGCCGGGACAGATTTTTTACCACGTGATATTTTTCTCATATTGGGAGCAGCGTGGTCCGACCCGCATTTTGGCGAACGTCTCCGTGTCATCCGTGAACGTCACGGTCTGCGCCCGGTCGTACTGCTGTATGATCTGATTCCGGCGCGCCGACCGGAGTGGTGCGCGCATTCTCTGGTCAGGGATTTTCGTCACTGGCTCGACACCACGCTTCCGCAATGCAGTCATATGCTGGCTATCAGCAAAGCGACAGCGCAGGATGTCGTCCGTTACGCCGGTGAGGAAGGCCTGCATCTGTCCGGACCTGTCCGGGCCATCCCGCTCGGAACCGGCTTCGGTCTTGCTTCAGAAGAAACACCCTCTCAGGCCGATCAATCTATGCCGCCTCCGGGCCTGCCCAGACCAGGAACCTACGTCTTATTTGTCTCGACGTTGGAAGCGCGCAAAAATCACGCTCTGCTGTTCCGTGTCTGGCGGCGTCTGATCCGTGATCTCGGGCGTGAGAATGTGCCGACGCTGATTTTTGCCGGACGTGTTGGCTGGCTTGTTGCGGATCTGATGCAGCAGTTAGACAACACTGACTGGCTTGATGGCAAAATCCGGCTTCTTCGGGATCCGACAGATACTGAACTGCACCAGCTCTACCGTGGCTGCCTGTTCACTGTCTTCCCGTCTCTGTTTGAAGGCTGGGGCCTTCCGGTCACGGAGAGTCTCATGCTCGGACGACCTTGCGTCGCCTCAGATACGACCTCCGTGCCGGAAGCAGGAGGCGTCTTTGCCCGTTATTTCAGTCCTGAAAGCACCACCGATGCGACAGCCGTGATTCGTGAAATCATCACGTCCCCTGATGCGCTGGCAGCCTGGCGTCAGAAAGTTGAAACGGAGTTCCCGCGTGTGCCGTGGGCGGCTTCTGCAGACGCTATTCTGGACGCGTGCGCTGAAGCCCATGCGCCACGACATGGCCTGACCAGAGCGGCTGGCGGAGAGTTTGTATCATGAGCCGGACGCTCTGGATCGATATCAGCGATCTGCTGCACTATCTCGCGCATCACAACCGTCCAAGTGGTATCCAGCGCGTTGTGTTCGAACTGGGACGCGCGCTCGTCACGCTGGCTCCATCACAGGTGCGCTTCGTACAACGCACAGGTGGCCCGAGCGACTTCGAAACTGTGGACTGGTCTTATCTTCAGGCTCTATTCACGACTGTTACGAGTGTTTCATCAGGTCCGCGACAGGCTATATCTGAGTCTGCCCCGGCCTCGAAAAAGCAGATCGACACATTCATTCAGCCTCCCGAGACGGAAACAACGCTTCCGGCCGCGTTGCGAACACAGATAAACGTGCTGCGTCAGCTCGCGACTATGCCGCGCGAGATCATTCGTTACGGGCTTCAGAGAGCAGAAATTCAGCGTTCAGCACGCATCCGGCGTCAGACGATGGCTGCAAAAGCGAACAGACCTGTCATGCCGGACCGACGTATCAGGCTCGCTGATGCTGCAAAAGCGGGCGATGTTTTCTTCGTGCCAGGTTCACCATGGCATCACGCTGATTACGTCCGGACAGTGCGCTGGCTGCGTGATGACCTGCGAATAGCTTTCGGCCTCCTGATCCATGACCTTATTCCCGTGCGTCATCCGGAATGGTGTGACAGGGGCGTCATCACAACCTTTACACAATGGCATCGTTCGATTCTGCCGCTTGCGGATCATGTTTTTGTCACCAGCCGGTCCGTCGTCAGCGATGTCGAAGCCTATGCCGCGGAAGAGGGGATCGTCTTCGATAACCCCGTTACGCCTGTCGGCATGGGCTCTACATTCGGAGTTGGCACATCCGCAATCACTGAAGAAGCAACATACGCTCTCTCAGATGAAGGAGGCATCGTCAGCACACTTCCTGCAGCCGGAAACTATGTGCTGTTTGTCTCTACGATAGAGGCACGGAAAAACCACAGTCTGCTATTCCGCGTCTGGCGCCGTCTTCTTGAAGAACGTCCGGCTGACCAGGTGCCGACGCTGGTTTTCGCCGGGCGGGCAGGCTGGCTTGTATCTGATCTCATGCAGCAATTAGAAAATGCTGACTGGCTCGGCGGAAAAATCAGGATGATTTCCAATCCTACAGACGGCGAACTTGCGGCGCTTTATCGTGGTTGCCTTTTCACGCTGTTTCCCTCTCTGTTTGAGGGCTGGGGACTTCCTGTAACGGAAAGCCTTGCTTTCGGTCGTCCGTGTATCGCGTCAAATGCTACATCTATTCCGGAAGCAGGAGGCGCACTCGCGAAATATTTTGACCCGGAAGATCTGGACGATGCATTACGCGTCATCGGCGCTACGATTGATGATCCGAAAGGTCTGGATGAGTGGCAAAAAAGGGTGGCCGCTGAATACAAACCGGCGTCCTGGGAGGAACCAGGCAGACGTATTCTGACTGGATATGATCTGTAAGAATGGCTTTCAGAGTGCCTCTCCCGGGAGCAGACCGCTTTGATGGAATCCTGCTCTGGCTTCGCGACTGGTGCCTTCCCGATTAGTCAGCTTCGCGGGGCCGTCCTGTCGCGAGACTCTTTTCCCCGCCCGGCACCGAAAATCGGTACAGCCAGAAGTGAGCAAGGTAAGGTGACCTGCTAAACTCTATGAAGAAAATCATGGATAATCTCCATCATATTCGCAGCTCGCGTCATCATGGGCGACAGGTAAAATCAGTTCCAGGCACCCTCAGCTATCCAGCGCGGCAGATGCCGTCGCAAAGCCAGGCGCAAGCGGCAGTAGCGGCGCGAGCGTTGACTGCCAGGCGTGATACAAATCCGCCTTACCTGCGTAAACGACTTCCGAACTACGGTTATTCTGATCAAGTTCCTGGCGCCAGCCACCAAGTTCACGATCGATCATATACATATCGACATAATCCCAGAGCGTACGATACCATTTTTCGTAGCGGACATTGCCCGTACGCTTAAGCAGGGCAGCCGCAGCCGTCAGCGCCTCCGCCTGACACCAGTGTGGTCTCACATGCACAACCGGGTTCAATGAAAAATCGACAGTGTAAAGAACACCTGGCGCACCATCCCGCTCCCATCCGGCACGCATCCCCATTTCGAAAAGCCCGACCGAATCTTCAAAGAGCCATGATGGTGCTTCACCCTCATTACGCAGGAAAGCGGCCTCAAGCTTGAGCAGGAGATGAGACCATTCAAGAAAATGACCTGGGGTCATCCCGTACGGTCGCAGGTCATCTGTCGGTTTATCTTTATTAAAGTCGCGTAGCAGTATCCAGTTACGATCAAAGTGCTCCGGAACTGCATAGTCCATCGCTTTTGCGTAAGTGTGCATAAAACGTTCAGTGATACGGAGAGCCCTTTGACGCCACACCGGATTTCCGGTGACATCAGCTACCGCCATGCACGCTTCGACGGAGTGCATATTGGCATTTGCGCCACGATAATTCTCTTCATCGGACCAGTCCCGTGCAAAGCTTTCACGGAAAACGCCTTCTTCCTCACTCCAGAAGCGCCTTTCCCAGACAGAGAGCGCTTCATCGAGTAATTGCTGTGCACCCTCGACACGCGCCACAACCGCTGACGACGCAGCAAGAGAAATAAAAGCATGGAGGTAGGCCTGCTTGCGCCCGTCGTTGCTTTTCCCAGGGGCGGTGAACCATCCACCATACTCGGCATCGCGCAATGGACCGAGGAGAGAGGTGACTCCATGTCTGGCCAGGGGCAAACATCCCGGAAAGCCACGGTTGCCCGCGACGGCGTACACATGCGTCATCCGGGCGGTCAGGATTGTATCGACATCGCTACCCGGCGTCGGATGACCGCGATTGTCCAGCGCCACAAACCCTTTTTCCATACGAGAAGGTTTAGAGAAGTCCAGCAGGCGCACACCTTGTTCGTGCAGCCATTTGCGATGAGAGCTGGCACGGATCCAGCTTGACCGTGGCAACATCAGCGAAGGAAGCGGCTCAGCCATTGATGATCATGCCGCCATTTACATGGATGGTCTGACCGGTAACGTAAGACGCGTCCTCGCTTGCCAGATAGACATAAGCGGGACCGAGTTCGCAGGGATCACCGCAACGGCCCATCGGGGTATTCTTGCCGAGATCAGCGACGGCCTTCGGGCTAACCGGCCCCCAGCTTGCGGGCTGCAAAGGGGTCCAGACTGGCCCCGGGGCCACAGCATTGACCCTGATGCCTTTTTCAACGAGCTGAAGCGCCAGGGCCCGGGTAAAGCCCATTTCTGCACCTTTAGTCGTCGTGTACGCCACAAGTTCCTTATTGCCGGCAAACGCATTGATTGATGAAGTATTGATGATCGCGCTGCCCCTGCCAAGATGTGGCAGAGCGGCCCGCGTCAGATAGAAATAGCCGTTGATATTGGTGTCCATGTGACGCTGCCATTCTGCGTCAGAAATCTTCGTGAGATCATCACTGACATACTGGATGCCAGCGTTATTCACGAGAGTATCGAGACCACCAAAAGCTTTTACAGTCTGCCTGACGGCATCATCGCAAACGCTGCTCAAAGCGACATCGCCAGCAATGGCCAGGCCTTTCCGACCTTCAGCTTCGATCAGGCGAATAGTTTCCTGTGCGTCATCATGTTCCTCAAGATAGAGGATGGCCACATCAGCCCCTTCACGAGCAAAATGCAGCGCCGCTGACCGGCCGATGCCACTGTCTCCGCCACTGATCAGTGCCTTACGCCCGGCGAGTTTACTGCTGCCACGATAACCCGGTCGGATGTGTTCCGCAGGAGGGTTCAACAGCGCTTCAATACCCGGCTGGTGATCCTGAGACTGTGGTGGGATATGTGCTGGCATCGGTTTCTCCCGGAGTTATCGGCGCCAGACGATACCTTGTCCGCAATCTGTCCGGCGCCGTGTTACTTCAGAACGAACACCGGAAAACACCGATTGTTCCCCATCTCCTGGATCAAAGCAGACCGGCGATATCAGAAACCCATATCTTTCCATGGATTAGCGAGAGGGCGCGCTCCGTAATGTGAAATGACTTCTGAAGCGGCGACCGAAGCGAGACGACCGCATTCCTCCAGTGTCCGCCCGGAGGTCAGCCCGGCCAGGAAGCCGGCTGCGTAGGCATCACCCGCGCCTGTCGTATCAACGACCTGTGTCGGCACAGGGGTTACCGCGATGCGTTCACTGCCCCGGATAATAACACTCCCTTTCTCCGAACGCGTCAGCGCTGCGAATTTCGTGTCTTCAGCTACGTGCCGTGCCGCTGTTTCGAAATTCTCGGTCTGGTAGAGAGCACAGATCTCGTTTTCATTGGCGAACAGGATGTCGATATGGCCACGGACGAGATCGAGAAATGCTTCGCGATGGCGACCGACGCAGAACGGATCGGACAAGCTGAGAGCCACCTGGCGGCCGGCGGCATGCGCCAGCGAAGCGGCTCGTCGGAATGCTTCCTGCGCATGAGGCGGATCGAAAAGATACCCTTCAAGATAGACAATCGATGAAGCAGCAATAACATCCGGCAGCACATCATCCGGCGTGAATTCCGTGCAGGCTCCAAGATAGGTATTCATTGTGCGCTGTCCATCAGGCGTCACAAGCACAATGCAGCAGGCCGTTGCCAGATTGGCATTCACTCGTCCATCCAGGGGACTTGATGGAAAGATGATCCCGCAATCGCGAATATCCTGGGCAAAAGCCTGTCCGGCATTGTCGCCTGCGACTTTACCAAGATAAGCAACCCGCGCTCCGAACTGTGCCGCGACAGCACAGGTGTTAGCCGCAGATCCTCCGCCGGTCTCCCCCTCGACCTGTACCTGTCCGCGCAAAGCTTTCGCCCGACCAGCATCAACCAGTGTCATACTGCCTGGCACCATGCCCTGTTTTACCAGAAAGCCGGGTTCGACCTTTGCCAGGATATCAGTGATCGCATTACCGATCCCGCAGAGGTCGTAGAGGGTGTTCATCGCATTTTCCTGCCCGTAAAACTCATCTTCCCTCTATCCGTTATCGCTGTGCCACGTCCATGCCACAATGATGTGGACATAGAACTCATTATGGTAACGGATCCGAAAGAATCCCTCGCTGAAATGCACACGATCTCTTGCCGCGCCGGTTACGATGCGTATAACCGTGCTTTAAATCCGGTGGCCGCGAAGACGTGCGCCCAGCTCCGAAGCACCTCCTGTACTCCGGAGCCCTACCAAACCCGGTCGCAACGCGCGGCCAGACAGAGTGACGGGGTTTTTCTTGCTGTTCAAGAGACACAAACCTGACGCCTCCAGGACCGCGCAGAACGGTCGGCCTGTTTCTGCGCCTGGTGCGACATCAGCGCCCAAGCCGACCGGCCCGGCGCCAGCGCAGAAGCCCGCCGTTCCGGCAGGTGGGCATGGAGCAATTTTTCCAGCCGGCAATCTGCCCGCAGGATCCGCCGCAAAACAACCCGGCACAACTGACACCTCCTCATCTGCAAAGGATTCCACAACGATGGGTCGCGCTCCTTTCCCTGCCACTCCTGGCACTCCTGGCACGCCAGGTGGCCCGACTCCTCCCAGCGCCGCGCAGGGCGTTTCGCCAGGTCAGCGTCCGTCAATGATGAACCGGGGCGATGACCGCCGCACACTCGTTGTCGGACGTGGCATCAGCGTGCAGGGCTCCGTTCAGGATGCCGAGCGGCTTGTTGTGGAAGGCACAGTGGAGTCCAGCATGATCAACGCCAAGGAGCTGTCTGTTGCACCAGGCGGACTTTTCCGTGGTGGTGTGGAGGTCGAGGACGCGGAGATTGCCGGTACGGTTGATGGCACTCTTACAGTGCGTGGCAGCCTGCTGGTTGCATCGACAGGTCGCCTTCTGGGTAAGGCGACCTGCAAGCGCCTTCGCGTCGAGGACGGTGGCCAGATCAGCGGCCAGCTGGAAATGCTGACTGATGCGGCAAAAGATGCGCCAGCCCCGGAAGCAGGAAACGCTGCCTGATTTTGAGATTACCGGGAAAGCTGCACACTTTCCCGGCCTGACAGGCAGAACAGAAAAGCATCTGGCCTTTGTTCTTTCCCGAGGCAACGATGCAGGCTCGGGTGCAGTCAGGTATTCCGGTGTAAGAAAAAGGGGATGGCGTTTTAAACGCCATCCCCTTTTTAATGTCGACAATTTACTAAACCGCTGACGGTTCAGGCCACGTTATCCCGGCGATCACGAAGCTTCACGTAAGCCAGTGCCGCGTGCTCCGCACAATACGGTTTACCGGGAAGCGGAGTTGCCCCGCAAAAATGAAATTCAGGCGTCCCTGGATCGCCCAGTGGCCAGCAACAACTCGGACCACGCCGACGCGGTTCCAGACCACTTGAAATGCTACGGAATGCAGAGCGGGAAGCGGCTGGTTTATTTACTGGCGCCGTTTTGGTGCTCCGCTGATCGTCACTGGTCGCCACAGGTTTTGGCCGCAGCGCAGGAGCGGGTTTTTCCTCGTGCGCTATTGTTCCGGGAACTACAGCGACCTCAGTATGTGATGAGGCTTCGACGACGGATTCCGTCTTTGCAACTTTCTCCACAACCATCACAGGCGCATCAGTTACGACAACAACACCAGCACTTCCGGTTTCCACAACATCAGGCGCCCTGATATCTGTGGTCTTAGCGATCCGGGGTGAGGCATCGACTTCAGGCTGAGCCGGCGCACCGGCTTTTGCCACGCGTTGTGGCGCCACCTTACCCTCTTCGGATGTACCTGCGTCTGAGGTGGTTTTTGCCGCAGACGCTTTTGCGGCACCCTGCCGTCTTATTGGAGACGGTCGTGCCGGAAGGCTCAGACGATGCGCCTTACCGACAACAGCATTCTTAGTAATGCCAATCTGCCGTCCGATCTCAGCCGTCGACAATCCCTCCTGCCATAATGCCTTCAGGCGGGCTATTGTCTCGTCTGTCCACTCCATAAAACGGGCCTCCCAGCAGCGGAATGGTCCATGCCCTTCCGAATTCATCGCTACAGATAGGGACTTCTTTCGCGAGTCTCAAGAAAGCCTGGCCAGAAAAGTGGGGACAAACGCGGGATAACCCTCTGGATAACGCCGGGAAAACCTGTCAACAAAAAATACAGGTTTTAGTCACCAGTGCGAATAAGCCGCACACGACCGCCCTCTACACCCAGCGACAATTTCCCTTCGTACAGGGCAAGAGCCTCTGAACCAAAGACCTCGCGCCTCCAGCCTGTCAGGAGAGGCCCCTGCGGATCCGGCAGGAGAGCGAATGCATCAAGATCGTCAGATGATGCGACGAGTTTCGGAGCAACATCGTTCTTCTCACATTGATGCGTCAGAAGCACTTTCAACAGCGCAACCAGAGCTTGCGGTGGCCGGGGGCCGTCATGACCCTTTCCTCGTGCCGGCCGGGGAAGTTCGGATTCAGGGAGCTCACATGCAGCGGCTACGGACGCCAGGAGACCGGCTCCCATTCGGCCCTCAGCGAACCCGCGGGCAACACCACGCACGCGGGCCAGAGCTTCCGCTGTCCTTGGCACGGTCGCGGCAATTTCGAGAAGGCTTTCGTCTTTGAGCATGCGCTGACGAGGAACGTTGGCCGTCTGAGCTTCAGTTTCACGCCAGGCAGTGATCTGTTTCAGTATCCCCAGCATACGACGGTTACCGGTTCTTGCTTTTAACTTCTCCCACTGTTTCAGTGGGTCTGCGGTCAGCCCCGAAGGGTCAGCAAGAGCTTCCTGCTCTGCTGCCACCCAGCTCGTGCGCTTCTCCTTTTCAAGCTGCTCCACAAGCGCCTGATATACGATACGAAGATGCGTTACGTCCGCAGCGGCATAAGTCAGCTGAGCAGCGGAAAGGGGTCTTACCGACCAGTCAGTAAAACGGTGACTTTTATCAATTGATGCGCCGGTCAGTGCGCCGACAAGATTATCGTAACCGACCTGGTCACCATATCCGGCAACCATGGCTGCAATCTGCGTATCAAAGATTGGCACTGGCACCCGACCGAAAAGATACAGAAAAATCTCGAGATCCTGGCGCGCAGCATGAAAGACCTTTATGGTCGTTTCATCATCAAATAATGTCGCAAGTGGTGCAAGATCGAGCCCAGGTGCCAGCGGGTCGATCAGCACGACCTCTTCTGCCCCGGCAATCTGCACGAGGCAAAGCTCCGGCCAGTATGTTCGCTCTCGCATAAACTCTGTATCCACAGCCACGAATGGCTCTGAACGGAGGCGATCTGTGGTCTCGGCAAGATCATCGGTTTCGGTGACGAGACGCGGTTCTGGAAAGCTGTGTTTTTGGGGCCTTGGCATAGTTCTCACATACACAGCGAAACCGAAAAGCGGAAGCTCTCCCCGCTTGACGTCCGACATACCTCAATGACAGATGCGCACACCAATGCACGGAACATATCCATGACACAGCATGATGATGGCACGGCTGCTCTGACGCAGCTTGGTCGCGCAACCACTATGCCTGCCTCGCCGGAAGAGGCACACCTTGAGCGTGTTCCGGCGCCTCACAAAGGCCGCTTCTATGTCGTTCGGTTTACGGCACCCGAATTTACATCTCTTTGCCCGGTAACCGGACAGCCGGATTTTGCTCATCTGGTGATCGACTATATTCCCCGTGACTGGATCGTAGAGAGCAAATCACTGAAGCTGTATCTTACCAGCTTTCGTAATCATGGTGCTTTCCATGAGGACTGCTCTGTGACGATCGCCGAGACACTCGTCACGCTCCTGGACCCGGAATGGCTGCGGATCGGGGCTTACTGGTATCCACGCGGAGGCATGCCGATTGACGTTTTCTGGCAGACAGGGGCGCCTCCGGAGGGGGTCTGGATTCCGTCTCAGGATGTACCCGGATATCGCGGACGCGGCTGAGATTGTGAAGCTACACCGAGTTTCCGAGTGACATGAAAATAACTGCGTTGCCTGACACCCATCCGGATTCACGCAACAAAAAACCGGGCAAGCTTGCAGGCTAACCCGGTTTTTCGATTGATATTAGTCCGAATGAGGCGAGCTTAGTTGCCTGCACCCGCATCAATCTCAGCACGAACTGACTGGATCTTCGACATAAGACCCTCCAGCCGCGCGACATCGGATTTATCTGCGGCATCCCATGCTTCAGTCAATGCTTCGAGACGGGCGGTTGCTGCATCAATAGAGATTTGTGTCACCGGAACAGCTTCGTCCGCGAGAATCGTGCAACGGGTCGGAGTCATGTCGGCAAACCCGCCGCCTACAAAATACTGGTCCGTCACTGTGTCACCATCGTAAAGGGACACAGTTCCACCCCGGAGCAAAAGCATCATAGGCGCGTGCTCGGGCATGGCGGCAATATCACCTTCCTCACCTGGCATCACGACCATGTCTACGTCGCGGGACACCAGAACCTTCTCGGGGCTGATGATTTCGACCTTAATCGGCATTCTAACGGTCCCTTCCGACGTCGGCTAAATTACGCCGATTCTTTCATCTTCTCTGCCTTCGCGACAGCTTCCTCGATCGAGCCGACCATGTAGAACGCACCTTCCGGCAGATCATCATACTCACCGGCAACGATGGCCTTGAAGGAGCGAACCGTGTCTTCGAGAGAAACCAGCTTACCCGGCGCACCCGTGAAAACCTCGGCAACATGGAACGGCTGAGACAGGAAGCGCTGGATACGACGGGCGCGCGCCACAAGCTGCTTGTCGTCTTCTGACAGCTCATCCATCCCGAGAATGGCGATGATATCCTGCAGAGACTTATATGTCTGGAGGATACGTTGCACATCGCGTGCCACTTTGTAATGTTCTTCGCCAACGATCTTCGGATCAAGCGAACGCGACGTTGAGTCCAGTGGGTCGACTGCCGGGTAGATACCCATTTCCGCGATCGAACGGTTGAGAACTGTCGTCGCATCAAGATGGGCGAAAGTCGCGGCAGGTGCCGGATCGGTGAGATCGTCAGCAGGGACATAGACGGCCTGCACGGACGTGATCGAGCCCTTCTTCGTCGAGGTGATGCGCTCCTGAAGAGCCCCCATCTCGGTAGCAAGAGTCGGCTGATAGCCCACGGCAGACGGGATACGTCCGAGAAGCGCTGACACTTCCGAGCCAGCCTGCGTGAAGCGGAAGATATTGTCGACGAAGAACAGGACGTCCTGCCCTTCTTCATCGCGGAAATACTCGGCCTGCGTCAGACCGGACAGCGCTACACGGGCACGGGCTCCCGGGGGCTCGTTCATCTGACCGAACACCAGGGCCACTTTGGAACCCTCGGTCGAGCCGTCTTCGGCGACCTTAATCACACCGGCATCCTGCATTTCGTAATACAGGTCATTACCTTCGCGCGTACGTTCGCCAACTCCGGCGAAAACAGACACACCACCGTGCGCTTTAGCGATGTTGTTGATCAGTTCCTGAATGATAACAGTCTTACCGACACCGGCACCACCGAACAGTCCGATCTTTCCACCCTTCAGGTATGGGCACAGCAGGTCGACGACCTTAATGCCGGTAACAAGGATTTCGGATGCGGCGGCCTGTTCCTCGAAGGAAGGAGCTTCCCGATGGATCGGCGCACGACGCGCCGTGCGGATCGGGCCTTTCTCGTCGATGGCATCACCGATCACATTCATGATGCGGCCGAGAACCTCGGGACCAACGGGGACAGAAATCTGCGCACCGGTATCGACGACTTCCTCGCCGCGAACGAGACCGTCGGTCGTGTCCATGGCAATGCAGCGCACTTCGTGCTCACCGATTTCCTGTGCAACTTCAAGCACAAGAGTGGAATTGCCGAGTTTCACGTGCAACGCACCGAGAATTTTCGGAAGTGTGCCTTCAAACTGCACGTCAACGACGGCGCCCCGGATCTGGGTGATCCGGCCAACGTTGTTCGAGGAACCCGAGGCTGAAGTCTGGGCCGGGGTCTGGGTGATGGTATCCGACATGGGATCAGCTCCTGCGGGCAAAACGGTCTGGACGGGTCGGGAACGGGACGAAAGCGGGATTAAACCGCCTGCGCACCCGAGATGATCTCGATAAGGTCATTGGTAATTTTGGCCTGACGGGTCCGGTTATATTTCTGCGTCAACCGGTCGATTGCCTTGCCGGCGTTTCGGGTTGCGTTATCCATAGCGGTCATACGCGCACCCTGCTCGCCAGCAGCCGATTCAAGCAGCGCCGCATAAATCTGCACCTGCAGATTTCTCGGCAACAACCGTTCAAGCAGAGTTTGCTCATCCGGCTCAAATTCATACTGCGCGGCGTTCGGATCAGATGCTGCTTCCGCAGCATCAAGTCCCAGCGGGATCAGCTGCAACGGCGTCGGCACCTGCGACATGACATTCTGGAAACGGTTATAGACTACCGTACAGACATCAAATTCGCCGTTTTCAAGCAGTTTCGTGATCTTCGCACCAAGATCACTGGCAGCCGAGAATGGAACTCCCCTGCCACCGACACCGATCACGTGATCTACGATAAGACCGGCATAATCACGGGACAAAAAGTCGAAGCCTTTACGACCGACCGGAAGCAGTTTGACGGTTTTACCCTCGGCCTGCAGCCTGCGGATCGTCAGCCGCGTCGTACGGTTGATGTTCGAATTGAAGCCGCCCGCGAGACCGCGATCGCTGGTGATTGGAATAAGAAGATGGACACGGTCTTCACCGCTTCCGGCCAGCAGCTTCGGCGCACCATCCTCACCCGACATCGCACCGGCCAGCTCACCCAGCATACGACGCATTGCTACGGCATACGGGCGGGCAGATTCAGCGTGCAGCTGAGCGCGACGGAGTTTTGCCGCCGCGACCATTTTCATCGCGCTTGTAATCTTCCGCGTCGATTTGACGCTTCCGATGCTGGCGCGGAGTTCCTTCAGGGAGGCCATGAACGATACTCGCGATCAGACGACGAAACGGCGATTGAAGTCAGTCAGGAATTCACCGATTCTGGTTTCAAGATCCTTGGTGATCTGCCGCTCTGTCCGCAGCCCCTGAATGAGATCCTTCGCGGGACCACGCAGCTCACCAAGCAATTTGTTTTCCCACGGGACAACCTGATCAACGGCAATACCGTCGATGTAACCACGGGTGCCGGCAAACAGGACAATCACCTGCTCTTCAACTGCCAGAGGCGAGGATTCGGGCTGTTTGAGCAGTTCGACAAGACGCGCCCCACGAGCCAGCTGTTTCTGCGTCGCCGGATCGAGATCCGAGGCAAACTGCGAGAAGGCAGCCATTTCACGGTACTGGGCCAGTTCGAGTTTAATTTTACCGGCAACCTGTTTCATCGATTTGATCTGCGCGGCCGATCCGACGCGGGACACGGAACCACCGACGTTCACGGCAGGACGGATGCCACGGTAAAACAGATCGGTCTCAAGGAAGATCTGACCATCGGTGATGGAGATGACGTTAGTCGGGATGTAAGCCGCGACGTCACCTGCCTGGGTCTCAATAACAGGCAGGGCTGTCAGTGAGCCGGCGCCGTTCTTGTCGGACATCTTCGCTGCGCGTTCCAGCAGGCGGGAATGCAGATAGAAAACGTCACCCGGATACGCCTCGCGTGCCGGCGGACGACGCAGCAACAGAGACATCTGGCGATAAGCCACAGCCTGCTTCGACAGGTCATCGTAGCAGATCAGGGCATGCATGCCGTTGTCACGGAAATATTCACCCATTGAACAGGCGGAATACGGCGCGAGATACTGCATCGGAGCCGGATCGGAAGCCGTTGCGGCGACGACTATGGAGTAAGCCATCGCACCACGCTCTTCGAGTGTGCGCACCAACTGGGCAACAGTGGACCGCTTCTGCCCGATGGCGACATAGATGCAGTACAGCGACTTCTTGTCGTCACCGAGCGCATTCACATCTTTCTGGGCAAGAATGGTATCGAGCAGAATGGCGGTCTTACCAGTCTGACGGTCACCGATCACCAGCTCACGCTGACCGCGGCCGACAGGAACCAGCGCGTCAATCGCCTTAATGCCGGTCTGCATCGGCTCACTGACCGACTGGCGCGGCATAATGCCTGGCGCCTTGATTTCGGCCGGTTTGAGCGTGACGTCTGTGAGCGGACCCTTGCCGTCGATCGGGTTACCGAGACCATCGACGACGCGACCGAGAAGACCCTTACCAACAGGAACCTCAACGACCGCACCGGAGCGGTTTACGGTATCACCTTCACGGATTTCCGTGTCGGAACCGAAGATAACGATACCGACGTTATCGTTTTCGAGGTTCAGCGCCATGCCTTTCTGGCCGGCGGCCGGGAAATCGACAAGCTCACCGGCCATGACGTTCTGAAGGCCATAGACACGGGCAATACCGTCTCCGACCGACAGGACCGTACCGGTCTCGGCAATTTCAGATGCCGTATCGAACGAAGCGATCTGCTGCTTGAGGATATCCGAAATCTCGGCGGGACGAATTTCCATCACGCGGCTCCCTTCATGGCATAATGCAGGCGGACAAGGCGGGACTGCAGGCTGCTGTCAAACAGGCGCGGACCAACGCGAACCACGAGACCACCGAGGATCTCCGGGTCTACGCGCTCCTGAAGATTGACACGCGAATAGCCTGCTTCGGCGAGCTTACCCTGTAGCTGAGCACGCTGCGCCGTGGTCAGCGCTTCAGCGCTGACCACTTCAGCGGTCATTTCACCACGCCGGGCAGCAGCCACGGCGGCAAAAGCCGCGAGAATTTCACGTAGACGGGACAGACGACGATTATCTGCAATCACGCCGACAAAGCTGGTAACGGTTTGCCCGAAGCCCTGCTGCGTCAGAATAGCGAGAATGGCTTTCCGGGAGTCCCTGATATCGAGCCGGGCATCACCAAGCACGAACCGCAGTTCCTGACTTTCATCGATCAGACGCGCAAGAGCATCAGTCTCAGACAAAACGTCATCAAGCTGCTGGCGATCGGCGGCAAGCTCGTACAGCGCAGTCGCATATCGCCCCGCAAGACCGCCGGCCCCAACAGGGGATTGAGGTGCGGAACGGGTACTCGTTACGGCAGTGGCCACGTTTGGCTCTTCCCCTTCTGCGTTCCCCAGGCGCGCCAGCAGACGTGATGCCGGGGTGGGCTATACCGGACCCGAGCACACGCCCGGTCGCAATTTGTTATTGGCGCGGCCTCTAGCATGGAGACCCGGACCACGCAACAGAGCAGACCCGGGCTTTTTGGGACATACCCGTCAGATTCTGTCCGGCGAGAAACATCCGGCGAGAAACTCTGCCGCACAGGATTTCACATTCGGGCATCCGGCAAAACTTTGTCAGAAAAGCCGGATGCAACACGGGCCGCAGATTCCTGAGCACGGCGACCTGTCGCGATAACGCCACACATGCTCACGGCGACTCCGAGAAAGACAGACATCCAGAACACGGGATGAACTGTGGCGAGAAAATCGTCAGTGAAATTATGCACGCCGGCATGGCCATTCCGCACGCTTCCGGCCACCGCGACACCGAGTGAAGCGCCGATCTGCCTGCTGGTCGAAGCAATGGCCGCCGCCAGCCCTGCCCGCTTGCGGGGCATGCCGGAAACGGCAGCATTGGTGATTGGCGCGTTGCACAGGCCGAATCCGGCCCCTACCAGCAGATAGGCGAGGGTCAGTTGCCACTCTGGCATACCCGCGGTGAGACCCGTCATCAGGAGAGATCCCAGCGCCAGCCCGATTCCGGACAGCATAAGCGGCAGCCGTGCGCCGCGGGCAGCGACAAGCCGGCCGGACAGCGGAGCCGCGACCATGACGGCGATGGCCAGCGGCATCAGTCTCAGACCTGCCTGGCGAGGCAGCAGCCCCCTGACGTCCTGCAGATAAATGGTGTTGAGAAACAGGAGCGAGGAAAAGATGGCAAAACACAGCACAGCCAGAACGGTTGCGAGCGCAAAGGGGATCGAACGGAAAAGCCGCAGATCGAGCATTGGATTCGCACGGAAGAGTTCAACAAGGATAAATCCTCCCGCCGCGACGAAAGAGAGCGCGAGCAGACTCACCGTCCAGGCACCGCCCCATCCGGCATCCGGCCCTTCAATAAGGGCCGCCACAAGACAGGCGGAGGCCGCGCCTGCCAGGAACTGAGCCGGAAAATCGAGCGGCGGCCTGACTGATGCCCGCGATTCGGGAACGAAGCGCAGCGTCATAATCAGAGCGACAAGACCGATCGGCAGATTGATCCAGAAGACAAAGCGCCACCCGATCCAGTCACTTACAAATCCGCCGACTATTGGACCGAGTGCAAGAGCAGCTCCCGACATCATACCCCAGATTCCGATTGCACGGGCTCGTTCGCGAGGGTCGAGGAAGGTATTGGCGATAATCGACAAAGCGACCGGATTCATCATGGCGCCACCCACGCCCTGAAAGACGCGCGCCAAGATCATCTGAGTTGTGGATGTGGCGAATCCGCAAAATGCAGAACCAAGACAGAACGTCACGACACCGGTGAGGAACACGCGCCGACGCCCGATACGATCCGCAACTGAACCCGCCAGCATGAGAAAGGCCGCCACCACCAGAGTATAGGCGTCCACGATCCACTGCAGACCGGAGATACCGGCACCGAATGCGTGACGAATCGAAGGCAGGACGACGTTGACGATCGTCACGTCCATCGTCACGAGCAGGAGACTGAGGCAGCAGGATGCGAGAATGAGCCAGCGTCGATCACGCGTTACGAGGCCATTCATGATGTCAGCCGTTCCGGTCGGGGCGAACCGGACCAGCGGCTTTTTTATGAGGAGTCACCTCTGAACCGGCGTCAGAGACAAACCACTACGGACCGCGACCCGCTTACAGCCAGAAAAATCAGGAGAGAAACTGGAGCGGGCGAAGGGAATCGAACCCTCCTAAGAAGCTTGGAAGGCTACTGCATTACCACTATGCTACGCCCGCGTCCCGGTCGGCTTATACTACATCTCACGCAAATGAGGCAAGCCATCGGGTTCGTGAAAAAATACGGCCTGTTTACTATGCCGAAAATGCCGGAAAACGTTGACTCGCAGGGTTACATGGGATCAGGCGGAAGCAAAGTTTGCGCCTCCCCCTCTTGACTTTGGACGTGCAACATATTCTTTTCCGCGGCCTGCGCCCGGTTCGCGCGGTGAACAGATGAAGCGGCTTTCGCTGCTTCAGATGGTCTCCGCAGGGCGGTTCTGCAGGGGTGTAGCTCAATTGGCTAGAGCGCCGGTCTCCAAAACCGGAGGTTGTGGGTTCGAGACCCTCCACCCCTGCCAAACCCGCCTGGTCAGACATCCGGTGGGAAGCATCTCCCTTCGGTCTGATCCCCGCTTCGGGTGAGAGTGTAGCAACCGGACCGGCAGTCGCTGGCTTCGGACGAATCAGGCTGATAGCACATGCGGGTGATGAACCGGACGTGCCAAGGCTGCGTGAGAAGGGTTGTAAGTGTCTGTCAGTCCGGTGAAATTTCTGCGTGACGTGGAGGCTGAAGCGCGGCGCGTTACCTGGCCGTCCCGGAGAGCGACGCTGGTGACGACAGGCGCGGTGCTCGCGATGGCTACGCTCGCTTCTATTTTCTTTTTCGTCGTCGACCAGGTTATCGGCCTCGGCGTTCGTGAACTTTTCGGACTGGGAGGTTAGAAGACCGGCATGGCCAAGCGTTGGTACGTCGTGCACGTCTATTCGGGTTTCGAGAAGAAGATCGCGAGCCACATCATGGAGCAGGCGGCCCAGAAAGGGCTTGCCGATCACATTGATCAGGTGCTCGTCCCGTCTGAGGACGTTGTTGAAGTTCGTCGTGGTCAGAAGATCAGCTCCGAGCGGAAGTTCTTTCCTGGCTATGTGCTGGTCAAGATGGATCTGACGGATGAGAGCTGGCATCTGGTCAAGGACACACCAAAAGTAACTGGCTTTCTTGGCTCGAAGACGCGACCAAGCCCGATCCCTGAGGCTGAAGCTGAACGGATCATGAAGCAGGCTCAGGAAGGCGTCGAACGTCCGCGTTCGTCTGTTACTTTCGAAGTCGGTGAGCAGGTTCGTGTGGCTGATGGTCCGTTCACATCGTTCAATGGTGTGGTGGAAGAGGTTGACGAAGATAAAAATCGCCTCAAGGTCAGTGTTTCGATCTTTGGCCGCTCGACCCCGGTGGATCTGGAATACAGCCAGGTCGAGAAGCTCTGACGCTGTCGATCCGTTCCTGACGGCACGCACTGGCATGCCGGAAGAGAGGCTGACTTAAAAAAACCCGCCCCGATCGTGCTGATCCGGGCGGGTTTTTTATGATGGCGACGGAATGGCGGTCTGTTGCAGATCACCATTCCATGAAGACATCAGATGAGGGACTGCGACTTGCTCAGGACGGCATTGC
This sequence comes from Acetobacter fallax, assembly GCF_011516735.1. Lineage (GTDB taxonomy): Bacteria > Pseudomonadota > Alphaproteobacteria > Acetobacterales > Acetobacteraceae > Acetobacter > Acetobacter fallax. The sequence goes on along the minus strand of NZ_WOSX01000012.1, from coordinate 54,874 downwards.
ACAGCTTCTTGCGAACACCTTCCTTCAGCGATGCCAGCGAAAGCTGATTACCGTTGCCAACCTGAAGGAGACCCTGCTGACCGGCGGTGTAAGACGTGTCGCTTGTGACATTCGACTTGCCGGTAAGTGAGTTCAGTGTGGAAGTGGCTGTTGAACCGCTGACGATGTTGTTCTGGACGCAGTAGCTCAGAATACCGGTTACGTTACCGGTGCTGGCGGAAGACAGCGAGGGCAGGCCCACAGAGCCCAGAAGCCCGGACGTGCCTGATGTGGTCGTTCCGCCAAGTCCTGTCTGTCCAAGCGCGCCCTGGAGCGCGCCCTGTTCCGCGCCCTTCGCGAGACCGCCAAACGACTGGGCATGTGCGACTGACGCGCCGGTCAGTGCCAGGCCGCCGGCAAGTGCGAGGGCGCAAAAACGACGAACGATCATGGGAATCCCCTTTTTAACTGACTGATCCGGCGGAGTTGCCTCCGGCCTGATCTCCGCGCTCCTATGAGCGCGCAATACGGCAGGAAGGCGGCATCAATCAGCCACTTTTGCCACGGCCGACCGGGCTTTCGTGACATATGGCAACACAGATGCCCTCACTCCTGACCCGCAATCGGGTGCCATGCTCTTCCGTCTCGTGCAAGAAGTTCGTCCGCACCGCCGGGTCCCGCTGACCCGGCTTCATACAATTCCGGTGCGGTTTTCCCCTCACGCCAGCCAGCGAGAACAGGTTCAACGGCTGACCACGCTGTTTCGATATTATCGGCACGCTGGAACAGCGTCGCATCCCCGCAAAGGCAGTCGTAAAGCAGGGTTTCGTAACCGACATTTGGTTCACGGACGAAGAAATCAGGATAGCGAAATCGTGACTGCACATCGACGAGCCGCATTTCGGGGCCGGGCTTTTTGGCGCCGAAGCAGATCGTCACGCCCTGAACGGGCTGGACATTCAGAATCACGCGGTTGGGCGGAGGAGAATGAGCGTGAGCAGAGGGAAACAGCGTGAGGGGCGGAACACGGAATTCGACCACGATTTCGGCCAGCCGGTTTGACATGGCTTTGCCGGTCCGGATGTAGAACGGGACGCCGGCCCATCGCCAGTTCTGCACTTCCAGCTTCATTGCGACGTAGGTTTCCGTGTCGCTGTCGGCCGCGACGCCGGGACTGTCCCGATAGGCAGTAACCGGTTTGCCTTTAACGGTTCCTGCTGCGTACTGACCGCGCACCACATCTTCCGGCTTAATCGGCAGGATCGACTCAAACAGGGTCTGTTTTGAGGTTCTGACTTTCTCCGGCGCGAAACTGGCGGGAGGCTCCATGGCGATCATGGCCAGGAGCTGGAACAGGTGATTGGGCACCATATCCCGCAAAGCGCCCGTCGCTTCGTAAAAAGCGGCGCGGGATTCGACCGTAACCGTCTCTGCCGCCGTGATCTGGATGTTGTCGATGTAATCACGGTGCCAGATCGGTTCGAAGATCACGTTGCCGAACCGCATGGCGAGGATATTCTGGACGGTTTCCTTGCCCAGGAAGTGATCGACGCGGAAGATCTGCTCTTCTTTCAGGACCGCGAGAATATGGCTGTTGAGATCTTTCGCGGATTGCAGATCCGTCCCGAAGGGTTTTTCGATCACGACGCGGCGGAACATGCCGTCAGGTTCTTCAGTCAGCCCGGCTTTTCCCAGCGCTTCGATGGCCGGGGCGAAAAAGCGGGCCGGGACAGCGAGATAGAAAACGACATTTCCGTCAATGTCACTGCCGATATCGCGCAGCGCAGCCGGATCGGTGAAATCCGCGCGAACGTAACTCAGGCGCTCTGCGAGCCAGGTCCATACGGTTTCATCGATCTTCGGGGTGTAGAATTCAGCGGTGGGGTCCTTTGTGAAGTTCTCCATCATCCCGGTGAGACCGGCACGCCATCCATCGGTGGTGTCTTCCGCGCGGTCGATGCCGATGACCCTGAAACGATCGGGCAGCAGGCCTGAAACCTTCAGATCATAAAGAGCCGGAACCAGCAGGCGTTTTGTCAGATCTCCATGTGCTCCGAAGATCACGAGTGTGCAGTCGGGCGCGGATCTGACGCCGGAGGGGGCGACCGGCTGATCAGTCTGAGCGAAGGTTGAAATTCTCGCACGGGGCATCAGGTACCCTTCCTTCATCGTCGACGGGTGTCCGGCCGGCTGTGAGCAAAGGAGCGCGGACGATCGGGGCGCCCGGATAAACCTTTCACGCTCCCCCGTCTTGCTCTAGGTGTCACGTCGCCATTCTGCGTGGAACGTGGAGAGATAGGGGAACAGGGATGGGTTATCGGGTAGCGGTCGTCGGCGCGACGGGAGCGGTCGGACGTGAGATACTTAAGACGCTCCACGAACGGGAGTTCCCTGTTGACGAGATCGTGGCTCTGGCCTCGCCGCGTTCGACGGGTCGCGAGGTGTCGTTTGGCGACCGGACGCTGAAGGTCGCGAACCTGGAGACATTCGATTTCACTGGCTGGGATGTTGGCCTGTTTTCACCGGGAGGCGCGGTTTCGGCTGTTCACGCGCCCCGTGCGGCCAAGGCCGACTGCATGGTGATCGACAACACGTCACATTTCCGTATGGACCCGGATGTTCCTCTGGTTGTGCCTGAGGTGAACCCGGATGACGTCAAGAAGGCGAAACGGCGGATCATTGCGAATCCGAACTGCTCGACGATTCAGATGGTTGTGGCCCTGAAGCCGCTGCACGATCTGTTCACGATTAAACGTGTCGTTGTGTCCACCTACCAGGCGGTTGCCGGCGCGGGGAAGGACGGCATGGACGAGCTGTTTTCGCAGACCAAGGGCAGTTTTGTCGGTGATCCGCCGACGATCGAGCAGTTTCAGAAACAGATCGCCTTCAACTGTATTCCGCAGATTGACCGCTTCATGGATGATGGTTTCACGAAAGAAGAGTGGAAGATGGCCGTGGAGACACGGAAGATTCTCGACCCTGAGATTGCCGTGCTTGCGACCTGCGTGCGTGTGCCGGTCTTTGTGGGGCATTCTGAATCTGTTTCTGTTGAATTTGAGGAGCCTGTGGATCTGGAGCGCGCGCGCGAGGCGCTGCGTGAGGGAGAAGGCGTAGTACTGGTCGATCAGCGCCACGACGGGGGGTATGTCACGCCCATTGAATGCGTCGGGGAAGATGCGACCTATGTTTCGCGTCTGCGCATTGACCCGACGGTTCCGAACGGACTCGCTTTCTGGTGCGTCTCGGACAACCTGCGGAAGGGTGCGGCGCTGAACGCTGTGCAGATCGCGGAACTCACGATTGCGTTTGATATGCTGGGCAAGAGGCGCTGATCCCTTTTCGGTGATCGACGGGCAGAGCAGAACCGGTATGCACCGGCAGTCTGCTCTGCCGTTTTTCGCTCCGGCGTTCTCTCTGAATAGATAGCAGGGGTTTTATACGATTCGGTGGCTATGAGGCTGCCTCCGGGGGTAATCCGCGGACCCGGCGACCGGCTTGCGGGCGCAGACAACTGCGGAAATTATCAAATAAAACGTGAGCCTACCTCTCGGTCTCGTGTTTCTCTGTCGAATTGACCCTCGCACCCCTGCGGCGTAGGACCGATTCCTGACTGGCGCCGGCTTCTTGCGGCGTTTTTTCTACACAGAGACGGCGAGGCGACGATGCAGGATGTCCGGGAAGCGCTCTATGTCGGGAGCCGAAGTGACGGCACATTAATCCGACGACCCATGTCACCGCATCTTCAGGTTTATAAGATGCGCCTGTCGATGTTTCTTTCGATATCGAACCGTATTACCGGCGTGGCGGCAACCGCAGGATCGGCACTGGGAGTTGCCTGGCTTGCGGCTCTGGCAAAGGGGCCGAAATCCTTTGCTTCGGCACGCAGGATAACAGCTCATCCACTCGGGCAGCTTATTCTCGCCGGGTGGATCTTCTCTCTGGTCTGGCACACTGTTGGCGGTCTGCGTCACTTTATCTGGGATGCCGGCCAGCGTGACGACAAGAAATCCGTGAACGAAGACGGTCCGGTTGCTGTCGGCGTGATTGCCGGTGTCGGCGTGACGCTGGCCGTGGCTCTGCTGGGCGTCTCCTGCTGTCGTGCACACGGTCGTGCGAAGTTGAGGAAGGCCTCCTGAGATGAATGCACCGGTTTCACCGCGTCACGATGTGATGCGTTCCCAGCTCGGCCGCGCACGCGGTCTTGGCTCGGGTCACTCAGGCACTGGCCACTGGATTGCGGAGCGGGTGTCGGCGGCGACGCTGCTGCCGCTCTCCGGCTGGTTTGTCGTGCAGATGTTCCGCCTGGGCGGTGCCGACTATGAGGACGTCGCGAAATGGGGTGGCAAACCTCTGAACGCGACGATGCTCTCGGCTCTCGTCATCTCGAGCTTTTACCATGCTGAAGTCGGCCTTCAGGTAATTGTGGATGACTATGTGCATGGCAAGGCTCACGTCCCGGCCAAATTTGGGGTGCGGTTTGTTACCGGCCTGCTCGGGCTTCTGGGTGTGGTCGCCGTGCTGAAGCTTGCGCTCGGCAGGCCGGCTTCGAAAGCCTGATTGCTATTCCTCCGGCTCCGGCATGGCCCGCGGGCGATGCCGGAGCCGTTTTTCGCTGAAGTATGACAGGTCGCAAGACAACGGGAGCGCCGTCAAAATGAATGCTATTTCCTCTCCATCTCGGGGAGCCTACCGCATCGTCGATCACGCCTATGACGTGGTGGTTGTCGGCGCTGGTGGCTCGGGTCTCCGCGCTACACTCGGTATGGGTGCCGCTGGTTTGTCCACGGCCTGTATCACCAAGGTCTTCCCCACACGCAGTCACACCGTGGCCGCTCAGGGTGGCATTGGAGCCTCGCTGGGCAACATGGCTGAAGATAACTGGCGCTGGCACATGTACGACACCGTAAAGGGGTCGGACTGGCTGGGTGACCAGGATGCCATTGAATATATGTGCCGCGAGGCGGTGCCTTCCGTTTACGAGCTTGAGCACTTTGGTGTGCCATTCTCCCGCACGGAAGACGGCAAGATCTATCAGCGCCCGTTCGGCGGCCATATGAGCGACTTCGGCAAGGCGCCGGTGCCGCGTGCCTGTGCTGCCGCTGACCGCACGGGCCATGCGATTCTGCACACGCTGTATCAGCAGTGCCTGAAGCACAACGTCGAGTTTTTCGTTGAGTATTTCGCGCTTGACCTGATCATGGACGAGAGCGGCGAATGTCGTGGTGTCATGGCCTGGTGTCAGGATGATGGTACGATCCACCGCTTCAATGCGAAGATGGTTGTGCTGGCGACGGGTGGCTATGGCCGCGCCTACCAGTCCTGCACCTCGGCACATACCTGCACCGGCGACGGTGGTGGCATGGCGATGCGGGCCGGGATTCCGACGCAGGATATGGAATTCGTACAGTTCCATCCGACCGGCATTTATCCGGCGGGCTGTCTGCTGACAGAAGGCTGCCGTGGTGAGGGTGGTTATCTGACCAACTCCGAGGGCGAGCGCTTCATGGAGCGTTATGCGCCGACGGCTAAGGATCTGGCATCCCGTGACGTTGTGTCACGCGCCATGACCGTTGAGATGCGGGAAGGGCGGGGCTGTGGTCCGAAGAAGGACCACATGATGATGCATCTGGAGCATCTGGGCTCTGACCTGCTTCATGAGCGTCTGCCGGGCATCATCGAGACCTCGCGTGTGTTCGCGGGTATTGATGTGACGAAGGAGCCGGTGCCGGTTCTGCCGACGGTGCATTACAACATGGGCGGCATTCCGACGAACATTCACGGTGAGGTTGTCCGTCCGACGGAAGACAATGTGGATGCTGTCGTTCCGGGTCTGATGGCTGTTGGCGAAGCGGCGTGCGTGTCGGTTCATGGTGCGAACCGTCTGGGCACGAATTCGCTGCTGGATCTGATCGTGTTCGGTCGTGCTGCTGCAAGACGCGCGGCTGAAATTGTTAAACCGACCGATTTTGCGAAGCCGCTGCCGGCTGGTGCGGGTGAGCAGGCTCTGGATCGTCTTGACCGGGTTCGCAATGCGAAAGGAGGCACGCGGGTTTCCGAACTGCGTGACCGTTTGCAGCGCGATATGCAGATGCATGCTGCGGTGTTCCGCACCGAAGAGAGCCTGAAGGAAGGCTGTGACAAGATCCGCGAGATCTGGACGGCGAAGGGCGACATGTCGGTGGCCGACCGGTCGCTGATCTGGAACAGCGATCTGATGGAAGCGCTGGAGTTCGATAATCTCCTCGCTAACGCGACTGTCACGCTTGAGAGCGGCCTGGTTCGTCATGAGAGCCGTGGTGCTCATGCCCGTGATGATTTCCCGGATCGCGATGACAAGGACTGGATGAAGCACAGTGTGTCCTGGCTGGACGACAAGGGCGGCACGAAGCTGAGTTATCGCCCTGTGCACATGAAGACGCTGACTGACGACGTTCAGGTCTTCCCGCCGAAGAAGCGTGTTTACTGATCTGCCGTGATGAACGGACGAATTAAGGGAGGCTAAGATGGTCGAACTGAGACTTCCGCGGAACAGCACGGTGGGTAAGGGACAGTTTTTCCCTGCGCCGGCCGGTGCGAAGACTGTGCGGACTTTCAAAATCTATCGCTGGACGCCGGATGATGACAAAAATCCGGTGATGGATGCTTATGAGGTCGATCTGGATGCGATCGGTCCGATGGTTCTGGATGCGTTGATTCACATCAAGAACGACATTGATCCGACGCTGACGTTCCGCCGGTCCTGTCGCGAGGGTATCTGCGGCTCCTGCGCGATGAACATTGATGGCGAAAACACGCTGGCGTGTCTGAAGCCGATCAAAAGCATGGAGGGGGACATCATGATCAATCCCCTTCCCCACATGCCGATTGTCAAGGATCTGGTTTCCAATCTTGACGGGGCCTATGCGCAGCTTCGCGCTATTGACCCGTGGATCCAGGCTGACAGCCCGCCGCCGCCGGACGGGGAGCGTCGTCAGTCCATTGAGGAGCGGGCGAAGCTGGATGGCATGTGGGAGTGCATTCTGTGCTTCTGCTGCACGACATCCTGCCCGTCTTACTGGTGGAATGGCGACCGGTATCTTGGTCCGGCTGTTCTGCTGGCGGCTTATCGCTGGATTGCGGATAGCCGTGACGAGCATACGGGCGACCGGCTTGATTCACTTGAAGATACCTTCAAGCTTTATGCCTGCCGTACGATCATGAACTGCACGCAGACCTGTCCGAAGGGTCTGAACCCGGCGAAGGCGATCGGACGGATCAAGGAGCTTCAGGTCGAACGGAAGCTCTGAGCGGAGTTTTGATTCTGAGGTTTCGGGCGCCGGGAGGGAAACCTTCCGGCGCTTTTTTTTGTGTCTGGTGTCATGGGTCTTCTTTCTGTCCGGGCCGCAGCAGACGTGTCTCCGGTTTGTGGGGCGAGGGGTTTTTCTTTTTGCAGGGGTATTGGTTTGTTTTGGGGACGGGATGGCTGAGAGGGGTGATTCCGTAAGGTTATGGACATTTTTGGTTCGGGATCGGAATGGCTGCGGGGACGGGTTGCAAGTGGGTTGTGCGTTTTAGCGGACGTTATTGAGAGGATTTTTTCTTTGACAGCCGTCTGTGTGGACAGGGTGGGATTCCTGGCTCAGTCGGAGGCACTGTGCCCGGGCACGCGCTCCGGCGAAGATGAGCCGATGCCGGACCATCGGCGTCGTCGGGTGTTTCGGCAACAGAGGGCTTGCGGGTCTGCGTGGTTCAGACACGGGACCAGCCAGCGTTGAGGCGGACACACAGGAAGAGAGTGCCGGGGGGGCTCTGCCCAGACCACGCCAAAGGTCGCAGACCTTTGGAAAGGCTCTGTTGTCGTTAAGTGTTGATCAGTGATTTTTCAAAGGGTTAGAAAAAGATCGGGCTCTGCCCGAACCCGGAAGGGGTCGCGGACCCCTTCACCCCAATCTGTTGATAAATAAGCATATTTCCAAAGGTCTGTGACCTTTGGTGGGTTCCAGGGCAAAGCCCTGAGAAGGTGCCTGCACCTAATGACAACAGAGCTTTTGGAAACCAGCTTATCCGGAGGGTCTGGCCCTTCACCTGTGTGAGACTGGCCGGTGCAGGACCGGGAGGAGCAAGACGGGCAGGGCTCTGCCCTGGAACCCGGCAAAGGCTCGCCTTTGCAAACCGTTTTATGATCAGCAGGCTGGGGTGCAGGGGCCTGCGGTCCCTGCCGGGTCCGGGCTGAGCCCGGCTTCTTTATGACGGTCAATCTTTTATATGGGTTGGTATTAAGCCCCCCGGAATCCCGCTCAAAGGCTTCCCGGTCACAGTTGCGGCGGTAATCCCATCCATTCGTGACTGCTCTGCGTTTTATTCATCTGCGAGAGCATGGCACAACAGCACAACGTAGCGCCTGCGACCCAAAAAAAGCAGAATACGCCACCAGACTGCCCATAACGTTATATTCCGACATCAGAACAAATGGCAGGTTCACGTGAAATTATCACAGTTCAAAGTTCTGACATTCGATTGCTACGGCACGCTGATCGACTGGGAGAGCGGTATCATTAACGCACTTCGTCCCCTGACGGATCGCGTGAGTCGCCCTCTGTCGCGGGACGAGATTCTGCAGGCCCACGCGCGCTATGAATCACGTCAGCAAAAATGGACGCCGGGACGTCCATACCCTGCGATTCTTGCCAGTGTTTATCGGCGTCTGGCTGAAGAATGGGGAGTGGCATGCGGGGTTTCGGAGGCAGAGAATTACGGGGCGTCTGTGCCATCATGGCCCGCGTTTCCGGACTCTGCTGAAGCGCTGGCCTATTTGAAGCAGCATTTCAAACTCGTTATTCTCTCGAATGTGGATTTCCGGTCTTTTTCCGGCAGCAATACACGATTGCAGGTAGAATTCGACGGTATTTATACTGCGGAAGACATTGGTTCTTATAAGCCATCTCCGCGTAATTTCGAATACATGCTGGAGTATCTGGCGGATCTTGGGCTGGAGAAGGATGATATCCTTCATACTGCCGAGAGCCTTTTTCATGATCATACGCCTGCCAATGCGTTTGGTCTTGCATCCTGCTGGATTTATCGCCGTCATGCCCAGCAGGGTTTCGGCGCGACGATGGATCCGGGGGCGATGCCGCGTATTGATTTTCAGTTCACGTCGATGGCGGAACTTGCCGAGGCGCATAAACGGGAATGTGCTGAGGGTCTCTGATCTTTCGTCAGTTATGCCAGACTACGAAGACGCTGATCTCTCCGGGATCCGTCGATGCCCGGTCCCGGCGGGGAACAGCAACCTGAACCCCGACCTGTTTTTATAAGCTGGTTTGCAAAGGCGAGTCTTTGCCGGTTTCCAGGGCGGAGCCTGCCAGTCTCACACAGGCCAGACTGCCAGACCTTCCGGTCTGATCTCTGAACTGTCTGTCCGCCGGTCTGGTTTTTCGTGGTCCGTTTTCAGGTGTTACATCCGTTATCCGGGAGTTTGGCCTGTGCGATCTGTCTGTATTACGATATTTGTTCTTACCTGTTCTTTCGCTGTTTCTGCTCAGGCCGCAGTGGCCGATGCTCCGGCGATGCGCCTGGATGCACGGGAACAGATTCCTCCCTCGCTGATCGGAGCGTGGAAGCTCTCGGCAGGGGAGTCACGCTTTCCGGAAGGGAAAGCGCCACGCATGCAGTATCGCATTTTCGACTATACGGAGCAGGGTATGCTTCTTGTCGATTATCTGACGATGACAGCGAACGGCACTCTGACGTCCGGCAACTGGACATCTGCCTTCGACGGCAGTTTCCGGCCTGAATATATGCGGCCTTACGGCGCGACACCGTTTGCGATGGTGCGGCTTGTGAAGGCAGACGATCACACGATGGATCTCGTTGCGATGAAGAACGGAGTGGTGTTTGAGACCGGGCGCCTCGTGATTGCGCCGGACGGGAAGACGCTGACTTTTACTTACCAGGCGGGTGGAAAAACCAGTGTTGCAGTCTATCATCCGTGGGATCTGATCCATTGAGCGGCGGGGCTTCAGACCGCAGGCACTCTGTGCTGAGCGGAGAGGATCGCGACCTTGGCATGGGGCGATCGATAAAGCGGCGCGATTTCATCCAGGGCATTGCCGCGGGGGGCGCGGCCCTGGCGATGGCACCAGGGGCATGGGCTCAGGAAACTTCTTCTCCGGAGCGGGATGTTTCCGGTAATTATCCGCCGCTGCGTACCGGGATGCGCGGGATGCATCCGGGGGCGTTTGAGGCGGCTCATGCCCTGCGGGACGGGGCAACTCAGCCGGTAGCGGTCAGCACGGGCGAGACTTACGACCTCGTCGTGGTTGGAGCGGGTCTGAGCGGGCTTTCCGCAGCGTGGTATTATCGGCAGGCGGCCGGGCCATCGGCGCGGATTCTGATCCTCGACAATCACGATGATTTTGGCGGCCATGCGAAACGCAACGAGTTTGTCTTTAACGGTCGCAAGCTGGTAGCGACAGGCGGCTCGGCCTATATGGTGGCGCCCCGGAGCTGGACGCGCGATGCGATCGGGCTGATTGATGCTCTTGGGATAGACTGGCGCGGAGGAAAACAGAGGAGCGGCGGCGCGGCGAAGGCGGCTGGTCTTCGTCCCGGAGTTTTCTTCAATGAGGCAGTCTATGGCCGGGATATGCTGGTTCGGGACGGCGATCTGATGAAGCCGACACATGAGTTTCTCGCGCGGACTCCCCTTCCCGCTTCGCTGCAATCAGAGATTTTCCGGCTGGCTCACGGAACGACCGATTATCTGGCCGGCCTGACGGCGGATGAGAAAATCGCGCGGCTCAGATCCATCAGCTACCGGACCTACCTGCTGGATGTTGCGAAATTTTCTCCGGAGATTCTGCCCTTCACGCAGGGGGTCTGGTGCCTTGGAAATGACATCGCCAGTGCCTGGCTTGCTTTTTTCCGTGGCAAGCCAGGTTTTGCGGGGCTTGGTCTGTCCGTACCGCGGGGCTCTCCTGAAAGTCCGGAAGAAGAGGCTGAAGATGTGGTTCTTCCGGCTGGCAATTCAGACATCGCGCGGCTGATTGTCCGCTCGCTGATTCCCGAAGCACTGACTGCCGGATCCTGGGAGAGTGTGGAGGGGTCGCGGGTCAATTATGGGACGCTCGACAGGACAGGGTCTCCGACGCGTATCCGGCTCAGCAGTATTGTTGTGAATGCGCGGCATGTGGGGCCGAAACCACATCAGTTCGAGCCGGACGGCCGTGAAGTCGTGGTTTCCTATATGCATGGAGGGAAATGCTGCTCAGTCAGGGCGCAGAATGTCGTGATGGCGGGGATGAACAACATGATCCCTTATATCTGCCCAGACATACCGGGCGCTCAGGCGACAGCCCTGCATATGGCGGTGCGGGCCTGTAACCAGGCGACGAATGTGCTGTTTCGGAACTGGGAGGCCTTTGCGAAACTGAAGACCGGCGGCATGATCTGTCCGAATGCGTTCTATGGCAGAATACTGCCTGAGTTACACCCTGCTGCCGGCTCGGTACCGGGGGTGGACGATCCGTCGCAGCCGGTGGTCGTGTCGTTTGCGACGGCTGCGAATTCCGGGATTGCGGCCAATCCGACGATGATGAGTGAGTTGTTGCATGGCGCAATGCCTTCTCCCGGCACACCGATGGACGATCAGTTCCGGGCGATCCGGGCGGGCCTGTTGCAGGCTCCCTTCTCGCAATTTGAACGGGCGGTGAGGAAGCAGGCGGCGGGGGCGCTTGCGGGAGGCGGTTTTGATCCGGCGCGTGATATTCTGGCGATAACGGTCAATCGCTGGCCGCATGGGTTTGCGACGGGGCGGAATGTGCTGTTTGATCGGACGGGTCCGGACGATGTGTCGCCGACGATTATTGCGAAGCAGAAATTCGGGCGGATTGCGATTGCGAATTCGGATTCTTCGGGGGTCGGGATCGCACAGACGGCGATTGATGAGGGATGCCGGGCGGTGCGGGATCTTCAGCCCCGTGTCTATGGCTATTACGAAACGGTGTGAGGGCGTGGTCTGTTTCGCTGAACGGGAGGAAAGGTTACCAGAGGCTGTGGACCTGTGGTCCCTGCCGGGTTCGGGCAGAACCTTGCCAGCCGCACACATCAAAAGCCATCACCTCTGGTGTTACTATGTGGTACCTGACTCTTTCTTCCGAAGAGGGCACGTATTTTATTTCTTGTGACTGAACCTGAAACAGGTGGAGTTTATGTCGGAACAGATTCCTTTTGACACGTTTCTTGCGGTGGATGTGCGGGTTGGCACAATCCTGCGCGTTGAGGCTTTCCCCGAGGCACGCAAGCCGGCGTGGAAGCTGGAGATTGATCTCGGTCCTGAGATCGGCGTTAAAAAATCCAGTGCACAGATAACGGATTTGTATACTCAGGCGGATCTGACGGGATGCCAGGTTGCGTGCGTTGTCAATCTTGGATCCCGGCGGATTGGTCCGTTCATGTCGGAGGTTCTGACGCTTGGTTTCCCTGATGCTGAAGGGCGTGTCGTGCTGGTGAAGCCGGACAAGGTGGTGCCGAACGGAAGCCGGCTGTTCTGAGTCTGTCCGGCGGTGTGTGCTGGCATCTTCTCAGGGCTTTGGCCTGGAACCCGCCAAAGGTCCCGGACCTTTGGAAACCATTTTATTATTAATCAGTCGGGGTGCAGGGGCCTCCGGTCCCTGCCGGGTCCGGGCAGAGCCCGGATTCCGCCAGCTTTTTGAAAAATCACTGATCAGAACTTAACACCAACAGCACCTTTCCAAAGGTCTTTGCCCTTTGCCGGGTTTCAGGGCTGAGACCCTGACAATCTATACGGATCAAAGCTCAACCCCGCTGATATGAGAGGTTGATGCCATCACCCCCGCTTCGACAGACGATGACCGAGCCGGTTCAGGGGCCGTTCAACCCATTGAAAGAGCAGATGACTGAGCGGAAGAGCGATCAGGAGGGTCAGCGCGAGAACGAGACCTTCCCTGGTATAGACAGAGACGTTGGGAAGCAGAGGCGAGAGGATGCGTCCGGCGAGAGCGATGATGAGGAAGTGGACGAGGTAGAGGCTGAAGGAGATATCGCCTAGCCAGAGAAGTGGACGGGCCGTGAGGGCGGCGGTGATTTTTGAAGGTCTGGCGAGACCGAAGATCAGAAAAGCCGCGCAAATGCTTTCGGGGATCACGAGTTTTGGAGAGTTGAAGAATTCGCCCAGAGTTTCGGGGGAGGTAAGGAGTGTTGTGGGCAGGGAGAGGCCGATGGCGGCCAGGACGATACCGCCTCCGGTGAGGCGGATGGTGCTGGTTTGCCAGGCGCGGCAGGCAGTGATGCCGGCGATGAAGCTGAAACTGTAAAGCAGGGGCAGACCTTTTCCGCCGGCGGGAGCGAAGGCGGAGAGTGCCAGGGTTGCGAGGGCTATGGGGAGGAAGAAGCGGCCATCCTTGCGGCTGCATAGCCAGATGAAAGGGATGAACAGGGCGGCGATGAGCTCGACCATGACGGTCCAGCCCTGGGGGACGAGCACGCTGGAAAGGGACAGGAGGCATTTCAGCAGCGTTGATGCCGGGAGGGGCATGTTGTGGGGGAGGATGCCGGCCATGAACGGATCACTGGTGGCGATGGGCCAGGCGGAGACGGGCAGACGGGTGTAGAGGGCGCTGAGGAGGGTGGCGACCATCAGGGCGGGGAGGATGCGGAAGACGCGGCGGACCCAGAAGGCGGGGATGGTGCGGGGTTCGAAGGGGCGGTTGTCGAGGGAGTAGGTGAGGACGAAGCCGCTGAGGACGAAAAAGAGGGTGACAGCGGCGGGAGAGTTAAAGAGGAAGAAGACCGCGACGGTGAGGCCGTGTCCGGGGAGCGGATAGCAGGCGAGGACGTGGCGGATGACGACAGTGAGGGAAGCGAGACCGCGGACGGCCTGAAAGGCTTCGAAGCGGTAAGGCGTGGCGCCCTGCCGCGAGGCGTTGAAAGTGGCTCGCGATGGCGTCATCTGATCCCCCTGTTTGTCCGGGGGTGAGCTTTAACGGAAGGGTGAGGGGAAGCAAGAGCGGAGTCCCCTGCCCTGCCGGGCGTGGAAAGGTTCTGTTTTCGTCCGGCGTTGCACCTTCTCAGGGCTTTGCCCTGGACCCACCAAAGGTCGCAGACCTTTGGAAACCATTTTATTATTAATCAATCGGGGTGCAGGGGCCTGCGGTCCCTGCCGGGTTCGGGCAGAGCCCGGATTCTGACAACGCTTTGAAAAATCACAGATCAACACGTAACGACAACAGAGTTTTTCCAAAGGTCCGCCACCTCTGACGGGTTTCAGAGCAAAGCCTGAGAAATTACCTGCACATCACAACGACAGACCCTGTGGAAAGTAATAACGCGTTCTGATTTATGAGCGCAGGCCGGGTATTTGCCGTTTCCGTCAGGATGGCATCCGGGCGAACCGGAAGTGATCTGTGCTGACTTTCCGGCGTTACCGGGGCTTTGCGGCCCCGGTGGTATTGCAAGTTTACTTTGTATGCAGGTCGATCCAGCTGTTGCTGACATCCACGGACATGGTGGCGGATTTATAGGCTTCCCTGGGGGCGAAAAAGATATTGTCGACGTAGGTTTGCGGGTTGCGGTCATAGAGCGGGAACCAGCTTGACTGGACCTGGACCATGATTTTATGGCCTGGCAGGAAGGTATGGTTCGAGAATGGCAGGGCCATTTTGTAGAGCTGAGGCGTGTTGGCCGGGATGGCTTCGGGGTGCTCAAAGCTCTTGCGGTAGCGACCGCGCAGGATATCCGCGCTGACCATGAGCTGGTAGCCCCCCATTTCCGGCTGGCTGGAGACCTGATCGGGGTAGACATCGATCAGCTTGACCACGAAGTCGGCATCGGTGCCGGTTGTGGAGGCTGTGAGGTGGACCTGGGGCTGTCCCTGGATTGTGAGGGGTTTCGCCAGGGTTTCTGACGTGAAGGTCAGCACATCGGGGCGTGAGGCGACATCGCGCTGGTCTGTGACCAGCCAGTAGCCCCATGGCGAGCTTTTTACGCCTTTTGTCAGGACCGGGCGGGGGATGTAGGGGACCGGGTGATCCGGATCGGAGACATACTGCGCTGTTCCGGCGTCTGGGCCTGGCGCGCTGAAGCCGAGGCCGTGACCCGGTTCGAGATGCAGGGTTTTGCAGCCGGAGGCGCAGTCCTGGGCGGGAAGTTTACTGGCTGTTTCCCAGATGTTTTCGCCGGTGCGGAACGCGCTGACCCGGGCCGGGAGCGGCACGGTGCTGTCTTTCAGATAGTGCGCGAGGAATGGCGCAAGGATCTTTTTACGGAAGTAATAACCGGTATCGGACCGGAATTTTATGTCGCCGAGCACACTGGCTTCCACCCTTTCGCCGCCATGATTCCAGGGACCCATGGCGATGTAAAGGTTCGCTGCTGAGGCAGGCTGTTTTTCCAGTGTGTAGTATGTTGCGATGTCGCCATAGATATCTTCCTGATCCCACAGGCTGTGCACGAGCAGGGTCGGGACTTTCAGGCCTTCTCTGGCGAGAAGTTTGTCCATCGCCTGATTCTGCCACCAGGAATCGTAAGCCGGATGTGTGGTGATCTGGCGGAAGAAGCCGATCTGATCCATGCCGCGCGATTTACCGAGAGCCCCGGCGGAGACAGCGTTCAGATAGAGATCGTAGGCGTCGTACTGATTGCTCCACCATTTTTCGTCATTTTTGGGTGTGGCGTCCTGGGTGTAGATGTAGGGCAGGTTTTCCTCACGGAAGGCTCCGTTATGGAACCAGTCGTCGCCCATCCAGCCGTCGATCATGGGGTTCATCGGCACGGAGACTTTGAGAGCCGGGTGCGGATGGAACAGGGCGGTGACGGCGGTGAAACCGTCGTACGAGATGCCGAGGATGCCGACTTTGCCGTTGCTTTCAGGTGTGTTGTGGACCAGCCATTCGATGGTGTCCCAGGTGTCGGTGGCGTGGTCGACCTGGGTGCTGTTCAGGGGACCGCGCATCGGCCGGTTCATGACGTAACGGCCTTCTGACTTATATTTTCCGCGGACGTCCTGGATGACGCGGATATAGCCGCCGTCGGCGATGACGTCGGTCATGCTGTCATAACCTTCCAGCACGGAACTCATGTCGCCGCTGGAAGCATAAGACGTCATACGGTCGGCGCTGTAGGGTGTGCGCGTCATCAGGATCGGGGCGTTGTGCGCGCCTTTGGGGATGAGGATGACGGTGTGCAGTTTCGCGCCGTCCCGCATGGGGATCATGACGTCTTTACGGACATAGCCGAAACTGGCGTTCTGTACCTGAAAGTGTTCGGGCATGTCGGGATCGATGCTGCCGGCGGGAGTGTTCTGCGCGAGGGCCTGACTGGAAAACGTGGCGAGACAAGCTGACAGAAGCAGAAGTTTTTTCATTATCACTCTCTGAAAACGGACGGAGCTGTGGCCAGGCACGATGACCCGGCCGATCAGGCGGACTCAGAATTCGGCTGAGACTGTGCCGTAATACTCGCGCGGAGCCCCGACGAACAGGTTGGCGTTGTCGTCACCGTTTACGGACGCAGCACCATAGACGCCGCTGATATAGTTCTTGTTGAACAGGTTGGTGACACCAAACGAGGTGTGGATGTTCTGGGCGAATCCGACTTTTCCGAAATTATAGGAAAGGGTCGTGCTGGCCAGCCAGTAGGCCGGAATCTTCTCGTCGTTCATATACGTCATCGGACGCGAACCGATATAGTTGACGTTGAAGTTGAACATGGCGCGACGCCAGGTGTAGTTCAGGTTCGCCTTGTACATAAACTTCGGGTAGTAGACCTGATGTTTTCCGTGAATATCATAGCTCGCTCCGCTGTAGTTGATTGAGTGACTCAGATATTCGGCATCGTTCCAGCTGAAGCTGTTTGTGATTTCCAGCCCTTCCACCGGACGGATTGTACCCTGCACGTCCGCGCCGTTCATACTTTCGCGACCGACATTCATGAAAGCGCTGTAGGCGTTGCTGGTCGACCCTTCGGTGATGGCGGCGAGACGATTGTAATAATCGGTGTGATAGAAATCCACACTGCCGGAGAATATTTGGGAATCATAGCGGTATCCCACTACATAGTTCCATGTCCGTTCCGGGCGAAGTTTGGATTTACTGGCATTGAACACGTCCTGCGCTGTCTGCCCTGCGACATCCTTACCGAGACCGCCCCAGGCCTGTCCGCTGGAGGCCTGCGATGAGTAGTCATAGGCACGCATATTTTCTGCGATATCCCAGTAAAATTCATGGTGTTTCAGGAAATGATAATCGAATTCGAAGTGAGGCAGGAAGGCGGCGGAGGCTGTCAGTGTGCCGTTGGCGGCATGGCGGTAATAAGCATTCCAGCCTTCTGCGATCAGTTCGTCTGTGTAATCGGCTTTCGTTCCGCCATGTGTTGTCTGGGTCAGCGACTTGAAGCCGCCCAGCAATGTCATACCGGGCATGATGGTCCAGCGATCCTGTAGAAAGAACTGGAAGGTGTTTGTGTTGAAAGAATCGGCGTACCAGTTATGGGCCTGGGACTGTTTGAAATCCGAAAGCCAGTTATGGGCATCGTTCGGGTAATCTTCGTAAAGCCTGGAATCGTAGATGTAGCGGTTATTCTCGTACCACAGGCCGGTCTCGATATGGTTGTTGTGTGGTGCGTCGATCCCGAATTTCTGGGTGAAACCCATACGGCGTGTATTGGAAGAGGCCATCGACAGGGCCATCGGGACGCCGGAGACAGTGCCGTCCGGGTTGAGCGAGACCGTTCCGTAACTCGGCGAGGTCACGAAGTTATTGGTCCCGCCGTAACGGGCGCTCATGACGTTACTGAACGCAATTGTGTCAGAGGTGACGTTTTTCAACAGATCAAAATGTCCTGTGACGGACGACACATAGCTGCGCTGGAGCTGTGAGGCATCCCAGGCGTAATCGCCGATCTCATCGTTGGACAGGGTTCCCTGGTAACCTGCCGGAACCTGATCGGTATACTGGGCGTAATAGGCCCAGAGTTTGGCTTTTTCATAATCGGGTTTCAGATAGGTCGTATCACGTCCCATCTTCTCCCACATATTTTTAGTCAGGCTCAGGTAGTTGCCCTGAGTGAAGTTTCCGTAGCCGAAGAAGGCTGTGATTTTACCGTGGTCGCCCACAGGCTGCACCACTTTAGCATCTGCCTGAATTTCACTCTGGTAGCCCTGACCTTTCCAGAGATTAGTGTCTGTACGGGCAAATGATGCGTAGAATTTCGTGCCTGTCGGGTTCAGGATTCCGCTGTCCACGCGGGCATAGGTTCTGAAGGCATTGTAGCTTCCGAAGGTCTGGCTGACCTTGCCACCGGCCTTATCTTTCGGATCGGAAGACACGTAGGACATGGCGCCGCCGAGGGCCTGGGCGGAGAAGGTATCGAGGGCGCCCGCGCCCTGGGACACGGTCATACCGGCGAGGTCATCCTGGATGACAGCCTGGGTGATGGACACACCGTTCGTGTTGAGGAAGCCCTGCGTGCCCAGAGGCATGCCGTCCAGGGTCGCACCGAGCTGTGTCTGGTTGAAGCCGCGAAGATAAAATGTATTGGCATAAGTATCGAGGCCGAATGCGTCGGTCGAGGCGAAGTTTGCGCCTGGCGTGGTTTGCGCCAGGATCTGCATCGGGTTGGTGCCTTCGACGAACTGGTCCATTGTCTTACGCGTGATGGCGACCTGAGCACCGTGGCTGCGGACGCGATGCGAGCTGACAGTGACGGCTTCCATGTCGCTGCTTGTCAGAGATGTCCTGCGTGCTGCCGGTGCTGTGGCGCGAGGCTTACTGCTGGCTTTCGCGGCGGTCTTCCGGGAGAAATGGGATGTTTTTAACGTCTCTTCTGCATGAGCAGAGGCAGCGATCAGCGCACAGCCGGTGATTGCTGTGCAGAAAAAAAGCCGGGATCTGTTAAAGAAATATCGTGCCTGAGACGGCGAATGGGTCATCATTACCTCTGTCTTGTAAAATCTGGCAGTCGCATTTCCGGAATGAGCGTTGAGTGGTTCTCTGCAGACCCAACAGAGCCTCTGCTTCTCCCGACCGGATCCCGGCCCTTATTAATGCCACTGCAATCAATGCGTAAACGTAATAATCAGAAGTCACAAGCCTTCTGTCAATGAAAGAACACCACGCACTCCATAACCTGAGGTTAACTGGCGGTTATGGAGTGCGTCATTCAGTTTCGGCTGAGACCAGAGGTTGTGAAGATTGACCTGCAGATGAGAATATCCGGGCAGAGCCCTGCCAGTCCTGCACCGGCCAGTCTCTTATCAGGCCAAAGGCCAGACCCTCTGGTATGAGCGGCTCAGCGGTATGTTTCTGAACGCCCTCAAAAGGTTGTAACAATGGTTTCGAATGCGAAGGCAGAATTGTCAGACGGGCGACGATTGACGTAGCGGGCGGCGGATGGGACACATCGGCCGCCCTTTCTTGTTTTGGGAGTTTGCGGGTGTTTCAGGGAAGTCTCGCGACAGCGAGGGGCCGCAGGCGGGCCTGGGTGGACAGTCTGTTTGTGGATCACGCGATTTTTCGGCTGGTCTGGACGAATTTCCACACGGTCGTGCCTGGCAAGGTTTATCGCTGCAATCATCCGACGCCGCGGCGGCTGGCCTGGGCAGCCCGGCGGCTTGGGCTGAAGACACTGGTGAATTTACGCGGGCATCGGAAGTGCGGGTCGGATGCATTGTCGCGGGAGGCGGCGAAACGCGTGGGGCTGGCGCATGTGGACATGGCGTTTGAGAGCCGCGGAGCACCGCATCGGGACCGGATTTTGCGGTTTGCCTCGCTGTATCGGTCGATTGCGTTTCCGATGCTGATGCATTGCAAGTCCGGGGCAGATCGGGCGGGGCTGGCGTCAGGGCTGGTGGTGCTGTTTGAAGGCGGCACGGCAGATGAGGCGCTGGCGCAACTCTCCTGGCAGTATGGGCATTTCAATCACTCGCGGACGGGCGTTCTGGATGCGTTTTTCATGCGCTACCGGAGTGAGGCAGAGGGGCGCATCCCGTTTCTGGAGTGGGTGGAGCATCATTATGACGAAGTGGCGCTGAAGCAGGATTTTGTAGCAGGGAAGTTGGCATCTTTTGTGAACGACCAGGTGTTACGTCGGGAGTGAAGCGGGAAGACGGCGGACGGCGCCGCGCCTTCCCGCAGGGATTTCAGTCCGGTTCAGCAAGATCGTAGTAATTCTGATCAATTGCGAAGTAGCGCGAATAGGCCGGGTCTTGCTGATAGAACCGTGAGTCCGCCCATCGGGTGTGCATATGCTGAGACTCTTCAAACAGACGGACTTTCTTCTCCGGGCTCTCATCCCCGCCTCGCGAAAAGCTCTCGTAATGGACAGCCTTGAAATTGTTACACTGAATAATACGCCAGCCTGCTTCCCGCAGCTTCAGACAGAGATCAACATCGTTATATGCGACCTTGAGATTGACCTCGTCGAACCCACCGACTTCCCGGAAAGCATCTGCCCGCACCAGCACGGCCGCAGCTGTTACGGCCGTTACTTCATGACTGACAAGCGCTCGTCCCATATAACCGTATTCATCAGCGGACAGGCCATGGTGAACGTGGGTTGCAACGGTATCCGGGTGAACGACAACACCCGCATGCTGCACTCTGCCGCTGGGATAAACGAACTTTCCGCCTACGGCACCGATATCATCGGCTGAAAGTGCCTCTGCCACGGCGATCGCAAGCCAGTTTTCATCCTCGACGAACAGATCATTATTCATAAAGACGAAGAATTCAGCGCTATTTTCGATCGTTGCCAGATTATTCAGACGTGAATAGTTAAACTGTTCTTTAACAGAAAGAACACGCACGCGATCGTCACGACTGATTTCACGGCAGAATTCGAGAGTCTTCTCTTCATTCGACCAGTTATCGACAAGAACAATGTCGAATGACTCGTATTTCGTGCGTTCAAGGAGGCGCGTTACGCACTCCTTTGTTGTTTCGACCTGGTCTTTGAAAGGAATAATAATGGAAACGCGCGGAGAGCTCTGGAGCGACCACACAACATTATACAATGTGACCCCGTTAATCGCGCTGACGGTCGCTTTATGCCCGACACGCTTCAGGTGATCGGCAACACATTGCACGCCGGCATTGGTGGCGTATTCTTTATTGGCCAGTGTTGTCGCTGTCGAATTGTCTGTTTTACGCCAGTGATAAAGAATTTCCGGGACATGCAGAAAACGTTCGCGTGGCACGACTTCCGTCAGACGCAGCAGGAAATCATGGTCCTGAGCGCCGTCGTACTGCGCACGCAGATCTCCGACAAGCCTTACCGCTTCAGCCCGAACCATGGTGAGATGGCAGATGTAATTGCAGCCAAGCAGGTAACGGTAATCAAAATCCGGCTTAAAATGAGGTTCCTGCAGGTATCCGGTGGCATCGATCTTATCTTCGTCAGAATAGATCACCTCTGCATCTGTGCCCTGTGCGGCCTGCAGCATCGCCTCAATAGCCACGTCGACCAGAAGATCATCATGGTCGAAGAACAGAATCCAGTCGCCCTTCGCCGCTTTGATACCGGCGTTTGTCGCTCCTGAAATGCCCGCGTTTTTTTTGAGTCTGATGAGAGTGATGCGTGGGTCTTTACGGCTGTATTCCGCCAGACGTGCGGCGACTTCAAGCGATTTTCCGCCGTCGTCGACCACGATGAGTTCCCAGTTGGTCCATGTCTGGGCGACGACCGAATCAACGGCGGCCATGAAATCTGTGATATCCGGTTTGTATGTGGGACAGATCACGCTGACCAGCGGTTGCTGATCCGGGGATGGCTCTCCGCTTTCATGTCTGAATTCAGCGACCCGTGCCCGTAACTTCGGAAAGTATAGTCTGGCCCAGCTATCGTAATTATCGATGTCATATTTCCGGCCAGGCAGAAGATCTGCGATCCTGCCGCGCAGAGATATAATTTCCCGATACAGATGCTCGACTGTATCACCCAGATTGCGGAGCTGTCCTTCCAGCTGATGCCCGACAAGCGCGGTCGTAACCGGACTGCCATGAACGTCGATATCAGCTTCAGTGATAACGACGCGAATGTTGTGCACGCCACTGCTGCGGAGCGACTGAGGAAGCGGGACGCAGAAACCGCAATTCGGATCCCCGCCCACGGCTTTCATGACATCGCCACGAAACCGTTTCGCATGAATCCGGGAAAACGGCACACCGTCAATAAAAATCGATATTTCGCGATGACCGGTTCTCTCACCGCTGACCGGGTTTACCCTCTGGACCCAGCCATTCAGTGCCCCGTTTTTAAAGCCATCGAAAAATGACTCGTATACATAACGGGGTTTCAGGACGACGGACATATCTTCTTCGTGAACTGCCCCGTCATGCTGCGCCAGTGAAGGCACGACGGAACGATCAGGAAAACGCAGACCAAGTCTGTGCTCTTTTCCGTCAACAACAGAATTCGGAAGCTCAAAGGCAAAACCCAGTTTTGACGTCATGATGCCGAGAGTGGCCTGAACGTCCGGACGGGGCTGTTCACAAACAGCGATACCGACTTCCTGCCCGTCAACCAGCACATGCAGTTTTACAGGCTCGCGGGGGGCTGCAAGATCGCAGGCCCATCCTGTCATCTGCACCCCTTCGAGACTGTCGAAGTAGCCTGTAAACCGGGCGAGACGCCGTGTGTTTTGCTTTAAAGTGCTCATTCAAATCCTCATTGTCGAATCAGCCCCATATAAAAATACGGATCGCACTGAATAATTTTTACCTCAGCCCGCGGCGCATGAATTTTCACCGCAAAGATAAAGACCGGAAACAGGTTTTCATCATAATATTCCAGGGCAGACCATGAACGAATTTGCCCGCTTCACATCATTCAGAAAATATTTAATGACACCAATCGACTCCGGCTTCTGCTTTCAACCGGCACAACGGGGACAGCAGATAACAAAATATCTGAAGACCGCTCACCGGCCATTACGTCAGTCAGGCCGGGTCCGATGATAGGCCTGAACAGTAAACATCCAGAAAACGATGCATGGCGCGCCGCGCTTTAAACGCATCAAGCCCCAGGCTGATGAGGCTGCCGACCTGACCCGGCGCGTGCAGCAGCGAGCGCAGCAGCGGGCCGGTTTTCACGCCTCCGTCGGGCGATAAGGCGATACCGGCTGCCGGTGGCAGGCTGCGGGAAGCGGGATCGCATATGACACGCAGGACGGCGAAGGAGCGGCCATTTTTTCGGGCGGCCTGCGCGACGAAGCCGCTTTCCATATCCAGCGCACAGCAACCGGTTTCATGAGCCAGGGCCTGTTTTCTGTCGGCTTCCAGAACAACGGAATCGCTGTGGAGGAGTGCTCCGGCGGTTACGTTACCCGGTGAGGCCCCGAGGCGGCGACGCAGGGCCGGATCGCAGGCGAACAACGTCTGGTCCACCATGACGACATCCGGAATGACGATGGCCCCCGGTGCCAGGGCCGGGTCCAGACCGGCGGCGAGGCCGAATGACACCAGGTTTTTCACCCCGCAGGCCACGAGGCGCCCGGCCCCGCGTTCGGCGCCTTTGCTGGTTGCCCCGCTGATCGCAACCGGCGCTCCGGGCCAGAACTGGCGGAGCAGGTCCGCCTCGGCTCTGAGACCGACGAGAAAACCGATATCCTGCTGTTCACGGCTGGTCATTGTCAGACTTTCAGAAGCCGAAGGCTACGTGGCGCGTATTGCTGCTTTCCAGATTGCGATAGCGCGCCAGCGCCATAAGAGGGAAAAACAGCCTGTAGCCGTGATAACGAAGGTAGAAGACTTTCGGGAAGCCAACGGCGTTGTATGGCTGCTCCTGCCATTCGCCGTCTTCGTCCTGGTGGGTGGCCAGCCAGGCGATGCCGCGCGCGGTCGCCGGATCATCGCGCCGACCGACCGCCATGAGCCCCAGAACTGCCCAGGCGGTCTGCGATGGCAGGCTTTCTTTGTAAATGCCGCGCGGCCCGTTTTCGTAGCTTTCGCAACCTTCGCCCCAGCCGCCATCCGGGCGCTGAACCGAACGAAGCCATTCTACCGCGCGCACAACCATCGGGTCATCATGGGAAACGCCGGCCGCGTTCAGCGCACAGAGCGCCGACCAGGTTCCGTAAATATAATTGGTGCCCCAGCGACCAAACCAGGATCCGTCTTTTTCCTGTTCGTCGCGGATGAACTGAATGCCGCGCTCAATGACCGGTCTGTCCTCATTATGTCCGAGCTGAGCCAGAAACGAGATACAGCGGGCCGCGACGTCGACCGTGGGAGGATCAAGCAGAGCACCGTGATCGGCGAACGGGATGTAGTTGAGCAGATCCTTGTTGTTATCAACATCGAAGGCGCCCCAGCCTCCGTTTGTGCTCTGCATGCCGATGATCCAGGCGCGCGCGCGTTCGAGCGCCTCATCGTTTGCCGGGTCGTTCTGGCGATGCAGCAGCATCCCGACCACCGCTGTATCGTCCACGTCCGGATAATAATCGTTACGGTACTGGAATGCCCAGCCGCCAGGTTCAAGGTCGGGGCGGTTGATGGCCCAGTCGCCTTTCACGTCGAGAATCTGTCGGTCGCGCAGCCATTCCACCGCCTTGTTCAGCCCGGCTTTCGTGGCCTCCGGCGCGATGCCATCCTTTCCACTGGCAGTTTCAATCATGGCGTGTCCGGCGAGCCCGGTATCCCAGATTGGTGACACGCAGGGCTGGCAGTAGACCTCGTCGCCCTGCCCGACCAGCAGCGCGCGGACCGCCTCCCATGCGGTGACGGCTCTGGGGTCGCTGTCGGGCACGCCAAGGGCGCGGTACATCATCACGGTATTGGCCATCGCGGGATAGATCGCGCCGAGGCCGTCGATGCCGTTGAGTCTCGGTTCGATAAATTTCACGGCCGCGTCGATCGCGCGGCGATGCGTTGAAGCCGGAATCAGTTTTGTGGTGGGACGGAGGACCTGATCAAGCACTTTGAAGGCCCGGCCCCAGACTGAACGGTAGGGACCGCGGATCCAGTCCTTCACCTGATCCGGGGCGGTGACGAACAGTTCCTGTACGTGAATGCCGCGCGGATTGATCGCGACGGGTTTCAGGGCGGCGAGAACGAGGAGGGGCGCGATGACGGTGCGCGACCAGTACGACATATTCCAGACGGAGAAAAATGCCGAACGGGGCAGCAGCATCAGTTCAACCGGCATGACCGGCGTGGCGTCCCATGGCACTTCCCCGAACAGGGCAAGCTGGAAACGTGTGAAGACATTGCTGCGCTCCGCCCCGCCGTGATCGAGGACGGCCTGGCGCGCGCGCCGCATATGCGGCGCATCGATATCGTCGCCCAGGCATTTCAGTGCGAAATATGTTTTCACTGTGGCTGACAGATCGAATTTACCATCGTGATAGAGTGGCCAGCCGCCGTGATCACCCTGGATACGCCGAAGATAGACGCCGATTTTGCTCTCAAGCCCGGGGTCGATCCGGTCGAGAAAATGTTCCAGCAGGACATACTCGGCAGGGATAGTTGCGTCTGCCTCAAGTTCGAATACCCAGTGACCGTCGTCTTTCTGACGTCTGGACAGTGCTGCGTGAGCCTGCCCGATCACGTGATCCAGCTGATTCGGATCAAGCCCGGAAGCGGCAGCGGTGGCGGAATCCGTTACATCCAGCATGATCTGCAGTCTTTCCTCCGGTATTTTTACGCCGCGGCTGAACCGACGGCTCCAGTTGTTTCACCATAAGGCCCGCGCAATCCGAGGACGCGCACGGCTTCAACACCTGATCGCACAGCACCGTCGATCGTGGCTGGCAATTGTGTTGCCGTCCAGTCTCCGGCCAGTGCGAGATTGGCGAATGGCGTGCGGGCGCCGGGTCTGCGGCGC
Source organism: Acetobacter fallax (assembly GCF_011516735.1). Classification (GTDB taxonomy): domain Bacteria; phylum Pseudomonadota; class Alphaproteobacteria; order Acetobacterales; family Acetobacteraceae; genus Acetobacter; species Acetobacter fallax. The sequence continues at coordinate 29,077 of NZ_WOSX01000012.1, read as the reverse complement.
AACTGTTCCGGTGTTGCCACGAAAGTTGCCCGCTTTTCCCAGACCAGGCGCTGTGCCGCCGGCATTTCAGGTAATGGCGCGGCCAGCATCGTGTCCAGAGCCCGCTTCACCTCGCCCCAGATAGCAGCCATGAGTTCGTCCGGATCACGCGCGGCATAACGGTTGGCAGCACTGACCGTGACGGAAACCACATCGCCTTTCAGGAAAATCCATTCTGTCAGCGCACCGATCACGCCCATGAAGCGGGCTTCACCAAACGAACCCAGTGCCTGCGGTGGCGTCTCCAGACGGAAATGCGCGTTCAGGATGCCTTCGAAGGCATCCGGCGCCTTAAAGTCAGGAAGAGCGGTCTGTAACAACGATGCCGCGACCGGCGCGGTGACGGCGAGGATAACGACGTCATCCTGACCGATGTCGATCGTCTCATCGGGGAAGCACAGACTGGTCACGCGGTCACCGGAGGTTCTGATCTCTGTCACGCGGCGGCTGGTCCGCACATCGGCTTTCAGCACGGAAAGATGCGACAGGGCCGGATCGACGAGACTCTCCGAAAGCCCGGTTTTCGGGAAGCGCGGCAGGCAGGCGCGGCCACCTTTCGCCAGTGATTCCCGGATGACATGGCCCAGCAGGGCGGCGCTTGCTTCGTCACTCAGCGTGTTCAGGGCGGCGATGGAAAACGGGTCGAGCAGGCGACGCGAGAACGGTCCGGGAAGCAGGCATTCCGCCACTGTCTGTTCCGGGCCGGCATCCATCAGCCGTTTCAGGCTGATGAGTTCACCCAGTCTCATTCCGGGAACCCTGCGGCGCGGACTCAGCACCCATAGCGGGATGCGACCGGGCGAGAGATCGAGTGTCCAGCGACCGCCTTCGGCCAGATCGACGAATGGAAAGATCGGGCGCTCCGGACCGGTGATCGTATCGAGCGCGCCGGTCAGGCCGAGATAGCGGAACACGGACTGATTGGCCGTCAGCAGCAGGTGATTGCCATTATCGATGCGGCAGCCGAGTTTCCGGTCTTCATAGGAGCGCGCCCGGCCACCGCATGCCGGGCCGGCTTCATGCACGATCACATGCTGGCCGCTTCCAGCCACTTCGACGGCGGCTGACAGGCCGGCGAGACCGCCGCCGACAATGTGGATACGACGCGCCATGATATCAGGCCGCGAAAGCCTGAAGAACTCCGGCGGCCTTGCGAATCTTCGAGACGGGTGACGGCGTCAGCACGTGATCCCAGCCGCGTCGTTCCAGAGCGTTCAGAATCGCCAGATAACTTCCGCCCATCATGCGGGCCGGAACCATGGCGCGGCGGTCACATTTTTTCATTGCGGCAAAGGCATTCCGAAAATGATCATGGGCTCTTGCGGCCATGATGCGCAGGACGCCGGCAAGACCGGGGGCCGTCAGAACACGCTGCGGGTCCGCCGGGACGTCAAACCGTGCCAGGAGATCACGCGGCAGATAGAGCCGGCCAAGTCTGGCGTCGGCTGCGACATCGCGCAGGATGTTAGTCAGTTGCAGCGCGCGACCCAGATGATACGCGACGCGGACGGCGTGCTCCGAACTGTCGCCGAAAACATGGACGGACAGGCGACCGACGGCTGACGCCACCCGGTCACAGTAAAGATCGAGCGTTTCTTCGTCGGGGGCGACCATCGGGCTGCCGGCATCCATCGTCATGCCGTCGATGACAGCGTCAAAATCCGCCTGCTTCAGGGCAAAGAAGAGGATTGCCGCATGAAGGACGCGATCGAGGGCATCATGGGTTTCGTTATTGTAAAGCCGTGCAATGCGTTCATGCCAGGCTTCCAGCTGCGTGATCCGTTCCTGAAGCCGCGCCGCGCCGGTCAGTGAAGACGGCGTGTCACCATCGGCGATATCGTCGACGATGCGGCAGAAGGCATAAATCGCGTACATGCCGTATCGGCGATAGGGCGGCAGCACGCGCATGCCCGCCGCGAATGACGTTCCGGACTGGCGCACGATCGCCTCGACACGGGCCAGATCAGCCGGATCGCAGCCAAGCGGCGTCGGCTCATCATGCGTTCTGATCGTGTCTTTCATGGCATTTTCTCCTGCGCGGCCGGCACCGGCCCTGCAAAGGTCATTGTCTCAGGCTTTCCATGCCCGGAAAGCGGACAGAGCCGCACGGGCAAAATCCGTTTTCCGCAGAGCAACACGCTCCGCCAGCGGATCACCTGTCCGCAGATGCGCCGCCAGCAGGTGCGCCAGCCGGATCACGGCTCCGCAATACATGCGCATCCGTGGAACCCGAACTCTCTGCACGAGAAATACTGACCGGGCATTAAGCCGGTCCACTTCATCGAGCAGAGTATTGAATACATCACGGAGCGCCGGCGCCGTCCGCGATTCAAGAAGTGCATCTGTTCCAAGCCCGTGGCGGGCGAGCAGATCAAGCGGCACATAGCAGCGATTCAGGCGCCGGAGGTCGGACTGACAGTCCTGCAAATGGTTCAGGATCTGCAATGAGGTGCAGAGCGCGTCCGAAGCGGGGAAGGTTGCTTCGCTTTCGCCATGCAGACCGAGAAGGAAGCGGCCAACCGGATTCGCCGAGTAACGGCAGTAGCGATCGAGTTCGCTCTGTGTCTGATAGCGCGGCGTGACTGCGTCTTCCCGGAATGCCACCAGAAGATCCGTCGCGACTTCAAACGGAAGGCCGGTTCGCAGCAGGCTGATCCGCAGCCGCGCTGCGGAGAGGGCGTCTTTCCGGTCCGGTGCGCTGGCGTGTCCGCGAATGATCGCTTCCATCGCGTCAAGCCGTGCGATTTTTTCTTCCGGTGTCAGTGTCTCGCTGTCGGCAACATCGTCACTGAAGCGGGCGAAGTCATAATAAGCGTGAATGTGTTCTCTGACGCTTTTTCGGAAAAGCAGGGACCCGACAGGAAAATTCTCATCTGTTTCGCCCTTTCCGGACGAGACGTCCGGTGCCAGCCAGGGATCGATTCCGGCGACAACACGTCCTGTCCGGGCAGCGGCAGTCCCGGAGGCAGGCTCATTCAGGCCTGCAGAAGGAGAGTACGATAGCATGGCGGGCTGCTTTACACGGTCCCGTGGCAGATGCCTACACCATCGCGGCGCGAAGCACACAGATCCGCGTTGCGATGATGCTCTGACACATCAGTCGTGACCGGCTTCTGTATAGGCTCTGTTTTTCCACTGAACTCCGCGTCCCCTGTGATGGTTGACGGCGGAACTGACGGTCGCGGCTGTATAGAATACGGCGACGACGGGCAGCAGGATGGCCCACAGGGGCGACATCCTGAACCGACGCAGGGTTGGTATGTATGATCCCATTGAAATCAGACAGACCGCGAGGCCGATCCGACGTGGCAGCCCTTTACTGAAGAGCGCGAAAAAAACCGGGGCGATCCAGACGAGGGCCATGCCGAGGACGGTTCCGAGCAGCAGCAGGGGAGAATAATGCAGTTGCACGTAGGCCGTACGGGCGATCATCTTCCAGATGTCGCGGGGGTGCGGATAAGGACGAATCGACCGTGCCAGACAGGAATGACCGAGATAGATCCGGCCTCCGGTCCGCTTGACGTGAGCAGCCAGCGTGCAGTCGTCGATCAGGGCGCTTTTTAACGCCTCGATGCCGCCGATGCGGGTCAGGGCGTCCCGGCGGATGAGAATCGTTCCGCCTGCGGCGCCGGCAGTCCGACTCGCCGGATCGTTGACGCGCGCGAAGGGGTAAAGAAGGGCGAAAAAGAATACGAAGGCGGGCACCAGCGCTTTCTCGGCGGCGCTGGTGCAGTTCAGCTCGACCATCTCCGACACCATGTCGAGTTTTTCCCGTTCCGCTTTTTCGACAAGCGTCGAGACATGCCCGGGATCGTGCTCGATATCGGCATCGGTCAGGAGAATGTAGCCCTGATCTTCGGGGCTGTCTTCGCGGACCCGGAGAACCCCCTGCTGCACGGCCCAGAGCTTGCCGCTCCAGCCTGACGGACGGCGCTGACCGTCAAGGACAGTCAGGCGGGCGTCCGGATCGGGCAGGCCCTGTGCCAGCGCCCCGGTTCCGTCCGTGCTTCCGTCATCCGTAAGAACGACGCGAAAAGCGCCCGCGTAATCCTGTGCGAGCAGGGACGCGGTGCATCTTCTGATCGATTCAGCCTCGTCCCGTGCGGGGACCACGACGCTGACCGGGGGCAGAGGGGCTTTTGCCCTGGCGCGCCGGAGGATCGGGCCGGCCTGCCAGAACCGTCCGTGGAAAAAAATGAGGAAGAGCCAGATGAGCGCGGCAAGCGCGGCGCAGAAACCCGCCATTACCCTGTTCTCTTATCGAAGCATTCCGACTTCACGGAACCAGTCAATCGCATCTTTCACCGCCTCCCGCGCTGGTCTGGGGTGGTAGCCGAGTTCGCGAATGGCCTTATCCGAAGAGAAAAACATTTTCTTTTTCGACATGGCCAGCATTTCACGGGTGACGCGGGGTTCGATTCCGAAACGACGCGACAGCCACTCCGATGCGACAGCGACCGGCCAGATGACTTCCTGAGGCAGACTGATCCGCGGGGGCTTCACTCCGGCGATTTCAGCCACCATCCGGAAAAGATCGCCAAGCAGATAGTTCTGTCCGCCAAGAATATAGACTTCGCCGATTCGACCGCGTTCGAGGGCCAGGGCGTGGCCTTCCGCGACATCATCGACATGCACGATATTGACGCCGGTATCGACGTAAGCCGGCATCCGTCCGGCGGCGCAGTCGAGGATCATCTGTCCGGTCGGTGTCGGCTTGATATCCCGTGGACCGACGGGTGTTGACGGATTGACGATGACGGCCGGAAGGCCTTTCTCCTGCGTCAGGCGCAGGACCTCCTGCTCGGCGCGGTATTTCGATTTCTTGTAGATCCCGATGACCGAGTGCTCGTGGACGGGGGTCTCTTCATCCGACACCGTGCCATCCCCGATCAGCCCGAGTGCTGCGACGGACGAGCAGTAGACGATGCGTTCCACGCCGGCGGCCTGCGCGGCGAGCATCAGAAGTCGGGTGCCTTCGACGTTGGCCGCCATCATGGGCGCCGGGTCGGGCACCCACAGTCTGTAATCCGCCGCAACGTGGAAGACATAGCGACATCCGGCGACGGCGCGGGCGAATGTTGCCGGGTGCGAGAGATCGCCTTCGACGAGTTCGGCCGGGATATCGGCAATATTCCGGCGATCGCTTCCCTCACGGACCATCAGCCGGAGATTATGGCCGCGGGAGAGGAGCGTACGCGCGACGGCCGACCCCACAAAACCGGTGGCACCTGTGACGAGTGTCGGCGCAGTCATGCAACAGAGTCCTTCAGCATCCGGTAACACAGAGGCTCATTGCTTATCCCGATGAGGCCGCGAAAGGCCAGAGCGGGTAGCGAAACAAAACCGCATTCCTGTCAGGCGTCAGGCTGGCCATCCTGTAACTGACTGGCGCGAAAAGATGGTGTGGTGTATGGCGAGGCCCTGTTTTCTTCTGTGGAAGCCTGTTTTTACTGCCGGTCTGTGTTCTCAGACAGTCAGGACGCGGCCTGGAACGGAAGCAGCGTGAATGAGCGCAATGTGGATTTTTCCGGAGATCGCATGCCATCCGGATATGTGACCCGTCGGGGTCAGACATAGATTTGAAGATTGCATCGCACCCGGTATATCGCGTTGCCCTGATCTGAGTGGGCTATAACCAGTGGACATCATTGCGCCTTGAAGAAGCTCACCATTCTGCTCACCCTTCTCGGGCTGGCGGTCATCACAGCCGCGACAGCCTGGAGTGGCTTCGGCTCGGTTGCTGATGCCGTGATGCGCATTGGCGCGGGCGGTTTCATTATCACTGTTCTGGCCCAGGTGGGCGTGGATCTGGTGCTGGGCGCGGCCTGGCACGCGGCCTTTCCCGCGATGAGTTTCCTCCATCTCTTCAAAGCCAGACTGGTGCGCGATTCCGCGGCGACCTGCCTGCCCTTCTCACAGCTTGGCGGGATCGTTCTTGGCATTCGCGCGACGTGCCGGCACCACGGCGTGCATGGCAATGACGAGGGTCCGGTTGAGTGGCCGGAAGCGGCATGCGCCAATGTGGTGGACATCACGACCGAGGTTCTCGGGCAGATCGTGTTCATCCTGCTTTCCGTCACTCTTCTGGCAATCGGCGCGGGCTCTAACCCGCTGGTCAAACCGGTGATTATTGGCGCGCTTCTGCTCGCCATCGGCATTGCGGGCTTCATCTGGACCCAGCAGAGAGGCGGCACTGCGGTCAAACGCACGGTGCGTTTTCTCGGGCAGCACATCGCGGGTCAGTGGCAGGCGACGATGCTGGACGGGGCCAGCACGCTTCAGACCCTTATGGACGACGCGTGGTCGCATCCGGGCCGTATTTCGGCATCGGCGGCCATCCATTTCGCAGGGTGGGTGAGCAGTGCCGGACTGCTCTGGCTGACTGTTCTTCTGCTCGGCAGCCATCTTAGTTTTCTCGATGCCATCGCCATTGAGGGTGTGACCTGCGGGCTTCTGTCGGCATCGTTTCTGGTGCCGGCGGGGCTTGGTGTTCTCGAGGGCGCTTACATGGCCCTGGCCCATTCCTTCGGATTGCCGTCATCCGTGGGGCTTGCACTCGCGCTGCTGCGGCGTGGTCGCGAGTTCTCTATCGGGATTCCGGTTCTGCTGTTGTGGCAGGCGTCAGAAATGCGCAGCCTGCGCGCCCGCACCAATGCTGCTTCCGATGCTGTAACGGACCAGCCGAATCCTGTCAGGGTGGAGGAAGCGCCGCATGGATGACCGTATTGCCTCTTCCGCCAATCCGCTTTTCGATACGCTTGTGGTGATCGGGCCCGGGCTGATTGGCGCATCGGTTCTGCACCGGGCCCGTCGTGATGGTACGCTGGCCCGGCGGCTGATTGCGGTTGACGTCAATCCTGTCTTTCGGGACCGGGTGCGGGAACTCGGCATTGCCGATGAAGTGACCGGAGATGCCGCTTCCGCGGTTGCGGACGCTGACTGTGTCATGCTTTGCGTGCCGGTCGGTGCCATGGGCGAGGTTGCGGCAACGGTCGTCCCGGCCATGCGTTCCGGCGCGATTCTCACTGATACCGGTTCAACGAAGGTTGCTGTGATTGAAGCGATTAAACCATCGCTTCGGCCGGATATTTCATACGTTCCTGCCCATCCGATGGCGGGAACCGAATTTTCCGGTCCTGACGCCGGGTTTGCGACTTTGTTCGATGACCGGTGGTGTCTGCTGACGCCTCTTCAGGATGTGAGCTCCGACAGCGCTGTCGAAGCCGTCGAAACGCTCTGGCAACGGTGCGGCGCGCGCACCAGGACCATGGCCCCGGAGCATCATGACCGGGTCTGCGCCATCGTGAGTCATCTGCCGCATCTTCTGGCCTTCACGATCTGCGGGACGGCGGACGATCTCGCGGATCAGACGCGCTCGGAAGTGCTTGACTTCGCAGCCAGTGGCTTTCGTGATTTCACGCGCATTGCGGCGTCTGACCCGATCATGTGGCGGGACATTTTCCTGTCCAACCGTGAAGCGATTCTGGAAATGCTGGCCCGCTTCATGGAGGACGCTCAGGCGATGGCCCGTGCGATCCGGTGGGATGATTCCGATTATATCGTCGATCGGATCGAACGCGGTCGCCAGATTCGTCGCAGTCTGATCGGGAACCATCAGGCCTGACTGTTGACCGGTGCGGGGCTGGCAGGGTTCTGCCCTGCAGTCCGGCAAAGGTTCTGTCAGCGTTACGTGTTGATCAGTGATTTTTCAATGGACTGGCAGAAGACCGGGCTCTGCCCGAACCCGGCAGGGACCGCAGGCCCCTGCACCCAGATTGATTAATAATAAAATGTGGTTTCCAAAGGTCTGTGACCTTTGGTGGGTTCCAGGGCAAAGCCCTGGGAGGGAGCAGGCACTTAAAGATAACAGAGGCTTTGCAGGCCATTTATTATAAGGGGCTTTTGAAACAGCCTTTTAACAAATCGGGGTGCAAGGGGCCTGTGGCCTCTGCCGGGTCCGGGCGACCTGATCCCGAAATCAGTCTTCACAGCTCAGGGTATTATTTCATTTCCGCCAGAGTTCTGTGGCGGCGGAACAGACGCGTGACGCAGGAAGACAGAGACGCAAAGACGTCCGGGGCGACCCGGCGTATCACGAGCAGCAGCAAGGCAGATGCGATGATCGGTGTCGGGCACACTGCGATTAAGAGGCCGCAGAACCTGGCTCCGAAAAGATAGGTATAGGCAAGGAAGAGAATGAATTTCTCTCCGGGCAGCCATTCTGTCTTCAGAGCCCGCGCCAGCACCCAGGCCATCGGGAAGGCCAGACATCCCAGATCGTAATCGAGAAGAAACGGGGTACAGAATGGAAGAGCTCCGATCATGAGCATCATTTCAGGGGCGCACGGACCGGCCCCGGACTGATCCGCTTTTTTCCGGTTCAGGTGAAAACACAGCCATCCGACGCATGAAAGAACCAGCACGGTTGTTGTGATCTGAATCGTGTATGCCAGCGATATGCTGCCATGCAGGAGCCGGACAGATGTAAACACGCTCTGCATTTTCCAGAAGGGAACATGCCCCATTTCGAATGTCTGCCGCGCTGAGCGGCTCATCCGGAAGAAACCTGTCCAGGCGACTGTCCCGAATACCATCCATGAGGCAGCGATCAGAGTCATGCCTGAAACGATGCCTCCGGCAATCACCCGCCACTGACGCGCGCAAAGCAGAACAACGGGCGCTGCCAGGAGAATCTGTGGCTTGATGACCAGGCACCCCAGGCATAATCCCGCCAGAAACGGGCGTTGACGCATCAGGACTGCGCCCCAGCCGAGCAGAGCTGCTGTCAGAATGCCATTCTGACCGTTGGTAAAATTAATGACAAAACCGGGAAATGCGAGAATGGGGATCGTCGCCCATGGCTGAGGAAGAATACGCCTGAGCGCGCGGACAAATGCGACGCCGGCAGATGCCAGCCAGAAGGACGCGGCCAGAGCAGATGGCAGAAGAGCCATCGGAACGCATGTCAGCAGAAATGTCGGAGGGTAGAAAAACGCGAAATTTCCAAAAGTTTGTCCGGGAAAGGCGGCCAGTTCGGCGAGGTGATGTTTTGAGGCGTCATAAACCTCTGCCATGTGCCCGGTCAGCACCTGATGCGACGCGGCCCAGAAGCTGACGAAATCTCCGAAGACCGGCACGGCATCCGGTTTGGCATTCCAGTACGGCTGCAACAGCATCAGCACGAAAGTTGCCCAGCCAAACAGGCCAAAGATCTCGCAATAGGCACGCGCACGGCCGGGTGTAAGCCAGTCAGCGCGCATGAACGCCGCTTTCATGAACTGCCGGACTACGTGCATTCCTCATCCCGTCTGTCTGAACGGGCGCAACCTTCGGTCCTGGCGGTTAATATTGCCTTTCTGCTTATGAATGACGTGACTTCGTTCATGTGACAGGCATGGTGTGACAGCGTATGCTGAAACTCCACGCAGACGATGCCGGACATCACTGGAAGTAAGAGGCCTCAGGGAGTACGCATTATGGCCACAGCCTCAGTTCACCCGGATTATGCAGCCCTCCGGTCCGCTCCGGTTGCCACCGATCCTTTTCCTTATGTTGTCGTGCCTGATTTTATTCGCCCGGATGATCTGAAGGCTCTGCATGTGTCGATGCCGGAGATCACGTCCGGGGGGTCATTTCCACCCGGTGCTCTGACACTTTCGCCTCTCGTGAAAAATCTGATCGCACAGATGGAGGGGCCGGAATTACGGGCTCTGATCGCGGAAAAATTTGATCTGGATCTGCATGATGCTCCGGCGATGCTGACCCTGCGCGGTCGCACCCGTGAAAAGGACGGGCGTATCCATCGTGATTCGACGGCAAAACGCGTGACTGTTCTGCTGTATCTCAATCCCCCTGGTGCGGCGTTTGGACGGCAGGAGGGGTGTCTGAGGCTTCTGCGCGGACCGGATGACGTGGAGAATTATGCTGTGGAAGTGCCACCGATCAACGGCACGCTGCTGGTGTTCCCGAACTGCGCGACGAGCTGGCATGGTCATCGGCGCTATGTCGGCCCGCGTTATACAATTCAGCTCAATTATATGGAGACAGGCAGCAAGGCCCGTTCCGAAATGCGCCGGCACAAATTATCCGCGCTTGCGAAGAGGCTGCCTTTCGCGGCCTGATCGTGGCCCGACCGGGTGGAGAATGTCCCGCAGGGGGCATGTATTTTTGAGGATTTTATCCCGGCACCCGGCAAAAATCACAGATCTTTGGAAAAGCCTTCTCAGCGTTACGTGCTGATCTGTGATTTTTCAGAGAATTAGCAGAAGACCGGGCTCTGCCCGAACCCGAAAGGGGTCGCAGACCCCTTTCCCCCGGTTTATTTATAATAAGATGGTTTCCAAAGGTCTGTGACCTTTGGTGGGTTTCAGGGCAAAGCCCTGAGAAAGGGCCGGCCGCTGACAGAGCCATTTAACTGTGACGGTCGTGAATATCGGCGTCCGGAAATTCTGCTCTGGAACGCGTGTCGGATCGCAGGCAGAGGGCGGCCTCTTATGCACCGTCCATGTTTTCCACGTCATCCTGCGGCGCGGAGGGGTCAGTCTCAACCGGCTTCCGGAGCAGGACAAAACCGGTCACCAGGAGGATAACGCCCAGTAAAAGGGGCGTGCGACGCAGGGACCAGATCAGCCATGAATCGCCGTCTCCGGGATTATAGATCAGCCCCCATCCGGAAATAATGACGAGTGTGAACCCGAAAAACAGACTCGCAAGAATGATTACGAGGCGGCGCATATAGTTCGGTTCGCCAGACGACATAAGGCTCCTCGATTTCAGTCCATGTCGGAGAGAACGCCTCGCCCGCCTGATCGTTTACTGTTTGAGCGCGCGTGCCCAGATATTCTGCGTTTCAAGCGAGACCGGCAGCGCCGAACTTGTCAGCGGGACGCCACGCCAGCCGGCGCCGATTGCGGTGTACAGATTGACGGCATCACGCAGACGTTCGAGCCTCGAAAGAGCTTCCGCGTTCTGTGCGTTCAGTGTCGTCCGCTCGGTGGTCAGAACGTCCAGGAATCCGATCAGGCCGGCGGCGTAGAGCTTGCGGGCCCGCTCGCTGGCGAGCGAACTGTCTTCGGCCGCTTTATGCAACTGCTCCTGGTATTCGATGTCATCATGCCATGCGGCCATGGCATCCTCGACCTCCCTGAAACCGGTCAGCACGGTCTGACGATAATTCAGTCTGGCGGCTTCCGCTTCGGCCTGGGCCGCGCGAACGGCTGAGGTGTATTTGCCGCCGTGGATCAGTGGCAGGCTTGCCATCATCAGGAATTGCCAGCTCATCGCGTTGGCCTGGAAGAGCTGATACATCGCCGAGGCATTCGGGTTGAAGTTCAGCGGAATCACGAAGTGTGGATAAAGATCCGACACGGCGACGCCGATCTGAGCCGTCGCCACAGCGTAATTACGCTCAGCCATCCGGATGTCAGGCCTGTTCGCGATCACGATTGACGGCATTGTGGCAGGGAATGCCGGCACAACAGGCAGAGGCTTTACGATTTTCAGCTCTTCTTCGAGCGTGCCGGGCATTTCACCGACCAGCACCGAGATCGCGTGGGCGACCTGGGAGACGCGGGTCTTGAGCGGCTCACGCGCGGCGATCTGCGCATCGAGTTCGGCCTGTGCCTGCGCGATCTGCAGGGTGTTACCCAGACCTTCCGCATAGAGCCGGTTTGTCAGATCGAGGCTGTCCTGGGCGACGCGGATATTGTTGGTCGCGATCTGGATCTGAAGCTGCGTCACGCGCAGCAGCATGTAATCATTCGCGAGTTCGGACAGCAGCGTCATCAGCAGGGCGCGGCGGCCTTCGACGGAGGCTTCAACCGCGTGTTCCTGGGCTTCGACGCTGCGCCGGATACGCCCGAAGACATCGATTTCCCAGGTTGCCGACATACCGTATGTCAGCATGGAGGCTTCGGGACGGTTTGCAGGATTGCCGGGACGAAGCGGCCAGTTATCGATGTTCAGAGAATAACGGACGTCGCCGCCACCTGCATTGGCATCGACCTGCGGATACCAGGCTGAAGCCGCTTTGTCCCGCATAGCCCGCTCCGACAGAATTCTCTGTCCGGCGATCTGCAGATCGTAGTTCCCTTTAATCGCTGCCTCGACGAGCTTTGTCAGAACGGGGTCATTAAAACTCGACCACCACTCCGTCATTTCCTTGTCGGTATGGGCGATTTCCTCGGGTGTTGCCGGGTGTTCCTCGGCTGTTTCGGTGAAGCCCGGGGGCAGCTTCATCCGGTCAGGCTGGAAATTCGGTCCGACCGAGCATCCGGCCAGAAGAGAGCCTGCCGAGAGAAAGAGGACGGCCCGCCGGCGCATTCCGGCAAGACGCGCACGCCATGCCGGAGAGACCGGGGCCACAGGCATGCCGCCGGACTCTGAGCGGTCCGGGCAAATCCCTGCATTCGACGAATTTTCAGCAACCATTGCTCTGTGCATCATCGCGTCCGCTGGCTCACAAGTGGTCCTGCAGCCATGTGGTCAGCTTACCCCGGCGGCTTCTCGACTCAGGGCCAACACTGATCGTTGCCGTCATGCCGGCAGCCAGAGTCACCCCTTCAGGCACATTCTCCAGATGGATACGAACAGGGATACGCTGTGCAAGACGGACCCAGGTGAAGATCGGATTGACGTCCTGCAGGCCGAGCCTGTCCGGATTTCCGTTCGTGTCGTTGATACCGCGGGCAATCGAGATGACGTGGCCAGGGATAATCTGTTTGTAGCCCATCAGTTTCACGCGGGCGGCGTCTCCGACATGGACGCCCCACATCTTCGTTTCCTCGAAGTAACCATAAACCCAGTATGAATCTGAATCGATGACTGCCAGACGGGCCTGTCCGGCTGTAGCATAATCACCGACACGCAGGTTCAGGTTCGTGATGTAGCCGTTCACCGGCGAATAGAGCACCGAGCGCTGAAGGTTCAGCTTTGCGACATCAAGCGCAGCGCGCGCGGCATCGACGGCCGCGATTTGCGTTGCGACACTTGAATTGAAGACTTCCTGTTCTTCAGCCGAGACGATGCCGGACAGCCCCATGCGGCGCTTCGCGTCATTCTGCTTGAGCTTCAGATCTTCAAGCGCGCCATCAAGCCTGGCCTGTGCTTCACGGATCGCCAGGCGGAACCGGACGGGATCGAGCACGTAGAGCGGATCGCCTTTATGGACGAACTGGTTGTCGACGACGGGGACCTGAACAACGGTGCCTGGAACTTCAGGCGCCACATCCACGACATACACACGAACGCGACCGTCACGCGTCCAGGGTGCGATCATGTATGTGTTCCACAGGGTGATCCCGAGGACGACAGCCAGCGCGACGACAGCCAGGGTCAAAATCACGCGGATCAGAGTGCGGAGCAGCGGCATTGCGGTGACTCAAAAACCTTCAAGCGGAAGAAACAGCTCAGACATAAAGAATGAGAAGACAGAGAATACAGGTGTAAAGCGCAACCTCGAAAAGAGCGAAGTGCCAGAACCAGCGCATGACCCCGCTCCACCAGAGCAGAAACCGCACGAATATCGTCACAGGCAGCGCGGCGAGCGCGTAGACCACAATCGGCGCCATGAACACGCCGAACAGATTAAACTCGGTCAGCATGAGGCAGCTCTCGGGTCAGGTCGTCTCGGGCGTGGCATGGTCAACAGGCGCAGATCCGTATGAGCGCGGGGATGATCCGCGCCTTGCTGCATCGGGCCTTCCTTATGAAAGAAACCCGGCACGGCGTCGATAAGCTGTGCAGCCTGTACGAGACAGGCTGCCATGCGTCTGGCGGTGCCCATAACTGCCACATTCTCATCCGGGCGCATGTCTTCAGTGCCGGAAATGTCACCGTCCTCGCCCATCCAGGCCCCGGAAACTGCCGCCGGACGGACCAGGTGCTGTCCCTCCTCACGGCGGACGGGCGCAGATGACGGCGACTGAGCCAGACCGGGCCTGATCGCCACGGCGGATGCACGCAGGCGTTCAGCTGTGGCCAATGGGTCACGCCTCAGGTCACGCAATGACTCCAGCGCGTGCATGACGGCCTTCTCCTGCTGCGGAGTCGCGTCTCCATCGCGCAGTAAGGTTCGCAGGCGCATGACGACGCGCCCGAGGGCGACGGCGGCGAGGGCTGCATCTGTTACGTGAAACACGCGCTCACTTGTATCGACAAAAGCCAGACGCTGGCTCAGGCGCAGCACCCGTTGCATCTGCAGATATTCCCAGCCGGGCCAGCTGACTTCTTTTCGCAGAGGGAGGGCAGCGAATTTCTGGACGGACCGGCAGAGTGCGGTGACGAGCCGGGAGACATCCAGGCGCTGATCGGCAGGAAGGATCACCCGGAAGACGAGCGCCAGCAGGGCGGCGGCGATCAGAAACGCGAACCATCCGTTGAACAGCGCGATGTCATCGTATCGAACGGGATTCTGTACCCGAGCCATCACGTTGAAAAACACGGCGTAGCCAAATCCGCGCAGGGCGTATTTCGGATGGAACTGAATCCATATTCCTGGCAGCAGGCAAAGGACCAGGGATGCCCAGAGCAGAGGGAATCCATCGGTCCTGGGCAGAAGAAACGTCTGGAAAACATAGCAGGCCGGAACAGCGAGTGCGGTTCCCGATGCCAGAAGAACGGCGCCGCGTGTTGCCGATGGCGCGGTGGCCAGCAGACATGACGCTGCGATGAGATAAACCAGCATGTTTGGTGCGGATGACCAGTGCAGGACGTACCACATCAGGCAGCCGATCAGCGTCACGAGCATGCCACGTGCTCCGTTACGCAGAGCAGCCGGCCATTCGAACAGGGGCATGAGCCTGACCCCCCGCTCACGCCAGGCGACGTCGGAGAGGTTATCTACGGCGAGGCCAAGCTGAACCACGATGTCGCGTTCGGTATCGATAGCCGCAAGGCCGGAAAGATCCGGTGTTTCCTGCGCCAGCTTTTCGATCTTCAGGATTGCGGTGCTGATCCTCGCGCGAATCGGGGCGGGATCAGCATGGAGCAGTGTTTCGGCTGGCATATCGGCCAGTTCCCGCATCAGGGTTCCCGAGATCGAGCGGGCGCGGATCACGCGCGATGCGTCACCTGAGGGGAGTTGCTGCCATGCGGCATGATGCGTGCTCAGCAATCCGAGCAGCCGCGACACGCCCTGGTGGAGGGCCGCTGATCGGCGGCTGACCTCATAATCTACGGAAGACGCATATTCGATGGCTTCCGTCACAGCAGCGGCCTGGGCGAGAAGGCGGGCACGTGCGCCATAAGCGGTCGCATCCATTTCACGGAACGCGCCCTCCTGGCCGGCTTCATCGGAGCGGGGCGCCCCGGCGTCCCGTTCTGTGGGTGACAGTGACGCAAACTGGGACAGGACATCCCGAAGCAGCAGTTCAATACGTGTCGCGGCTGTATTGGGGCTCTTCATCGATGTGATCTGAAAGACGACGGCTGTACTGATAATGCCGACAACAACGACCGAGAGCCGTGACATGGCGCTGAGAAAGATCAGGTCAGGATCGTCGAAAGCGCTCACCGCTATGATGATGATCGTGTAGCCGGACAGCACGGCGGCGTACGCCCGGTAGAAGCGAAGCAGCGTGGCGACGCAGCAGGCGGCTCCGACCAGGGAAGCGAGCCCGGCAAAAAAGAGCACAGGTTGCTGCGGGAACACGGCCATCAGAGTGATGCCGAATGTTGTGCCGATAAGAGTGCCGATAATACGCCAGATGCTTTTCGACATCAGCGCGCCGGGGGTCGGATTGGCGACGATGAGCACGGTCGTCACTGCCGAAATCGGCTGTTCGAGCATCAGGAAGCCGGCGAGCCAGAGCGCCAGACCAACCGAAAGCGCGACGCGCACGGCGTAAAGAACGGTCGGCCGAAGGCGGGACCATTCGTAACGCCACTCTCTGAGAAGGATCTCTCCCCATGTCAGCACGTGCCGGATCGGGCGCGGTGCGGCGGGCTCGGGGATTGTCGCCGAACTGCTCATGGCGTCCGATTCGATGACACTGATCGCACAGGTCTGGCATCCGGGTGAATTCGGTCTGTTTCCCGTCCCTCCTGAAGGACGGACCAGACCTGATCAAAAACAGCAAGGCTTTGATTCAGGGCCTCTTCTGACACATCGGAAAGCAATCGTTCGCCAACACTGTCCGCGGCCCGGAGAACCCGGTCTGCCATGACCGTTCCGGCTGGCGTGAGAGTAATCAGTTTGGACCGGCGATCATCCGGATCCACGTCGCGGGATACGAGCCGCTGTTTTTCCAGCACATCAAGGACACGCACCAGAGACGGCGCTTCGACAGACAGCGCCCGGGCGAGGTCCGTTTGCCTTACCGGGGAGGGCAGTGACCGGAGATAGTAGAGCGGCCGCCATGTCGCGTCGGTGAGATTGAACTGCCGCAGATCATGGTCGATCTCGCGCCGCCAGAGGGTTGCCAGACGTGCGAGGCGGTGTCCGAATCTGCGTCTGCGTCCGGTGAGATCGCGTGCGGTTTCGTCGGATTCTGTTGCGGAAAGGGGCATGCGGAGACTGTTTCAGGACCCGTATAAGAAGGACGCTAACAGTTCGTATGCTTATTATTATGGCCAGACAAGATATTCCTGTCGGATCTGCGCATCACATTTGTAAGGACGCGTCAGGTAATCACAAAAAAGCGGGCCAGAAGCCCGCCTGGTTTCAGGTGCCGTTTTATACCAGAAGCCGTGAAGATTGACCTGTGGGAAGGGGTATCCGGGCTCGGCCCGGATCTGGCAGAGACCACAGGCCACTGCACCCCGGTTTGCTGATCATAAAACGGTTTGCAAAATCTCTGTTGTCATTAAGTGCTGGCACCTTCCCAGGGCTTTGCCCTTGAACCCACCAAAGGTCACAGACCTTTGGAAACCATTTTATCGGGGTGCAGGGACCTGCGGTCCCTGCCGGGTTCGGGCAGAGCCCGGTCTTTTGCTAACCCTTTGAAAAATCACAGATCAACACATAACAACAACAGAGCCTTTAGGAACCGGCCTGTTGATCAACTGGTTGGGGTGAAGGGGTCTGCGACCCCTTCCGGGTGCGGGACCCTGCCGGCCCTTACGCCTGTCAGTCTCTCCCAGGTCAGAGGTCAGAACCCGCTGACACTGGAGGATCAGGTGCGACGACGGCGGGAAACGATATTCCACATCTTGCGGCCTGCAAAACGCCCGACAGGACCTGTTACGGTCGTGGCCACAGCGGCGATGGAAGCAGCCTGTCTCAGTTCATTATAGTGACGGTCCCGGCTCATTCTGGCCTCGACTTCGGCTGGCAGAAGATAGGAATGGCGACCGAAGAAGACGAAGGCCAGAGCCAGGAAGATATCAAGTCCGAAGACCGCGGCCGGGGCTCCGACAGGCCCGAAACCAAATTTAAACAGGAAGATGGCCCAGAGCAGAGCGTGTCCGGTAATCAGGGAGAAGAATCCGAGAATGGCGGCGGCTACCAGGAACGCGGCCTGTCGGCCCAGGCGCATTGCCTTCTGCTGAAGGAGCTCCACTTCCGCCGCTGCGGCGGCTTTGCCTGCTTCGAAGATGCGCATAAGTCCCGGGCCACCCTGCTTCAAGACCGGCATCGAAGATGAGCCGGCTTCTGTTTCCGAATCACCTCTTCTGAAGTGCCCGAAGCAGATTTTCGCACTCTGTCCACAACTGGACACAGTGCTGTCTCTTAGCCCCGGACACCCCGGAGAGGGATGTCTCGGGGCGGGACCTTACCGCGACATCCGGCCCAGGACAAACCCGACGACGGCGGAGATTCCGATGGAAAGCAGCGGTTTTGCGCTCACTTTTGTCTCAACACTCTTCTTCTGGTGCTCAGCAATGTCGCGGGCATTCGTAACGGCGGAGTTCGCGGCGTCAGAAAGAGTCGGGACGACATGATGATTCAGAAACTGCTCCAGCTGGTTTTTGAGTGAATCCAGCTCTTCACGTGCGGTCGTCGCTGCCTCGCTGACAGTCTGCTCAGCATTTTTCTTAATTTTTTCAGCGGACATGTGTCCCTGCTCCTCACAATGCGGTCAGTCCGCCAGCGGGCACCGGTTTTTCCGGGAGTCTGCCGACGGAACTGTTGCGATCTTAACGCGCTTTTGTATCTGTGGTTCCATGCTGCTCATGATGACCCAGCATGCATCCTTAGCGGGGCAGCGCTCTCCGGCACCGGCGACGACAGCTTCTCTTTCTCTCGTCGCGGCGGTGCTGTCGCGCGGTCGGTTCCCGCTGACCTTTTCGCTGGAGGACGGAGAGTGTCTGGCTCTGTTCAGTCTTTCCGAGACCGGCGACGAACGTGGCGTTGTCGCCGATACTCTCGCGGGACATCACCCATTCGTGTCGGGCCGGATGACTGTTGCCGGGCAGGACGTCACGCACCGGCCTGCCGGGACGCGGGGCATTGCCGTCGTGAGCCGCCGGGAAGTGCTGTTTGATCATCTCACTGTCAGGGAAAATGTTGCGTTTCCACTGCGCGTGAAGGGTATTCCGGCGTCTGAGCTCAGGCGTCTCACGGACGAGCGGCTGGCTCTTCTGGGTCTCGATAGCATAGCAAACACCCGTCCTCCCGGGCTTTCAGATGGACAGCGCCTCAGAGCGGCTCTGGCGCGCGCGCTGGCTACTGAGCCGGGTGTCGTCATTCTGGATGATATTTTTTCCGGGCTTGATGCGGAAACGCGTCGTGACATTCATCTGCGGCTGATCAGGCTACGGCGCGCACGCGCTCTGAGCCTGCTGCTGATCACGCGGGACAGAGCCGACGCGCTGGCGGCGGCGCGTCGGATCGGCGTTATGGCAGATGGTGTCCTGCTTCAGCTTGGTGATGCCGCCACCCTTATTGAGCGTCCGGCATCACCGCGAGTCGCTTCGGCCATGGGTGATGCAAATGTTCTGATCGGACTGGCTATCTCCGTTGATGATGACATTGCCCATGTTCGGCTTGCCTGTGGAGGAGAGATGGAAGCGATGGCCGATCCGTCTCTGACAGAGGGGGATCTGGTCGAACTTTGTGTGCGTCCCAACCAGATTGCCCCTCTTTTCCAGCGAAGACAGGCGGCAACTCAGGAGGAGTCGGAAGGGTGTCTGCCGGCCACTCTTCTGGATGTAATTCATCTCGGAGATCTCATCGTTCTGCGTTTCAGGCTTGCGGACGGGACAGAGCTGACGGTTCACCGGCCACCCGGCACCATGGCGCCGGGCGTCTCGCCTGGCAGCACTGCGCTCCTTGCCTGGAGAGCGGGAAATGCACTGGCCTTTCCGTCTGGCGGGAAACAGGGTTAATCTTGGAGATTATTTTTAGTTCAGGCCCAACCTTGCAGCGCGCGATCCAGCACGTCCCCTCACGCTACGATACTGCGGCCAGCCGTCCGCGCATCGCTCTTCGCTGCCTTCTGAGTGCCGTTCTGGCAGTTGCGGCCGGGCTGGCCAGTCTCAGAGCCGAAGCGCATCCGGTGCGGGTCCGACCTCCCGCGATTGTTGTGGGCGTTCCGCCCGGCACGCTGAGCACCGTCTTAAACGACGTGCTCTGGCGTCCGTTCATCCGTAATACGCACCAGCGCGTGACCGCCGTGATCTGGGACGGGACCTTATCGACCCTGCGACAGAAGCCGGGAGCAGCGCGGCACAACTGGTCTCTGCTTCTGGTCGAAGACGAGGTTGCTCAGGCCGGGTGCCGGGATGGTGTGTTCCTGGCGTCGGAAGCGGTCGCGTCTGCCGCACAGGATTCCACGGCCTGTTATAGTGCCGGTCCTTCGCTTGATTTTGCGCTCGCCTGGGACACATCACGTTTCCACGGCACGCCGAACTGGGCTGATTTCTGGGATGTTGCGCGTCATCCTGGAAAACGCGGGCTTCGTGCTGATCCGCGCAGTACGCTGGAGGTCGCTCTGCTTTCGGACGGCGTGCCGCCGGATGCCGTCTATCGGGTTCTGAGCACGCCGGAAGGTCTTGATCATGCTTTCCGGCGCCTGAATCAGCTTCGCCCCTATATCGTCTGGTGGACCACGTCGACCGAGGCGATACGCATTCTCACCACCGGCGCTGCGCTGATGGGGATGGCGGCGACGGTGGATGTTCTCGCCACAAACGCAGCATCCCCGAATCCGGGATTCGGTCTTCTGCCTTCTCCGCTGTTTCGTGTGAATTATGACTGGGTCATTCCGTCAGATACGGCCCGTGGCATCGCCGCTGCCCGCGGGTTGCGAACATGGGCTACCGCACCTGAACAGAAAAATGCCCTGACGCTGCGCCTGTCGGGCACGCAGGACGGAGAGATGGCTCAGATCATCAGGACGGGGCCGGGTATTCCGCATTTTCTGCCGCCGCTCCCGCTTAATAATGCCTTCTGGCACGATCATCTGCCTGCCATTGAGGAGCGATTCCGCCAGTGGATGTCCGAACATTGATGTGCCGGTCAGTCACCTGATGTCTGACTTTCTGTCAGAACCCGGCCTGCTGATCCTTCATGCGTCAGTGACCTTTGTATCGGCGGTGGTTCCTGCTCTCATCACGCTGGTTCTGCCCCGCAGGCAAGGCTGGCTTACTGCCTCTGTCGCGCTCTGGATTCCGGCGATCATGATCGCGTTCTGGTTGCCCTCTCTGCTGAGCGCGCCGGATGCTCCTGCGGGGGAGCCGCTTATGATTCTGGTTTCGGTTGTGCAGGGAATTCTGATCAGTCCGACGCTGAGTCTGCCCTTGCTGACGGCTTTATCAAAAGCTCACCCCAACCTTTCCCGAACGGCAGAGGGTCTCGGTGCGAACGGCCTGCAGCGTATTGTTCATCTCTGGCTTCCCTTACTCCGCTACCGGTTGATTTTCGGAGTCGGATCAGGCGCGTTGCTTGCCTGTCTGATGGCCCGTGTTGTGATTCTGCATGCGCATCATGCGGCATGAGAGACGTCAGGGAACTGTAGCGATATCCGGGTAGTCCGGGTTCTGCATGAGTTTGCGCAAGTGATGCGTCTGATGTCCGTGGCATTCTGTCAAAAGTCTGTTTCCGCGGAGCGCTCATCACGTTTATCATGGATGGCATGACAAATACGCTGCCCTTCTGGGAAACAAAATCCCTTGATGAGATGTCGACCGCCGAGTGGGAATCGCTCTGTGACGGCTGTGGGCGCTGCTGCCTTCACAAGCTGCGCGATGAAGACGATGACAGTCTTTATTATACCAATGTCGCCTGCCGGCTTCTCGATACGACGACCTGTCGCTGCAAGGATTATCCGGGCCGGCACCGCAAGGTGCAGGATTGCGTGACGCTGACGCCCACGATGGTTCGGACCATCGACTGGCTGCCCCCTACCTGTGCTTACAGGCTTCTCTCCGAGGATGAATCGCTCCCCGCCTGGCATCCCCTGATTTCCGGGACGGCTGAGAGTGTGATGGAGGCGGGCGTATCGGCTTCCGGGCGGTGCATCAGCGAACGGGAAGCGGGCTCGCTTGAGGAGTATATCGTCACGTGGCCGGCGAAGACTCCGACAGTATCGGTCGCTGAAGCGCGTCCGGCCCGGTCACAGGTCAGAATCCGGCGAAACGGCGGGCAATGATACCACCTTCCGGTTCGTCTTCCGTCCGACCGGCACAGAGCCTTCCGTGCTCCATCGCCATGCCGGACGGTCCGGTTCCGGTTGAATGGCGGCGATCCACCCGCGCGCGTCGGGTTTCTCTGCGTGTCAGTCCCCGGACACGCGGCGTTATCGTCACCCTGCCCGCGTCCGCGACGACGGAAGCCGGGCTGAGGCTTCTCCGGACACATACAGGGTGGATCGAGAAGCAGTTGCAGCGCAGGGCGCACACGCCGCGTTTTGAGGCTGGTGGCCGAGTTCCCATTGATGGCGCCGACCACGTTATTTGCCACACGCCTCATGGAACAGGTGGCGCGTGGCTTGAACAGTCTGAAATTCATGTGAGTGGTGACGCGGCTTTTATTCCGCGTCGTGTCACTGATTTTCTGCGCCGGCTGGCGACCCGAAAGCTCGCAGACCGGATGACTGCGCTTGGTGCGAGGACGGGGCTCATGCCCGCGCAGGTGGCCATTCGCGACACGACGAGCCGGTGGGGAAGCTGCACTGCCAGAGGCCGTGTCATGCTCTCCTGGCGCCTCGTCATGACGCCGGTTTTTGTTCAGGACTACGTCATTCTTCATGAGCTGGCCCATCTGCGGCATCTGAATCACAGTGCTGCATTCTGGGCACTGGTCGATCTGCTTACTCCGCGCCGTCATGAGGCTGAACGCTGGCTCAAACTGCATGGCGCCGCTCTGCTGCATGCTGGCGCCGGGCACTCTGTCGATTAAAAACCGGTCTTTTCGCTTATTCCCGCCTTGCCTTGTTGGGTTATGCCAGATACCCCGGCTGTCTCCGGCGAGCTTGGCGGAATGGTAGACGCACGAGACTTAAAATCTCGAGTTCTCAGGGACGTGCGGGTTCGAGTCCCGCAGCTCGCACCACTATAAAGCATTGATAACATTGGGTTTTTCAGGTTATCTACAACCTGAGACCCGTGTTTTGCTACACAGGTCTGCTACACACGGACCGCAACATGCTCATCCGTAGAGCCTCTGGGTACTCTTTCAGACAACGCGTTCCTGATGGGATTCGCAATTTCATCGGAAAAAATGAGATTTGGGTATCTCTCGATACCAATGACAAACCCATTGCAAAAAATCGTGCTTATGCGATTTGTGGATTGACAAATAAATTATTTTCAAGGCTGAAACTTGTGGAACGTGAACTCGCTCAAAGTGCCAATGATACAATCAGGGATATCATTGATGAGCGGTTCAAGCCTCTGTTCGATACCATCATATCAACATACGAAGCAGAGCTATCAAACCTGAAATCACAGTATCAGGTCATGAACGCCGAGCATCTGTTGGAGCGGCTTGAGCAGGATGATGCTTTTCTAAAATTTGCAGGAGATGCAAATGCCGAGGTTAGTAAAATTCATCAGTTGATGAAGGATATCCCTGACCTCGATATCAGGAAAAAAATGTCCGACATCTTGGGGCATTTCAATAATATCGAATCATGGACAAAGCCCAAAGAACCGCAGAAATCCCCTCTATTCTCTGAAGCATCCGAAGCCTTTATCCTTGCCAGTTCAAAGGATTGGAAAGACTCAGACTTCCGAGCTTATCGCAGTTCCATAAAGCGTTTTCTCGAATGCTGTGGAGATAAGGAAATCCGTCTCTATGGTGGTCAGGATGCTGGACACTTCAAAGAGTTAATGGAACAGCTTCCAGAGAACTATGGACGTAATACCCGAGATACAAGAACTGTTGTTCAGCTTGTTAAAGAAGCCAATAAGAAAAAATTAAAGCGGGTATCGGGTAAGTCTATTAAAAATCATTTTTCAAAGATGTCATCTATCTGGAGATATTATCTTCTCCGTGATTTGGTTGATAAGAATATTTTTATCGGCTGGAACTTCGACACAAAACAAAAAGTCAAACGTGTGAGATGGTCTGATGAATATCTTGAAAAACTCATTAACGCATCATTCGATATCTCAACGACGATATCAAAAGAGACATATGCCTATATCGTTGGTGTTGGCTCATATACTGGTATGAGATTAGAAGAAATCTGCCGGATACGTGTTGAAGATATTCAGGATATCCGAGGTATCCCCTGCATTATC
Source organism: Acetobacter fallax (assembly GCF_011516735.1). GTDB lineage: Bacteria > Pseudomonadota > Alphaproteobacteria > Acetobacterales > Acetobacteraceae > Acetobacter > Acetobacter fallax. The sequence goes on along the minus strand of NZ_WOSX01000012.1, from coordinate 5,413 downwards.
ATCCAAGAGCATCAGGGAACCAAAAAGGAACCTTGGACAGCGTGGAACCCGAAGAGTGAAGCTGGTGCCAGAGTTGTTCCTATAGCTCAAAAACTTATTGATGCTGGCTTCATGGAATTCGTTGAAAAATCTAGAAGGATGAAAAGCCCATACATCTTCTCCGAACTAAAATTTTCAGGAAAAGACAAAAAACGCTCGGGTTTAATTCAGCGGAATTTCTCAACCCATAAAAGCAGGTTGGGTATTCCTGCGACTACGGTTTTCCATTCCTTCCGTCATTATGCCTCAACAAAGCTCAGAAACATTCATGAGCATGGCGAAGGTGGATTGAGAGAAGTTTGGATTGATAATTTCCTTGGTCATGAAGGAAATAATAAGTCAGTCGGTAATACGGTTTATCTCGATGAAGTAGATGTTGAGAACCTTAAACGAGTGGCTGATGCTGTGGTATATCCTGAGTTCTGGAATATCAAAAAACTCATGGAAACGGACTAGAAACAATCATGAAAAAACTCATTTTTCTCATTCCATTATCCTTTTTGCTTTCATATCAAAACTTACATGCAGAGGAAAAGGCGTCAATTTATGGCGTTGGCGCTGTGAATTGTGGAAAATATTTAAAGCTCATAGAAAACAATAATTATTTAATAGCGTTTTCAATATGGAAATCAGGTTATTTTAGCGCTTTAAACTCTGTACGAACTGGTTTAGGTGAGCCTGCTGTAAATCTAAACGACAAACGATTATCACCTGATGCACAAGACACATTGATAAAATTCATATGCCAACAATCAAGACCAGATAATATATTCTCGGGTGTTGCCGCCAGCGTCTATGGACATATGGCAAAACAACAAGGTATCGATGTTTGGGACGTAATTGGTGTACATACCAAATAAAAAAGGGATAGATTTCTCTATCCCTTAACAATCTCTGCTATAATGATAATCACGACAAAACCAAACAACAGTAGAGTATGTTGTTATTATAATAGCATAATCTCCCGACGTTTTGTAACCCTTTTGTCAAAAGGAGAGCATGGACTATGATAATTTAGAGCAACATATATATGAAAACGATATCGCAATATATGATATCATTACCGCTCTTCACCCATTTTACAGATATAAACTTTATCAGTTAGTCGCAGAAAAGAGCGGTTTATCAACAGATAATGATGCTAATGAACTGGCTCTTAATGTCGTTCGTATGCTCTCAATCATGAAAAAATCTGTTGTTGATAGCTTTGAACTGACATCATTTTCTTATGCAGAATTACAATCTCATCAGCGAATCACAGGAACAAAATTAGCAAGGAAAGCAGACAAAGCACGCATTAACATGCGTAGAGTTCTTGGCTTGTCTATTGAAGATGATGAAGTTCAGCAAGACTTTAATCTAAACAAAAGAACCCGTTATGAATCAATAAAAATTATGGGTCGCAGTGTTCAGGATTCCATTAATGCAAAAAAGAAAAACAACAGGTCAAGAGACTGGATGATATCTCAATGTCTCAATAGTTCAATGCAATTGGCAGGAATGACACGAGACAATGACCCAACAATGAGCGGTTCATTCTTATCAGGAACATTACCTAGAAAATATCGTGGTTTATCTTTTGAACAATGCAATGAAGAAATTAACAACAGACTCAATAATATAAAGAAATATGCTGATAGGAAGGGCATTATATGGACTGGTGTATATGTTATAGAACTTCACAAAGACGAAACTCCACACATACACATAATCTACTATGTAGATGAATCTCAACGGTTAGAATTGTTAGACATTATCTTTAAGTTTTTCTGGAATGAAAATCCTGATAATCCAGAAGTAGACCAGAGAATACCAGACTTTGAGGGCGTTCTCGGCTATATCTTTAAAGACTATGGTAAACCTAATACACGTCATGGATTTATAGGATTAAGAAGAGATATTAGAACAATATGGAATAATCTATATATTAAAAACTTCGGTGATAAATCATTATCTTATTTATCATCAAATAGACTTTTTCATATTAGAAAAATGATGGATAAAAAATCTATCAATGATAAAATTGAGGGCATTCATGGATATATATTATTTTCTCTAAAAGGATTTAAATCTGATTATCTCAACTCAATAGGTAAGAATGATGAGCCTATAAAGTATGTTGGTTTATCAAGAAAAATCAGAGAAATGAGAACATATATTAATGTTTTCATTGATACAAATCTGGCTCGCAATTTCTATAAAAATACTCGCGTAAGATGTTATGTTTTATATTTTGGTTATAGTTATTTATATATAAATACCAAGATAGTATTAGATGGATTTTTCAGATTTGAAATTATTGAAAGTAGAGGTCAACCCCCTCCAAAATGGAAGGGATTGGATTATTTTTTTATCCTTAGCAAAAACATAATATCATAAATCAGAACATATTGGAGAAATGTATCGAGATATGAGAAAATTATGAAATCCCCACATCTCAACATAATTAAATATGATACCTCGGCAACCTGCTCCACCACCAATGATGAAGCAGGATAAATATTGTAAAATTTACCGAGGATTCTTCATGACAATATATAATATTTCTTCTTCTTCTCCGTCTAGAATCGCTATCCATTTTTCTATCTTATCGTCATATTTTATTTTGTGACTTATTCCCAATTCATTAATATCTTTCAATATTTTATTTCCGTCTTTCAAAGTTGCTGGAATTTTTGTGAAATCGATATCGCTAGAATCGACTATTAACTCAGAAGTCATCAATGTTCTCCTTAGCAGGTCCACGGGATGCAATCCCTGGCGAGTTATCCCTGAAGTTTAGAATAAACTTCATAAGCGATTGTATCGCTGGGGATATGCCTCGCTATAAGTGATATTTGCAAATATATGCTACAATAACAATCATGGAGATTCATAACCATGATGGAGAAAATGATACATATCCGAGTATCGGATAAAGAACATAAAGATATTCATGATTTTGCTAAACGTAAAAAAATTAAGGTCTCGGGATTTGCTCGGGCTGTCCTGTTAAATGAAAAAGCTGGTGGCTCACTTATTTCAGATGAATTGCTACTATTACGTAGAGAGTTATCCGCTATCGGAAACAATCTCAACCAAATCGCAAAACGTTCGAATAGCGGTGAATCTGTTGAGATATCTGGAATACTGAAAACAATCTCGGATACGCAAAATAATATTAATAAGAAGCTCAGACTATTCAGATGATAGTAGAATCAAACCCTATGTCATCTGATTCATCCGCTAAAGAAATATTTTCATATATATCTGAAAATAGTAAAAATGAAGATGTACAGCTATTGGGTGGCTCATTGCAGGATGTCGAGAATGCTTTAGTCGATGCGGAGCAATTCAATAGAAAAAATGGAATAAGACACTTTCAAATATCATCAAAAGAATCATTAACCGATGAACAATTCAAAGAGATGATTGAAAGAGTGAAAGCGGAATTTCATATCTCAGATGACGATATAGTTTTCTCCGCTATCCATACTTTCAAACGCTCTGACCCTAACGCTGACCCAAGACATGCACATCTCGGTGTGAGGTTAGTTAATCCTGAAAATGGTAAAGTTAAATCGTTCGATAACCTTTATCAGCGTCAGGAAAAAATCAGCCGTATGGCCGAAGTCGATTATGGCTTTCAGCTTGTTAAAGGTGCCCATAATCGTGCTGTCTGGCATCATGTCCCAGAGGAATACAAAGACAAAATAGCACCACTCTGCGAAGGAGACAGACCACAGAATTCTATGTCCGAAGGAACAATCAAGAAACTTACACGATTGGGAAAGGATACCTATGAAATCAAACAGGATATTAAAAATCTCTTTGCCGAAAGTCAGACATACAGTGAGTTTAAAGAGAAAATTGAAGACAAAGGCTGGACCATAACCAACGGAACAAAAAAGCCTGATATGCTCGTCATGAACGACGAAAACGGGATATTCCTCGGTTCAGTAAACAGACTTACAGGTATTAAAAAAAAAGACCTTGATGCCCTCATAGCTTCGCCAGATTCTCCAATAGATTCCTTTATAGCGAGGCATATCCCCAGCGATACAATCGCCATGGATAACTCGCCAGGGATTGCATCCCGTGGACCTGCTTTGGAGACCTCAGAGAAGCCTCAGGAAGTCGATAAAGATGCTTCAAGCACTACCGACCAAAGCAAAGCCCAGAAGCCTTCTGACGTGGATATCACCAGTATCATCGCTTCTGTTGATTCAGAAAAATCTGTTGCTACTGACGATATGAGTATTGAAGAAAAACAAGCTGTTAGCTTCTTCAACAAACAAGAATCTGAAAAAGATGAACTGACTAAAATGCAGTTATCCGCACAAAAAAAATTGGCTGAATCAATGCAAACGCTTGTTATACATGATTATAATTTTTACGAGATATGGGGGAACTGGTCTAAATATGTGAATAACGAAATCAATAGACAAACTGATATTATTAATCAAGAACATCCGCGATTAAAACATCTCGATGATAAACAAGTCAGAAGCTTCTTATATAAAAATTTCAAATCAGAGTTATCAGATTTTAAAGAAAGACGAAATCATCTGATTACGTTGAGAAAAGAGATTCGAGAGCATGATAAAAAATCCAATTCAATAACTGGCCTGTATCACGGATATCAAAAAAATAAAAAATCGGCTCAAGAAGAGGAGCAGATGGAACAGCTTAAATTATTGGCTCAGTTCATTATTGATTCCATGCTTCATAAAATGGGATTCCTGAAAAACAAGCCTGATAAAAATCACTATCTCACCGAGGCACAGCGAGAAGCAGTTCTCGCGAAATACAAACGCAATGAATATGCAAAATTGCTGGTACAACATGATGACCAATCAAAAGCTATTAATTCATTATCGACCATGAAGGTCTATCACCGAGATGGTGTTTTGAATGATTTCAAAAATAGACCAGAAGTCGAGATAGCAAGGGAAATGTTAAGAAAATTAGAGAAGGTTAAAAATATCGAACTCTCAAAACTTAATCCCGATGAATATGAACAGTTTGAATCTCATATTAAAGATTTAGACGTTGATTCAGTCAATAAACTTATGACTGAGCATTCAATGAGAACACTAAGAGAAGAACGGGAAAAAGACAAAACCAACGCTATAGGTAACATTCATGAAAATGATATCGAGCAGGAAAACCCTTCTGAAATAGAGAAAAATATCTATCGTAAGAAAATGAAAAAATCAGGCCAGTCTTTCAATAGATAAAATTTTATTTTGTTATTTATCTCTCAGGATTCCTTGTTTCTTTTAGAGCCTGAATCAGAAAGCGGTTTGATTGATTTTTCGCAGAACTCTGCGGATATGGGCAATCATCAACCATGCGCAGGATGACGAGATTGTTGTCTCGACATCCTTCGTGA
>NZ_WOSX01000011.1 GCF_011516735.1 Acetobacter fallax | reverse complement strand
GACGCTCTTCAAGATACCGTCTGTGGAGCAATTGACGATATCTCTCATCGCCAGGCCGCAGCGTGCTTCACCGCCGCCGGATATGAACCAGACTGATCGGATTATGCTCTAGAGACGCGGATAGCATATCGTTGCAAGGATATAAAATCCCAGGGGAAACCATTCGTTTATTGGATGGAACAAAAAGACGAAGCGGTGAGGATGTCTTCATAACAAAAAAATTTAAAGTTGAATCAGCCACGTCAAATGCGGGCGAAGGATTTGTTTGTAAAGTGCGGAGCGAAGACGGAACTATAATACAAGCCACAATTATGGATGCGGTAATGGCTGATCACGATAAGGAAATTATTCAAAACGCATTTTGGACAAAAACTGACGTAATATTGACCATTTCAGCACGACGCATTGGGGTTGACTATAAAAACGCAAAAATAGAAAACGCCAGAGGATAGATTCCTCATTATTTAATAAAATTATTTATATATTACATATTTATAATGAAGGACATCTACCCCGTCATCATCTCCCGCCGCTTCTCGAACAGATCCCCGCGCTGGTAAGCCGCCTCGACCTTGTTACTGATGGCATGTGCCAGCGCCATTTCGGCCACTTCTCGCGGATAATCCGTCTCTTCTGCTGCCCAGTCCCGGAACGTGGAACGCAAGCCGTGCACGGTGACATCTTTCGTGCCGGCGGCAATATGCAGTGCCTTGGATAGCGCCACGTCTGACAATGGCTTCCCCCGCTTCTGGCCGGGGAACACGAGATCACCAGCTCGGTCATCACGTAGCTGCAGAACCTCCTGCAGGACGGCCACAGCGCCCTCAGAGAGAGGGACGCGGTGTTCCTTACCTTCCGGGAATCGCGTATGGCACTGCATTATGCATTGCGATTTTGACATCTGATGGCCACCGGGATTTCACCTCTGACCTAGCATAATAGGGTCCACGCTCAGCACGGAGGATTCGATTATGAATACCACCTACGCGGACTGCGAAACCCACGAAATAGCGTCACGACTGATCGCTGACCACGGCATTGCAGCCCGTTCGGTTGCCGCCGAAAACTTTGAATGGTCCTATCAGCGACGCAGGTATGATTGTGCCGACAGATGGCTCGGCGTCTTTCGTGTCCTTGGCGATGACCAGACATTGTCCCGATCAGAAGCTGATGCTTTGTCGTAGCCTGATCCGGGCCTGATCTGGTTCTGAAACATGGAAGCACCGATCAGCGTCGGCTCTGCCTGTCTGAGATCCTTCGCCGGCCTGAATAGGTTCGCGCATGTCGGAAGCTGCTTCATGGACCGCTGCCATTCGGTCGGGTGGACAGTTGTGATTGGCGCACCCAGCGTCGCTGCCACGCCCTCGACAAATCCTGCACCGGCCGGACGCCGTGGCTGAGACACCGTTACCATGTGCTCCTCTCCACCCGGACGACAGACAGATCATGCGCTCGTAGCTCGTCGCCAGCAGAGCTTGGAAACGGGGGCGTGTTTTCCGCTCAGACAACTTAATCTGAGCTGATCAAATCACGAAAGTGTGACACTCGCTTCCGGAAGCGCTCCTTAACAAACTCTCCGGACTACGGTGCGTTCATTATTAGTAGCCGTATATCTGCTGATCCCCGCATCTGAAGGAGCTTCGCAATGGCTGACAAAACTCGTGATAATTTCGGCGGCGCTCTTAACAAGATCGCCGATACACTGACCCGGGCGCATGGTGACAATTCCGGTCTCGCAAGCGCCGTCGTCGAATACCTGGGTAAAGAAGGCAGTCCGGGAATCCCCGTTGTTCGCGGCCGGGCAAAAGAAGCTGGTCTGGAAGGCCTGCTTGAATTCTGGCGCCGCGCACCGAGCCACACATCCCTTGAGGATACGCTGGTGACAGCTCTGATATCAGAAGAGCAAATTGAGCATTTCTCCGCAGAAACAGGTCTCTCCCGTGCTGCAACAGTGAAAGGGCTGGGAGATATTCTCCCCAACCTTGTGTATAAAAATGCATTAAGGGAACGAGGTCAGCGATCGTAAGCAGGAAGTGAATGCAGGAGAATAATGGAATCGGTTCTCCTGCCGAGAGTAAATATAGTTCAATGTTTACAGAGAGAAATATTCGTTTATTTTTCAGAATGTAATTGATTGAATATTTTGCGCAAAAGTTACTTAATTTTCCTTTAACTCTTCATGTTTCAGTCAGTGGAAGCTGATCCGGAAACGAATGGATTCTGGTCCTGTTTTTGTGAAGCCAGTCGTGTGACATCCGGTCGCATGCGCTAAGGTCAGCATGACGAAACAGGGAGAAGACTATTATGAACGCCCTCGATGGAAAGCAATGGCTGCTGTTCGTAGCGCTGGGGCTGGCAAGCATCATCCTCGGCGCAATCGCGTGGATGGATGCCATTTCGGTCACACTGGCCAGTGCAATGTTTCTTGGCGTGCTGGTGATGATCGCCGGCGCCGTACAGGTTTTCCACGCCTTCGCCATAAAGGCATCGGGAGGGTTTCTGTTTTCGCTGCTGCTCGGTATCGCGTATCTGCTTGGTGGCGCCCTTCTGATTGAGGAGCCGGCAACAGGTTCGGTTATCATTACGATCTTCATCGCGATGTGCATGGTGGTTGCTGGCACGGTAAGAGCCATTGTCGCTTTTCAGAACCGTGGTGTGCCTGGATGGTGGGTCGTTTTATTCGGAGGTCTTGTGAGCCTCGTTGTCGGGATCATGCTTTACGCAACTCTCCCCTGGTCAGGACTGTGGCTGGTCGGCACATTGATCGCAGTGGAACTGATCATTGCAGGCGTAGGCTGGATTCAGTTCGGTCTTGCGCTGCGTCGTGGAACGACGGAAGTCGGAACCGGCTTCTGATCATCTGAAGCAGAACCGGTTTCCAGAGCCACACTTCGGTACCGGCACGAAGTGTGGCTTTTTATTATCCGCGTCACTGAACGACAGCAATGCATCACAGTTACGGGAGAGGACGGGCAAACAGCGCGGAAAAAGCCTACCTTCTGTGAAAAGCCGTTGTATCAGCGGTCTCACTTCACGGAGTCAGACATGTCCGAGAACCATATCCTGCGCGACACTCCCATTGGCATCGACGCCAAAGGCACCCGGATCGAGAGCGATTCAATGGGACAGATTGAGGTCCCGGCGAATCATTACTGGGGTGCTCAGACTCAGCGTAGCCTTGTACATTTCTCGATCGGACGGGATGTGATGCCGATTGAGCTGTGTCGGGCTTATGGCATTGTCAAAAAAGCTGCGGCACAGGTGAATGCGGCAGATAATCGCCTGCCGCAGTGGAAAGCTGACGCCATTATTAAAGCTGCTGATGAGGTGATCGAGGGCAGGCTGGACAGTGAATTTCCGCTTTTCGTCTGGCAGACCGGCTCGGGCACACAGACAAACATGAACGCCAACGAGGTCATTGCCAACCGGGCCATTCAGCTTCTTGGCGGCGAAATCGGATCAAAAAAGCCGATTCATCCAAACGACGACGTTAATATGGGGCAGTCGAGCAATGACTCCTTCCCCACCACAATGCATGTGGTTTCGCTGCTGGAAATTGAAAACACGCTGATCCCGCAGGTTGAAGCATTAATCAGCAGCATTCGTGAAAAGGCTGATGGCTGGCAGGATGTGGTCAAGATTGGCCGCACTCATCTTCAGGATGCTGTCCCTCTGACCGTCTGGCAGGAATGGTCTGGCTGGGCGCAGCAACTGGATGATGCGCTTGATGCCCTGCGTGCGGCCCGTGGTGGTCTGTCTCAGCTCGCGGCCGGCGGCACAGCCGTTGGAACAGGCCTCAACGCTCCGGCGGGTTTTGGAACGGCTATTGCGGCGCGCATTGCGGGTCTGACGGGCAAACCGTTTGTGACAGCACCCAACAAATTCGCGGCCCTGGGCGGGCTGGATGCCATGGTACGTGCCTCTGCGGGATTGCGCGGACTGGCCGTTGCTCTGATGAAGATTGCCAACGACATGCGGTGGCTGGGGTCCGGGCCGCGCTGTGGTCTGGGCGAACTCCATTTGCCGGAAAACGAACCTGGTTCGTCCATTATGCCTGGAAAGGTCAATCCGACTCAGTGCGAAGCGATGGTCATGATCGCGACACAGGTGATGGGGAATGATGCGACTGTTGCATTCGCAGGCGCGCAGGGCAACTTCGAACTTAATGTGATGCGACCAGTCATTGTCGCGAATGTTTTACATTCTGTCCGTATTCTTGCCGATGGCTGTCACAATTTCCGTGTCTTCTCGGTAGACGGCACAACACTGAATAAAGAGCGCATCAGACAGTATGTTGATGAATCCGTCATGCTCGTGACGGCACTCAGTCCGGCCGTCGGTTACGACAAGGCCTCCGCGATTGCTCATCGTGCAATGGAGCGGAATGAGACGCTGCGCGAAGCTGCTCTTGAATCGGGCGTTGATGAAGCGACCTTCGACAAATACGTCAATCCGTCTGAAATGGTCGGTCATGGTCTTGCCGGTGCGTAACACGCAACCGGCAGGACCATGACTGGGCCGTCTGCGGATAATGGCCGCGGGTAAGGTTCACCGGAATGAGCAGATCCGGAGAGCCTTACCCGTATATGAGAAATTGCCTGGTAAGCCGCGCATAGCCTTTACGGTTCGATGATCTTTTGCGACAGAGATACGCTGCTCCTCAGCGGAAACAATTCCGTGTAAGAGACAGAGTGGCCGGAACACGGTCCCGCCCTTACCGGCATGGAGTGGCTGCGTGTGCCATACCTGATCTTTTCCCCGGATATCTTCATGACCATTCCCGAGATTGCTCCGTTTCATGCCATTGCTATCAGTGCGCTCGCTCATGAGCTGGCGGCTGAAGGTCAGGACATCATTCACATGGAGTTCGGCCAGCCTTCCACCGGCGCACCGGTGAAGGCAATCGAACGGGCTCAGCACGTCCTGGCAACTGACCCGATGGGATACTGGGAAAGTCATGCTCTCAAAGAACGCATTGCCCGGCATTACATGGAGACGTATCGTGTTTCCATCACAGCAGATCAGGTGATCCTGACCTGTGGCGCATCTCCGGCTCTTGTGCTGGCCTTAACGAGCTGTTTTGTGCCGGGAGACCATGTCGCGCTTGCCCGGCCAGGTTATGTGGCTTATCGCAATACGCTCCGGGCACTGCATATGATGCCTGTCGAAATTCCCTGTGGAAAAGATGAACGGTTTCAGCTGACAGCGGATGCCATTTCCGCGCTCATGCCGGCTCCGCAGGGACTCATCATTGCGAGCCCGGCCAATCCAACAGGCACCATTCTCGCGGATGCGGATCTGCGGGCGATCGTTTCAGTCTGTCGCGAGCGCGGTATTCGCATTGTATCGGACGAAATTTATCATGGCCTCAGCTATACCGAGCCGGCGCATAGTGTACTGGAGTATGATGATACTGCACTCATCATAAACAGCTTTTCCAAATATTTCAGTATGGCTCCATGGCGTCTCGGCTGGCTGATCGTACCGCCGGATCTTATGGATGCGGCACGCGCCCGGATGGGAAACCTGTTCCTGCCGCCGGCCGCTCTGAGCCAGCATGCCGGTCTTGCCGCGTTCGATTGTCGTCCTGAACTTGAGAGCCATATCGGAACATATCGCAGGAATCGCGATCTTCTTTTGCAGGCTCTTCCTGAAATGGGACTGAACAACATCGCGCCGCCTGACGGGGCATTTTATATTTATGCTGATATCGGCCATCTGACTGATGACAGCCTGGCATTCTGCGAAAAACTTCTGCGCGACACTGGCGTCGCGACGGCGCCTGGCATCGATTTCGACCCCGTCAATGGCAACCACTTCATGCGGTTCAGTTTTGCCGTCTCTACCGACCGGGTTACTTCTGCCATCGCGCGTATGCGCCCGTGGTTCGCGGCACGCACGACAGAAAGCAGCTTTTCCATACCATCCGGAACGAAAAAAGGCTGACCAGAAGGAGATCTGGTCAGCCTTTTTTTGCGTTACTTCGCGGCGTGTCAGGCTGATATGGCCTGCGTTTCAGGAACTGTAAAACCAATGATCCGCGCATAGTCTTTCGGCACGATCTGCCAGAAATCAGGCAGCACTTCATCCCATTTATGCAGCAACATGGCTGCATAACCGGAACGGGTTTCAGCCGCGTGTGTTTCGACCAGAGAACGCAATTTTTGCTGCCATTCCGCTCCGGTCACCCGCACCCAGAACACGTTATCCGGATTGACTTTCTGTTCAAAAGAGCCGTCCGCATCGTAGACAAAAGCCATACCACCGGTGAACCCGGCTCCAAAGTTGTCGCCTGAATCACCAAGAATGACGACTGTTCCACCAGTCATATATTCACAGGCATTCGAACCGCATCCTTCGACCACTGCCGTGGCGCCGGAGTTACGCACTGCAAAACGTTCACCCGCCAGACCAGCGGCATAGAGTGCTCCGGCTGTCGCGCCATAAAGTACCGTATTACCGATAATGGCATTTTTGTTCGACGCCAGCGCACTGGAGGCCGGCTGACGCACAACAATCGTGGCACCCGAAAGACCTTTGCCAACATAGTCGTTGGAGTCACCCAGCACTTCAAGCTTGAGGCCCTGAACAGCAAAAGCACCGAGTGACTGGCCGGCTGAACCACGCAGGCGGACGGTGAGATGCCCCGGCGCCAGAGTGCTCATCCCGAACTGACGCACGATCAGCGAAGAGATGCGCGTTCCGATCGCACGCATCGTATTCTGCACATTGTATTGCAGTTGCATCTTCTCGCCGTGATCAAAGAGCGGCCGCGCATCGGCGATCATCTGGGCATCGAGCGTATCAGGCACCTCGTTGCGCCCGTCGAGCGTGCAATAACGTGCATGTGGACCGGGATCAGCCTGCACAAGCAAAGGATTCAGGTCGAGGTCATCAAGGTAATCCGCGCCGCGTGAGACCTGGTAGAGCAGGTCTGTGCGGCCGATCACCTCATTCAGCGTGCGGAAGCCAAGCGATGCCAGAATGTTCCTGACGTCTTCAGCTATGAATGAGAACAGGTTGATGACCTTTTCCGGCGTGCCCTCAAACTTTGCGCGCATTGCCGGATCCTGCGAGCAGACGCCGACCGGACAGGTGTTGGAGTGACACTGGCGCACCATGATGCAGCCCATCGCCACGAGGCTGGCCGTGCCGATACCGAATTCTTCGGCGCCCAGCATGGCTGCGATGACCACATCACGACCCGTCTTGATGCCGCCATCCGTCCGTAGCGTCACGCGATGTCGCAGGCGGTTCAGCATCAGCACCTGATGCGCTTCAGCAAGCCCCAGCTCCCAGGGAAGGCCCGCATATTTTACGGACGTTTGCGGGCTGGCCCCGGTCCCTCCGGAATGACCGGAGATCAGGATCGCATCGGCTTTGGCTTTGGCGACACCTGCGGCGATCGTGCCGATTCCGGAACGCGCGACAAGTTTAACCGTGACACGTGCTTCGGGATTGATCTGCTTGAGATCGTAAATGAGCTGCGCCAGATCCTCGATCGAATAGATATCGTGATGCGGCGGAGGCGAGATCAGTGTTACACCCGGGGTTGCATGACGTAATTTCGCGATCAGCTCAGAAACTTTAAAGCCCGGCAGCTGACCACCCTCGCCTGGCTTCGCTCCCTGCGCGACCTTGATCTCGATCTCGCGGCAGTCATTCAGATATTGTGCCGTCACGCCGAAGCGGCCCGAAGCCACCTGCTTGATCGCAGATGAGGCATTGTCGCCATTCGCCCGTGGCTTCGCCCGCGCCGGATCTTCGCCACCTTCGCCGGAGTCCGACTTGGCGCCAATCCGGTTCATCGCGATGGACAGCGTTTCATGTGCCTCAGGGCTGAGTGCACCAAGCGAAATTGCCGGCGCGTTCAGACGCTTCCGCAACTGCGTGATGCTTTCCACTTCCTCCACAGAGATCGGAGTCCGGCCTCCGCGGAAATCGAGCAGATCACGCAGCGCTACGGGTTTCTGCCGTTGTACGGCATCTGCATAGCGTTTGTAGATTGTAAAGCTGTCGCTGGAGACAGCTGTTTGCAGCATGTGGATCAGTGTACCGTCAAAAGCGTGGATCTCTCCGCTTCGACGCATTTTATAGAGACCACCGACTGGCAGAACTGCTGTCGTACTGCCCCACGCTTCCTGATGGAAACTGAGAACATTGCGTGCGATACCGGCAAGTCCGATGCCGGAGATGCGCGACGGCATACCGGGGAAGAACTCCTCAACCAGTGCGCGTGATAGTCCCAGCGCTTCGAAGTTGCAGCCACCGCGGTAAGACGCTGTAATCGAAATGCCCATTTTGGACATGATCTTCAGCAGTCCCTTATCGACTGCCTTGCGATAGCGTTCGACGGCTTCACGAAGACTGATGTTGCCGAACAGGCCACGCCGCAGGCGATCTGCGATGCTTTCCTGCGCAAGATAAGCATTGATGGTGGTCGCACCGACGCCGATCGTCACGGCGACGGCATGGACATCGAGCACATCGGCAGACCGGACGTTCAGGGATGTGAAAGTCCGTAGCGAATTTCTTACGAGATGCGTATGGACCGCGGCCGTGGCGAGAATGGTCGGGATGGCTGCATAGTCAGCCGACTGATTTTCATCTGTCAGGAAGACATGCGCACATCCTTCACGAACACGCTCTTCTGTCTCACGCCGGATCCGCGCGATTGCTTCGCGCAGTCCTTTCTCTCCGTCCGCAACTCTGAATGTCGTATCGATCGTGCAGGCATGTTCAGCGCAGAAACTGCGCAGAGCCTCGAATTCACCATTTGTGAGAACCGGGCTCGGCAACTGAAGGAGATCACACTGCTCTTCACTCTGCGCGAGGATGTTACCAAGATTCCCCAGCCGTGTGACCAGGCTCATAACCCGTGTTTCGCGGAGGGAATCGATTGGCGGATTCGTGACCTGACTGAAGCTCTGGCGGAAATAGTGGGCAAGGCCCCGATACCGCTCGGACAGAACCGCAAGAGGGGTATCATCGCCCATCGATCCGATCGCTTCGGCGGCATTTGCCACCATGGGCTGAAGGATCTGCTCAAGCTCCTCAAGTGTTGTGCCAACAGCAAGCTGGCGGCGGCGCAGCTCTTCCGAAGGATACATGACCGGCTCGACAACATCGTTACGAACGATGGCGCCGATCTTCTGGATTTTCTTTACCCAGCGTCCGAAATCCTGCCGCTCCGAAAGGAGATCAAGCAGTTCATCGTTACCGTAAAGCTTTGCCTCATCGAGATCGACCGCGATCGTCTCCCCCGGACCGAGGCGCCCGCGACTGACAACATCGGCTTCCGGCACCTTCACCATGCCGGTTTCCGACCCCACGATCAGCAGATCGTCCGAAGTCCTGATGTAACGCAGAGGCCGGAGACCAGAGCGATCAAGACCTGCGATAACCCAGCGGCCATCCGTTGCGCAGAGCGCCGCCGGGCCGTCCCACGGCTCCATGACGGCGTTGCAGTAGGAATACATATCCCGGTGCTGGACCTTCATGGAGGAATGAGCGCCGACACTGGCGGGGATCATCAGCGCCTTCACTGCCGGCGCATCGCGCCCGGCATGCGTCAGCAGTTCAAAAACATTATCGAGCGTCGCGGTGTCGGACCCGCCCACCTGCACAACAGGCTTGAGGTCGTTCATGTAAGGATCGAGAGCCGGGTCGGCGAGCCGTGTTTCGTGGCTGCGCATCCAGTTGATATTACCGGAGATCGTGTTGATCTCGCCATTATGCGCCACACGCCGGAAAGGCTGCGCCAGTTTCCAGGTCGGAAATGTATTTGTTGAATAACGCTGGTGATAAATCGCAAAGCGGCTGACAAACCGCTCGTCGAGCAGATCCGGATAGAAAATCGTCAGATGCTCCGCGAGGAACATGCCCTTATAAATGACCGACCGGCAGGACAGCGAACAGATATAGAGGTCAACCTGATTGGCGATGGCGGCTTTCTCGATGCGCCGGCGGATCACATAAAGGTCGCGCTCAAATT
Organism: Acetobacter fallax; assembly: GCF_011516735.1. Classification (GTDB taxonomy): domain Bacteria; phylum Pseudomonadota; class Alphaproteobacteria; order Acetobacterales; family Acetobacteraceae; genus Acetobacter; species Acetobacter fallax. The sequence goes on along the minus strand of NZ_WOSX01000011.1, from coordinate 85,321 downwards.
CGGCTTCAGGCCGGCCACATTTATTACGGATCAGAATCTGTTCGATTTCGGGCCGCGTCGCGTTTGCTTTTTCACCAATGCACGACGTATCGATCGGCACCTGTCGCCAGCCGTAAATTCCGTAACCAAAAGCCAGAATTTCAGTTTCGATAATCTGGCGGCAACGCTCCTGAGCGGCAAGATCGGTCTTGGGAAGAAAAACCTGCCCGATAGCGATAATCGTTCCACCGGACAGCGGAGCGTTGGTTGCGCGGATGGAGTCAGCAAAGAAATCCTGGGGAATTTCGACGTGAATACCCGCGCCGTCACCGGTCTTGCCATCCGCATCGACCGCGCCGCGGTGCCAGATCGCTTTCAGCGCCTCGATACCGGCTTCGACCACATCACGGCGTTTTTTGCCATCAAGAGCCGCCACAAGTCCTACGCCGCAGGAATCATGTTCATCTTCAGGCCTGTAGAGCCCCTGCTGCAACGTATCGGCGTTGCGTTTCCAGGTCTCGACAAAGATATCGCCGCGCTCGGCGGCGGGAGAGAAACCGAAGGTCTTGTCCATGATTGTTACTCCGCAGCCAGAGAAGCAGATGCAGATGCAGATGCCCGTTCGCTGATCCAGTGATCGATCTGCGCCGCCGCATCACGGCCGTCACGGATCGCCCAGACAACGAGGCTGGCACCGCGCACGATATCGCCGGCGGCAAACACGCCGGATATGGACGTTTCAAAGCGTTCGCGGTCGATCTTCACCGTTCCCCAGCGGGACACTTCAAGATCTTTCGCCTCCCATAACTCCGGCAGCGGCTCGGGATCGAAACCGAGCGCCTTGATCACCAGATCGGCCTTCACCGTGAACAGTCCATCCGGTTCCGGCTCGATGGACTGGCGACCTGTTGCGTCCGGCATGCCGAGGCGCATCCGCTGAGCGCGGACGCCGGTCACCGCATTGTCGCCCAGAAATGCTTCAGGTGCCGCGAGCCAGACAAATTCGACGCCCTCTTCCTCGGCGTTTTTCACTTCGCGGACGGAACCGGGCATATTCGCACGATCGCGACGGTAGAGGCACTTCACTGAACGCGCGCCCTGACGGATGGCCGTGCGGACACAGTCCATAGCGGTATCACCGCCGCCGATCACCACAACGTCCTTATCGGTGGCATCAAGCTCGCCCTCCGGCACGGCATCGCCCAGCGAGCGCCGGTTCGAAACGGTCAGATAGTCGAGCGCGCGGACGATCCCGGGCAAGCCCGAACCCGGGCCACCGATTTCGCGGGCTTTATACACCCCTGTCGCGATCAGGACCGCGTCATGCTGTTCCCGCAACTGCATCAGCGTGACCTCTCCGTCACCGGTGCCGATCGCCTGTCCGAGATGGAAAATGACTCCCTGATCCTCAAGGAGCTTCTCACGACGGGCCACGATGTCTTTTTCAAGCTTAAAACCCGGAATTCCGTAAATCAGCAGGCCGCCGGCCCTGTCGTGACGGTCATAGACATGCACCTGATGCCCTGCCGCGCGCAGCCGTTCGGCTGCGGCAAGGCCGGCCGGACCGGCTCCGATAATGGCAACTGAGCTTTCCAGTTCACGAACCGGCAGGTCTGGCTTCACCCAGCCTTTTTCAAACGCCGTATCCGTAATGTAGCGCTCGACCGCGCCGATGGTGACGCTCTCGAAGCCTTTCTCAATCACACAATTCCCTTCGCAGAGGCGATCCTGAGGACAGATCCGTCCGCAGATTTCCGGGAAGGTGTTGGTCGCCTGAGAGACGGCATACGCTTCTTCCAGCCGGCCTTCCGCTGTCAGCATCAGCCAGTCAGGAATATTGTTTCCCAGCGGGCAGTGTATTGAGCAGAAAGGAACGCCGCATTGCGAACACCGGCTGGCCTGCGTGCTTGCCTGCTCCGGGGCAAAGTCCTCATAAATCTCATCAAAATCATTTCGGCGCTCAGCAGCACCGCGCCGGGGCGGCTGCGACTGCGAAACCGAGACGAATGAGAGCATCTTTGTGGACATGCGCTGAGTTTCCTTGTGGGCGGGCTTCCCGTGCTCAGGACGGACGTGAGTGACCGCCCGCCAGAGCAGAAGCCGGAAACAGCGATAGCGCACGTCTCGCAGGAACAAAAGACAGCAATACTGCCCCATTCACCGAAACAAAACGGGATGCTGCGGTGGTGCGATCAGAAACATCTGAAAAATATGATCCGGTTGGGACCTGATTTTACTCAGTAAATTGATTTATAATGTTATTTTTTTCTCCACCACCCGCAGCGTAGCGCTTCAGATAAGCTGGCGCGATCAGATCCATCGAGAGAGGCGCCATGCCGATCTCAGGGAAGCCAGGCATGCCGTCCGACACGATATTATCCACCGACAGCATTCTGAGCTGATCGCGTGTCAGCATTCTTCCTGGCAGACGCTCCAGCACCAGAGCCTGCAGAGACGCGAGTGCGGAAGGCACCTCGAAAACAGGCTTGTTCCGACCGGTCATCACAAGAACACGTCGGCAGATCTCGCCCATGGTCAGCACTTCTGGTCCGCCAAGCTCGCAAACGCCTGTTTCTGTCGGGCGGACATCGACGCTTGTCGCGATAATACGGCGGATCGCTTCGGCGACATCGGCAACATAGACTGGCTGCACGCGGGTACGGGCACCGTAAACCGGCATCACAAAAGGGACATAACGGGCAAGAGCGGCAAACAGATTGAGAAAATGGTCTTCAGGCCCGAACAGGACTGAAGCCCGAACGATCGTAGCCGACGGAAAATTCAGTCGCACCTCCTCTTCGCCCGCGCCCCGACTTCTCGAATAGATCGAGACTCCTGACGTGGACGCACCAATCGCCGACATCTGAATCAATGTTCCGACGCCGTGTTCAGCGGCGGCTTTTGCGACGCGTGCCGTGCCTTTTACGTTGACGGCCTCCAGCTTTGCGACTGTCGGAGCCGAAAGAATGGCGGCAAGATTGATGACAACATCCGCACCGGCCACGGCGGATCTGACGTCGTCATCGCTCTGAACGGGCGCGTAAAACGGGGAAATCTGTCCGACAGCACCGAGTTGCCGGAGATTGTTCGCCAGATCGGTGCGACGGCAGGCCACACGCACGGCGTAACCATCCTGCGCCAGCTTGCGAACAACATATTTTCCGAGAAAACCCGAACCACCGAAGACGGTCGCCACTCGCTGACCTGTCATCACTCTGCTCCCCGTGCACTCCGGGAAAAGCCCCGGCTCGTAACCGGAACCACAACGCCTGAAAACGTCAGTTTGTCCGGTCTTTCATCGGGACACGATACATCCGGCCCTCTTCCTGTCCACACCGCCACAGATCATGCGCGCGTGAACACCCGGCGGGCAGGACGCCGTAAGCCCCCTGCCCGACACTGTTCCGTGACGGCTTAATGAGCCGCGTTGCCGGCCCCTGATGCGGCCAGCCACTGAGCAATGGCCGGCTGAGCCCGCAGACGGATGCCTATATTCATTGCCACTTCCTCCGCGCTGCGATCGGCTGCAATTTTTCCACCTGATGTCGCAGAGCTGACCGGCGCGGCTTTCATCTGCGCGACGATTTCAGGACTGAACGTGGCCGCGGCGATCGCGGGCAGCAGATCCTCACGGGACTGCGGAGTCAGATGCCCGCTGATGTCAGCCTCGCTGGCGACCACCTGCTCCCACACCAGATCCGGATTCTCGCTGTTCTGTGCCAGCACGGCCAGCGAGCGGACAATGCGTCCGTTTGGAATTGCGCCACTCCAGGCGAGGCGAACTGCTTTGCGAATCAATTCCGGGTTCTGTGACCGGGCGAGAGCGGCATAAAAACGACGCTTCTGCTCAGTATCCGGCGCCTTGCGGACCATGTCCGCCAGGACATTCCATGTTTCCGCATTCGCATGGAGGCCGACCGTCTGCATCACGGGCTGCACCAGCCCCGGATCGAGCGAGGCAGGATTTTTCCGCCAGGCCGTAAAGCGCTTCGCGGCTTCTGCTGCGACATCCGCATCATCCATCACACCGAGAGTCTGAATAATCTGCGGTCTCAGGAGTGTGTCGAGGAAACTTTCACCTGGCTTCGGGTCCCAGCCAAGCCGGCTGAGCTGCGGAGTCAGCACTGTGCGAACGAAGGCACGAAATGCCGGGCGTGAAGGCGATCCGCGCTCAAGATCGTCAAGACGACTGAGATGCGTGAGCGTGTCCTGCCAGACGGCGATGCTGGTTTCACCATTTGCAGACAGGCCGGAGACGAGATCGAGATAATCAGCGAGCTGACCTTTATCGGCCTGAAAAAGCGCGAACTGATCACCGAGCAGATTGACCCGATCCGTTGCATCAAAACGGGTGAAATTCTCTTTCAGCGCGCGGAAAGAGGCTGCATCATACGCCGTGCGGTAATAACTGCCCTCGCCCGGATTGGCTTTGATCGCCTTGCCACAGCCATGAAAACGGAGCGTTGCCTTATCAGTCAGAACCACTTTCTGCGCCGGCACACCGGGACCGCCAATCACAACAGGAACACGCCAGTGCAGCGCGGCGGCGTTCGGATCGTGAATCGTGAATCGGCTCTGCTTCAGCCCGATAACTGTATTACCGTTCCGGCAATTTTCTGAAACGCTGATGAGCGGAATGCCCGGCTGTTCCGTGAATGTGCGGGCAACGGCACCAACATCCTGATGTGACGACGCGGAAAGCGCATTCCACAGATCAGCGCTTGTCGCATTGCTGTAGGCATGAGTCTTCATATAGTCCCGCATGCCGTCACGGAATGTATCAGGGCCCAGCCAGGTCTCAATCATGCGAATGACCTGTTCGCCTTTCTGGTAACTGATCCCGTCAAACGCACTTCCGGCCTGACTGACATCGCGAACAGGCTGCTGGATCGGGTGTGTTGTGGAAAGCGCATCCTGAGCCATGGCGCGTTCGCGCCCCATATGCTCGCGTGGCCAGACTTCCCAGGTCGGGTTGAAATGATCGAGCGCTTTCGTCTCCATCCAGGTGGCGAAACCTTCATTCAGCCAGATGTTATCCCACCATGCCATGGTAACGAGATCACCCGACCACTGATGCGCCATTTCGTGCGCGACCACGAGATAGACCAGTTCTTTCGTGCCCGGGGAGCTGTGCGCGGGATCATACAGCAGGTCTTCATCGATGAAAGTGATGGCGCCCCAGTTTTCCATTGCGCCGGCCTCGTAATTTCCGGGAACCGCAATCAGATCGAGTTTCGGCAACGGATAAGCCGTCCCGAAATATCCGTTGTAATAGGGCAGAATTTCAGAGGCAGCATGTGTGGCATACTCCGTGCTCTGCTCTTCACCTTTCGGAGCCCAGGTGCTGATCGGCGTGGCGCCGCCCTGCCCGTGCGTCGCGGCGAGATCACCGGCAACAAGCGCCAGAAGATAGGTGGACATGCGCGGTGTCGTGGCGAACGTTACGCGCTGCGTGTCGTCAGACGCGGGCGCGGTCGACTCAACCGGCATGTTGCTGATCGGCACCCACGCTTTCGGCAGCGTCACGTTCAGGCGGAATGTCGCCTTGAACGCCGGCTCATCCCAGCAGGGGAACATCCTCCGCGCATCAGCGACCTCGAACTGGGTCACGAGCATGCGCTTTTTCGCTCCGGCGGAATCACGATAATCATCGTAATAAATTCCGTTGGGCGTTTGCGGAATCGGTCCGGCATAGGAGATGTCGATTTTATGCGACCCGGCAGCAAGAGGCTGCTGTGACCGTAGCGTCAGAGTCTGTCCTTTTTCATCGGTGCTGACCGTCGCCGGGGCGCCATCGATCGTCGCGGAGCGGACGGTCAGGCCAGCCTGATTCAGCGTGACCGTGTCAGTCACCGCCGATACGGATACGGAAATCATCTCATGACCGCGAAGGGTCAGCGCCTTCATATCGGTGACAAGATCAATGTCATAAGCCGAAGGGACGACTGTTTTTGGCAACTGACCAGGCGTGGTGCTGAATGAAAAAGGCGCCTCGGCATGAGCGGACCGAACCGGTCCTGTGAGCATGGCCGCGGCGCAGAACAGTGTTGAGGCAAGAAGCAGAGTGTAACGCATCATCATATCCCGGGTCTTTGTTGCATGGAGGGAACCACAGCCGGCATCCGTCGGAAAGATGTCATAAATCACATGAAAGGCCTCTTGACCTGCTCGATCTGCCCGTTTAAACGCCCTCCAGCACCCTGGGGAACCAGGTTGTCATCTTGCCCAGATGGCGGAATTGGTAGACGCGCAGGTTTCAGGTACCTGTGGCCGCAAGGTCGTGGAAGTTCGAGTCTTCTTCTGGGCACCAGAGTTTTTTTCCAAAATTAAATGGACGGGCCATGAGCGGCAGGCAGATCCCGATCGATGGCGCTATCACGCTGCATCGCAATGATCTCCCGGACGGGCTTGAGTTCGGGCCGCGTGTCGCGATCGACACCGAGACCATGGGCCTTGTCCCGCACCGGGACCGACTCTGCCTCGTACAGCTTTCGTCTGGCGACGGCACTGCGCATCTGGTGCAGCTGATACCGGATCAGCCAGGCGGAAAGCCGGCGGACTGCCCGAACCTTAAGCGCCTCCTCTCGGATGCCTCGGTTCTGAAGATCATGCATTTTGCGCGTTTCGATGTTGCTGTTCTCCAGCATACGCTGGGCATCACCGTAGCGCCGACAGTCTGCACCAAGATTGCGGCCCGGCTGGTGCGCACCTTTACTGACCGGCATGGTCTGGCGGCGCTTTGTCGTGACCTGCTGGGAGTCGAAATAAGCAAGCATCAGCAGTGTTCCGACTGGGGGGCACCGAAACTGACACCCGAGCAGCTCGTCTATGCCGCGTCCGACGTGCTGTATCTGCATGCTCTCTGGGATAAACTGGAAGCACTGCTTGTGCGCGAAGACCGCCGCGAACTGGCGCAGGCCTGCTACGATTTCCTGCCAGCCCGGGCCCGGCTTGACTTACTCGGATATGAAGATCCGGACATCTTCTCCCATCGTTCCTGAATGTGTCGCATAGCTCCGGACGGACGCGATTGACCGGCACGTCCCGAGGGACGATAGAGACCTGCATGAGTTATCCCGATCCATCCGGGCCACCTGCGCGACCAGTCGCCATTTTACAGACCGGACACGACACGGCAAACCCGCCTCGCAGAACTGAAGCACCCGGTCGGGATCCTGTCGCTGCGGCGCGGGCCGTGCTCACGACTGAAGTCGCTGGTCTGAGCGCGCTGGACCGCGCCATGGCTGACACGCACGGTCTGGGTGCTGCGTTTGCCCGTGCGGTCGATGTCATTGCCCGGCTTGAGGGACGCGTCGTTGTCACCGGAATAGGCAAATCAGGTCATATCGGCCGAAAAATTCAGGCCACACTCAGCTCGACCGGCACTCCGGCTATCTTCGTGCATCCGGTGGAGGCATCTCATGGCGACCTGGGGATGCTTGCGGCCGGGGATGCTGTCCTGGCATTGTCCAATTCGGGTGAATCGTCCGAACTGGCTGATATTGTGGCGCATAGTCGTCGCTACGGTCTGCCACTTTTTGCGGTCACGGCCTGTGAGTCATCGGCTCTCGCCGAGGCGGCGGATATTGTGCTGCTGACCCCTGCCATGCCTGAAGCCTGCCCGATGGGACTGGCTCCGACCACGAGCAGCATCATGCAACTTGCTCTCGGAGACGCGCTTGCTGTGTCACTGATGGAGCGCCGGGGTTTCACTGCCGGAGATTTCGGTGTCTTTCATCCGGGTGGCAGACTTGGGGCAAAGCTGCGAACGGTCCGGGATCTGATGCGCACCGGGGACGCGGTTCCGACCGTTCTGCCGTCAACAGTGCTGCGGGATGTGATTGTCGAAATCACTCGCAAAGCGCTGGGCTGCGTGGCTGTCGTCGATTCAGACGGCGGACTTGCCGGCATCATCACGGATGGCGATCTGCGTGCTGCGCTCGACCGCGATCTTGGCCGCACCTGTGCCAGCGAGGTGATGAACTGCTCGCCGCTGACTGTCGGAGCCGCTGTTCTGGGCGCCGAAGCGCTGCGTCTGATGAACGACCGGCCGAAACCGATTACCTCACTCTTTGTTCTGGATACAGAGAAGCACGTGATCGGTGTTGTTCATGTGCATGACCTTCTTCGGGCGGGCGTTGCGTGATGACCGACACACCGGAAGACCGGGCAGAGGAAGACCGCGCCCCGTCCCCCCCGGAGCATGCTGCGCGTGTTCAGAGACAGGATTTCAGTCGTTCCGATGAGACAATCCGCCGCCAGCGAACGATCATCGAAGCGGCAGCGGTTACGTCCCGCCGCGCACCTGGCGCTGCCGAACTGGCTCGTCGCCAGACGATGCTGCGCTGGGCAAAATGGGTACTGCCGGGCCTCGCTCTTCTGCTACTCAGCTCGATCGCTGTCTGGCCGGAGATCGACCGGATGATGCATGCGAGCCACACAGCATTGACAGAAGCTACCCGGCTGAAACTGGAAAGCGGTAATCTGGAAGGCGCGATCTATCGCAGCGTCGATACTCATGGAAGGCCTTTCATGATCACGGCGAAGACCGCCCATCAGATCGATCAGGACCGGATTGATCTGGTCTCGCCGGCAGCCGATACGCTGACCCAGAGTGGCCAGTGGCTCTATCTGCAATCGGAAAACGGCGTTTACATGCAGCATGAGCAAATTCTGGATCTCACGAAGGAAGTCACACTCTACCGCGATGATGGACTTATGATGCGCGGTCCGTTAGCTGACATCGATATGCATGAAGGCGTTGTTGCCTCCGATGACTGGGTGCATGTGGAAGGACCGTTTGGTGTTCTGGATGCCAAAGGCTATTTCCTCGCAGAACACGATGGTATTGCTCAGTTTCGCGGTCCGGGACGGATGATCCTGAATGATGACCGCAGCGGCTCGCACGACAAGGCCAGTTGAATGGTGCTCCTTTCCTTTGCTTCCCGGACGCCGCAGGCCGGAATCCGCGCACTCTCCGGAGCTTCATTCCGGGTTCTGTCCGGTACGGCTTCGGTGCTCATTGCGCTGACACTTCCTGTCCGGGAAGCTGGCGCGCAGGCGATTGATCTGTCGCATGGTGGCCAGATCACCGTGACTGCTGTCGGTGGATTCGACTGGGATCAGAATGCCCAGAAGGTCACGGCATATGATCAGGCTCAGGCAGTCCGTGGCGATGTGACTGTTACCGCAGATCGCCTGATTGCCTATTACCGGAAAAAAACCGCGACGCCCGACGCTGTCAATCCGATTACGCCTGCATCAGAACCATCAGAGCATAAAGAAGTAGCGGCCAGCGCTCCTCCATCTGCTCCTCCCACGGCTCCGCCGTCTGGCACTGGCAACACATCGCCTGATAGTGGAGCCGCGCCAGCTGCGGGGAGCCCGGCAGGCGCTCAGGCTGGTGGCATGGACAGTTCCGGGTCAAACGAAATTTACAGGCTGGAAGCTATCGGGCACGTCCATATCTTCACGCAGACCGATCAGGCATGGGGCGATAAAGCCGTTTACGACATTGACAAGGCCACACTGGTCATGACCGGCCATGCGCTGAAGCTGACCACGCCGCAGGATGTTCTGACATCCCGCGATTCGATGGAATATTACTCGGATACGCGGATTTCCATCGGTCGTGGCGATGCGACGGTGACCACCAATGAAGGTAAACAGATCCGGGCCGATGTGCTGGTCGGCTACAGTGCTCCGGCGGACAAAAAGCCGGTCGCCGATGCAGCCGTACCGGCGCCGAAACCCGGAGGTGATCCGATGGCGAATGGCTCAGGCAAGCTGGAGAAGGTTAATGCGTTTGGTCATGTCTGGGTTCGGACGCAGACAGAAGTCGTGACGGGTGATCGGGGTGTGTATGTTCCCGATACCGGCATTGCCCGGATTGTTGGCACTGTCCACATCACCCGTGGCCAGAACCAGCTTCAGGGATCGGCGGCAATCATCAACATGCACACTGGAATCGCCACGATGACGGAGCGTCCGGGTGCACGTGTCAGCGGACTTGTCGTGCCGAACAATGATGGCAGCAGCAGTGGTGGCCACTGACCATGACTGAATTTGAAGACATTACTGAAGACGTGATCATCGATCCGGCCGGAACCGGCCACACCGTTCTCCGGGACCGGAAACACGGCCTTTTCGCGGACGGGATTGGAAAATCCTACAAAAAACGCGAGGTCGTGAAGAACGTCTCGATTGAAGTGCATCGCGGCGAGGCTGTTGGTCTGCTGGGCCCTAATGGCGCCGGGAAGACAACCAGCTTTTATATGATCGTCGGTCTTGTGCAGCCTGATACCGGAACGATCACGCTGGATGGCGCCGACATCACGCGTCTTCCGATGTATCGGCGTGCCCGGCTTGGGATCGGCTATCTGCCCCAGGAAGCCAGCATCTTTCGCGGACTGAATGTCGAACAGAATATTATGGCGGCGCTGGAAGTGGTTGAGCCGGACCCGGACAAGCGGGACGCCATGCTGGACGGGCTGCTCGGCGAGTTCGGCATCTCACATCTGCGCCGCTCGCCTTCTCTCGCCTTGTCCGGCGGCGAGCGCCGGCGTCTTGAGATTGCCCGTGCTCTGGCCAGCCAGCCGCACTATATCCTGCTTGACGAACCGCTGGCGGGCATTGATCCGATCGCGGTCGGAGAAATCCGTGATCTGGTATCGCATCTGAAGGATCGCGGGATTGGTGTTCTGATCACCGACCACAACGTCCGGGAAACGCTGGAAGTGATTGATCGCGCCTATATCATGCATGGTGGTCAGGTGCTGATGCAGGGTGTGCCGGCGGAGATCGTCGCAAACGAAGATGTGCGTCGTGTGTACCTGGGAGAAACTTTTAAAATCTAATATCGCCCTATGGCGATAGCACCCGGGTTCCAGCTCAGACAGACACATAATCTCGTCATGACGCCGCAATTGCGTCTGGCGATTAATATCATGCAGATGAGCGGCATCGAGGTAGCGGCGCTTGTCGAGGAGGAACTACAACGGAACCCGCTTCTGGTAGCCGGCCAGACGGAAGACCTGCCTCCGGAGGCCACTTCCCCCGATCAAAGCATCCCGGAAACACCCCTTCCTGCCTCTGCACTTCCGGACAGTGGAAATCTCCCTGGACCGGACGATGCTCCGCTCGACACGGACTACGCTGCTGAAGCCCGTAGCGGTGGATTTGATGATGGCTACAACACTGATGGCGCGCCCTTTGACCGCCGCAAAGGCACTGCAATCCTGTGGGAAGGGCAGGAAGACAATCATGCTGCCACAGGCCAGCCTCCACTGCATGAAAGGCTCAGCGCACAGCTGCGGATGACACCGCATCTCAGTCACCGGCAGCGCCTCATAGGGGCATGTCTGATCGCCCGGCTCGATCTGGCGGGACGACTGGATTGTGCGCCTGGTGAAATAGCGGCGATTCTCGCGGTTTCGACGGAAGAGGTCGAAATTGTCCGTACGCTGATGATGACCACGTTCGAACCGATCGGGCTTTTCGCGTGCTCGCTGAAAGAATGTCTTGCGGCGCAGCTTACAGCACAAAACCGTTTCGATCCGGCGATATCAACGCTGCTTGATCATCTCGACCTCATAGCCGGACGGCATTATTCAAAGCTGCGCGCGCTCTGCGATGTCGATGAAGATGATTTCGCGGATATGCTCGCCGAACTGCGACGGCTTGATCCGAAACCAGGTTTTGAGCCGGATCTCTGCGCTGTGAGCACGGTCGTGCCTGATGTGATCTTTCGGCGTTCAGCAGATGGACTATGGCGCGTTGAACTCAACACGGATGCCATGCCACGTCTGCGTCTGGACAACGGATTGCAGGCCTGTGTTGCAATGCTCGGGCAGAAAGATGACCGCGCGTTTGTTCAGACACAGCTTTCGCAGGCAAGCGGGCTGATACGGGCTCTGGATCAGCGCGGACGGACGCTCTGGCAGGTTTCATCCGAAATCATGAGACATCAGCATGATTTTACGGAGCGTGGCGTTCCGGGGCTTCGCCCGCTGACACTGAGAGACATTGCCGCCACTACAGGCCTTCATGAAAGCACAGTGAGCCGGGTCACATCAGGCAAATACATCGCTACCCCGCGAGGAGTTTTTGAACTGAAATATTTTTTCACAACTGCCGTAAGAAACATGCATGGCAGCGAAAATCATAGCGCTGAAGCTATTCGTTTCAAAATTCGCAAAATGGTCGATGCTGAAACAAGGGGTTCCATCCTGTCAGATGATGACATCATGCGAAGGCTTCGCAAAGAAGGAATAGACATCGCCCGCAGAACCGTGGCCAAATACCGTGACACGCTGCACATCGCGAGTTCTGTGCAGCGAAAACGGGAGAAAGCCGCCTCAGCCTGATGGCGTGCTACGCCACCAGGAGTCAATGGCGACCGGTTTCCTCAAAGAAAGGAGCCTGTCAGAATGCACATCCACGTTTCCGGCAAACAGATTGACCTGTCTGACGCCCTCAAACACAGGGTGACACTACATCTTGGAACTATTGCTGATCGCTATTTTGATCAGGCAATGGAGGCTGATGTCACCTTCAGTCGCGCCCGGTCATTCTTCACCTGTGATATCAATGTTCATGCAGCCCGCGGACTGACCCTTCGGGGAGAAGGTGAAGCCGCCGATGCGCCAACAGCTTTCGATGATGCCGCCGAGCATATCGCCCGCAGACTCCGTCGATACCGTCGTCGGGTCCGGTCACATTCCCGGGCAAGCGAACGTCATCCTGGTCCTGAAATCGGACGCACATATGTTCTCCAGCCGCTTGACCCTCAACCCGCGATCGCTGCCACAGACGAAAACGCGGAAGGGCCTTACGCAACGATTATCGCCGAACAGGCAACCGAGATAGCGCTTCTGAGCGTGAGCGAAGCGGTCATGCGTCTTGATCTGGCGGATCGAAGTCTTCTCGTCTTCCGCAACAGCGTCAACAGACAAATCAACATCGTCTATCGACGTGACGACGGAAATATCGGGTGGGTCGATCCCGGATCTGCGTAACGTGAACGGTCATCACGGAAGCAGGCGCTGCCTCACTGGCAGCGCCTGCGCCCTTTAATGGATGGTCATGGCCACCATCTGATGCTCAGTGATAGCGGAAAAGACTGTTTCAGGATCTTCCGCTATGCCCATCATCTGTCCGTTCGCGGCATGAATGGCGAACACATCACGTCCCTCATTCATTCCTTTTCGGACATAAACCAGAGTAGGTAATCCGAGTGTCAGAAACTGATCATCCGTCAGATTACGAATATCGATAGCACCGGAAGATTTGTCGGCTTCCTGTGCGGCTATATTAATCTGATTTGACACGTTTCCCTGCATTGTTCCCCCCGCGCTTATCAGCGTCAGGTTCAATGGAATAAGATTCTGTCTTCTGACTGGCCGTGATCATTCGTCGCCAATGCTGCGCACGACCCGGGGCGCCGGTGGTTTCGCCGTTTCTTCGGCAACCTTACGAGTGGCGTTTCCTTTGGTGATATCGATCCGCCTCACCCTTACTTCAGGTTCGGGACGATAGAGGTCGATATTTAGCAACCCGTTATCGAGCCAGGCACCCCCGATATCGATTCCTTCGGCGAGAACGAACGATTTCTGGAACTGGCGTGATGCGATGCCGCGATGAAGAAAGACCCGGCCCTGAAGGTCATCCGATTGCCGCCCCCGGATAACCAGCTGATTATCTTCCTGCGTGATTTGCAGGTCTTCCATCGTAAAGCCAGCGACAGCGAGGGTAATTCGCAGTGCGGATGGACTGATCTGCTCGATATTATAAGGTGGATAGCCTTCACCTGATGACTTCGATGCTCGTTCGAGCATGGTTTCGAGATGATCGAACCCCAGAAACATCGGTGACCCAAAAACTCTGCCTGACATTGCAGCCTCCTCTGATGAGCGAGACGGGAAGCGGCCCCGTTACGGCGACCACACCACAAGGATATGGATCAACCCACAGCGGTTGCAAGAGGCGGGCGAATCCTTTGCACGAGGCAAATTTCGATCAACACCCAGGTAATCACGGCATAACAGACATGTGATGGGCCTCAAGAACACCGATATTGTGCAATTTCAGATTTTTATGCCTTCAATATGAGCATACAGACAGACGTCAGAAAAGACATAATTTTAATCATTTGCCTTATAATTATGCCCATAAAATAATCGACAGATGAGGGGTCAGCCATGCTGTGTGGCACATATGGCGGTCTTGTACTCACACAAAATGACGAAAAATCCTTTTTTAACCCTCATATCTGAAGCCACCTACTTAGTATGCATATTCTCGACATCAGATCTCCCACAGAAAAACTTGCTTCATGTCATCAGGACGTGCTTCTTCCCACCAACACATTCATTCGGAGTTATGACCATGCTTATACACGAAACGTTTAACTTCATCGCCAATCCGGTTAGCGCACTGGCTACCCTGTCCATGTTCGCTTTTGTGCCTGTCGTTGGCCTTCTGATGGTTGCGACCGTTCTGTCTGATCGCGTGGCTGACTGAGTCACGTCCATAGAGATTAAGAAGGGCGGTTAAATGCTTAATTCCGGGCTTTGATAGCGTCTCCTGATCACTCCCGTGAGTGAAAGGAGTCGCTATGAGCCAGGTTCCTCCCCCTGGTGCTGCGACGACACCACAGCGCAGCAAGCAGCTTGTTCAGGCGGGATGGGAAACCCCAGGCAGGGTTCGCGCTTGTAGCTTCAGGATTAACTCGAAGACGCTTATGAAACAGAAAAAGCGGCTTTCGGAGAAAGACGGACATCTCAGACTCGAAAGAGAGCAGGCCGGAAGTATGTTTCGGGCTTTTCCGGGAAACTCGTCGTAGCGCCATCCGGCTGAATCCATACCAGCTTCCGGAATAATGAAAGTCCGCTCGCGTTTTCATCAGGGTATGCTCAGTATCTGACACCCGATACCTGATGCCTATGTCAGTATGTGTCGCCCTGAAAGACGGGACCAGTATCGCCTGGCAGAAATGAAGCACCAGCCGATCAGATCTCAGCTCGAACATATGAATCAGATCATCAGGGACTTATACCAGAGGATCTGGGCTTTGACCTGTGTGAGACTGGTCGGTGCAGGACCGGGAGGCGCAGGACTGGCAGGGCTCTGCCCTGGAACCCGGCAAAGGCTCGCCTTTGCAAACCGTTTTATGATCAGCAAACCCGTGTGCAGGGGCCTGCGGTCCCTGCCGGGTCCGGGCAGAGCCCGGATACTCTCATCGACAAGTCAGTCTTCATAGCCTCTGGCATTAGTCACCAGATATTTTCACCATGAAATCGGTAAGTGATTACAGAACTGCTTCGGAATTACTATAGCTTCCAGAAACAGGTTCCGGTGACTGTAATTATCCACGTGACAAATCTATTTTCCGGACAGCGGCAGAATTAACGGATCATTTTGACTGCAATATGTCCGAAATAACATTCATCTGCGGTCGATCCGAACCATCTTCTTTAGGGTCAAGAGTGTACATATACTCTGCCCACAGAGGGCCACCGGCCCAGTAAGTCCATCCATACCAGAGTAAAGGCCGGGAATAGATGTAGGTCATGGCCCGACGAAGATCCGCCAGACAACCGGCATTACGGCCGACACCAAATTCGCCGAGTAACCCTTTGGCGTGATGTGCCTCCAGCCAGTCAGCAAACGGTGCAAGCCGTCCCTCGACCTGATCTTCCGGCACACAGTTCGGAGAAGTGCCCGATGAATCTCCATCGAAATACTGATGAGCCTCAAAAATAAGCGCTTTTCGCGGGTCATGCAGACGAGCCAGAGCGATACCATTTATCTGCGAAAAATTATGCGCTCCGTCCCAACCCACACCAGAGACAACTATCTGATTGATTGCGCCGGTTCTCCGGATCCCGTCGATAGCATTCTGCTGAAAACCTGCCCACTCATCCGCAGATTTCTGCTGCGGCTCGTTCATAAGACCAAAAAGAACAGAGGGTGAAGAACCAAACTGACGGGCAATTCTCACCCACAAATCTGTAAAGGCTTCAACCGGCACACTGTCAGAGCCGACGAGATTACCACGATATTTTCCATAACTATGGATATCGATAATCGTCTTTGCACCTGCAGCCTGTGCGGCTGCAATAAAATCCCGGACAGACCCGAGATAGGCCGGATCAAGTTCACCGGAAAGCTTTGGCTGCAGGCGATCCCATAATACAGGCAGCCTGAAAAGCTTCATATGCCGCGATGTATAGTAGTCGATTTCCTGCTGTTTCGGAAACATATAGTCCCAGCCAGAGCGTCCTGGAACTTTATCCGCCGCAAATTCAGGTCCCGCCAGGTTAACTCCAGGCAGAACAGCGGCCCCGGCCGATGATGACATCGCACATATCGTCAACATCGCGACGGCGGCAGAAAAACAACGGGCATGACCAGACATAATTGCGTTTTCAGGTATTGAACGCCGAAAATATTTTCGAATTTTTGAAACTTTCACAAAAGGATTCAAAATAAATATCCATCGCATAAATATTACCACTCAGCGAAAAGAGAGGATGATCGTTATTCTCAAAATAAGAATTTAAGCGGAAAATTGCGAGAATTCTTCTGACTCAACCTCACCGGAATCGTATGTGCTGAAGCCACTTTAGCCAGCCAGCACCATATGACGCTCATCTGTGCAGTGCCAGGCTATTTCCGGTTATCGCACTGATCGCGCTAACCGGAAGCATAATAGTTTCGCGTTATCAGATTTGATAAGGGCGACGCGATAGCGCATTTGCCGCACCAGGTGACGGCTGCCAGCTTTCATGAAGCACCTTTTTCAACTCTGACTGAAGCCGCAGATTGTCAGTATGACCCGGTCAGAGCTTTCCGAGCTGCTTCAGGCTGACCCATCTGCCTCCCTGAAGAGCTAACATATCATGCACCGTGATTGCCAGAAGAGCACCTGCCCGCACAAGTTCACGAGCGAGCGATTCATCGGCAATAACAAGCTGATCGGGGGTCTGACCCGCGGCACAGAGCCGTATGCCGATCAATGCCGTCGCGTGCAGGGTCAGCGCGCGACGGAGAATTGTCGCGGCTTCGATCCTGGGTCCTCGTCGGCCGGCGGTTCCTTTGTTTTCTGAAGGAACCGCCTCATCACCGAGCAACCGGTTTCGGTTATCAAGAAACAGGATGCGCAACTGGCCTGGCACGGCACCATGAAGGGCGGTGTCAAAATAACTCAGAAGAGCTTCCCAGTTTCCGAGTAACGGTCGGGC
This sequence comes from Acetobacter fallax, assembly GCF_011516735.1. Lineage (GTDB taxonomy): Bacteria > Pseudomonadota > Alphaproteobacteria > Acetobacterales > Acetobacteraceae > Acetobacter > Acetobacter fallax. The sequence goes on along the minus strand of NZ_WOSX01000011.1, from coordinate 68,099 downwards.
ACGGGCTTCGGCATCAGCAAGACGCCGGGCAGCCAGAACGGGTAGTTTCAGCGCCGCAACAGTCTCATCATTCAACTGAACTGCGTGCAGCGCGCCAGCCGGCGCATTCAGTACCCCGGCAAACGATCCAAACCGATTGATCAGCAACTTTGCCAGTGGTTTCGTGTCACGCCTTGGAATCCCGAAGAACAGGAGCATTTCGACAAGCTCATAATCAGCCAGTGCCGCGGCGCCTCTTGCCAGCACACGCTCCCGCATGCGTGCCCGGTGCCCCGTTGGACCGGTACTCGCAAAATGGCGCGGCTCCGAATTCGGCAAATGTGGAAAAGGAGGAGGCGGCGCGTCCATTTTCTGCTTTCGTCAGTGTGCTGCAGTCGCTTTCCCGTCGCCTTTAATCGGCGAGAGAAGGAAACAGAAAGGCACGACGCAAAGTGCTGCAATACCGAAAATCATGAAGGCTTCATTATAAGCCAGCATGGCAACCTGCTGGCTGAAATCGACGAACAAATGCCGCTGTGCCAGCGCGCTGGCCGCCTGTGGCTGGTTGTGGTCGAGGGCAAACTGCTGACCCCGTGCGAGATAATCATTAAACGGCTGATGAAACGGTGTCATCCAGTGCACCATATCTGACTGATGAGCCTGCCGCCGTTCGGTGATCAGTGCCGTTGCGCCGGAAATACTCAGAGAGCCGAGAAAATTCCGAACCATCGAAAAGAGTGCCGAGGCGTCGGCGTTCATATCCCGGGACAATGTCGAATATGCGATCGTGGAAAGCGGCACGAAAAGAAACGCCAGACAGGCCGTCTGACTCATGCGGAACAGCACGAGATGCCGAAAATCAAGATAAGGCACGAGATGCGCCGACCAGAACAGCGCGATTCCCATAAGCGTAAAACCGATTGCGATGATCATTCGCACAGACATGACTGTCATCAGCTTGCCGACTATCGGGATCAGGAAGATGACTGCGATGCCGCCGGGTGAGAGAACGAGACCGGACAGCGTCGCCGTGTAACCCATGACCTGCTGAGCGAACTGCGGAACAATGATGGCTGATGAGTAGAGCAGCGCGCCCATCGCGCCCATCAGAAAGGTCGCCACGGCAAAATTACGATCTTTGAACACCCGCAGATTCACCGCAGGCTGTTTTGTCTTTAGCAGCCAGACAACGGCACCGATGATCCCGAACGCGGCCAGTGCGCCCATGATGCAGATAAAGTTTGAACCGAACCAGTCGTCGTCCTCACCCCGATCGACCATGACCTCAAGACAGCCGAAACCCAGTGTGATCAGACTGATGCCGATTACATCGATCGGTTCGCGACGCTTTACGGCCCATGGCGGGTCATCGACGAGGAAAGCCACAGCGATAGTTGTGACGATACCGAACGGTACGTTGATGAAAAAAATCCATCGCCAGGAGAAATTATCGGTAATCCAGCCGCCAAGTGTTGGACCCAGTACCGGACCGACCACTGTCGCGATGGCTGTGAGACCAAAAGCGGCCGCACGTTTTTCAGGTGGGAATGTATCGAGAATGATGGATTGCTGGTTTGGCTGCAGCCCTCCCCCGAAGAAGCCCTGAAGCAGGCGGAAGACGATCAGCTCAGCGAGACTGCTGGAAATACCACACAGGAAAGAGGTGAAGGTAAACATGGCGATACACACCATGAAATAATTCTTCCGCCCGAACAGTTTGCCGAGCCAGCCGGAAATGGTCAGCACGATGCCATTGGCGACAAGATAGGATGTCAGCGTCCAGGTGGCGTCGTCATAGGTGCTCGACAGGCTACCGGCGATATGTGGAAGAGACACATTAACGATGGTTGTGTCCAGGATTTCCATGAACGCCGCCATGGTGACCACGAAAGCGATCAGCCATGGATTATGTTTCGGTTTCCAGTCGTCGGACTTTTTGCCTTCACTACCGGAAGCTGCGCTCATGGTGACTGTGGCTCCGGCTGACGACCATGCTGCGGATCACGGTCAACAATGCGACCATTGGCTCCGCGTGTCGGGGTTGTATCGGTGTGGACGACCGGCACAACGGAAAGACCCAGTGCCAGGGGCACTTCCGGATCGAGCCCGCTGTCAATGCGGATTTTCACCGGCACACGCTGCACGATCTTCACGTAGTTTCCTGTCGCATTTTCCGGCGGGAAAGCACTGAAGGTTGCACCGGTTCCTTTCTGTAACGAATCAACATGGCCGTGCAGTTCATGTGACGGGTAGGCATCAACAGAGATATCGACCACCTGACCGGGACGCATGCTGGTGATCTGTGTCTCCTTGTAATTCGCGATCACCCACACTTCGGGTTCGACGATCGAAAACAGACTCTGGCCTGTGGACACATACCGACCGGCCTCAACATTGCGCTGAGAGATCCAGCCGTCATGCGGCGCACGGATTTCTGTCCACTGCAAATTCAGTTCCGCACGGACAAGCTGGGCTCTGGCGTTGGCGAGCTGAGATTCCTGCCCGGACACCATAGCCTTCGCGTTCGAAACGTTCGGAATAACTGGTGCGGCGATCTCAACCTGAGCCTGCGCTTCCGTTACCTGGGCGCGTGCCGCATCAAGCGAAGCTCTGGAGTAGTCAATGTCCTGCTGTGACGTTGCCGCGCGCATGACGGAATGCTGGCGCTTATAATCAGTTTCTGCACGGAACTCCTGGGCTTTAGCGGCGGCAAGCTGTCCCTGGGCGGCGAGCAGACGCCCGGGGAAGTTCTTTTCCGCGACCTGCAGCATCATCTGATTCGCCGCAACGGATGCTTCTGCCTGTGCAACAGCGGCCGCGGCCTTGTCACGGTCAGCCTGCCAGTCGCGAGGATCGATGCGCGCGAGCAATTGCCCGGCATGCACGAACTGATTGTCGTCTACCAGGAGCTCTGTGATGTATCCGGCCACATGAGGCGCAATCGTAACAGCGCGCCCCTGGGTAAAGGCGTCATCCGTCTCGATTTCAAACCGGTGCAGGAACCAGTACGCAACGCCGCCGGCAATAATGAGAAGCAGGACAAGAATCATGATCACCCGGACAAGGGGATTGCTTTTCTTTTTAGGTGCTTTGCCCGACCCGGCCTTCGTCGAAGAGGCACCGCCCGAATCTGTCGATTCGGTTGCACCATGATCATGCTGTTCGTCGGCCATGCGGTCTCCGTCTGCGCGCTTGAAATGTCGTCGACCGGCCACGTTTCAGTGCATTACGGCGCTGACCGATCGGTTCGGTCAGTTTTTCGCACGCCCATGCTCTGCCATCAAGTCGCAGAGAATACGAACATAACGATTATACAGTCCCGGACAGAACTCCGATGACTCTTGACCGCCCGTTTAGGTGCAGGCAAAAGGTGCGCGGGCAGTGATGTCCTTTCATGCCTTTGAACAGGCATGTTGCCGGGTTAGCACAGTGGTAGTGCAGCGGTTTTGTAAACCGAAGGTCGGGGGTTCAAATCCCTCACCCGGCACCACTTTCTGCGCATCGCTGGTTTACTGGCTTTAGCTATAAAAATTTCTGCGTGTGTCGATGTAACCACAACACCGCGAAACAGCCTCTGGCTTTTTTATCCGGCAGAACCATTCCGCAACACCGACAGACGCGCTGCTGCCACCGACCGGCAAGCAAACGAATCACCGTTCATGGGTGTCAGGCTGTACGTTTCAGCGAGCATATGCTGGCTGAGCTGCGTGAAACGATATCAGCAAGCCTGCCAGCATTACGCCAGTTCGTATTATCTGAATTCTTTCTGCCAGACATAAAAAAAGCCGGCCCAGCCGGCCGGCTTTTCTCATCGTCATCCGGACAAAAATCAGGAGGATTTTGCCATGATTTCTTCCGCAACGTTGCGCGGAACCGGATCGTAGTGATGGAACTGCATTGTGAATGATGCACGTCCCTTTGTCATCGAACGCAGATGCGAAATGTAGCCGAACATTTCTTTCAATGGCACCTGAGCGCGGACCATAACAGTGGAACCCGCTGTTTCCTGGCTCTGGATCATGCCACGACGACGGTTGAGATCGCCTACCACGTCACCGACATGATCATTCGGGGTCGTGACTTCGACGTCCATGATCGGCTCCAGGATCACCGGACCTGCCAGCTTCATGCCTTCACGGAAGCATGCTTTAGCAGCGATTTCGAAGGCCAGAGCCGACGAATCGACATCATGGTACTTACCGTCGAGCAGAGTAAATTTGAAATCCACCGTCGGGAAGCCAGCAAGGACGCCGCTCGTGGACTGCACCCGAATGCCTTTTTCGACAGCCGGGATATATTCCTTCGGCACCGTTCCGCCGACGACCTTGTTCTCGAAAGCAATGCCCTCGTTCCGCTCCTGCGGCACGAACTCGATCTTCACCTCAGCATACTGACCCGAGCCACCCGACTGTTTTTTGTGGGTATAGATCTCGATGTGCGGCTTTGTGATCGTCTCACGATAGGCCACCTGCGGTGCGCCGACATTCGCCTCAACGCCATACTCACGACGCAGACGGTCAATGATGATGTCGAGATGCAGTTCGCCCATACCGGACAGAATGGTCTGGCCTGTTTCCTGGTCCGTCTTCAGACGCAGCGAAGGATCTTCACCGGCCAGCTTCTGCAGAGCCAGCGTCATCTTTTCAACGCCGTCCTTGGTCTTCGGCTCGACGGAAAGATCAATGACCGGGATCGGGAAGCTCATGCGCTCCAGCACCACCGGATCGGCCGGATCGGCCAGGGTGTCACCCGTCTGGGTGTCCTTCAGACCGACAAAAGCGGCGATATCACCGGCATGAACTTCCGAGAGCTCTTCGCGCTTGTCAGCATGCATCTGATAGATGCGGCCGATACGCTCTTTGTGGCCCTTGGTCGTATTCAGAACCGTGTCGCCAGTCTTCAGCACGCCGCGATAGACGCGCACAAAAGTCAGGGTACCGTATTTGTCATTAATGATCTTGAACGCAAGACCAGCGAACCTGCCATTCGGATCAACCGGAATGATCGGCAGCTTTTTCTCATCAAGATCATCGCCAGCATCTTCCGGCGGCGCACAACGAATGCCCTCGACATCGTCCGGAGCCGGAAGATAGTCGATGACGCCATCGAGCAGAGGCTGAACGCCCTTGTTCTTGAAGGCCGTGCCGCAAAGAACCGGCCGGAACTCACCCGAAATCGTGCCCTTTTTGATGCACTTCTTCAGAGTCTCGACAGAAACGTCGCCCTTCTCGAAATACTCTTCCATCGCATCGTTATCGACAGCGAGAGCCGTATCGAGAAGATTCTGACGGGCTTCTGCAGCTTTCTCTTTCAGATCAGCCGGAATTTCTTCATCGTGGAACTTCGCGCCGAGTTCGCCGCCTTCCCAGACGATCGCCTTCATCTCGACCAGATCGACAACGCCAAGGAAATTCTCTTCAGCCCCGATCGGAAGCTGCAGCGGAATCGCGACGATATCCAGCTTCTCTTTCAGCGTATCGAATGCATGGTAGAAATTGGCGCCCGTGCGATCAAGCTTGTTGATAAAGATGATACGGGGCACGTTGTAGCGATCGGCCAGACGCCAGTTGGTTTCTGACTGCGGCTGCACGCCCGCGACACCTTCAATAATGAAGATCGCGCCATCGAGCACGCGCAGCGAACGGTTCACTTCGATGTTGAAGTCGATGTGACCCGGCGTGTCGATGATGTTGATGCGATGGTCTTTCCACTCGCAGGTCACAGCAGCGGACGTGATCGTGATGCCACGCTCACGCTCCTGCGCCATGTAATCGGTCGTGGTGTTTCCCTCGTGGACCTCACCGATCTTATGCGACACCCCTGTGTAATACAGAATACGCTCGGTCGTTGTGGTCTTGCCCGCGTCGATATGCGCGGTAATCCCGATATTACGGATTTTCGAGAGTTCGGACTGGGCGGACACGGGTTTTCTCCGGGAAACGGCTGGGCCAGAAAGCAGACAGGGCAAAAACACATCAGGCGCGGCAGGAGAGATCTCTCCCCGCGCCTCTGCCCAAAATATGGCGGACACCTCGATTCGGGTCCGGCCACCGCCGCAAAGATTGCTTTTTCACAACCAGTGCGGATGCAGGGCGATCAGAAAAGGCCTTGGGCGACACGACAGCGCGCGCCCGAGGCCATCACATCAGGCAGCGACAGCTGCGCCGGCAAGCTTCTTAGCCTTTGCACGCTGGATGCGACGCTTGATGACCAGAGCTTCAACCGTAAGATTACGATTCGGCGTGTCGAGCAGGAAGGCATCAAGGCCACCATTATGCTCAATCGTCCGCAGGCCGCGGGTGCTGACGCGCATCGGAACCGAAGCGCCCAGAATATCGGAAAGAACCGACACTTCCTGCAGATTCGGCAGAAAACGGCGACGGCTCTTGTTGTTGGCATGGCTGACGTTGTTGCCCGTCAGGACACCCTTGCCAGTGATCTCGCAACGGCGGGACATGGTTAACTTCCTCGGTCAAAAAAAAGAACAGGGGCCGAGGCTATGCCCGGCATTTATCCTTCACGATCAGGCGCGGCTTATGACGGAGGCATGCCGCGCAGTCAAGCAAACTATGGCAGTCAACCGGCAGGAATGTGCCGGTTGACTGCCCGTCAGTCCGTCTGCCGCCGTTCCGCGCCTTCGCTGACTGATCAGGCGCTTCCCGCGCGACGGTCGTTCTCAGCCTGCTGCAGTTCGCCGGTGCGGACACTCTGCACGGCGCTGTCCAGGATTTTCAGGATGGTATCACGATCCATCGTGCGTGCCAGCAACCCGAGCGAACCGCCCAGAAGCGCGGACGCTACGGCAAGCGGCGCATGATTCTCTTCCAGCAGATGTTCGATGGCGTGTTCCACCACCATCGCGCATTTGGTCAGTTCTTCTGAAACCTGCCCGGCTTCAGGGCCTGAATCGGGAAGATCTCCCGCTCCGGTTTTATTCTCTGTCATAACGTCTCATCTCCTGCTGACGCCGGTTCATGCACCGTGCGCCCTGTTCCGGCTCTGCCAGTCAGGCCGGCAATTCGTCCGGCACGTCCTGATCCGGGCCTGTTGCGGCATCCTGGGCGGCCCACATGCCAGCATAGAGGCCGCCTGCCGCCACGAGATCCCCATGACGACCACGCTCCTGCACGCGGCCACTGGCCAGCACCAGTATTTCGTCCGCATCGACCACCGTGGAAAGACGGTGCGCGATCACGACCGTGGTACGTTCGGCAGAAACCGCACGCAACGCGGACTGTATTTCGCGTTCCGTATGCGTATCCAGCGCGCTTGTTGCTTCATCCAGGATCAGCAGTCTCGGATCTTTCAGGATTGTCCGGGCGATCGCGACGCGTTGCTTTTCGCCGCCGGACAACTTGAGGCCGCGTTCTCCAACACGGGTATGATACCCTTCCGGAAGCGACACGATGAAATCGTGAATCTGAGCCAGGCTGGCGGCGCGTTCAATATCCTCCTGCGTGGCATCAAGACGCCCATAGCCAATATTATATCCGATCGTGTCGTTAAACAGCACCGTATCCTGTGGCACGACACCGATTGCCGCACGCAGATCAGCCTGCCGGTAATCCCGGACATCGTGGCCATCAATCATCACATGACCGGACCACACATCATAGAACCGGAACAGTAACCGGCTGATGGTTGATTTCCCCGCGCCGGTTGGTCCGACAATGGCAATAAGCGTGCCGGGAGCCGCCGAAAAGCTGATTCCGTGCAGGATTTCACGATCGCGCCGGTAGCCAAAATGAACGTCCCTGAAGGCGACGCTGACGGGCGGCGCATCATGCAGTCTTGCGGCAATGGGAACAGGCCGGGCCGGGTCCGCGACTTCTACCGTTTCCTCCAGCAACCCGAACATGTGTTCCAGATCGACGAGAGCGTTGCGGATCGAGGAATAAATCGAACCGAGAAAATTCAGGGGTGCGTACAATTGCAGCAGGTAGGTATTCACCAGCACGAATCGACCCACAGTCAGGCGGCCTGCCGAAACGTCCGCTCCGGCCATCAGCATGATCAGTGTCAGCGCAATACCGATGATCGCCGCCTGTCCAAAATTCAGCAGGCCGAGGGAATACTGGGTCTGTGTCGCCGCACGGGCATAACGTGTCTGGGCATCACCGTACCGTCCGGCCTCGTGGGCCTCGTTGCCGAAATATTTGACCGTTTCATAGTTCAGCAGGCTGTCGAGCGCCTTTCCCGTTGCCTCACTGTTAATGTCGTTCATCCGTCGGCGAATGCCGATTCGCCATGATGTGAAAGCAAATGTGAAGCCGACATACGCTATCACTGCCAGCAGGATCATCCCGGCATAGCGCCAGTCGAATACGGCCCATATCAGGCCGATCACCATGAACGCCTCCAGAAGCGTGGGCACAATGATCAGGCTCATCCGCAGCAATGTTTCCACGGCTTCGGTGCCGCGCTCAATCGCGCGTGTTACACCACCGGTGCGCCGGTCCAGATGAAAGCGCAGTGACAACTGGTGCATGTGGACAAAGCTGCGCATCGCCGCATCACGTGCGACTCTGTAACGCACCGGCGCGAACACGGCGTCGCGCAGTTCATTGAACGCGGAGGACAGAATGCGGACGAGTCCGTATCCGGTGATCAGAAGGAGCGGTACGGTCGCAACAGTCGCAGGTAGCGACAGATGATCGATAATCCGGCTGTAGAGCCACGGCACAGCGACCGTCACGACCTTGGCCAGCACCATCAGCGCGATCACCAGGATCACACGGAGCCGCAGGCCCGGATCGTTACGCGGCCACAAATAAGGCAGCAGTCGGGAAAGAGTGAGACCGACAGGTTTTGTCGGGCGTGAAGCAGCTATCGATGGGGGACTCATGCGCCCGATGTGGCAGTTTCCCTTCGTTTTGCAACCCCTCGTGATCGCGTCGTCAGGTTATGCGGCATTGTCAGCCCACAGGTCTCCCCGTAGGAAAAACAAAGCAGCGCACAGGTTGCTCCTGTCAGTTTGGAAGGTCGTCATACCCCGATCTTTCCCGTTACATTCCGCCCTCATATTTTCAGGGAAAATCAGTGATGAGCAGTGACGTCAGCGGCTTCGCGCGCCATATCACCGCCTGTAATACAGCCATTCAGCCAGACACGCGTCCCGTCTTCCGACTGGCGGGGCAGGATGCCGGTTTCGTTGATCCACGAATCGCCCCGGCCCTTGAAAAGCTGGGACTCGCGGATGGGAATGCCTTCTCTCTGGCCGATCCTTCACAGCTGGAGGCTCTCGGGCAGCGTCTTGCGGATGATGGCCTGTACCGGTCGCATCATGAACTGTTCGACGTGATTATTGCCGAAGGGACGCCCCCTGTAGCGCGAATCGACCGGGGTGCTCTGCCGCTTTTCGGGCTTCTTGCTGTCGGCGTTCATCTCAACGGTCTTGTACGCCGCGATGACGGCCTGCATCTCTGGGTCGCACGCCGGTCACGAAGCAAGCGCCTTGATCCGGGGAAACTTGACCACCTCGTGGCCGGTGGGGTGTCCGCAGGACTGACTCCGCATGACGCGATCATCAAGGAGGCCGCGGAAGAAGCGAGCCTGCCACCGGACATCATGGAGGGTGCGCGACAGGTCGGCACGATTCGCTACACGCTCGACCGTCCTGAAGGACTGCGTCGTGATCTTCTGGTATGTTACGATCTTGTTCTGCCCGATATGTTCACGCCGGAACCGGCGGATGGTGAAGTGGAGGAATTTCTGCTTCTTCCCATCGCGGAAGTTTTCCGGCTTGTCCGGGACACTGACGAGTTCAAGTTCAACGTCAATCTCGTGCTGATTGATCTCTTTCTGCGTGAAGGACTTATCGATCCACAGTCACCAGGAGGAAAAACACTCCGTCGTGAACTGCACGGCAACGTGGAAATGGATGGCGTGTGACGAGATCATCGTGGATATCCCTGACAGCAGTCGGTTTACTCGCCACCGGATGTCACGCTCCGGTCGCTCCATTGCCATCAGCAGCGTTGAGTCCGTCGACAGTCACATCTCTTCCGGAGATCTGCGTTGCGTCAGGCGCCAGGCGAGATATCAAAATAACACTCATGTTTGGCCTGACACGCCCGCATGGGGGGATCGTCGCAGAGGCGGAATGGCAGGATTTCCTGCGCGATGTGGTCACACCGCGTTTCCCGGCCGGGCTCACCATTCAGAATGTTACGGGCCAGTGGCAGGACAGGGAAACCGGGCGGATCGGCACGGAGCCGTCACGGCTTATATGGGTCGTGACCGACGACATGCCCGATCTTGCGGGAAAACTCTCTGCAATCCGGGAGGAGTATAAAACACGCTTTCAGCAGCAGGCTGTCGGGCTGGTTGTCAGCCCGGTATGCTCGTCTTTCTGATATTATCCGGAATTCACATCCCATTCCGGGTCTGAAGAGTAGCTGTGTCCGGCGAGACTCAGACCAGCCGTCAATAAAGATGCCCGGACTCTGCCCGGACCGGGAAGGGACCGCAGGTCGGCCCCTTCGCCCTGATCTGTTGAGTAACAAACCGGATGCCGAAGGGCTGCATCTCTGACGGGGTGTGAGGCGGAGCCCCCCTGCGGCTCTCGTTCCGTATGTCAGCCTCAACTGGTATCAGATATACAAGAGATCAGGTGGGTAAAGCCAGCTCCAGTCTGACAGACTGGTCTCCGATTTCAGGGAACAAGAACGGTTGCCGTTGCCGTGCAGGCGATTCCTTCCTCGCGACCGGTAAAACCGAGACGCTCGGACGTTGTTGCCTTGACGGATATTCTGTCGACATCGACCTGTAGCAAAGACGCCATCCGTTCGCGCATGGCAGTTGCATGAGGGCCGATTTTCGGGCGTTCGCAGATCAGCGTAACGTCGGCATTGATCAGCATACCGCCCTTGCTGCGAATGAGTTCACCGGCATGGACAAGGAAGCGGGCGCTGTCGGCATCCTTCCATTCATTCTCACTGGGCGGGAAATGCCGGCCGATGTCGCCTTCCGCCAGCGCGCCATAAATCGCGTCACACAGGGCATGGATTCCGACATCCGCGTCGGAATGCCCTGCGAGTCCGCGCGTGTGAGGCACATTGATGCCGCAGATGATCAGCGGCCGATTCTCGGCAAAAGCATGGACATCGTAACCGAAGCCGGTGCGCGGCAGCAGGGCCGGGCCGATCAGGCGTTCCAGACGCACCAGATCCTCCTCATAAGTCAGCTTGATATTGTCTTCGGAACCCGGAACCAGGGCGACGCTGAAACCTGCACTTTCAAGCAGTAATGCGTCATCAGTCGCCGAGGCACCGCTTTGCGCGACGGCTGAACGGTGCAGATCACGCAGGAGGGCAAAGCGGAACCCCTGCGGAGTCTGAGCGCGGAACAGATTGTCCCGCGAAACTGTCCCAGTAATCACACCGTTCTCAGCACGCTTGAGGGTATCAGCCACGGGCACGGCCGGAATAGCTCCCGGATGCTCGCTCAGAGCTGCGATCACGCCCCGGATCAGCTGCGCCGGAACGTACGGGCGGGCACCGTCATGGACCAGCACGAGATCCGGTTTCTGATCTTCCGGAAGCGCATCCAGCGCTTCGAGGCCAGCCCGGACACTGTCCTGACGTTCTGCGCCACCGGCAACGACCGGAAGGACAGGCAATCCATCCAGCGCTTCGTTCAGAAGATCAGGATCACCCACTGGCTGCAGGAGCGCGACATGGGGCGCCAGCGCCTCGGCGGCATGACGAATAACAGGACGACCGGCAAGCGTCACAAACTGCTTGGCGGTACTGGCACCGGTGGAGGCAGCATAACGACTGCCCAGTCCGGCGGCGAGGAGAATGACGGCGACACGCATGATGCGGAAGCAATGCGGGCGGAAGCTGCTGACGTCAAGCGCCCTGAGCGGACAGCACCCCCGGCCGGGTACAACTGATCACGCAAGAGTCAGTGCATATCGCACAAGGTCGTTCGTTCCGTCACCGAGCCGGTGCAACGTATCATTATGGACGACATGAGAGGCGGCTGCGGGCACCTCGATAAACACGGTGGTGGCCAGCGGCGGCTTCGCGAAGCGCCAGACCGGAGCAACAGACGGATTAACGATCTTCTGGCCGGCTACGTATCTGATAACAGCATCTCTGTTGCCATCAGGTGCAGTGAGCACCATGTGATCGCTTCCCGTCCCCGGAAAATGGCCGCCACCACCCGCCCGGTAGTTGTTGGTGACCACGGCAAAGGATTGCTTCGGATCGACAGGCTTCCCATTAAAGCGCAGATCCGCGATCCTGTGGGCGTCCGGAGCAACGAGCACACCGTCCGGTGTATAACGCGGTGGCTGTGTCACATCGATCGCATATGTGACACCGGCGATGACATCGAAATTATAGGCGGGCAATCCGGGAGCAAGAAGTTTCTGCGGTGCAGCCAGGCCGGGCACAATGCGATTGAAGATAATGGCCGATCGTTCAAGCCACTCCTTCACTTCAGCACCGGTGCAGCGCACGACGCTGATTGTATTGGCGAAGGTATAGATATTCGCCAGATCCCTCATCGTCAGCGGGCCTGCGGGGATATCGACAAAGGCATCCGGTGACATGCCACCGGCATTGAACGGCGCCGCTGCCGACAGGATCGGCAGAGATGCAGCATCTGAATGCGCCAGAATCGGACGCGTGTACCCGATCTGCGCTGCGTTCACGAGAGCAAGGCATGGATCGGGCTGAAGGAAGGTGAAATACGTATTGAGCGGCATGCTGGTGGCCCCGACCGGCTGCGCCATCCAGGCAATGGTCGCCTTATGTGCGGGCAAGGCAACTGCGGCAGTAAGAGCATCATCCTGCGCGAGCGGCATCACGTTGCCTGACTCACGCATGTATATCGGTCGGACCTCGCTATGGAATCCTTCCAGAGTCCAGCCTGAAACCTCACGTCGTAATTTCAGGTCAATCACACCGAGGTGACTACCCCAAAAACCCGGCATCACGGCGGGTTTCCCGGCGAGTGTGCCGGCTTTCGCATCGACACCCGGCAGCCCCTCATAATCCGGACCAGGGAAAACCTGATGGGCGTGTCCGGTGAAGACCACATCGATACCCGGCACTTCGGCCAGATAAAGTGCGGCATTTTCCTCATTCCCCTGACGCGGGGCCGCTGAAATACCGGAATGACAAAGCGCGACCAGCAGGTCACAGCGGGTTCGCAATTCCGGCACATATTGCCGGGCAGCCTCGACAATGTCGGTTGTGCGGACGCGACCAGTCAGATGCATGGCATCCCAGGTCACAATCTGTGGCGGCAGGAAACCGATGACGCCAACTCTCAGCCGATGGATCTGACCCGTTTCATCGGCAACATTGCGGTCCAGCACGACACTGCGTGGAACAAGGGGCGTCCCGTCGGGATGTTCGGCATTGGCGCAGACAAACGGAAAATCCGCGCTCCGTAAGGCTTCATCGAGAAATGGCAGCCCGTAATTGAACTCGTGGTTCCCGAATGTTGCGGCATCATAGCCAAGCTGGCTCATGGCCCGGAACATCGGATGTCCGCCGGTTTTTTTCATACGCCCTGGAAGGGCGAGGTAGTCGCCGAGCGGATTGCCCTGAACAATGTCTCCGTTATCGAAAAGCAGACTGTTACGTGCCTCCGCCCGTGCCGCGCGGATCAGGCTGGCAACGCGGACAAGTCCCACGGAGTTGTCTTCCCGCGCCCGATAATAATCCCAGGCATAAACGAACATATGAAGATCAGAAGTCTCCATCAGACGCAGTCTGACGAGCGGGGATGTCACCGTTTTATCGCCCTCATGAGATCCGGCACGGCCGATGCTTTGCGACAACGCCCTCAGGGGCAGCGTGAGTTCGGCGAGGACGGCGCTCCCCGTCGCCAGAAGCCCGCGACGACGGAAACGCCACATCGCTCAGATTTCTGCTTCGAGCAGGATGCGGGATGTGTCGCCGGCCCATGGGCCTTCATATCGGGCAAGCCAGTGTTCCGCCTGGGTCGGCCCGCCGGCTGCAATCTCAAATAGCGGTGCAAGGTGGAGTGTCTCGTCGCGCCCGTCAGCATCGCGCAGATTACGCGCCCGCAGGCCGTCGGCTGCAATCGCAACCATACGCGCCGCCACATCCCTCACCGTACCGCTTCCAAACGGCGTATCAAGACCACGAGCCGGAACATCACCACGGAGCGTCCGATAGCTTTCTGCCGTATGTTCACGCATCAGGGATTCTGCCGCTGAAAGAGAAGCATCATCGTACAGAAGCCCGACCCAGAGGGCTGACTGGGCCAGCATCATCTCTGGCGAACCGGCATCGGCGCCCCGCATTTCAAGAAATGTCTTCAGCCGCACATCTGGAAACACTGTGGTCAGGTGATCCTCGAAATCTCCGATTGCCGGCGTGAATCCGTCAAGGCCATCCTGATGTTCGCCGGCCAGCCAGGCCCGGAATGACCGGCCCGCAACATCGATCAGCCTGCCGTTGCGAACGATAAAATACATCGGGACGTCGAGCGCCCACTCAACGTAGGATTCGAATCCGAAACTGTCGCTGAAGCATATTTCAGGCATGCCTGACCGCGCATTGTCTGTATCGGTCCAGATGCGCGCACGATTGGACAGCCATCCGTTCGGTTTGCCTTCATAGAATGGCGAATTGGCGAACAGAGCGGTTGCGACTGGCTGCAACGCCAGAGAAACTTTCATCTTCCGTGCCATGTCGGTCTCGGAGGCGAAATCAAGATTGACCTGCACGGTGCAGGTCCGCTGCATCATGTCGAGCCCGAGCGAGCCAACCTGCGGCATATATTTCCGCATGATCGCGTAGCGGCTTTTCGGCATCCAGGGCAGGTCAGCGCGGCTGGCCAGAGGGTGGAAGCCCAGGGGTGCAAAGCCCAGCCCGAGCTTACGTGCCGGCTCACGGAGCAACCTGAAATGCCGGGAAAACTCATCAGCGGTTTCATGCAGACTGGCCAGAGGGGCACCGGACAGTTCGAATTGTCCGGCAGGCTCCAGTGAAATCGCTCCGCCGCGATTCACGCCCTGCCCTTTCAGTCCGATGATTGCCTTTTCATCCCATATCGGCGTCCAGTCACCCTGCCGTTCCGTCGCGTTAAGGAGGTCCTCAATTCCGCCAGGTGCGTAAGGCGGTGCCGAGAAAGCGCGACGTTTATCCGTTGCAGCTTCAGGGCGCACAAAGCCAAACTTCTCGTGTTCTGTGCCGATCCGCCAGGAATCCCGGGGTTTGCAGCCCGACGCCAGCACGTCGGCGAGTTCCTTTGTGGACGCAATGGGGCGAGCGTCCTGATCAGCAGGGTTTGACATCAGCGCTGGGGCTTCCAGTCAGGACGGCCCGCCCCCGTGCTGAAACAGGGATATCCTGTTCCGGCAGGCAGCCGCCGCCTCAAGCGTTTCGGATCCGGGCATCGAACAGAGCGAGCGCAGCGGCGACGGCTGTCTCGGCACGCAGAACTCTGTTGCCCAGTGTTATGGGCGTAACAAAGGGGCGGGCAAGCGCGGCGTCAAGCTCTGCCGTGCTGAACCCACCTTCTGGCCCGATAAGAATTCCATCTTCCGGCACTGCTCCTGAGAACAACCCGGGTCTTTTTTCTCCGGTTTTATCCGCAATATCTCTCTCATCGAAGCGTTCAACGGCGGCAAAAAGCCGGCTTTTTTCAGGCCACTGACCAAGGAAATCCATAAAACGGATCGGGGCGTCAATGTTGGGCACGCTCAGTCGCTCGCACTGCTCCGCGGCTTCTGTCGCAATCGATTCCAGGCGTGAGCCATTCACACGCTGGCCGACCGTGCGTTCTGTGATGAGCGGAATAAACCGGCTGACGCCAAGTTCTGTTCCCAGGCGGATTACCAGATCGGTTGCATCCCGCTTCAGCAGGGCAAACGCCAGAACGGGTCCTTCTTCGGCCGCAGCTTCCCGCAGCCTCTCCCGCAGAATAAAATTACCCCGATCGCGGCGCAGGCTGGTGATTTGCGCGAGCCACTCCCCGTCATGCGCGTTGAACAGGCGGACCTCGTCTCCTTCGCCTCGCCGCATGACAGTGCCAAGATACCGGGCCTGTTCGGGTGACATGGCGCGGATCATCTCAGGTCTGGCACTCTCCCCGGCACGCTCCGGCGCTTCCGGGGCAATAAACAGACGAGGCAGCGTATGCAGAGTCGACATTGCGGCATCCTCTGCCTGGTAGCATTTCCTGAACTCGACGAGATCAGCCATTGACCGCGACGAGGTCGATCCGCATCAATCGGCGCGATTTCGACGGGATTGGCCTGAAGGTCAAGTCTGCCGACGCGGATCGCACATCGACCGTATCTTTAAATTCTGCCGGAGAGAACACGGTGCCAGGCACTGTAACCCCGCATACCGACATTCGCGCCACCGGATGGATTTCACGTCTTCCGCCGTTGATACGACCTTATGCTCTCCTCGCCCGGCTGGATCGCCCGATTGGCACCTGGCTGCTCTTTCTCCCCGGAGCGTGGGGCATCCTCCTGCCCGGAGCCGAAAAAGGCATTTCGCCTGATGAGCGCCTCCGCCTTCTGGTGCTTTTCGGGATCGGGAGCATTGTGATGCGATCTGCAGGTTGCGTCGTGAACGACATGTGGGACCGTGATATCGACCGCCAGGTTGCCCGCACAGCGGGCAGGCCTCTGGCGTCGGGTGCTTTGCGAATGAGACACGCGGCACTTTTCCTGACTGCTTTGCTGCTGATCGGCCTTCTGATCCTGCTTCAGTTAAATCCGCTTTCACAGGTCCTTGGTGCTTCATCGCTTCTGCTGGTCGGGCTTTACCCGCTCGCCAAGCGCTTCACCTGGTGGCCGCAACTGGTCATGGGATTCACATTCGGATTTGGTGCGCCGATGGGATATGCGGCGGCAACAGATCGCTGCGACCTGGCTCAGGCGGCTCTCTACCTCGCTACAATCCTCTGGCAGCTCGGTTTCGACACAATTTACGGCTTCCAGGACATGGATGACGACGCTCGTATCGGGGTAAAATCCACGTCTCGTCTTATGGCAGGTCGGGCCCGCGTTTTCGTCGGCATCTGCTATGGATCTGCCGGAGGCGCGCTGCTTCTCGCAGGCATATTCGCCCATACCGGCTTCGGGTTCTACCTGGCCGCTTTATTTTGCATCGGTATGCTTTTCAGACAAGCAGCGCTCGTGAACCCTGGCGATCCGGCGCTTTGCCTCGCGCAGTTCCGCGCAAACCGCAACATCGGGCTTGGCATTGCTTTTGCCTGCCTTGCGGGACTGCTGACCTGACCTCCACTCCCGATCGACGATCCGGAGTGAGAGTCGCAGATTGCGTCGCAGAAGCCTGATCTCACGTTGCCAGACTGGAAAAAAGAACTGCGCGACCATAGAAAACGCGCCCGCAGGCTCTTCATGTCTATATTCGTCCATATACTCAGAAATTAATATTTCAAAGTAATTGACGGCCAGAACCCGTTATAATCCATGGGTTTTTCTGTAACAATTTTCACAACGTATCCGCTGATTGCCGGGAACTTTGAGCCACGACGCCGAACCTAAAATTAAACCTTAATTTTCAATGATGTAGCGTCTAACAAAGATTTTAAACGTGTTACATGAGACTCTGTATCCGGCTCAATTTTAGCCCCATTGTATTATTTATAAAATTTTTCACCATAAAATAAATCTTCTTATTTCATAATAAATTTCTAAAGATAAAAATAAATAATCTATTGAAAATACGATAACAACAAACACAAAAACTTTTTTTCCACTCATAATTATTGCAACATCAGCAAGAACGTTAATGAAACGTGAATTCTCAGCTTCGCTTTTTAACTGGTATCGGAATAATGGCGCCGTTCACCCATTCACGGCAAACAAGAGAGAGTATTTATGCCTCGCGCCCTGACTTGGTCTTCCGACTTGGATGAAAAACTTGTCTTTCTTCTTGATAAAAAGAAGATGACACTTCGAAATGCGGCAAAAGTTCTTGGAGTCAGTCGGAGCTTTATTCATCGAAAATCACAGAAAATACAGCACAATACTCATTTCAAAGCATGCAGTATTGCCCGGGAGCAGGCGGGTTTCGAACCGCTGGCTGTCGGACATCCGATCAGCTGGCGCGCTATCGAAACCCGCAGACAATCTATGCTGCGTATGGAGCCTGTGCCCTATCATGCAAAAGTCGCCTGACCTGTGTATCAGGCTGAAACTCCGGCCCTTTCGATTCTGCCGATCCGAAACGTCGATTGACCGAAAGGGGATGCAGCACGCCACAGCCTGAAATGGCCATCCACACGACTGTGGGAAACGCCGAACTGAACAAACCGGAATGGGTAATGTGAGCACCAGTCGAACGCGCCGGAGTTCGACTGGAAGGCGCGGGCGTCACGAAATGTGGCGCCCGTGCCTGCGTTTTGGCATATGCATCAGATGTGGGGCATTTATCCCGTACAAAACCGGCTCAGCACTGACTACCTCACACCTCTTTTCAGGAAATGCCAAATGTCACCCGGCTCTGTTGCTTCTCCTTCCGGCCAGATCAGCACACCAAAACCGGACAGGTCTTCATCCGGAGAACCGGGGCTGAACGCCGACCTGGTCAGACATGCTGCAGAGGCTGGCCTCAGGGTGCTTACACCAATCCAGCGGCTGGCCATTCCTGCCGTCCTGTCAGGATCCGATGCCCGGATCCTTGCCCCGACCGGAACAGGTAAGACAGCAAGTTATCTGTTGCCTCTCATGGACATTATGAGCCGGAAGAAAACACCAACGGCGCTCATTATCGTTCCGACACGGGAACTCGCCCGGCAGGTTGCTGAAATGGGCCGTCTCCTTGCCTCCCGGCCTGGTCTCATCCCGTTCGCCGTCTACGGGGGCGCTCATGAAGTTCCGGCGGAGTCTGGCCGCGGTCGGAAGCCGAAACACATCGAACCAGAGGAGGATGCGGGTGTACCACCTGCTGACACCCGTATCATCGTTGCCACACCAGGCCGGCTTCTCGACCTTCTGCGACGAGAGCAGATCGATATCACCTCATGTCGTCACCTGATCCTGGATGAAGGTGACCGTTTGATGACCTCTGAATTCAGGGAGGAAATGCAGAACATTCATGCGCTGCTCCCGCAACATCGCCAGACTATTCTGGCTTCCGCAACACTCTCGGCCGAGAGTGCGTCCGCTGCGCAGGATTTTCTTCACAAACCACTGCATATCGAACCCGAAAGCGGCACCAGACCGTCCGTGCGGCAAGCCATTCTGTTTGTTGAGTCGCAGGATAAACCCATGGCAGCTGAAGCTCTTCTCCGGCGCCATCCTGATCGAAGTGCGATCATATTCGTCACTACGCGAGACGAAGCGGATACGCTGACTCATTATCTGCGAAAACGCAGACTCAGTGCCGTTGTGCTACATGGCCGCCTGAGCCAGCCCACCCGGAATGCCGCTGTCCAGGATTTTGAAAGCGGTAAAGCCATGATTCTCGTTGCGACCGATATTGCCGCCAGAGGCCTGGACGTCGAACAGGTCGGCCAGGTCATCAACATGGCTCCTCCGACTCAGTCCGATATTTATGTGCACCGCATCGGCCGCACAGGGCGGGCGGGTCGGCAAGGGTGGGCAGCTACATTATGTGCCGCGGCGGAACGCAAAACCATGCGCAAAATCGAATCCGAACTCGGCATCAAACTGGCAGTGCTGCCCGTGCCTGCATTACCACCTGGCACCCCCGCGACACGCCCGACGAAACCACAATCTCTCCGCAGGCGCAGCGACTGAGCACGACAACAACCGCGCTCTCATTTACGGGAATTGCAAAAAGTCTGTTTCTGACTTTATCAGCCGTTCTGTAACCAGGTTTCCTTCTCCCGGTTCGGAAATAGCCGCGACATATGCTCGACCGATTCTGGCGTCACACTTCCGACATACGGCAACTCAGCCAGAACGCGCACATTGCCATGTTCCTCGATTGCGGCGCGATTGCCGGGATTTAGCGGCCCGTTCAGAACAACACCGAAGACAGCTATCCCGCGTAACCGCAAAGCCTCCAGACTGAGCAATGTATGATTGAGGGTGCCAAGCCCGCTTCTCGCAACAAGCACGACCGGCAGACCAAACATCGCAATCAGATCGATCATCATCACACCAGGCTTGCCTCTCGCAGCATCCGGTGGTGTTACAGGCACCATCAACCCGCCCGCGCCTTCGACCACCAGAGGGCAACCTGGCCCGGTCTGCGGGAGGACAAGCTTCTGAAGACAGACACGTCTGCTCTCCTCTTTTGCCGCCGCATCAGGCGACAGAGGTGCCAGAAATGTCTCGGCTGGCGAAAAAATGCGGTCCGGATCCGCGCCGGTCAGTCTTACAATTTCAGGCGTATCGCCGTCTTCCTCAGCCAGACCGGTCTGCAGCGGTTTCCAGTAGGACGCGTGCCATGCACGGGTCAGGCAGGCAGACACAAAGGTCTTGCCCACGCCGGTATCCGTTCCCGTCACGAATACGCCACATCCGGCAGGCATATGGAAAAGACCATAGGCAATGTCCCACGTTACTGCCGCTCCGCTTTCGTCAAAACGTCGGAGAACGCGCCGCATGATACCAGGCTGAAGTGGCCGACTGCCGGAATGGGGCTCCGTCGCGCCAATCCGCCGCAGTCCTCTCAGAAAAGCCAGCCCGCTTCCGGTCTGCTCCAGTATCGTTTCATTCGACCAGCGCCCGACTGCCCTGATCGTCTCTCCCGCCTCGCACGAAATATTTGGCCAGCCCGATTCAAGTGTCCTAAACGACGGATACAGGCGAATGCATGCTCTCGTATTTTCGGCCGCATGAGCGGCACGCCACTCTGCGAAGCTGCCCGCCATCAGAGTCGAAACCGCAAGGAGACCACCCGGCGCGAGCCGCCCGGCCAGCCCGGCCAGTACGGCATCTGTGTTTTCTGCCCATTGCAGTGCGAGATTGCCGCAAACAAGATCAAAGACCCCGTCCACTCCGTCAGCGTGTTCGGGGTCCGCCATGTCCATGCAGGCAAAACTCACACCGTCGCCACACCGGGCGTGGGCACGGGTCAGCATACCCGGCGCGATGTCGGTCGCGATCAGTTCTGCTTCAGGCCATTTCTCGTGCAAAAGAATGGTTAACGCACCGGTTCCACAACCGAACTCCAGAATTCGACCAGGCCGTTTTTCGCCGAAAGCCTCCTCAATCCGTTCCAGCAGACGTCGTGCGGTGAGCCGCTGAATCGAAGCGGCGGTATCGTAACTGATAGCAGCGTCGAACCGCTCACCGATACGACGACGCTCACTCTGCCCGGAATCAGGTCGCATAATCATGTCGCTCCATGGCATTGCGGATAAATCGGGAACATAAATCGGGCTGTGTCAGAGGCAGAAGGTGACCACCCGTTTCAGACCAGCATAGCTGATTCTCAGAAAAGCAGGCTTCCGTCATCGCGACTGTTACGATCGGATCGTCTCTGCTGGCGAGTGCGGCACGGACCTGGCATCGGGATGACCGGGCATCACCGCTTTGCAGCAGATCCAGTCCACGCTGCAATTGCTCAGGCACGGGACCGGCTTCTGCCGGTGAGGTGCGTTCCTCAATGTGTTCTGCCGCTAATCCGCAATTCGTACGGAACTGCCGGATCACATCTCCTGCACCCCGATGAAGCCCGGTCCGCATACGATCCAGAACGCGTGGCGCGACACCAGCAGAAAAATCCGGCGCACGGGTAAAACGCGTGAATCCGTTAATCCCCAGTATGCAGCTGCCATCTGGCAGATTGTCTGTCGATAACAGCCAGAGAAGCCCGAGTGAATGACCAACGGCCATCACCGGTTCGTCCTCAGGAATCATCAGATCCGGGGTTCCGAAAAACCCATGATCCAGAGAGTGGGTTTCGTATCCGAGCTTTCGGATGACCGGCTCCCAGAAAGACCTGTCAAAACTCCAGCCGTGAACAAAAACAACCCGCATCAGTCTGGTCTGCAGTGACGGATGATGGCTTCGATAAGACATTCAATCATCTCATCGTTATGCGCTGCTGAAAGTGTCACTCTCAGGCGGCTCTTTCCCTGCGGCACTGTAGGGGGACGGATCGCAACTGCAAGAAGTCCCTCATCCTCCAGATCTGCGGCAATTCTTACTGCCTCTTCAGCGCTGCCGATCATAACAGGAATGATCTGGGTCGAAGACGATCCGGTATTAAAACCGGCAGCAACAAGGCGGGACCGCAGCGTTTCTCCGTACAGTGCGACACGTGCTCTGTCTTTCTCAAGGTCAGGCAGAAGGTCCAGCGCCGCGTCCGCCGCGCCAAGCACTGACGGCGGCAGAGCTGTTGAAAACACGAAACCGGATGCTGTATTAAGCAGCCAGTCACAGAGTGCGCGGGAACCGGCGATATACGCACCCATTCCTCCCAGCGCTTTGCTGAATGTACCCATCATAAGATGAACACCTCCAGGCGCCTCACTCGCCAGCCCGGCGCCGTGCGGACCCAGCACGCCTGTTGCGTGAGCCTCATCCAGACAAAGAAAAGCATCGAACCGGTCAGCCAGAGCCACGAGCCCTGAGATATCGGCGCGATCGCCATCCATGCTGAACACGCTTTCGGTCAGAATTACACGCAGGCCCGCTTCATTCACACGGGCCATAAGCTGGGATGCGAGGTGTTCGAGATCATTATGCCGGAAGCGGATCTGACGCACTCCGGCAGCCGCGCACCCCTGATGCAGACTGGCGTGATTCAGCCGGTCGGTGAAGACCAGCGGCATTGTTCCTGTCTGCTCCACGGAAAGACGCGCGAGAGCTGGCACCAGAGACGCATTGGCCTGCCAGCCGCTGGCAAACAGTAACGCCGCCTCGCACCCCTTCAGAGCGGCGACTTTCGTTTCGATCTGCTCATGCTGAGTGCGGGTTCCCGTCACCAGCCGGGACCCGCCTGAGCCTGTTCCGAAACGGGAGGCCCATTCCATGGATCGCCCTGTCAGAGCAGGATGATGAGCAAGTCCGAGATAATCATTCGAAGAAAAATCTGTCAGACGGCGTCCGTCGGCCCGCACCAGCACGGCCGGGCCGGCTGGCTGAAATGCCCGCATATGCCGACGTCTGCTTTCGATGTCGAGTTCCGCAAGCGCCTGCCGGAAAAGAGGATCGAACTGTGTCATCACTTCGTCGTGGTGCCGGAGACGGGCACATCGGTCAATTGCTGATACACTAAGGACTGTCCGGAAAACAAAACTCGGGGCCGATTATCTTCAGAAATATCGCTCTGCACTGTATATGGGGCACTGACGGACCTCACCGGTCGGAAAAACCGGGAAAATCATGGGAAAACGAGGCAATTCCCTTTTCAGGAAATGGAACTCTCTCTTGTCTGCACCAGACTGGTACACCTCTGGCCTGCCCCATATCTGGCTGCCTTACAGTCAGATGAAAACCGCACCGGCGCCACTGGCGGTGCGCTCCACTCGTGGCAGCCTGATCGAACTCCAGGATGGACGCAGTCTGATCGACGGTGTGGCCGCCTGGTGGACCGCATGTCACGGTTATAATCACCCTCATATTCGTGCCTGTGCGGAAGAGCAGCTTGCACGCATGCCGCATGTTATGTTCGGCGGCATGGTGCATGAGCCGGCTCTGCGGCTGGCCTCGCGACTGGCTGCGCTCCTGGCCGGTGACCTGGACCACGTCTTTTATACTGATTCCGGTTCAGTTGCCGTGGAAGTTGCCCTCAAGATGGCAATTCAGTACCGGATCAATCGTGGTGAAACCGGGCGCACAAAGATTCTGTCTTTCAGGGGCGGCTACCACGGTGACACCCTGGCCACCATGATGATCTGCGACCCGGAAGAAGGCATGCATCATCTCTTCTCTGGTGTGATGCCATCACAATACATAATCGATCTTCCACAGGATGCGGCCTCATCTGCCGCATTCGAGACATTTCTCGAAACACATGCTGACACGATCACGGCCATTGTGGTGGAACCGCTTGTACAGGGTGCCGGGGGTATGATCTTTCACCCGCCCGCAGTACTGCGTACTCTGCGCGAAGCTGCGGATAAATATGGCCTGATTCTCATTCTGGATGAAATATTCACTGGTTTCGGGCGAACCGGCTCAATGTTTGCCAGCGATCAGGCCGGAATTGTGCCTGATATCATCACGCTCTCGAAAGCACTGACAGGTGGCACTGTTGCTCTCGCGGCAACAGTTGCGCGCCGCCATATTTACGAGACCTTTCTGTCTGACAACCCGGAACATGCTCTGATGCATGGCCCAACTTTCATGGCAAACCCGTTTGCCTGCGCCTGCGCGAACGCATCACTGGATCTGTTTGAACGTGAACCCCGTCTTGATCAGGTCGCGAACCTTGAAGCTGCGCTCTCTGAACAGCTTGAGCCATGCCGCACATTACCGGGCGTGCGGGATGTTCGCGTAATGGGCGCTATAGGTGTTGTCGAGATGGAACACATCGCTGATCCGGCAACCTTACGAACACGGTTTATCGCGGAGGGTGTATGGATCAGGCCTTTCCGGAATATCATCTATCTGACACCGGCTTTTACAATAACGGCTAACGAGCTTTCGGCGCTCACCAGTGCTATTCAGCGTGTTTTATCGTGTGGATAACGGCTGCGTTATTTACTTCCAGGCTCAGGACTCATTTTTTGAGGTAGAAAATGAAGCTTGCTGCGATCTGGATGGCAGACATGAATGTATGAGTGCACCGGTCGTATCTGGTCGCAACATGTCGCCAGTCTTTCAGCCTTGCGAACATGTTTTCGATCAGGTGGCGCTTTTTATACAGGTGCCAGTTGTAAGGTGGTTTTGATTTTCTGTTCTTCTTCGGTGGAATGCAGGCGGTGATGTTCTGCTCTGTAAGAGATCGTCTGATCCGGTTGCTGTCATAACCCCGATCACCGATGACTTCTTCTGTCCCGTCGGGAAGGCCTGCGAGCAGCACGTCAGCCCCTCTGAAGTCACTGACCTGTCCAGCAGTCAGATGCAGGCGGACAGGCCGGCCCTGGCCATCACACACAGCATGCAGTTTGAGTTCAGTCCGCCTTTTGTGCATCCGATATGGCGAGGAAAAGCCCCTTTTTGAGCAGGGACGCCGCTGTCCTGTGCGCTTTGAGGTGGGTCGCATCCATCATCAGGCGTTTTGAGCGATCCACCTGCTCACTCAAAGCCACAAAGATCCGGTCAAAACACCCAGATGGCTCCGGCGGATGAAGCGGTTATATAAGGTCTTATGAGGGCCATAGCCTTTCGGAGCATCTTTCCACTGAAGCCCGTTACGGATCACATATACGATTCCACTGAGCACGCGACGGTCATCCACGCGTGGCACCCCATGAGCCAGAGGAAAATACGGCGTAATCCTCTCCGTCTGGCTCTCAGACAGCAAAAACACATCACTCACAGGCTCATCCCCCGAATGCCCATAAATCATGGAACACAGCTCAATTCAACAATTAATAGGTCCTGATCCTAATAGCAGGTCCCCTGGGAGCGCATACATGATAAATCCGAGTAGTTTATTGCTCCATTACTGATAATTGAATTTGTATGATGTGGAGATATCAGTTTGTCCACCCTGCAAGATACACGATGTTATTTTCATATAAAAATTAGTAAATTTTATGTGTATAATTTAGTAAACACAAAAAATATAACAATTTCTTAATAATAAATTACATAATTATATACTTTATTTCTTATTAAGAAAATTTCTATTTTTCATTTATAAAATTAATACAATTCACAATTTTACACAATTCAATAAATAATCCAATCATCTGTTTACAAAACGAGATTTTTTTGAAACTTTTGAAATCCAGACGCGAAGAACTATTGCAGAATTCTCCGCAGATGGCTTGTTAAAGTAATGGTACTGAGGTTTATTATGTCAGTAGTTTCTTCCGTAGAGCAGTTTTATAATAATATCCTGCAAAGGCAGGCTGATTCCAGTGGTCTTGCTTACTGGGTCAATGCCGCCAGCAGCGGCACCTCACTGGATTCTGTCGAATCGCAACTCGCCACTTCGGCGGAAGCTCAAACAAATGTTGATCCCATTATCCAGATGTACCAAGGCATCCTTGGGCGTGCCCCTGATGCCGCCGGGCTGCATTACTGGGTCTCGATGGCCACCGGAGGCGTATCTTCAGCAGATATCGCTTCTCAGATGATCAGTTCGGCCGAAGGTCAGGCCATCTATGGTACAGGCGCTCTAACAAACGACGCTATTACCAGCCTTTATGAACATGCTCTCGGACGCGCTCCGGCAGACAGCGAAATCAGTTTCTGGGTAAATTCCGGCGACACGCTAAGTCAGGCAGCAGTCGGCATCGTAGAATCGAATGAGGCGAACGGCCACCTTGCAACATCCGATCTGAACTACCTTCTTAACATCGGTCAGGGTCTTCCTGCCTCAACACCGAACCAGATCGCGATAACCGGAACACAGACAACTTACACCGGAACGTCTGGCAATGACGTATTCACGGCACCAACTACTATTACAGCCAATGGTACCAGCGCGACGACACTCCAGTCCGCAGATACGATCACCGGTAATGGCGGCAACGATACCCTGAACGTGGAACTGGCTGCAGCGACCACGACAACCACGACGACGACTTCGACCACCGCTCCAGCCACGACTACGGCTACGACTGCTGCCACGACCACTTATACCCCGACGCTGACCGGGATCGGGAATATTGAGTTATTCAACTCCCCTGCAGCCACAGGAACCATAGATCTTATCAACACCACCGGTGTCACAACTGCCGGAGTTGAAAATAGCAGCAAGAGCCAAATGGTCTATGACGACGCATCGTCTGTCACCACGGCGAATATCGACAATTCCACCGGGGCTGCAGTTACCATTGACGGGACGACCACATCTTCCTTTACGGCGAACGTCAATGCATCCGCTGGCAGCACGCTGAATGTCACAGGATCAGCATCAGCGCCTCTGAGCAATCTGGCTCTCAACCTGCAGTCAGGATCTTCTGCTTCTCTGAGCAACCCTGATACATTTACAGCGAATGTCACGAACGCTGATGCCCTGAAAACACTGACAATCAACAGTGACGCAGCAGGGGCGGAATCACTTGCGGGCACGGGCATGGATGCAACCGGGGCAGTCACAGTTGCGAACGAAGGAGCAACAAGTGGCACGACTGGTTCACTTGATCTGTCCGGTGAAACATTCACGCAGCTATCGACCTTTGACTCCACCACATATACTGGCAGCATTACAGGACTCAAAATTGAGGGCGACGCTAACGCGGCGTCAGCCACTCTCGGCAATGGCAATAATGCTGCCATTCTCGCTAACGATGCCAAACTGACATCTGCCACGACCGGAAATGGCAACAACAGCATCACGCTCAGCGGCGACAACAGTCTCACCTCCATCTCTGTCGGAAATGGTAACAACGACATTGATCTGAGCAATCAGGCAGACAGCACGAACGGCTTTGCCGTGACACTGGGCAACGGAAACAACACTGTCGCTCTTGGGGCTCAGGACACTACCAAGGCGACATTCACTGCCGGAACTGGCGCCAATACCATCAAAATGACAGATGGCGCGATTACGACCGGTGGCGACAAATTCTCCAACTTCTCTACTCTGGAACTCGGAGCCGATCAGGCGTCTCCCGCAAAAGGCACGTTTGATCTGTCGCAGCTTGCCGGAACCGGTGTCTCTACCGTGCAGGTCACAGGGAACCAGACATTATCTAATGTTGTACTGGATAATGCCTCTGATGGTCTGACGCTCGCCTCGACGTCCGACGCCGGATCTGATTCCGGATGGGTGGGCAATATGACGGTCAATCTCGGGAAAACTTCAGGCAACACACATACGCTCGACGTCAGCCTGAATGCTGTCGGTGGTTCCGGCGATACAACAACAGGTGTTACCGGACAGGAAACAGCTGGCACGCTGACACTTGGTCAGGTCGCCGGTCAGTCGGCGTCCTTTATGCCTGGACACTCAACCGAGACCCTGAACATTGCATCGACTGCAGTGGCAGGCGGCACCGCTTCGGCCACAGATTACACAAATACTTTGCAGACCATTGATGCCGCCAATCTGACGAACCTGAATCTTACTGACAATGCAGCACTCTCTGTTGGCGACATTTCCAATGTGGCTCAACTGAGCAGCATTCAGGCTTCAGGAAGTGGTGATCTTACGATCAGTGGCATTGATGGGGCGAACAATCTGAGCAGCTTCGATGCGTCTTCTTCTACGGGTCAGATTAACCTGACGACTGATCTGTCCGGGGACACTTCAGACTTCGTCTATAAAGGGTCATCTGGCAACAATATCGTCACCGTTACAGAGAACGCTGGATCAACAGCGACGGACAGCTTCACTGGCGGCACCGGAAACGACACGTTCAACATCAACGAAGGAGCATCGGGAACCGTCAAAAACAGCTTCACCGGTGGTGCGGGTGATGACACGTTCAACATCAACGGCAGCAATGGTGAAAATACGTTCCACTTCAACGCTGCGTCTGATTCTGCCCTGTCAGCGACAGACCCCGCTAAATCTCTGACGTATTTGAATTCAAAAACCGATACGATCAGCGGTTTCACCACAGGTGATCAGCTTGATCTGTCGAAACTGGGCCTGGATAGTGCTGACGTACTCATTGCGGGCGCGAGTTCTGCAATTACCGGTACCATCACATCTTCTGCTGATCTCACCAGTGTTGCGGATTTGTTCAAAGGCGCTACGGATGAGACGCTTTATAGCGCTGACACGCCCAATGCTACAGAAAGTGCAGCCAGGACGACTGATATTGGCGGAGTTCTTGTGTCTCAGACGGATGCTAACAATGTCTATGTGTTTGTTGACGCCGATAACAGTCATAGTTTCTCTGCTTCCAGCGACATGGTGATCCATCTCCAGAACGACAATGGGCTTAGTGCTGCAAGTGTCGCCAGGGATATCCAGTTTGCCTGAATAGCCGGGTTGATCTGAAGCATTGAAGGTTCCCGTATTTGCGGGAACCTTCTTTTTCGCCCGATGTGACGCAGGCTATCCTTGCGACCGCTTCCTGACCTGAATGGACAGGGAAAATGATATTAGAATATTTTGAAGATATTACTGAAAAAACCAGAAGATATTTATCTTCACCAGAAAAAACATTTCACAAGAGCATTGAACGTCTTGAAGCAGGTGATCTGCAAAATCAGATAAAAGCAGTACGTTCTCTGTCTCATCTTGCGGAAAATGGTGACTATAAAGCCGCCTTTCAGGTAGGCCTGTGCTATCTGAAAGGTCAGGGAGTTCCGGGGTGCCGCAGACAGGCCATTATCTGGCTGGAGCAGGCTGCCCATGCCGGTCTTACAGAAGCAATGACTCTCATGGCCTTTCTGTGCCTTGCAGGTCTTCCGGATATGGAACACGCCGGAATTTTTAATAGCGACCATTTACCCGAAAATACTCTCGTTTCTCGCCCGGATATTGATACTGCGTTTAGCTGGGCTGAGCGGGCGGCAAAGGCAGGCAGCGCTGACGCTCATGCCATCCTTGGGCAAATACTCAGTTCAGGGCCGCCACACTATCGGAATCCTGGACTGGCTGAGACTCATTACCGGCATGCGCGAGATGGAAGAAGCCGGCGCGGTATGCTGGGGCTGGGGATATTCCTTCTC
The DNA here is from genome assembly GCF_011516735.1 of Acetobacter fallax. GTDB lineage: Bacteria > Pseudomonadota > Alphaproteobacteria > Acetobacterales > Acetobacteraceae > Acetobacter > Acetobacter fallax. The sequence goes on along the minus strand of NZ_WOSX01000011.1, from coordinate 38,482 downwards.
CGGAATGCAGCACAGAAGCCTGACGCCTTAAAAGAAGCCGTAAGAATTCTTGAAGAAGCCTCAGATGCAGGAATGTCTTTTGCATCGTGGCTTCTGGGTGGATTGTATGAGATGGGACAAGGTGTTTCCCGCGATTTAGGCAAGGCTTTTCTCCATTATGAAATTGCTGCCAATAGTGGACAAAGACAAGCTCAGACCAGAACGGGCATCTTTCTTCTTGAAGGAAAAGGGGGGAAGTCGGATCTCACTGCAGGTGAAACCTGGTTACGAAAAGCTGCGCTGACCGGAGACGCGGAAGCCGCTTGTCGTCTGGCTGTTCTGCACAGCACTTCAGATGGTGCAGGTCCGAATATGATTGAAGCGGCAAGCTGGTGCAAACGCGCTATCGAGCTTGGTCACTCGGGTGCAGCACTTCTTCTTGCGGATTGGTGTTCCAGCGGACGCTACCATGAAGGAACTGAAGACCAAGGCACGGAATGGCTATTTATCGCGCTTGATATGGGAGAAATCACGGCAATTGCCAGGATCGGCGAAATTGTCCGAAATCCGGTCATAGCCGCCTCGTTCCGGAAGACCGGACTTGCAAAGCTGGAGCACAGATCCCGAAACGGTGACGCACTCTCTGCATGGCAGTTGGCATTGTGTCTGATGACATCACCGAAAGTAGAAGCGGATAAAGTTGTTTCGCTTCTGATGCAGGCTGCTGAAGGGGGTATTGTCGATGCCCAGGCCAAACTGGGAGAAATATTCGTGAACGGTCATTACGTGACGCGAAACATCCGGAAAGCCATCACCTTCTTACGGTCTGCCGGTGAAAGTGGGCATCTGGGCTCGACGTTGCTACTTACTGTTCTTTTCGAGGGAGGACATGGCATCAATAAAAATATTAACGAATCAAAATACTGGCTTAAAAAAGCAATTTTCATCAAAAGAAATATAATGTCTGCTCAACCAGTCGAAGAGCCTTGCGTCTGAAGTTCTGACATCTGACCCGAGGATGTCAGATTCGAGATTATTCCCTCACAGAAGTGAGGGATGCCATTATGATTACATTTTCCGGGTGCGACGTCCTGGATTTAGCCATACCAGAGAGGCCTGCATCTACATCCGGAAATAAGTTCTGAAGATTAAATTACTTAATCTTTCAGATCGCGCTGAACTTCTGGCTTCCGCAAAAGAGCGTCAACTTCCATGGCGTAATCAAGCGCCGTGTCAGGCTGAAAATGTATTTCGGGCGCCATGCGCAGCCGAAGCGTGTGCGAAAGCTGAGTTCGCAGGAATGACGAAACACGCTTCAATGCAGGTAACACGGCGTCCACATCGTTTCGGCCAAGACGTGCCACAAAAGCAGTTGCATGCTTTAGATCCGGAGAAATCCGAACCTCAGTTACAGTAATGATCACGCCTGCAAGATCCGGATCACGGAACGTCGTCCGTGCGAATACCTCCGCGAGAACCCGGCGCACTTCTTCAGACACCCTCAGCTGACGCTGAGACGGCCCCAATTCGGCGAGGCCGGCGAGTCGCCCCGCCGGCCCCTTTCCATCTGTTTTACGAGAAGATCCCCGGCTCACGCTGGAACAAGCTCCATCTCATAACACTCGACAACATCACCCTCACGCAGATCGTTATAGCCTGCGAACGACAGACCACATTCATACCCGCGTGCGACTTCTTTGACGTCATCCTTAAAGCGCTTCAGCTGGCTGAGATCACCCTCATGGATGACAACGCCATCACGCAGCAGGCGTACGCCACAGCCACGCCTGACCACACCTTCTGTGATGTAACAGCCTGCGACCTTGCCGACCTTGGTGATATTAAACACCTGACGAATCTCGGCATAACCGAGGAACTTTTCGCGATGTTTCGGCGCGATCTTGCCTTTGACAAGCTGCTCGATGTCATCAGCCACCTGATAGATAATCGAGTAGTAACGAATATCCACACCGTCGCGCTGAGCCATTTCCCGTGCCTGAGATGTTGCACGGACGTTGAAGGCGATGATGATTCCGCCGGACGCCTTAGCCAGTTGCACATCACTCTCAGTGATCTGACCAACGGTCGCGTTCAGAACACGAACTGCAACTTCCTCATGAGCAAGCTTCTCGACCGTTGCCTTAATCGCTTCGGCTGAACCCTGCACATCGGCCTTAACGAGAACAGCAACTTCCTTTTGCGCTCCGGCCTGAATACGGGCCAGCATCTGATCAAGTGTTCCACGCGCTGCGGTCTGCCCCGCAACAGTGTGCTCCTTAATCTTTCGCTGACGGAATTCAGAGATTTCTCTCGCCCGATTCTCGTTTTCGACAACAACAAAAGGCGATCCTGCTTCAGGCACTCCGGCGATACCCAGAATTTCGACCGGCATTGATGGACCAGCATCAGCGATCTGCCGATTGCGATCATCAAGCAGCGCGCGAACGCGTCCCCACTCTGCACCGGCAACGACGATATCGCCTTTCTGCAAAGTACCTTTCTGCACGAGCACCGTCGAAACGGGTCCGCGACCACGGTCAAGACGCCCTTCGATAACAACGCCTTCCGCAGCGCGATGCGGATTAGCCTTCAGATCGAGAATTTCGGCCTGAAGCAGGATGGCTTCTTCCAGTTTGTCGAGGTTTGTCTTCTTAAGAGCCGAAACCTCAATATCCTGAACATCACCCCCCATCGACTCAACCACAATTCCATGGCTGAGCAGATCCTGGCGTACGCGGGCAGGATCTGCTCCCGGCTTATCCATCTTATTGATGGCAACAATAACCGGAGCATTTGCGGCATTTGCGTGTTTGATAGCCTCGATCGTCTGCGGCATCACACCGTCATCAGCCGCGACAACCAGAACGACGACATCCGTCACCGATGCACCACGTGCACGCATAGCCGTGAAGGCTTCGTGACCGGGCGTATCGATGAAAGTAATTTTCGCACCGGAAGCAAGTGTCACCTGGTAGGCACCGATGTGCTGAGTGATGCCTCCTGCTTCCCCTGCGGCTGTATCAGTGGTGCGCAGTGCGTCCAGCAACGATGTCTTGCCGTGATCGACATGACCCATGACGGTAACAACCGGCGGACGCGGACCCAGATCGTCTTCTTTATCCTCGACGCCAGCAATACCAATTTCAACGTCACTGTCAGCAACACGGCGTGCACGATGCCCGAATTCTTCGACCACAAGTTCCGCTGTGTCCGCATCAATGGACTGTGTCACGGTCGCCATGACACCCATTTTCATGAGTGACTTGATAACCTCGCCCTGACGGGCGGCCATACGGTTGGCGAGTTCCTGAACCGTGATGGTTTCGGGCAGAATAACATCACGTACAACCCGAACCTGGTCAGTCCGGAGCCGTTCCAGTTCGGCCTGGCGCCGCTCACGCTCACGCTGACGACGCACAGACGCGAGTGACCGGGTTTTATCGTCATCACCTTCGATCGCAGCCTGAACATCAATTCGACCGGACCGGCGACCTGTCTCTTTCTTCGCCGCACCAGGCCCCTTACGAGCTGGCACAACAGGCCCTTTCCGGGACGGACCGCGACGATCATCCTCACCTTCACGACCGCTACCACGCAGACGCAGCGTTTCTCCGGCAGGAGCCGAAGGCTGAGGAGCCGCAGCAGCTGGCGGCCGCGTCTGAACCAGAGGTTTCTCCGGCATGATAGCACGTTCGGCCAGCGGCCGGAGCCGCCCTGGCGGAGGAGCCAGAGTCACCGTACCCGGAATCGGCTTTGCCGAAACGACCGGACCAGCTTCCTCAACAGGCACCTCAGATGATGCGGGCTTTTCCGCACCCCCCTGAACTGCCACTTTAGCTTCCGCTTCCTCACGTACCTTTTCTTCGGCAGCGCGACGCTCGTCCTCTTCACGGCGCCGGGCTTCTTCGGCGGCGGAAAGAATCTGAATCTTTTCCTGCTCGATACGCTGAGCCTCGCGAAGCGAGGCCTCACGGCGCTGCTCATCAAGGACGCGGTGACGTACTGCCATTTCGGCGTCCGTCAGCCCTTTCTTAGCACCTGCGCGACCGCCTCCAGGACCACGCCCGCCACCAGCGACACCAGCTTTTGGCGCGCCAGGACCGGGCTTGCGGTTCTTACGGACCTCGACCTGGACTACTTTTGAACGACCATGGCTGAAGCTCTGGCGCACGGATCCAGCATCAACTGTGTGCCCCACCTCCGAACGGCCCGCCGGCCGCAGGGACAGACGCCCCTTACCCTGATCCTGATCGTTGCCTTCGCTCATTTATCCGCCTGTTCAACCCGATCGTCGGATATATCCGACGCACGCAGAGTGACCGCACCGGCCACTCCTGCAAAACGTTCACTTTCCTGCTGCAGGCGGGTAGCCAGGGCTCCCCTCCGCAGCGCCGCGTGCACCACGCGCTCGCGACCAAAAACATGCCCCAACGACAATGCCGTCAAAGGCTTTACTACTGGCAGGTCACGCGCGCCTGACAAAAGCCTGGCACACTCATCAGGACTTCCGTCTGATGCCTGCACAATCAATCCAACCTGCCGTGCCTCGATCCATTCACGAACCTTAGCGTAACCACTCACACTTTGCCCTGCCCTTCGGGCAAGACCAAGAATCTCGACTACGCGCCGTGCAAGTCCGGACTCGATCACAGCCACCAGATCAGATGGAATTACAACCTGTCCCCGCGCAGCTCTTGCGAAGACTCCGCGAGTCCGTGCGGTTTCTAGCACATCCCGACGGGCACTCAACCAGATTCCCCGTCCAGGCAGCCGCGCGTTCAAATCAGGCACCAGTCCACGGTCTGGCCCGACGACGAAACGTAGCATAAGTTCGGGAGCCGCGCGTTCACGTGTTACCACGCAACGGCGCAGCGAACCCTGCTCGTTTTCATCATCTTCCGAACCACCATCGGAATCCCGAAGATCCGATGGCGGCACATGAGACGCCTCTAAAGCGTTGGAAAAGCACTCAGAGTCATTGCTGGACGTCGTGCTCAGGAGACACCTCCTTAGCAACGTCAGGCGCCTGTTCCGCATCGTCATCAAACCAGTGCGCTCGCGCAAGCATGATGATCTCGTTCGCAGCCTCCTCGTCGATCGCAGCGGTTCCGAGAATTTCAATGAGTTCATCACCGGCGAGATCAGCGAGATCATCCAGCGTCTTCACGCCATTTTCACCCAGCGTCACCAGCATCTGATTGGTAAAGACATTCAGCGCGACGACATCATCCGTTACGCCCAGTTCCGCACGCTTCGCGTCGAGTTCCTCTTCCTTGCGAATAAGGAAGCCCTCCGCACGACGAACAAGCTCCTCGACTACGGATTCGTCAAATCCTTCGATTCCACCAAGTTCTTCCGCATCAGCATATGCGAGCTCTTCGATCGTATCGAACCCCTCCGTTACCAGCAGACCCGCGATAACATCATCCACATCCAGTGCTTCGACAAAAAGCCCCGAGCGACGGCGGAATTCTTCCTGACGGCGTTCCGATTCCTCGGCTTCCGTCAGAATATCAATATCCCAGCGAGTGAGCTGACTGGCCAGACGAACATTCTGACCACGGCGACCAATTGCCAGACTGAGCTGCTCATCAGGCACAACCACCTCGACGCGACCGGCATCCTCATCCATCACAACTTTTGAGACTTCGGCCGGAGCCAGAGCATTAACGACAAAAGTCGCCGCCTGAGGGCTCCACGGGATGATGTCAATTTTCTCGCCCTGAAGTTCGGCTACCACAGCCTGGACGCGCGATCCACGCATACCAACGCACGCGCCAACCGGATCAATAGACGCATCACGCGAGATCACCGCCATCTTGGCCCGTGATCCGGGATCACGAGCGACTGCCTTAATCTCAATAATACCGTCATAGATTTCCGGCACTTCCTGAGCGAACAGTTTCGCAAGAAAAGCCGGATGTGTCCGCGAGAGAAAAATCTGAGGACCACGAGGCTCATCACGAACATCGTAGATATACGCCCGCACCCGATCTGAATTCCGAAACATCTCACGCGGGATCAGCTCATCCCGACGCAGAAGCGCCTCGGCCGAGCCGATCTCAACCATAAGGTTACCGTACTCAGTACGCTTAACAGTACCGTTGACGACTTCACCCACACGGTCCTTGAACTCATCATACTGACGCTTCCGCTCATATTCACGAACACGCTGCACGATGACCTGCTTAGCCGTCTGAGCCGAGATGCGGCCAAAATCAATCGGCGGCAACGGATCAATCAGGTGCTCACCGAGCTGAATTTCCGGCTTGAACTTACGGGCGATATGCAGCGGAATCTGAGTCTCCTCATTCTCCACCGCTTCAACGGCCTCAGTCCACCGGGATAGCCTGACTTCACCGGTCTTACGATCGATGGTGGCCCGGATATCCTTCTCATGGCCATATTTCGCACGGCCCGCCTTCTGGATGGCCTGCTCCATCGCCTCAAGGACTTCTTCGCGATCAATCAGTTTTTCGCGCGCAACAGCGTCAGCCACAAGAAGCAGCTCGGGACGTGAAACGGAGGTATCCATACTCTTCAGAACTCCAAGACAGACCAGACCCTGAAAACCCTGTCAGTCAGACTTTGCAAACATCAGGAGCGAGCCATCTCTGCCACGAACCCATTCGGTTTGCATATGATATCACATGAGCAGCTTTGCCACCCTGGCACGATAGCCTAATGACGCCGCTGCGGCTTTTTCTTTTCGGCAACACCACTCTCTGATGCTCCCCCGGCCTCAGCCGGATCTTCATCCACCGGTTTCGCGGGACGCATCATCTGCTGCGTTGCCTCGATCAGCGCATCCGTAAGAACCAGCCGCGCCTTCCGCAATTCACGAAACGGGAGAACAACCTCACTCCCGTCATCAAGACGGAGACGACCACCCTCTTCGCCCGCCCCCAGCACGACACCGGAAAACCGGCGCCGACCGTTCACCGGAACCAGCACTTCAGCCTTCGCAACGTGTCCGGCAAAACGATTCCAGTCTTTTGGCCGAGTCAGAGGACGATCAATACCGGATGATGAAACCTCCAGCGTCCAGTTACCCGGAATTGGATCATCGACATCAAGTATGGCACCGGCAGCATAGCTGATCCGCTCACAGTCGTCGACGGTGATCAGAGATCCGTCGACGCGGTCAGCCATCACCTGCACCGTAGGCGTATCACGTCCAAGAACAGACACACGCACAAGCTCGAAACCGAGTTCATGAAGACTCGGCATGATCAGCTCAGCGATGCGGGCCTCAAGGCCGGTATGTGTCGAAAGAGCTTCGTCCAAAACAAAAAAGGCGGCCGTAAAGGCCACCCCCCAAAAGCCGGAAGATGAAAGGAATTTCGCCTGTTTAAGGTATTTCGTCACCAACCGCAAGAGAGCGTGTGACGCCTGCTTCATTCAGAGACAACATTCTTTCCGGCTGCGCGACGTTCAGTTACGATAAGGCACGACCTTACATGGAATTTATAACGCTCTTCCCTTGCGCACGCCTTCGGTGCGATGTCTGATCGGCAAAGCCATGAGCCAGCAACCAGATCCTCTTCGCAAAGCCCGGCCAGAAGCCGAAACCACCGGTGGCGGTCTGCGCGCTATGGTCATAACGGTGGCGGGAATCAGCCTGCTTGCCGGAGGGGGCTTCTGGCTCAACAACAGTTCAAATTCGCCATCTTCGGCGCCACCCGTCACCCAGGGCACGACCGGACTTGCCCAAGAAGCCGCTCATACAGGCCCTACTGTGGCGGCACAGTTTGCACTCATCGCCCCTGAGCACGCGGCAAAGGCTCTGCGGGACGCCGGATACTCAGCCTCAGAACAGGCCAAAATTCTCGCAGGCATCAAACGGCGTGAATACCGGCTTGTAAATCTGCCGTTTTTCGATGCCGGAGGGCACGGCGGAGCTGTATCGGTTCAGTCCGGTCCCGTGACACGCGTCGTGCTGCTGTCGCAGAAGCCGGTTTCCGTGATCCTGCCGATCCTCATCAGTGGCGAAGTTCAGGTGAACCCGGTCTCTGACCCCGGGGTGGCCGGCGTGGAACCAGGTGCACTGACAATTCTTGGCCCGATGGCATTGCCGGCAATCCATCGTGATGAATATCTGACTATGACAGTGATCGCACAATGAACGAGGCAAAATCCGTCTGCTGGCTGTCGCCGGCCGGTCCGGTTATAAGCTGTGCATTCAGGAGAATTACGGCATGAAGAGCCTGCTACCGGCCCTGAACCGGTTCATGCCGGTCATGATGGTAATTTTTCTGCTACTTGCGAGTCTGCAGGCCGCGGCCAGCCTGCATCTTTCTCTCGCAAGTCTCGACCATTTCATGAAATGGTGTGCTCCGGTATGGCCGATGCTCGCTGCGGCGGGTGCGCTGTTTACGATTTCCGGGCTATTGTTTGAAACGCGTGCCGAACGGATGGCACGTAAAGGGCTTCTTCGCCGACGGGGATGGATGATGGACGTTCTGGCGCGACTCACCAATCGACATGCTCTGGAGGAGATGCTCGCCCGCGAACAGCGGGATACGACCATTGACGCCGAAGAGCTGGCAGCCAACCTGAGAGCCCGTGTTATCGGCCAGGATCAGGTATGCGAGGATATGGCGGCTCAGCTGCGGCGCCGGCTCGCGCTTCAGGTTCGCGGCAAACCTGTTGGTATCTTTCTGCTCGCCGGCCCTCCTGGCACGGGTAAAACCTATCTTGCCAAACAGCTGGCTCGTCAGCTTGAGCGGCCTCTGCTGCATTTCGACATGACGCAGATGAGCAGTCCGCATGCGGCAACGCAGCTGTTCGGCTCACCTAAAGGCTATGTCGGGTCCGATACCTACGGAAAACTGACGGGTGGACTGAAAGAAAAGCCGGATGCCGTGGTGCTGCTCGATGAGATCGAAAAAGCGCATCCTGATGTATTCAAGCAATTCCTGATTGCCTGGAACGACGGATATGTGACCGAAGCGTCGACGGGCGCTCATGTCTCGACAGTGCAGTCGATCTTCGTTCTGACATCCAATATCGCCACCGAAGCACTGACGGCTATTGCGGACCGGCTTTCTGATGATCCTGATAAAATGCGTGCCGAATCGGTCGAGGCGCTGCGTCAGGCGGGTTTCGCACCGGAAGTGCTCAATCGTCTCGATCGCATTTTTGTATTCCGCGCCCTGAAGGGGCTGGATGTTGCGCGCGTCTCCGCACTCGAAATTGAGGCCATGATCGAAAGTTACGGCCTGAAAGTTGAAACCGGCGGTATTGACCCGGCGATTCTCATAGAAGTTATGCGGCGCCAGATGCGTATGGGAGACGCGGCGTCCGCCCGTGATCTGGTACGATCGATTGAGGAGATGATCAGCGAATCTCTGATCGTGGCGCGGCAGCAGGGTGCGAAAATGGTGCGGATCGTCAACGGCGAGGACGGCATAGCCGCGGAAATTGCCGATGAGTCGGCATCGCCCGCCCGTGCTCACCTGACGCCCTGACAGCAGTAATAATTATGTCTGCTGCTTCGCGTCTCTGGCGTCGTGCGCCGCTCTGGCGTCTTGCTCTCTTCGGGATGGTCTTTTTCTCAGCCATCACCGTCTTCTATCCTGCTCCATGGCTGTTACGTGTCTTCCCTCCCTTTTCCAGACTGACCCACAAAGTCGACCATATGCTCGGGAGGGATGCGCCTCCGGCTGCCGGTAGCGACGAAACTGCTGCCAGCGAGACCGGGCAGGCCCCTCCGCCAGCCCCGGCCGGAGGGAATGCCTCGCAGGGAACAGGCATGGCCGCCGCGCCCCCCATTGATTCAGAACTGACAGATATCCTGCCATTTGCAGGGCGTCAGCTGCCACTGCCGGCAGGCACGTGGCACCCTGTGGTAACGACACAGGACGGCCCGCACGGTGAACTCACGAGCAATGTCCTGGTCAGAACTGACAAAGGCGTCGTAACCGGAGTGATTATCGCCCGGGCGACCACAGCTTCCGTGCCACCTGATGGTGTTGGCGAGATTGAAGCCCCCTGTCATGACGATCGCGACTATATGAGGCGTGTTCTCGGGTCCACTGCGCACTCCAGCCAGTGCGTCGCAACATATTCCACCCTTACCATCTCAGATAATGTCAGCGGATCCGCGACTATCAACTGGGCATTCAAGCGACTTCACGTGCTTGGTTTTCCTATGCCGCCCGTGCTCGTTTCAGCCTTGTGGTCACACATTGTTCAGGCACAGGATGGCGGAGTTAATTTTCAAACCGTTGAAATTGCTCTGAGTCCGGCGGATCCCGGTTCAGCCAAACTCAGTACATCGCTCGATGACTGGTCAAAGCAGGGCGTGGGTCGGTCAGCATTTACTGCCCGCTTTGTCGGCGCTGTAAACGAGTGGATTATCGCCTGGGCACCGACTCTTCTTCAGGGGTATGATGGTGCGCTGAAACCAGCCTCGAGCCCACGTCCCGGCTCAGAGGATCCGGCCTGGCACGGATAATCAGCCCGCCTCTCTGCGGGCAGCATGTGAGTTTTAAAAAAGGAACCGCTTTCAGAAACTAACTGGCAGCTCCGAAGACGCGACATCGCTTCGTCAGTGCTCTCTTATACCAGCGGCTGTGCAGACTACCTGTGGTTGAAAATATCCGGGGTCAGCCCGGAGCCGGCAGGGACCGCAGAGCCCTGTCAGTCCTGTACCTGCCAGACTCACACAGGTCAAAGACCAGACCCTCTGGATTACCACCCTGCTGCCGCCTCTTCATCTTCCACGCGGCTTTCAATCCAGCGGCATCGACCGTCCGAAAATTCCTCGGATTTCCAGAACGGGGCACCTGTCTTGAGGCGGTCAATCAGGAACCGGGTTGCATCAAGAGCATCCGCACGATGGGGCGCCGCAGCAAGTACCAGTACCACAGGCTCACCGACCAGAAGCCGTCCAAAACGGTGAATGATCGTGCACCCACAGAGAGCGAATCGCCGGATTGCTTCGCTTGCGAGCTTCGTCAGCATCTGCTCACTCATGCCCGGGTAATGTTCCAGCGACAAAGCCACGAGACCATTACCTCCACGCACCACGCCAAGAAAAGAGCCCAGACCGCCGATATGGATCGAACCGGCCAGCAGGCAAGCCATCTCTGTCCCCACGTCAAAAGGACTCTCCTGCACCAGCACCCGCAGACTCGCTTCAGCTTCAGAATGCAATCCGGCCATTGAGGACTCCTGAATGACTTGTCGATGCGACGTCTCTGACTATCCCCCCGTCATTGGCGGAAAAAACGCAACCTCATCGCCGTCATGAAGTGGCGCCTCGAAATCTGCAAGAATCTTATTAACAGCGACACGCACTGTACCTGGTCCTGAAAATACCGCATCGAGCACGGCATCATTGTCACGCCGGGACATCAGCATGGCGCCTACAGTCATTACACCATCAAGCGAAACAACCTCACGCGAACGTCCCACGCGTTCACGCAGAGCCGCAAAATACAGAACCGTTACCGTTCCGCTCATGCCGTCCTCCAGCCTGGCTGTAACAACTCACTCACTGGCTATTCAATGCGTCGGGACCAGACCAGCGGGAGCAGTTGCAGCTTTACCGGTCGAATCGTTTGTCCCGGTCCGGTGTGACGCTGACGATTTCACAGTGCTGATCGAACCATCAGGGTGGATGATGGTCGTGGTCCCGTCTCCGTTCGGAATTTCGATAGTCGAATTGCCCGACTTCCCGGCACCAAATTTTTCTGCCGCATCAGGTTCCTGGCTTGGCAGGCCTGAACCGGAGAAGCTGTTATTCATATCGTCCCCAATCGAGAGATTCCCGCCATCGGGCAACTCACCTTTGGGACCAGTTCCGAGTGTCGAATCACGTTCGGCAGCTACGTCCGAGAGAGAGGGCAATGGTTTGGGCGCACCAGGCCATATGTTACCTGATTCGGGCAGCAACGGAGTCTCAGCGTAAGCATAACCACGAACACGACGCATCGTTTCAGAGTCGCCATGCGGTGCGTTAGGATTTTCCCCTGGCCACGTCGCCGTATCACCCACCCATTTGTCAAAGCCGGAACATCCGCTCAACACCAGCAACGACGCCACAAGAGCGGCTTTCCGCATAAGTCTTTCCCCGTCTCAATCGGCCCCGGCGCGGTATCCACACCATGTGCCGGCCCCTTGATACAAGTGTGACAGCCCAAGGTAAATCAGCACTTACCGCAATATTCTGTCGGCGCCATTTTACCAGTGGCAACGACACGGCGCGGCCACATCCGGCAACACAGCACAAAAAGCACCCGTTACAACGAAGAAAAATTTTCAGGGAATCAAATCAGCCGCTGTCTTCGGTGTGGCCTGTTCAACGTGACGAAGTCCTGCGACCAGGTAGTCCCAGCCTGTCATCAGGGTCAGAACGGCGGCGATCCACAACATGACCGAACCCACCAGACTGACGGGCAGCCAGGGCATTCCGAGGAGCACGCCGGTGCTGTCGCCCGCCAGGAGAAAACCGATTGCGGTCATCTGGAATCCTGTTTTCCACTTGGCAAGTCGCGTAACAGGAAGACTGATGCGCGTTCCGGCAAGATACTCGCGCAATCCGCTGACCAGAATTTCCCTGCACAGAATAACGATAGCAGGCCAGAGAGCGCCAAAGGTCAGCTTCCCAAGGCCGGCCAGCACCATCAGGGAAGCGCCGACCAGAAGCTTATCCGCAATCGGATCGAGCATCCGTCCCAGATCAGATTGCTGTTTACGCGACCGGGCGAGATGACCGTCAAAGTAATCAGTCACCGCGGCGACGATGAACAGGAGGCATGCCGCTGCTGCGGCGCCGGGCCGGTTGATCGCAACGAGAGCAACCAGAACCGGAATGGCGACAATCCGTGACAAAGTCAGCAGGTTCGGCAGATCGGTTATCATCGGCCTACGATACTCCAGTTCGCCCTGGGCCGAAACGGCTCGCTATGCACAAATACCCTCGTTGAGGTGGCAATTTCGTGACCAGTTCGCACATTGCGCCACATTCGCGACCCAATAATTTTTTATGTCGGAGCCCAGTCGGGGTGAAAATGTCCGTAAATGGCCCGCGCCGTCTCGCGATTAATGCCTGGAGCAGCTTCGAGTTCGGAAAGACCGGCCTGTCCGACGCCCCGAGCGGAGCCGAATCGGTTCAGCAGCGCACGTTTTCGTGCCGGACCGATTCCCGGAATTTCATCAAGCTCCGATTTTACCAGAGTCTTCGAACGCCCGGCACGATGTGTTGTAATGGCGAAGCGATGGGCCTCATCTCTTAGTCGCTGGAGATAGTACAGCACAGGATCACGCGGTTCGAGCTGAAAAGGAGGAGCCTCGCCAGTGTAAAACCATTCCCGTCCTGCGTCCCTGTCCGGCCCTTTCGCGATACCCACCAGTTTCACGTCCGTGACACCCAGCCTGTCCAGCACCTCGCGCACGGCGGAAAACTGACCGGCGCCGCCGTCAATCAGCAACAGATCCGGCCAGTCCGGAGGCCGTCCCGCCTCGCCAGAGGCTTCTGCCTCGCGCAGCGTCCGTCCGAAGCGGCGTTCGAGCACCTCGCGCATCATGGCGAAATCGTCGCCCGGCGTGATGGAGCCCTTAATCCCGTATTTGCGATAGGACTGACGATCAAATCCTTCCGGGCTGCCGACAATCATCACGCCATAGGGATGAGTGCCCATAATATGGCTGTTATCGTAGACTTCGATCCGAACGGGCGGTTTATCCAGCCCGAATACCCGCGCGACACCTTCCAGAAGTTTTGCCTGCCCGGCGCTTTCCGCCAGCTTCCGCTCAAGAGCCTCGCGGGCATTGGTTTCTGCGTGTTCGACGACTTCACGACGCTCGCCACGTTGCGGATGAAGGATTTCTGTTTTGTGCCCGCGCCGGATCGACAGTGCTTCTGACAGAAGCGCGACCTCGGGCAATTCAGAATTGACCAGCACAAGCGGTGGAGGCGGCTTGTCATCATAAAACTGAGCAAGGAAAGCTGCCAGAATATCCGCGCTGCTCTCGTCGCGCGTATGCACCGGATAGAAGGCGCGGTTACCGTTGTTCCGACCGCCCCGAATGAAGAACACCTGAATGCATGCCTGCCCTCCCTGCTGCCAGACTGCAATGACGTCCCCGTCCCTGATCGAGGTGGGGTTGACGACATTCGAGTCCTGCATCTGCGCCAGCGCGCGGATGCGGTCGCGCAGGATCGCTGCTCTTTCGAAGTCCAGAGATTCCGCCGCACGCTCCATGTCGGCAGCAAACGTGGCCTTCAGCTCTTTGTCATGGCCTTCGAGAAACTCTTTCGCCTGCGCCACCAGACGTGCGTAGTCTTCCTGACTGATCCGATCAACACATGGGGCTGAACACCGCCTGATCTGATGCAGCAGACAGGGACGCGTGCGGGAGGCGAACACCGCATCTGAGCATGTCCGGAGCAGAAAGACACGCTGCAGGATATTCACAGTCTGATTAACGGCCCAGGCTGACGCGAAGGGCCCGAAATAGCTGGCCCCTTTTTCCATTTTGCCACGGTGCTTGGCAATCTGCGGAAACGGGTGCTGCTCAGTCAGCACAAGCCACGGGTAAGTCTTGTCATCGCGCAGCAGGATGTTGAAGCGTGGCTTCATGCGCTTGATATAATTGGCCTCAAGCAGCAGCGCCTCGGCCTCGGTGTGGGTCGTCACGATCTCCATAGAGATCGTCTCCGTGACCATGCGGCGCAGCCGTTCGGGCAGACGAGACAACTGAGTGTAGGACGTCACCCGCTTTTTCAGCGCGCGCGCCTTACCAACGTAAAGCACCTCTCCTCTGGTCCCGATCATCCGGTAGACGCCGGGGGAAAAGGGCATAGTTTTCAGCGCCTGCTGGATTGCAGCCACGCCCGTCACCACCGGTGCGGCGTCGGACGTGTCCGGAGCATGCACAATCAGATTACAGCCCGGAGTCGATCCGGTCTGATCCGCAGTCCCATCAGGGATTTTATCAGTCATAGAAATTCATCCACTGAAAGTGTGGATAACTCTGTGGAACGTAAGATGACAGATTGATGGACCCCCCGGTTTTCCGCCTTGAACCTTGGATTGCATAAATTTTAGACACAGCAACTAATCCATTGATTTTATTGTATTTATTTTAATTGGTGAGTCACTGAGTTTCACGAATCGTCGGAAACAATTGAAATCACTACGAGTCAATCCCGGACGTGGACAAAATTCATCGGATACCGCTGAACGTCGCCGGAATGCATGATCCCTGTTTGTTCCACAATCCGACATCGCTCCGGTTGCTCAACCACGAGCCATTCTGACGAGTTCAGGCGCCTCATGCTCCGTGGTCGCGGATCAGGACCCGGATGCCCCGACCGGAGGTGCAGGAAGAGCGACAACAGAGGCTTTCTCTTCCGCCTTCCGCAGCAGTCTGAGGAAATTACCTCCCCAGAACGCGGCGATTTCACTCCGGTCATAGCCTCGCCGCATCAATTCTGCCGTTAATGCAGGAGAATCGGCTGCGTTCTCCCATCCTTCGAGTTGTCCGCCTCCGTCAAAATCAGACGAAATCCCGACATATTCTGGTCCGAGGCGCCTCACCACGTAGTCGAGATGATCCATGTATTCCGCAACAGTAGCGCGCCGACCGCCCAGTTCAGCGCGAGGACGCAGAAAACCACTCACGGCGGTAATCTGGATGAGGCCACCGCTCTCTTTCAGCGCATCAAGCTGTGTGTCATCCAGGTTGCGCGGGTGATCACACAATGCCCGCACGCACGCATGGGTTGCCACAACCGGCACGGATGAGACCCCGACAGCCTGCAGCATTGTGTCACGCGAGGTATGTGACACGTCGACCAGAAGTCCAAGTCTGTTCATTTCGGCAACAGCTTCCCGCCCCAGAGCCGAAAGGCCGCCGTGCCGTCTTTCGGTATCCCCAAGCAATCGGCTCGGCTGACCGGAATCCGCCAGTGCGTTGTGTCCGTTATGGGTCAGCGTCACATAACGCGCACCGAGATTACGGAACCGGGCAAGCAGGCCGACATCTTCGCCCATACCATACCCGTTCTCCACGCCCGGAACGACCGCCAGAACACCTTCCCGATAAGCAGTCTCAATATCGGTGCTGGTCTGGCAGATGCGTGCGGTCAGTCCGTCACGAGTCCCCTGCATGTGGGTATTGATCGCCTGCAGCATTTCGATCGTCTGAGTTTGAGCAGCCCTATGCCCTTCAGCGTCAACCACGCCCTGCGGGATGTAGGCAACGAAGCATCCCGCTGCCAGATGTCCCCGTTTCATTTTTGGAAAATCAACATGGCGCCGGGGGGTGTCGAGAAAAGCATCATCCCGGTCCGGCCATGGAATGTCGATGTGACTATCCAGTGTGAGCAGAGACTGATGAAGCGCCAGGACTTCGGGTGAGATGGAAGGCGAAGCAATTTCGGAGGTCATGATGGGGAAATCGGTCCTGACAGTGAGGTTTGCAAGATCGTCTGTATGTTACCGGAGACGCAGTCTGCCCCGGCAGAGAGCGTCATGACCAGCCATGGGCGAATCTCTCTTGCCCTGTGTTCGCTGATGGGCGATGCCCCTGTCCCATGCGTATTGCCACCTGGAACATTAACTCCCTTCGCCTCCGTCTGCCGCTGCTTGGCGAACTCAGCCGACAGTTCCTGCCTGACGTGATCTGCCTTCAGGAAACCAAGGTGCCAGACCCGCTATTCCCGGAAGCAGCCCTCACGGAACTCGGATACCCTTACCAGATGCGCCGGGGAATGAAGGGCTACAACGGTGTCGCCATCCTTTCGAAGCAGCCCCTTGAACCGTCACACGACACGCCTGACTGGTGTGAGAAAGGCGATTGTCGTCATGTCGCTGCCCGTGTCGCGGGCACGAACGGACCAGTGGAAATCCATAACTTCTATGTACCGGCGGGCGGCGATATTCCGGACACCGAACTGAATCCGAAATACGCTCACAAACTTGCTTTTCTGGATGAGGTGACGGCCTGGTTCAGGACTCATCACCTGACACGCTCTGTCATTGTTGGCGACCTGAACGTCGCGCCACTCGAAAACGATGTCTGGAGTCACAGGCAGCTACTGAACGTTGTGAGTCACACGCCTCCCGAGACAACGCGCCTGACGGAATGGATGGAAACCGGATTTACAGACGCGATGCGTCACTTCATCCCACCGACAGAAAAACTGTATACATGGTGGTCTTACCGGAACCGGGACTGGCAGGCGTCCAATCGTGGACGGCGTCTGGACCATATCTGGATTACACCGGATCTTCAGCCATTTCTCGACGGTATGACGGTGGTGCGGGAGGTGAGGAACTGGACCTCGCCTTCGGATCACGTACCGGTCGTCGTGGATTTATCGGCCTGAAAAAGGCCGCCTCCCCTTCGCGGGAGACGGCCTGACTGATCAGGCCTTCGCGGCCCCGCCTTCCGGATCAAGACGATAGCCACCGCCTTCCGTGATCAGCAACGTTGCACTTGACGGATCGGGCTCAATTTTCTGACGCAGACGATAGATGTGTGTCTCAAGGGTATGCGTGGTCACGGCAGCATTGTATCCCCAGACCTCGTTCAGCAGTACCTGACGCGGTACCGGCCGGGTTCCGGCACGGTAGAGGAATTTCAGGATAGCGGCTTCTTTCTCAGTCAGACGGATCCGGCGGTTACGCGCCGTCTCGACCAGCAGCTTGGCTGACGGGCGGAACGTATAAGGCCCGACGGTAAACACCGCATCTTCGCTGTTTTCAAAGATGCGAAGCTGAGCCCGGAGGCGCGCAAGCAATTCAGCAATCCGGAATGGCTTTGCAACATAGTCATTCGCACCGGCATCGAGACCACGGACAATGTCCTCCTCGTTGTCGGAACCGGTCAGCATGATGATTGGCATCCTGATTCCGGCGCGACGCAACTCGACGCAGAAATCGCGACCATCACCATCCGGCAATGTCACATCAAGAATGACGGCATCAAAACGGGAATCAGGGGTCTTCAGAGCCACCCAGGCTTCCTCGACCGATCCCGCCTCAACGGCTTTGAATTCGCCGTCCACCTGAAGCTGCTCGACAAGCATATGCCGAAGAGTCTGGTCATCGTCGACGATCAAAATTGGACGTGCGCCCGACATCTCTACCTCATCTTCTTTTCGGGCTCAGTAACCGCCCCTTGCCGCCGCGACAACAGGTCATCGCACTCAGTCTTCGTTCCGGCTCACGAAGAGACAGAGAAACACCATCACGACCCCGTGACAGAGTGACACAAAATACACGGCGGCACCATTTCAGTCCGCTTCTGTTCCGGTATAGATCGCACTTCACCGACCGGAAAGACGGCGACATGATACATGCCATACTTCTGCCCGAAAGCGGCAGCGCTGCACGACTGCATTGCGCAGATCAGATTTTTACTGCCGTGATCGGTGCGAACGGGGTGGCAGCACACAAACAGGAAGGTGACCACGCCACGCCTGTTGGCTCACTTGTCCTGCGCCGGGTTCTCTACCGCGCTGATCGTGTAAAACGACCGGAAACCGGCGTTTCAGGACCAGATAGCACACGGCTTCCGCTGGAACCCATTTCTCCGCGTGACGGCTGGTGTGATGACGTCGCCCACCCTGATTACAACCGGCAGGTTACGCTCCCTCATCCGGCCCGGCACGAGGAGCTCTGGCGCGACGATCACCTTTACGACATCGTGGCCGTACTGGGTTACAACGATGATCCGATCATACCCGGACGTGGCTCCGCAATCTTCCTGCATCTCCAGTCACCGGACAAACGCCCGACAGAAGGCTGCATCGCGCTCACAGAAACCGATCTGAGGAATGTGCTGGCTCGCGGGCTGGTGTCGATTGAGGTCCGGCCGCACACCTGAGAGCGTGATCACAGGCATCGTGTAATGAGAATCCTTATGCCTCTGCGGCCGCATCCGATGGCACCCCGGCAACGGAAGGCGGCACAAATGCAATCAGAATATCGCCAGCGACAGGAGGATCCTGCTGAGCATCCTCGGCAGACTGAATCGAGAAACCGGCCTCTGGCCTTATCGTAATGAAGACCAGCCTGTTGCCATCGGATCTGCCAGACGTCCCGAATGTGCCTGCCGTCACATCCAGAGCTTCGAAGCGCCACCCGTCACCAAAAAGTGTGTCGAGCAAAGTAAAATTCCATTCCGGCTGACCGAGAACTTTACCGCGGGCATCGCGGCTGAGACCACGATACTGATCGAGCCGTCTGACACCCGGGCTGACCTGATAAACACGCGCACGTCCAAAATGCGGTGCAAGATGCGCACAGACCATCCCGTTATAAATAGCATCCGGGGTCGCCGCGATCAGATAATCGGCTGGCAGTTCCTCAAGACTCTCAGCTCCGGCTTCGGACAGCATTTCCGCATGCAGCACCGGAACACCCACGCGCCTGGCAGGAACCAGCGCGCGGGCGGCTGTATCGACCAGTGTTACCGGCGTCCCTGCCCTGATCATCACTTCTGCGAGATTCTGTGACCAGGGGCTGGCGCCGACGATAGCCAGAGCGGGGACATTCGAAAGTGTCAGGTGCAACCGACGCGCCAGCGGGGTCAGAGAAAAGCCATGCAGAAGCATTGTCGCCGCGATAACGGCGAAAACGGCGGGCATGACAAACTCGGCGCTCGTAAACCCGGCTTCACTCAGCCGTATCCCGGCCACACCCGCGACAGCCGCTGCCACGATGCCACGTGGCGCAATCCAGCCAAGAAAAATCCGGTCGCTCCAGCTCAAAGCGCTGCCAATCGTGGAAAGATAGATACCCACCGGACGGACGATGAAGATGATGGCGCAGGTCAGAGCAAAAACAGACCATGACAGTCGTTCGAGGACGACACGATGCAGATCCGCCGTCAGTAAGATAAAAAGAAGTGACACGATAAGAACGACGAGGCTCTCTTTCATGCGCTGCAGTTCGCTGAGGCCCGGCACGCGCATGTTGGCCAGCGCCATACCGAAGACGGTTGCTGCCATGAGGCCGGCGCCATCCATGAAAAGTGAACCAAGCGCATAGACTGCGAGCGCCATTGTAAGGAGCAGCGGCATTTTGAGCGGCTCGGGCATGAGGTCGCGCACAAAGAGCTGCCTGACACCCCAGCCTCCGGCGATACCGAGACCGATCGACACGATCAGGCTGATAATGACCTGCGGCAGAATACCGACAACAAATGCACCCGTACCTTCGTCCGGTCTCATCAGCAGGATTTCAAGCACCAGCGTCGCGAGAATTGCCCCCACAGGGTCATTGAGAATCGCCTCCCACCGCAGGAACGAAGCAACGCGGGGCTGAAGCTTTGCCTGACGCAGGAGTGGCAGGACGACTGTCGGACCTGTGACGACAACGATGGAGCCGAAGAGGCAGGCAGGCCCCCATGTCAGGCCGCCAACGTAATGCGCCGCAGCCGAACCGAGTGCCCAGTTGATGGGCAAGGCAATCAGCGTGAGGCGAAGAATCCCTTCGCCTGCCTCCCGCCACTGCCGGAAATCGAGGGCCATCCCGCCTTCAAAGACGATCAGGGCAACGGCAAGAGAAACAATCGGATGAAACAGGGGGCCGATCAGTTCAGAGGGATGCAAAACATCCAGTCCCGGCCCGAGAAGCAATCCGAGGCCGAACAGCAGAACGATCGCCGGAAGTTTGAAGCGCCAGGCGATCCATTGCGCCGCCATGCCACCGCAAAACACAAGAAAGACGAGAAGCATCGCACCCTGGTTCATGGGGTCGTCACGCCAGATTCAGTTGCCATTCAAAGTCCATTTTCCGGTTACGGATGTGTCAGAGAATATGTCGAAGCGGTCGAACATAAAGTGATTTCTGTCTTTGCGCGATGGGTCTGCGACACCTACGTTCCCACCACGTCACCCTGAAGAGCGTCTTCCAGGTGATGGACCAGGGCGCGTAAAGCGCGACTGTCATGATGCCCTTCGCCGAAAATGGCGAGTTCGCAGGATGGCAGATTACTGAGAGATCGCCCGGCAAGATCCTGCCCCACATCGCGCAGCTGCCTGTTCATCCTGAGAGATGAACGACCGAGCAGAGCAATACCCCAGCCCGCTTCAAGAGCGGATTCGATACCGGCAATCGATGTCGATGTGAACACGACACGCAGACTTCGTCCGGCCTGCTGCAAGGCACTGACGGCCATTCCCCGGTAACGGCAGGATGGCGGGAGGCTGACAAACTCGATCTCACCGCTGGCCGGCACGACATAATCCCGTGCGGCAAGCCAGTGCAGAGGCTCGGCCCAGACAATGCGGCCAGGAACGGACTGTCCCTCTTCCCGGTTCGCGAGAACAAGATCAAGCTGGCCAGCCTGCAACTGGTCGAGCAGGTTGCCGGCCAGACCGACGACGATTTCCAGAACGATCCTGGGATGCGCGACACGGAAGCGCGCCAGCATGCTGGTGAGATAAGCCGGAACGAACACCTCACCGAGGCCAAGACGCAGATGCGTCGTTGCGGTCTCGCCAGCCATATCCTCGACGAGCGACCGGCTGCGCGCAATCAGATCGCGTGCTCGTCCTGCCAGTAATTCTCCGGCGGGCGTCAGCTCTGTGACATGGGCATTCCGAAGAAAAAGCGGCCGACCCAGAAGTGCTTCCAGTTTCCTGATTCGCAAACTGACTGCGGACTGCGTGCGGCCAAGATACCGCGCCGCAGCCGTGAAACCACCATGATCCGCGATGGCAAGAAACACTTTCAAATCGTCGAGAGCAGGTTCCTGGGAAATCACGATCAGAACCTGTTTTCTGCGAGCATAAGAAAAACTGATCCTGTGCAGAATGAGAACTCGTTTTCAGCATCTTAAGGGCAGCGATACGGTTCCGTCCAACAGATCTGTTCCCATGCCTGCGGAGTCACGACCATGCGAGCCGCTCTTCTCCGGAAATTTGACAGTCTTCCTGATGTCACAGACCAGCCTTTGCCAGAGCCGGGCACGGGGCAGGTTCTGGTGCGCGTGTGTGCAGCGGCACTTAACCCGGCTGACATTCTGGTGATGAAGAATCTTCTGGGGCCTGCTGTCCCGGAACTGCCAGCCATTCCCGGCATGGACGTTGCAGGCGTGGTGGCGAAGCTGGGGCCGGACGTCACCGAATTCAAAGTCGGTGACGATGTTTATGGCTGTGTTGGTGGCGTTAAAGGGCACCCTGGCACCTTTGCCGATTATGTCGTGAGCGACAGCGCTCTGCTGGCCCGCAAACCATCGGGCCTGACGATGCGTGAAGCCGCGTCCCTGCCTCTTGTGTGCATTACAGCGTGGACTGGTCTGGTGGATCGGGCAAAAATTTCCCCGGGCGAGAAGGTACTGATCCAGGGGGTCACTGGTGGTGTCAGCCATGCGGCGATCCAGATCGCCCTTGCACGGGGCGCCAAAGTTTTTGCAACAGCCTCGTCACCGGAAAAGGCGGCTCATGCGAAGGCCTGTGGCGCCACGCCAATTCTTTATAAGGATGCCAGTGTTGAGTCTTATGTCGGAACCTGGACGAACGGAGACGGTTTCGATGTTGTTTACGACACTGTCGGAGGAGATGTTTTTCAGCAGTCAGCTGCCGCAACACGGCTGACAGGACGCCTCGTAACCTGTGCCGCGTGGCAGCCACAGGATCTGTCTTCTGTACTTGGGCGTAGCCTCGATATGACTGGCATCTTTATGTTGCTGCCGCTACTGACCGGCAAAGAGACGGCTCATCATGGTGACATTCTGCGCGAAGTGGCGCTTCTGGTCGAGGATGGCCGGTTAAAGCCTCATCTCGATCCGGCGCGCTTCACGCTCGATCAGATCGGGTCAGCCTATACATATCAGGCATCCGGAAAGGCGACAGGAAAAATTATCATTGATGTTGCGGTGTAAATTTCAATGCCTGTTTTTATGAAGCACCCGTCATCCATCAGTCCGGCCGGCCGGCCACAAAAGACAGGAGAAACAACATATGTCTCAGATCGAAGTTGTCGCCATAGTCAAAGCAAAACCAGGACGCGGAGCGGAAGTCGCTGCTGCGATGAAAGCCTGTGAAATGCCCTCGCGGGCCGAAAGCACCAATAAACTATATACACCGCACCGTGATCTTGACGATCCGGACACGTTCGTCTTCATCGAATCCTGGGAAAGCCGGGAAGCGCTGAAGGCACATATGGAGACATCACATTTCAAAGAAATGGCTAAAAAGCTGGAACCACTGATGGCAGCGCCATTTCAGGTGCATATTCTTAAGCCACTCTGAGGATTGCCAATGAGCGCAACAACCACGGAGCATGGGACCAGCGTTCTCGTTCGCCTGAGTATCGCTCTGTTTTTTTCATATATGGCTGTTGCGCTCACCCTGCCCGTTATCCCGATTTTCGTGACATCATGGGCCGGTTTTGGAAACATGCTGGCGGGCCTTGCCGTCGGAATTGCTTTCCTTTCCACTATTCTCACGCGCAATCATGCCGGGATCATCTCTGACCGGCGCGGAGGACGTGTATGCATGAAGCGCGGCCTGTGGATTTATATTGTCGCAAATCTGCTCTGTGCGCTCACCGCTCTGACATCATTATCTCCACCTCTGGCTTTCGGCATCCTTATCATCGGGCGCCTTCTGCTCGGGCTGGGAGAAAGCCTTACAATCGTAGGGATGCTTGGCTGGGGCATTGGCCTGATGGGACAACCGCGAGCGGGTAAAGTTCTCGCGCTGACCGGAATGGCGATGTATGGCGCCTTTGCGGCAGGGGCTCCCGTCGGACTGGCTCTGTTTCATACAACCGGATTTGCCGGTGTAATGCTCGTTGCAGCAGTCATGCCGGCTGTCGGGCTTGCCCTTGTGCAGTCCGTTCCGGCCGCTCCGATCCATAACGGGCAGCGTTTGTCTTTCTGGCGTATTATTGGCTCGATCTGGAAACCTGGCGCCGCCGTCTGTCTTCAGGGAGTGGGGTTTGCCGCGCTTGGCGCTTTCATGGCCCTCTATTTCACGCACAGTCACTGGCCGCATCCTGAACTGGGACTGACATGCTTTGGTCTGGCATTCGTGCTTGTCCGGGTCCTGTGCGGCCATCTGCCTGATCGTATCGGCGGTTATCCTGTCGCGATTGTGTCGCTCCTCGTGGAGACGACCGGACAGATGCTGCTTTGGTCGGCACACACTCCCTGGATCGCACTTCTCGGTGCTCTTCTCACCGGAGCTGGCTGCTCGATGGTGTTTCCTTCACTCGGCGTCGAAGTCGTCCACATCGTTCCACCTCATCTTCGAGGAACCGCGCTGGGAGGCTTCGCTGCATTTCAGGATCTTGCTTATGGTGCCACAGGGCCTGTTGTCGGATCTGTTGCGGATCGAGCCGGTTATGGGAGCGTTTTCCTGGTGGGTGGCATCTGTGCCGCTGCCGGAGCACTGATCACAATCCGGCTGGCCATTGAAAAACGTCGACACGGAAGCCTGCACGCATCGGCATGACTGTTTCGATTTTCGGCGCTCACACCAGTAACGCCCGCCGCAGACAATGCTGAGATCACGGGAAGGAATTTATTAATATGCTCAGTCATGTTTCAAAATTCTCACGATACTGCGCTCTGCATGGCGCAGCTCTGGTAATCGGAGCAGGTCTCTCTCACGGGCATGCAGCCTCGCTGATCACGACACAGAAGCTCGACTGGGAAACTGCAGAGAAACTTGCAGCCACAGCGGTACGCATCTGTGCCCGGCAGGGATATTCCGTTACCGCAGCTGTCGTCGATCCATCCGGACACGAACAGGTGGTGATCAAGGGTGACACCGTTCCGCTCCAGTCCCTCTCCGTGTCCTATCGCAAGGCTTACACAGCATTTTCCTATGGACAGGCTTTTGGCAAGAATACCACCAGCGAACTGATTGCGGCGAAACTCACAGGGCCTTCAAACGGAGCCCTGAACACGGTTCCGGAAGTTTTGTTCATTCCGGGGGGCGCGACATTACGCAAGGCTGATGGCACGGTCATTGGCGGGCTTGGCGTATCCGGAGCACCCGGAGGCGAGAAGGATGAAGCGTGTGCCGTTGAGTCGGTGACGGCGCTGAAAGGAGATTTTCAATGACACATGACCGCATGCCTTCAGGTTCAGACCACATTGAGACTTCTGCTTCCGCCTCGGAAAACCGTGTCAGAAGACGCGCTTTTCTGAGTGTTGCGGCAGTTTCTCCATTGCTCCCGGTTGTTTCAGCCGTATCTGCGCATGCTGAAGATCAGCGCACCGCCGATGGCGCTGCAATGGCGCAGGACATGCTGCCCGCAGGCACGATGGAAGTCATTGGAGCACTTCCTGATCCAGGGCCTTCCGGCATCACTGTTACGCCGGATAATCGGGTCTTCCTGAGTTTTCCACGTCACGCGGAAGATCATAATCATCCTGCGCTTGGCGAACTGCGTAATGGAAAAGCCGTTGCATGGCCGGATGAAAAGACCACGCTTCAGTCATCTCTTCCGATTGATCAGCGGCTGATTTCTCCTCATGGGATGACAACCGATACACAGGGCCACCTCTGGCTGATCGACGATGGAAAGATTGTCGGACATCCGATTCCACCCGGTGCTGCGAAGATTGTCGGCTACGACACGACGACACGAAAACGTATTGCGAATATTGTGCTCAAAGCGCCAGCGTTGTTGCCTGACAGCCATATGAACGATCTGCGCGTCGATCTGACTCATGGTGAAAAAGGCACGGTCTTTGTTGCCGATTCCTCATTTGGAACGTCGCCCGGTCTGGTCGTCGTGGATGTTGCATCAGGGCGACAAAGGCGCGTGCTGACTCAGCATCCGTCTATTCTTGCGGAGCCAGGTTTTGTGGCTGTCCTTGAAGGCAAACCCCGCCATTACAAGGCAAAACATGCACAGTTTCCGACCGGGGGCGTGGATAGCATCACGCTCAGCACGGATTGCAGCACGCTTTATTATTCACCTCTGACAAGCCGAAGACTTTACAGTCTCCCCACGTCCCTTCTCTCTGATTTTTCTTTAACTGATCAACAGCTTTCCGATGCAGTCGTTGATCTTGGTGAAAAAGTCATGACAGACGGTCTCGCGACCGATCCGTGGAACCGCCTTTATCTGACCGCGGGTGAGCATGACGCCATCATGCGCAGAAACACGGATGGCAGCATTGACGTCATCGCCCGGGATCAGAGGATTATCTGGCCGGATGGGATTTTTGCTGACAAAAGCTATGTTTATTGCGTTCTCGGACAATGGAATCGTCTGGCTGGCTTCAATGACGGGCATAATCTGCGACAGCCGCCGTATCTTGTCGTGCGTTGTCCCATCACACCGCCTGCGACCTGAAAGTTGCGAAAAAAACGTGATCCGGAGGCAATTCGACAACGGGACAACCTGAATGCAACTGCCGGATACTGGATACGACAGAGGCAGAATCCGTTACGCTCAGGTCAGACGCTGCGATAATACGGGCATCACGGTCATCGGATATTTTCACTTTCCCGCTCCAGACAACGATCACTGGTGCCACAGTTGCCTTCCGTAACTGATCAAGAAAGTCCGGGCTGGCAATCTCGTGCGGCACGAGGGCCGCACTGATATCCGCTGCGTGATCATCAAACCATGAAGAAAGCATCCCACTCCATTCAGAAGGAGCCGTATTTTCTCCATAGACCTTCAGAGCGGCGTAACGTTGCGTTCCGTCTTCATCTTTTCCGGCAACGGGCCAGCCTGCGGGCAGAAAGAGATTGTTTTTCACGGAGAGCACAGAAGGAATAACTCCCCACGGTGACGGGACCCTTGCGGATTCTGCCGTATCCACATGAGCAACCGGAGATTCCGTTACCGGCCCGCTTACCTCCTGAACGCGAAAACCCTCCAGTTCCTGTCTAAGCATATCAACCAGCGCACGCAGGCCGCGAATATAACGATCCTGCTCCTGATTGCGTTCAGCCAGTTCAGTAAAGCGTCGCTCGAAAAAAGCCCGTTCCGCTGAGGGGTTTAATGGCGGAAACGCGGGAGCGGACATGTGATCTTCTTCTCCGTTTTCGTTCATGTTCACACTCCGACAGGTCTGCTGGCCTGCGTCACCGGATCACGGACAGCTTCGATATGCATTTCGGCAGAATCAGCTGCTGGAGATTATCGTGGTCAAAAGGCACGACCACAGACTGACCAAAGCCTTCGACCGGAATAACCGCCACGCCTCACCAGATCAGTATGAAAAAAATCCCTGATCATTTCCGACTGGCAGCACAGAGCACCCGGATCTTACTCTGATCTGAGAATTCCTGACGAGATTTCAACCAGAAAATCGAGGACAGTCCGCGTGCGCAGCGGCAGAGTTCTGGGACCGGTATGAACGGCATAGAGAGGCATCGGAGAAACCTGCCAATGCGGATAAAGATGAATCAGTTCGCCAGACGCTATCAGATCGCGCACCTGAAATTCCGGCAAAAGACCGATTCCAACTCCGGCCTGAACCGCATAAAGCGCCGCTTCGCTGCTATTGGCCCGAAATACCGTGGCAGGCGCGACGACACTTTCCTCACCGTTTCCGTAAAAATGCCAGTCCTGTCGACCGCCACCATAAGTGTAGACGACACATGGCTGATCAGCGAGATCCCGGGGATGCTCCAGCAGTCCATTTGGGTTGAAATGTTTTGCGGACATCACGAGTGATCGATGCACGGCACCGAGTTTACGGGCAATCAGCGATCCCTCCGCAATCTCACCAACCCGAATCGCGAGATCCAGCCCTTCTTCGACCAGATCGCCAAAGCCGTCCCGCATAATCAGTTCAACTGACAAATCAGGATGCCGCTTAAGCAGATCATTGATGCGTGATGTCAGATAAAGACCGAAAGCTGTGGTGACACCCAGACGGACGAGACCAGAGACGGAAGCCCGTCTCCGGCCCAGAACCGTCTCGGCTGTTTCAAGAATTTCCAGGACTTCGTAAGCATGAGGAAGAAGGCTGCGCCCATCCTCCGTCATCATCAGACTGCGTGTGGTTCGTGCGAAAAGCGTCGTGCCGTAATGCGCCTCAAGGAGAGCAATATGCCGCGAGATCGTTGGCTGGCTCGCACCTGTTTCCCGTGAAACAGCTGAAAACGAGCCTGTCGCCGCAACGCGAACGAAACTATGCAGAGCAGAAAGGAGATCCATCAAGCGCCGCCATGAAAGGATTGTGGAGCAATGATGACGGCCCGTTTATTTATGCACAATATAGCGAAAATGGAGGCCGCTATACCAAAAACGCACAGGCACCATTGCGGACCCGCGGATCAGTGGCGGCCACCGCCATGGCGCTCACTGACAGCAAGCCGCTTTTCCGCCAGCCGGGCGAGCCTCACAAAAGGCAGTCCCAGCAGAAGGTAAGCCGCGCCTACCATAAGACCTGGTCCGAAATAATCGAAATACGTGGAAGACAGCCGCACATATGTCTGACTGAGTTCGGTCAGAGTAATGATGCTGACCAGCGAGGAATCCTTGAGGAGCGAAATAAAGTCGTTCGTCATCACCGGCACGACAACCCGGAAGGCCTGCGGCACAACGACATAACGCAACGCCTGAAAATGCGTCATGTTCAGTGCTGTCGCTGCTTCCATCTGCCCGCGTGCAACGGATTGAAGGCCGGCCCGATAATTTTCGGCTTCATAGGCCGCGTAATTCAGCCCGAGCCCGATGACGCCTGCGACAAAGGGGGAAAGCCGGACACCGATGCTCGGAAGACCATAGAAAATAAACAGAATCTGAATGAGCAGCGGCGTTCCACGAACAATCTCAACATATATTGAGGCCAGCGTTGCAAGCCAGGACGGGCCGTACCGACGGGCCAGCGCAAGAGCAAGTCCCACACCCACGGCCAGAACCATGGCACAGCCCGAAACAGCCAGCGTCAGTAATGCGCCTCGTCCAATCAGGGGCAGAAAGCCTGCATATCGATAAAATCTGGCTGACCAGCCACGTGCAGGAGCCGTGGACGCAAGATACCGCTCCCATTCGGTTGGCACGATGTCTGGCGCAGAGTGATCGCCGGTCCATTCCGCCATCTCCGGTGTCCAGAGATTCCATCGTGCCAGAATACGATGGAGGGAGCCGTCCGCCACCATTGTCTGAAGAGCCGCATCGACTCTGCGGCGCAGATCCTGATTGGTGCCCTTCCGAAAAGCGATACCATACGAAAGATGACCAACAGGCGGACCGACAATCCGGAAATCAGGATCAGCTTCGCCGTAATAGAGTGCAATCGGGCCATCCAGAAGCACGGCATCCAGGCGACTGTTCCGCAGGTCTGAAAACGCATTGGATTCTTCGTCGTAGGATCGCAGCGTGACATCAGTCCGACTTCGCAGCATCCGCTCAGCAAGCGTATCCTTGATGGTGCCCACAGTATGGCCGCCAAGACGATCGAAGGAATCAAGACCTGCCTGATCCCGACGAACGACAATCCGCTCCGCTGTCACATAATAAGGACGGCTGAAATCCAGCGCGTCGACATGTTCGGGCGTCATCTCAATGCCATCGGCGACCATGTCGTAGAAGCCGCGCTGGAGACCTGGAATCAGGCCGTCCCAGTCATTCTGGGTAAACTGAGTTTCCCGCCCGAGCCGGCGCCCGATCTCCTGCATGATGTCGTATTCAAATCCGGCCATGTGGCTTTCTTCGGCCGGATCATGAAAGGTGAAAGGCACGTTTGCCGTCCCGTCGGCCGCCCATCGTAGCGGGCCTTCCGCCCTTGCCTCCGGAACAGAGACCAGACAGAAAAAAGCTGCCAGCAAGACAGTGCACCAGGCAGGTTTTTTCAAAGCGATGCCCCGAGAAATTCTTTCGTGCGGGGGTCGTTCGGGTTCAGGCACATCTCATCAGGGTCACCGATTTCGATGATCTCGCCGCTTTCCATGAACACAATCCGGTCAGAAGCGGCACGGGCAAAGCGCATGTCATGGGTGACAACAATTTGCGTCATACCCTCCCGGTCGAGAGCGCGCATGACTTCGAGCACCTCTTCGGCGACGCGCGGATCAAGCGCGGAGGTTGGCTCGTCATACAGCATGACATCTGGCCGCATGGCGAGCGCCCTGGCAATCGCAGCCCGCTGCTGCTGACCGCCGGAAAGGGTGGAGGGATAGCGCAGGGCCGCGGCTTCCAGTCCAACCTTGGCGAGAAGGTCACGGGCCTCGGCTTCAATAACCGACGGCGTGACATGCTTTACCACACGCGGTGCCAGCATAACGTTATCCAGCACCGTGCGGTGAGGAAACAGGTTGAAAGACTGGAACACCATACCGACATGCGCACGCAACTGATGGGCCAGAGCCTCATCCGATGAGCGCCAGGGGCCGCCGTTACGGCGAATACTGTCATCCGCGATGGTGACGACGCCGCTGTCAGGAATTTCCAGAAAATTGAGACAGCGCAGGAAGGTTGATTTTCCACAGCCCGATGGACCGATAATCGAGACAAGTTCTCCTCGCTCGACCGTCAGAGAGACATTGCGCAGGACTTTATGGGAATCAAAAGATTTACAGAGCGATTCCGCACGCAGAACCGTCTCAACGCAAAAAGCCGACCCGGTTTCCACCGGGTCGGCAATTTCATGGTCGTCGTAAGACGGATAAGTCTCAGGCAGCCTTAAGCATCCCACGCAGAACATACTGAAGAATACCACCATGCCGGTAATATTCGACCTCGTCCAGAGTATCGATACGGCAGAGGAGAGGCACCTCTTCGGTCTTTCCATCGGCGCGATGAATGACCATCGTCACGTCCATCCGGGGAGTGATTTTCTCAAGCCCCTTGATATCGATGACTTCGTCGCCCTTCAGGCCGAGCGTCTTGCGTGTCGTCCCTTCCTTGAAGAGCAGCGGCAGAACGCCCATGCCTACCAGGTTGGAACGATGGATACGCTCGAAGCTTTCTGTAATCACGGCCTTGATGCCGAGAAGCAGGGTGCCCTTCGCAGCCCAGTCACGCGACGAACCCATGCCGTATTCCTTGCCGCCGAAGACGACGAGAGGCACGTGCTCTTTTTTGTACTCCATGGCCACATCGTAGATGAAGCCTTCCTTGCCATCAGGGAAGTGTTTCGAGAGCCCGCCCTCTGTGCCTGGAAGCATCTCGTTCTTGATGCGGATATTGGCAAACGTGCCACGCACCATGATCCGGTCGTTACCGCGACGTGAACCGTAGGAATTGAAGTCCTTCGCCTCTACGCCATGCTCGATCAGGTATTTGCCGGCAGGCGAATCCTTCTTGATCGAACCTGCCGGAGAGATGTGGTCGGTCGTGATGTTGTCGCCCAGCACAGCAAGAACGCGCGCCCCGGAGATGTTGCCTCCGCCCTTACCTGGATCGACAGCCATATCCTTGAAGTACGGAGGATCCTGCACGTAGGTCGATTTGTGATCCCACTTGTAGGTCTCGGACCCCGTCGCAACCTTGAGATCCTGCCACTCTTTCGTGCCCTTCGACACGTCCTTGTAGCGCTTGATGAACTCTTCGCGGTTGATCGACGACCCGATCAGGGCAGCGATTTCCTTGTTCGTCGGCCAGATGTCCTTCAGGTAAACCGGTTTGCCGTCCTTAGACGTGCCGAGCGGCTCCTTCGTGATATCCTTACGCATCGTGCCGAGCAGCGAGTAAGCCACCACCAGTGGCGGGCTGGCGAGGTAGTTCGCTCTCACGTTGGGTGAGATACGGCCTTCAAAGTTACGATTGCCCGAAAGCACCGAAACTGCGACCAGCTTGTTGTCCTCAATGGCGTCAACAATATTGTCAGCCAGCGGACCGGAGTTACCGATGCAGGTCGTGCAGCCGTAACCAACCGTGTTGAAGCCCAGTGCATCGAGATCTTCCGTCAGGTTCGCACGGTTCAGATAATCCGTGACAACCTGAGACCCCGGCGCCAGCGACGTCTTCACCCATGGCTTCGGCATCAGTCCGAGAGCACGCGCCTTACGGGCCACCAGACCGGCAGCAATCAGCACCGCAGGGTTCGACGTGTTGGTGCAGGACGTGATCGCCGCGATAACAACATCGCCATGACCGATCTCGTAGTTCGTTCCCGCAACCTTCGCCTGTTTGTGTGCATCGTTCGCCGGAACGCCGAGCCCCGAAACCAGCTCTTTCTCAAAAGCCGTCGTGGCATCGGTCAGAACAACACGATCCTGAGGACGCTTCGGACCCGAGATCGAAGGAACAACCGTCGAAAGATCGAGCTCCAGGGTGTCAGTGAACACAGGCTCAGCAGTCTCGGATGTACGGAACATCCCCTGCGCCTTGTAGTATTCCTCAACCAGCTTCAGGCGGTGCGCGTCGCGACCCGTCTCATGCAGGTATTCCAGCGTCAGTTTATCAACCGGGAAGAAGCCGCAGGTCGCGCCGTATTCCGGTGCCATGTTCGCAATCGTCGCACGGTCAGCAACCGGCAGATGATCAAGCGCAGGACCAAAGAACTCAACGAATTTACCGACAACGCCCTTCTTGCGGAGCATCTGCGTCACCGTCAGCACCAGATCGGTCGCTGTCGCGCCCTCAGGCATCTTGCCGGTCAGACGGAAGCCGATCACGTCCGGGATCAGCATGGCGATCGGCTGACCAAGCATGGCCGCCTCAGCCTCGATACCGCCCACGCCCCAGCCGAGCACGCCAAGACCGTTCACCATCGTGGTGTGCGAATCCGTGCCGAACAGCGTGTCAGGGTAGACGTATTCCTTGCCGCCAACCTCAGCCGTCCATGCGACCTGAGCGATGTGCTCAAGATTCACCTGATGGCAGATACCGGTATCAGGCGGAACCACCGAGAAGTTCTTGAACGCTTCCTGGCCCCACCGGAGGAACGCATAACGCTCGCCGTTCCGGTCGAACTCGATGGTGATGTTCTTCTGCAGAGCATCCTTCGTGCCATAAACGTCGACCATGACCGAGTGATCAATCACGAGATTGACGGGCACAAGCGGGTTCACCTTGTCCGGGTCACCCTTGAGCTGGACAATTCCGTCCCGCATCGCAGCAAGATCA
This sequence comes from Acetobacter fallax, assembly GCF_011516735.1. Classification (GTDB taxonomy): domain Bacteria; phylum Pseudomonadota; class Alphaproteobacteria; order Acetobacterales; family Acetobacteraceae; genus Acetobacter; species Acetobacter fallax. The sequence continues at coordinate 5,540 of NZ_WOSX01000011.1, read as the reverse complement.
ACAACACCCGGAACACCGGTAAAATCCTGCATGAGAATGCGTGAAGGCTTGAACGGCACTTCCTTCGTGCTGCTGCCCTTCGGCAGCCAGCCTGCGATCGATTTTGCATCGTCCTGCGTGTAGGAGCGCCCGTCCTCGAAACGCAGCACGTTCTCAAGCAGCACCTTGAGGCTGACCGGAAGGCGGCTTACGTCGCCAATGGTCTTCTCGGCCTCAGGGATCGAGAAATAATGGTAGGTCTTGCCGTCAACCTTGAGCTCGCGCCCGGTTTTCAACGAATCGTGCCCAACCGCTTTCATGTAAACTTCCTCCGCGACAACAGCATCCCGCTGGCATGTCGATACCGGCAGCGTCACATCACGGTCTGCGATGCACGCCTTTCCCCGGGACTAACCCCGGTCGCCGGCTTGATCTCTGATCGGCGCTAGAACATACCGGCGAAGGGTCCTGGCACAAGCACACCGGCGACCACGAGAACGCGAGCACAGGCCCGGACGGGGCTGTTTCCGGTCACAATTAAGGGATCACTCCAATTTCGGCCCCGTTCCATGACGATCCAATCCTGTCTGCGGAAAACATCTCTGTCTTCCGGGGCGAACGACTCGTTCTCGACGAGGTCAGCCTCACGATGAGCGCCGGAGAGGCCCTGTTGCTCACCGGCCCTAACGGAGCAGGTAAGTCCACATTACTTCGCGTTCTGGCCGGGCTGCGACGCCCGGATGCAGGACGCCTGCTCTGGCAGAACTCTGACATTCTCGCGGATGTAGCCATGCACGCGGCGCATATCGCCTATCTTGGACATCAGGATGCACTCAAGTCTGGACTGACACTGGCAGAGAACCTTGCGCTCTTCGCCCGCGGCGAGTCTCTGGACGATGCGTGCGCCATCTTCGATCTCACAAACCTCGCTCATGTGCCGGTCCGGTTGTTTTCAGCGGGCCAGAAGCGGCGCGCAGCTCTGACTCGTGTTGTGCTGGCTCAGGCTCCACTCTGGCTTCTGGACGAGCCGAGTCTGGGACTGGATGCACGATCCGTGGAGCGACTCGGAATCGCACTGGCACAGCACCGTGCCGCAGGTGGCATGGTGATTGCCACGACTCATGTTCCGTTACCGCTGGACAATGTGCGTCACCTGACCTTGCCAGGCGCGCCGCTCGTGGATCTGACAGGGTGGGAGGATGTCCCATGAGTGCCGGCAGCCTGTTCGCCGCGATCGTGGCACGAGACCTCCGTCTGGCGCTTCGTCATGGCGCCGACACACTCGGCGCCGTTCTGTTTTTCATTCTGGCAGGTGCCCTGTTCCCGCTTGCGCTAGGTCCTTCACCGGAATTACTGCGCCGCATGGCACCGGGCGTGATCTGGGTTTGCGCTCTGCTCGCGGCTTTACTGCCCCTTGATCGGCTGTTCGGTTCTGAGCTGGAAGACGGTTCGCTGGATCAGTTACTACTCCTCGGTCTGCCGCCTTCTCTGGTCGCTCTCGCAAAGATGACAGCGCACTGGTTCACCACGGGGCTGCCATTGCTCGTCGCCTCCGCGCCAATGGCGATGATGCTGGGGCTCCCGTTCTCAGCACTTCCCGTGCTGATGGCGGGCCTCATTCCCGGAACCATTGTTCTGTCTCTTGTTGGCGGCATGGCAGCCTCGATCGTGCTCGGCGCAAGGCGCGGCGGAGTGCTGTTGCCGCTTCTCGTTCTGCCTCTGGTCACACCAGCCCTCATCTTTGGTGCGGCGGCTGTTGATGCGGCACGGACCGGCCTCCCCTTTGCGCCCGATCTTGAGCTCCTTATGGCCTTTCTGATCGGCGCCCTGCCACTCTGCCCGCTTGCAGGCGGCATGGGACTGCGTGCCGCGGCTGAGTGATACCAGAGGCCGTAAATAAACGGACCACAGCCCCCTGCACTCCGGCCTGCTGATAATAAACCTGTCTGGCAAAGACAGCCTTTGCCCGGCTCCGGAGCAGAGCCCGGCCAGCCTCACACAAGGCAATCGGCAGGTCCGCTGCTTAAGGACCTGATTAACCTGTGTCTTACTCTCAGTTCTCCGCGAGTGCCTGCCTGCTTGCGCGCACTCGCGTGACGCGCCGTCCATCCATCTCCAGCACCTCGAACAGCCAGCCGGAGAACACCACCTTATCTCCGACCGCCGGCACGCGCCGCAACAGAGCGAGAATCAGGCCGCCAAGAGTGTGGTAATCGCCTTCTCCGGGCAATTCACCCAGACTAAGACGATCCCTCACCTCGTCAGCCGGCTCTGCTCCTTCAAGAATGACTACGTCGCCAGCTTTTGCTTCCAGAACACTATGCTGACCGTGTTCGCTGACCTCACCGACGATCGCCCCGAACAGATCAGACGCCGTTACAATACCTTCAAACGAACCGTATTCATCAACAACGAGAGCGATACCAAGCGGGATGGAACGCATCCTCTCCAGCATATCGAGTGCTGAAATAGTATCCGGGACGACAACGGGCTGGCGCAATCCCGCCTCAATCGAAACAGGCATCCCGTCGAGCAGCCGATCCAGCATATCGCGCGCCAGAATGACGCCGACAGGATTGTCGACACCATCCTCACACACAACGAGACGCGAATAGGTCGTCGAACGCAAAGTCGACACAAGCACGTCACGTCCGGCATGCCGCTCAATCCAGCTGATTTCGTTGCGAGGCGTCATGATGGCGCGCACCGGACGATCCGCGAGACGCAGAAGACGCTCGATCATTGTGCGCTCCTCGTGTTCGAGGACACCTGACTGAGCACCCTCGGCCAGGACCGCGCGCAACTCCTCTTCTGTCAGGGCTCGTTTATCTGCTGGCGCCACATGCATGAGCCGCAGCACCAGATCGGAGGACTGCCGCAGCACCCAGACGATCGGGCGCACAATCGTCGCCAGCAAATCAAGCGGCACAGCAAGCCGGGCGGCTATCCGTTCAGGATATTGCAGGGCGAGCTGTTTCGGCACCAGTTCGCCAAGTACGAGCATCAGACTCGTAATGGCAAGCACCACCACGATCATCGAAATATCAGCGGCAAAAGGACGCAGAGCAGGAAAAGTTTCCAGCCAGGGCGTCAGTGCAGCTTCGATTTTTATACCGCCAAACGTGCCTTCAAGGATGGAAACGAGTGTCATACCAACCTGGACGGTCGGCAGAAAACTCTGCGGATCGTCCGCCAGCTTGAGAGCACGATCCGCTCCGCGCACGCCCTGCCCATGCAGAATAACGAGTCTGGGACGCTTCACCGAAATCAGTGCGAGTTCCCCCATCGCGAAGATACCGTTGAGCACAACGAGGAGAAGGATGATGAGAATGGAAAGAGTCATGACACCTGGAAATGTACAAAAAAGGGGACTGAACCGACAGGTTCCGCCCCCTTTTTGTCGCTATATCGACGGATTAGAAAACGCCGCGTAATTCAGTCAGCTGCATCAGCCGGAACAGCCGAATTCTGGTCAGCCGATGCGCTGACAACGGTCGTCACACGCGGCATTCTGGCTGGTTTTTTGCGAGCTGATATTTCCTGCATCTGCTCTTCAACCTGCTCAGCGTAGACGTACTGTGCCGGACGCTGGTTAGCGAGAGAGATCTCCGGAGCCATCGGCTTCTCGGTCTCAGGTCCAAACAGCGCAACCTTGGCGATATGCCAGGGACGACGAACGGCGTCCATCACGGCTGTCGACTCGTAGCCTGAATGGACCATGCAGTCGGCGCACTTTTCGTAGTTGCCAGTGCCGTAATCATCCCACTTTGTGTCGTTCATCAGTTCGTCGAACGATTTGGCATATCCCTCACCCAGCAAATAGCACGGACGCTGCCAGCCGAAGACATTGCGGAGTGGTTTACCCCATGGGGTGCAGTGGTAGGTCTCGTTACCAGCAAGGAAGTTCAGGAACAGGGGTGACTGTGTGAAACGCCACTTATGGCCCTTTCCGAGGCGGAAGATGTCACGGAAGAGCTGTTTGGTCTTCTGCCTGTTCAGGAAATGCTCCTGATCAGGCGCACGTTCATACGCATAACCCGGCGCAGTCATGATGCCATCGACATCCATGGCCATAACTTCATCAAAGAACGAAGCCACACGCTTGGGATCCGCACCATCGAAAAGAGTGCAGTTGATAGAGATACGGAAGCCACGCGCCTTGGCTTTTTTGATTGCCGCGACCGCACGCTCATAAACGCCATCCTGACAGACGGATGCATCGTGCATCTCCCTGTCACCATCAAGATGCACGTCCCATGAGAAGAACGGGCTTGGCTCGTAATCGTCCATCTTCTTCTCAAGGAGAAGAGCGTTCGTGCAGAGATAAACGTATTTCTTTCGCTCGATCAGCGCCCGGGTGATCTGAGGCATTTCCTTATGCAAAAGCGGCTCTCCGCCAGCGATTGCAATAACCGGCGCGCCCGCTTCCGCATCAGCGTCGAGACATTCCTGCATGCTCAGACGCTGATTGAGGATGGCAGCCGGATAATCGATCTTGCCACAACCCGCGCATGCGAGATTACACCGGAACAATGGCTCGAGCATGAGCACAAGTGGATAACGTTTACGTCCGGTAATATGCTGCTTGACGACATATGCGCCGACCCGGACGGCCTGCATCAAAGGTACCGCCATTACGCTCTGCTCCTAAGTCGGCACGTCACCGACTGCCTGTCATGTTGCGGACATATATATGGCCATGTCCGGGATAAAGAATAGAAACCGTCTCGTGGCTCAGGCTTGCGGACAACACATGGCCCGCGTGCGAATATACGGCACCACGATGTCTGAATGCGTCGGCTATAGGATAATCCCTTTCGGGCACTCAAGACCTGATTGCAGATATGTTGCATTAATAGCACACAGACAAGCCAATCGAAATTCCATGCTTGTCAGAACAGAGGAAACGCGACCAACAGGACAGCCGGTTTCGGACCTGTTTTTTTCATTCGCCTCAACGGAATATGCAGAAGATGTTCTCTCCTGGCCCTGCGTCAGGAAGAAGTCCGGGCGTCCTCAGGGACCTCATGCAAATTCCGGCGTGGCATGATCCGGTTTTTCGGTCATGCGCGTCTTCCCGGCGAAACCAGACGGATGTGACATCAATGGCTCACGGCAAGGCAGTTTCATCGACACCCGATGAAACGACGCAGCAGACTATCCCCTCCCGGGGACGTTTTCCGTTACTGGACCGGGTAGATTATCCGGTTGATTTACGGAATTTGTCGACGGATCAGCTGAAGCAGGTTGCGGACGAGCTCCGTTCGGAGACGGTTGACACGGTTTCGACGACTGGCGGTCACCTTGGAGCCTCGCTCGGGGTGGTTGAACTGACCGTCGCGCTGCACGCTGTGTTTGATACGCCTGATGACCGGGTGATCTGGGATGTCGGCCATCAGGCTTATCCACACAAGATCCTGACCGGCCGTCGCGACCGGATCCGCACGCTACGTCAGCCAGGCGGCCTGTCGGGCTTCACCCGGCGCTCGGAGAGCGAATACGATCCGTTCGGCGCGGCTCACTCCTCCACCTCGATCTCGGCCGGTCTCGGCATGGCCGTG